>NZ_CP128474.1:1348136-2022204 GCF_030369635.1 Microbacterium arborescens | reverse complement strand
ACACTGCCGGTCGTGGCATCCAGCCCCGTCACCGTGATCGTCGCGCGGCCGCCGTCGCGGCCGTTGGGTGTCGGCTCGAACGACGATCCCGCGGGCTGTGCCGGCGGGCGGTAGGCCCAGGCCTGCGCGCGAACGGTCGAGCGCGATTCGCCGACGGAGCTGTAGGCGCGGGCCTCGTACGTGATCTTCTCGCCGACCGGGGCGGAGATCGGTGAGCACGACCCGGATGCCGGGCAGGTGGCGACCTCGCGACCGTCGGCGGTGATCCGATAGCCCTGGACCGCGGGGTACGAACCGCCGTCGGAGGTGACACGCAGGCTGACGGAGTCACCGGTGTACGCGGTCCACTCCATCCGCGAGGGATTGGCCGGAAGACCCTGCAGATCGAGGATGACCTGCCCGTTGCGTGCGCCGCTGGACTGGCGGCCCTGTGCGTCTTCGACGGTGAAGCTTCCGGTGCACTCGGCGGCGCCGGGAGCATCGGAGCTCCACGTCGCACGCACCGCGGTGTCGCTCGCGCGCGAGAACGACACGCCGGTGCAGTTCCCGGGACCGCTGGCGCCGACGAGCCGCAGCGGCGTTCCGGGCAGCGGGTTGACCTCTCCGGCGCCGCCGATCACCTCGATCGTGCACGAGGTCGCGCCGCCCGACTGCGAGCAGGTCTGCACGGCGGAGCCGCCCTTGGGCAGCGTCGAGGGTGCCGGGCCGACCGTCAGGAGCAGGTTGGCGGGAGCGGTGTCGGAATGGCTCGGAAGCGAGATCGAGACCGGTTCCTGGCGGCCCGGGCGGGCGGCATCCGCTGCCGTCACGGTCGCCGTGGTGCCCTCGACCGTGACGGTGAACTGGTCGCCTCCGTACGAACCGGCGTAGCGCACCGACTCCCAATCGGCGCGGCCGGCCCATTGGACCATCTGCGCCAGGTCGTAGGTCTGGGTCGCTCCCGGGCTCACCGTGAGCGACGCGCTCCGCAGGCTCGGCTGCGGGATCTCCGCCTCGACGATCACCCGCAGCGTCAGGAAGGTCGCGATGTCCTGCGTGCTCAGTCGCGCGGGCACGATGCAGCTGTCGGTCCACGGCGCACCCGCGCCGGCGGTGTAGCGGATCGTGGTGCCCGACACCACGCTGCAGACGGCCTCGCCTCGAGCGCCTCCCGCACGGATGCCGTCGTCGATGACGAGGGTCGCGCCGCGGGGGACGCGTACCGCGTCGGAGAGGTCGATCTCGACGCTCTCCTTCTCGCGCACCTGCAGGGGCGGGAAGCCCTCGCGCAGGGCGAGGCGCACGTCGGCCTCGCCGGGCACGCGCAGGAACCCGTACGAGGTCACGTCGGTGCCGTCGAAGGCCGTGCCCGTGACCTCGAAGGGGATCAGGCGCGACCGCTCCGGCAACTCGCCCGAGATCTTCCAGCCGTCGACGTCGAGGTCGGTGGGCTCGCCCCACAACGACAGGCGGAGGCCGGAGACGTCGCCGGTGTTCCACGACACCTGACCGTCGAGCACGTCGATGCCCCGCGGGAAGTCCTCGCGGTTCTCGAGCGTGAGCACGGTGTCGCGTACGACCGGGTAGTCGGGCACCGGCTCGCGGACGGTCTTGACGACGATGAGTCCGATCGCGGTGTCGCCCCGCTCGTTGCGGACGGTGTACGTGTACGAGAAGGTGCCGAGCACCTCACCGGCGCGAAGTGTCACGGCGCCGTTCTCGACCGTCCCGATGAGCTCTCGCAGCGTGTCGTACTCGCTCGAGCCCTCCTGGGCGTTGGGTGCGACGTCGATCAGCTCGAGCTTGCTTCCCGCGGGGTCGATGTCGTTGTCGGTGGGGCGGACGACCGCCGTGCTCTCGGCGCCGACCTGTACCTGCAGGTAGTCGCTGTAGGTGACCGGACTCGGATCGGTCTGCGTGTCGATGACGCCCACGCGCACGTCCGCCGTACCGGTCGCGCCGCTGGGGTCGCGGACGGCGTATCGGAACCTGACCTGTCCGCTGAACCCGTCGGGACTGGTGTAGACGATCGCCGAGCCATCGGCCGAGATGGTCGCCGACCCCTGCTCGGGCTGAGCGACGACGCGGTCGAGCACGACCGGGTCGCCGTCGGGGTCGACCGCGTAGGCGTCGAGTGGGATGCTCACCGACTGGCCGCTCAGCACCCGTCCCACGAGCGTGCGGGGGAGGGGCGCCTGGTTCGACTCGTCACCCACGACGGTGACGGTCACGCGCGCCGTGTCCCTGACCTCGGGGAAGCCCAGACGGAAGATCGTGTACGTCAGGGCGTATGTGCCCGCCTGTTCGGGGGCGAGGTAGCGGAGCAGGCGGCTGGTGGCGAAGGCGAGGCCGCCTCCGGTCTCGTTCACGATCGATGACGGGTCGATCGCGATGAGCGCACCTGAGGGGGCGGTGTCGTTGTCGAGCACGGGGATGTCGATCTGCGTGCCCGCTCGTACCGTCACCGCGTCGTCGACGGCGATCGGGGGCTCGGCGGTCGCCGACGGCAGCAGGACGACCGTCAGCTCGCCCTGAGCCGTCGCGGCCGCACTGCCGGTGCCGTCAGACACGGTGTACCGCACTACACCCAGGCGCCCGGGCTCGCCCGAGTCGGTCGTGCCGCTCACCCGCAGCAGGCTCTGGCCGACGAGGTCGACACCGAGCGAGGCGAACGGATCGCTCTCGGGACGGATGTCGCTCAGGAGCAGCACCGAGCCGGCCGGGTTCGACACCGCCGATGCGACATCGATCGTCGCGTCCTCGTTGGGCCGCACGAAGGCGGTGAGGGGCGGCGTCGTGATGCCCGCCGACTCGGGGGCGAGCATCGTCACGCGCACGGTGGCCGTCGCCTCCGTCAGCGAGTCGCGGACGGTGTACTGCACGAGGAACGACCCGGGCGCCGACGCGGTGACGACCATGCTGAGGGCGGCGGGATTCGCCGCCGCCGTGGTCTGGGCCTCGTCGAGCGGAACGACGCCGCTGAGGGTGACCGGGCCGGCCGCGCCGGTGACGTAGGGCGCGACCGACACATCGAGCGGTTCCCCGACGACGCCGGTCACCGCGAATGATTCGGCGGTGAGCTCGGGCGTCGGCGTCACGGTGATCGTGAGCGGTTGCGTCACCGTCGCCCCGCGCGCGTCGGAGACCGTCACCGTGATCGTCACGGCCAGTCCTTCGGTCGCGTTCGGGTCGGGGTGCTGGTAGGTCAGCGTCCCCTCGGGTGACGTCGTCACGGTTCCTACCCCGGTGTCGTTGGTCGCCCCGGCGAGGAAGACCGGGTCGCCCTCCGGGTCGACCCAGCCCTCGAGGAGCTCCGCAGAGACCGTGGCGCCGGGCGCGACCGTGAGCGAGGGCCACGAGGCGAGGCATCCCTCGACACCGCACCACACCGGCGCGGTGTTCTGGTCGTCGGGGACGACCGTGAGAGTCACCGTCGCAACGTCCGAGAGCAGACCGTCGGCGGCCGTGCCGTCGGTCACGCGGTAGCGCAGGGTCGCCGTGCCTGCGGCATCCGGAGAAACCGCGACGGTCAGCTGCTGCTGGGCACCCGTGATGGACGCCGTCCCGAACGCGGGATCGAGGTTCTCGAGCGAGGCCGGGTCGATGCTCAGCACGTCCTCGTTCGGATCGTGGTCGTTCAGCAGTACGGGCAGGAGCGTTACCGAACCGGCGCGGACGCCGAACGCGTCGTCGACCGCCACGGGCGGCTTCGGATCCACGACGCGCTCGGAGGTCGCATCATCCTGCTGCTCGACCTCGATCTGACGGTCGAGGTCCCACTGCTGCGACGACGCCACGAGCGCGCCGTCGGGAACGTTCCACACCCAGCCCGAACGACGGTCGTTCAGCGCGAGCCTCGTTCCGTTCCCGATGAAGGCCGGATCGACGTTGTCGCCGATGTCGGCGCCGCGGTAGTCCAGGTCGGTCACGACGTCGGGCTCCGTGCTCGACCACAGAGATCCGGCCGACTCGCCGTCGCCGAGCCATGCGGCGTAGACGGTCGAATCGAGCACGGCGGGCTTCGCGGCGGTGCCGGCACCGGGGCGATCCAGCGCCCGCGATGCTGTCGCGCCGGAAATGTCGACGGCCACGACGCCGTCGGAATCGGCGATGTACGCGCGGTCGCCGCCGGGAGCGGCATCCTGGAGCCGCGCTCCGGCGGCGAGGTCGGTCGTCACCGGTTCGTCGCGTCCGCGCAGCCAGACGTCGCCGGTCGCTTCGTCGAGGAGCACCCAGCGGGTTCCGACGACACTCAGCTGCACCGTCTCGAGATCAGCCGGTGCGTCGTCCTCGCCGAGGATGCTGCCCGTGCGCGAGTCTGCCCGGACCACCCGGTCTTCGGCGGCCGAGTAGGCGTACACGACGCCGGTGGCGTCGACCGCGACGGCCGTGGCCACGAACCGCGGCCTCTCCTCACCCTCGGGTACCTCGGCGTCGGCGTACGGGTCGATCGGGATTCCCTCACCGCCGCCCGACAGGCTCGAGCCGAACACCGCGCCCGCCTCGGTGCGATAGGCGATCGCGTCACCGGTCACGGCGATGTCAGCGGTGCCCGGAGGGGTGGGGGTGAAGGCGTCCTCGGCGTCGTCCGTGAGGTCGGCGGGCCGTCCCATGTCGACGTCGGAGAACTGCGACGAACCGTCGCTGTAGACGAACAGGCGGTCGGTGGTCTGCGCGAGCGCGCTGCCGTTGTCGACCTGCTTGACGGTGTCGATCTCGCCGAGCTCGAGGTTGACACGGGCGTAGCCGCTGCCGGTCCCGTTCTGGAGCGCCCACACGGTGGGGTCGTCGGGCGGCGTCTGCTGCGCGTCGTAGCCGGGCCAGACGACCGCGAGTGTCGCCGTGACCGCGAGCACCGCCGTCACGGCGCCTGCGGCGATCCAGGTCGTGCGCCGCACGCGGGGGCGCGTGTTCTCACGCCGCGCCATCTCAGAACCCTCCGCCGACGATGAGGAGTGTCGTCACGGCGCCTGCGCCGGCGACCAGCAGGCCGCCGCCGGCGATCAGAGCGACCCGTGCAGCGGTTCCGAGACGGCGCGTCGGCTCGGCTCCCGCGAGGATCGTGCCTTCGTCGGGACGGCGATCGACGACGCGGGCGGCTCGCGCCGGTCGACGCGACTCGTATGCCACCGATGGCCGCACCGGCCCGCGCGCGCGGTCGTCGGCGAAATCGACGCTGGCGCCCGCCGCTGCCCACTCGTCGACGGCGACTTCCATCGGGGTGTGCGGGAGCCCGAGCTCGTGCTGGACGAGCTGCAGGTCATGGGCGAGCTCGGCGGCCGTCGCATGCCGTGCACCCGGGTCCCGGCTCATCGCCCGCGCGAGCACCTGCTCGAGGCGATCGGGCACGTCGGCGCGACCGATGGGCGTGTACGACGCTTTCCGGATGCGCGATTTCAGCTGGTCGCGGCTGTTCTGACCGCTGCCGGCGCGCTCGAACGGGCTGCGACCGGCCAGGAGCGAGTACAGCGTCGCGCCGAGCCCCCACACCTCGGCCGCGACCGAGCCGGAAACGCGCTCGTCGATGATCTCCGGCGCGCTCCAGGGCACCGACATCGCGAACACCTCGTCGCCGTCCGAGCGACCCGAGATGGCCGCGGCGATGCCGAAGTCCGAGAGCACCGGGGTGCCGAAGGTCGTGATGAGGATGTTGGAGGGCTTGATGTCCCGGTGGAGCAGCCCGGATCGGTGGGCCGTCTCGAGCGCCGATCCGATCTTGACGCCGAGCTGCAGCACCTCTGCCACCGGGATCACTTCGCGGCGGTACCGGTTGGTGAGGGACGTGGGGCAGTACTCCATCACGATGTAAGGCCGCCCGTCAGAGGAGATCGACGCTTCGTAGATCGTCAGGATGGAGGGGTGCGAGCTGAGGCGCGCCATGACATCCGCCTCGGCGTTGAACATCCGCAGCAGGCTCTCGTCGACGATGTCCTCCAGCAGCACCTTCACGGCGACGGGGCGACGGGGGAGGTTCTGCTCGAAGAGGAAGACGTCGGCGAAGCCGCCGGTACCCAGCGGACGGACGTAGGTGAATCCCGCAAGACCGGGCGGCGCGGAGGGCAGTCTCGACGCCACGAGTCATGCACCCCCTGTCAACGGGGGCGCGACGACGGCGTCCCCCGGAATCCGAATCCGGTGAGATTTTTCTAACACACCACGGTCGGGCCGGGAAATCGCTTGACGCGTGTTCACGAAGGCGACTCGAATGACGCGAGTACGCCGTCGCCCAGATCGAGCACGGCACCCGGCGAGACACGCGAGGTGGCGCCGCTGCGCAGCAGTCCTACGTCTCCGGATGCATCGCGCACGATGGTGCCGTTCGTCGAGCCGAGGTCGCGGACGACGAGCACGTCGTCCTCGAGCCTGACCTCCACATGCGTGCCGGAGACCTCCTTGCGCGGCGAGGGCACCGCGATGATCCGCGCTCCGGGATGCTGCGCGGCCCGCGGCGCCCGCCCGAGCACGATGGGGTGATCGAGCGGATACTCCCCGCCCGGCTCGAGGCGGAGGACGTATCGGCGCGACGCGGGCGCCTCGGCGACCGGGGCGGCCCCGCGACGCGACCCGAGGACGGTGCTGTCGTCCATCTCGGGTTGCGGGGGCGTCGGCACGGGCGCAGGCACAGGCGCCGGCGATGCCGCCGGGCCTGCCACGGGCTGGGAACTGCGGCGCGGGCCGAAGGACGGTGTCAGCGTCCGCCGGTCCACGGCGACCGTCTCGAGAGGGGCGGCGTCCTCCGGCGCCTCGATGGCGGGGGAGGCCACCGTCGCCACCTCGACGGCGGGCGAGGCGACCGCGGCGGGGGCTGCCGCGCCCCACTCCAGGGCGTCCGTGCGCACGACGCCCCGGCCGATCGGGAGCACCGAGGGACCGGGTGCGGCGCCGAGGCCGAGCGAGATGCCGGCGACGTGCTGAGCGGACCCCTCGACCCACGTGCCGACCCCGGTGCCCGCGTAGCTGCTGCGCTGCGGGCCGTGCAGATCGATCGTGGCGCCGCCTCGGACGGCGACGGAGACCGCACTCGATCCAGCATCGACGAGCTCGACCAGAGCGAGGTCGGGGAGCGACCCGATGCCGACCGCCGCGATCACGGAGAGCACGTCTTCGAACGCGGCATCCCGCGCCGTCATCGCCTCCCACACGGCGGCGGCGAGCGCTTCACCGGCGCCCGGGCCGAGAAGCAGGGCGAACCGGTCGGTGACCATCGCGAAGCCCGCACCATGGGCGTCGTCGGGCGTCGGGTAGCGGAACACGCGCCTAGCCTACGGGGCGGCGTCGGGCGTGCGTCAGACCCAGCCGGGGAGCCAGTTGTGCAGCCGATAGAACTCGTAGGGAACCGAGATCGCCGACCACAACGGGAACCAGAACGCAGCGAGGACCAGGACGACCCCGAGGAACACCAGCACGATGCGCTCGACGCCGCGCGTGGTTCCCCGGTCGCGCCGCGCCGAGCGCACAGCGGATCGGATGACGAACACGAGCGCGAGCAGCAGGAACGGCTGGATGAGCACGGTGTAGAACTGGAAGATCGTGCGCTCGGGAAAGAGCAGCCACGGCGAGTACGTCGCGATCACACCGGTCAGCACGATGCCGTAGGCGCCGTCGCGGGTGCGGAAGAACAGGTAGACGAGGTACAGCACGCTCGCCACGCCCGCCCACCAGATGATCGGGTTCGGCATGCTGTAGAGGATCTCCCAGCAGCCGTTCGCATCGGTGCACGATCCCGTGCCGCCGGGAGTGCTGCCCGCGTACATCGACGTCGGTCGGAGCAGCAGCGGCCATTGCGCTGCGGGGCTCGCGTAGGCGTGAGGAGTCGACATCGCGGCCGTCGAGCCGTACATCGACTCGTGATAGCGCCAGAGGCTCTGCAGCGGCAGCGGCACCCATGACCAGAAGCCGGTCGCCGGGTTCGCGTCCGCCGCATGCCGGTCGTACCCGCCGTCGGTGACGAACCAGCCGGTCCACGACGCGAGGTAGACCGCGAGCGCCACCGGAACGAGCAGCACGAACGACACCGCTCCCTGACGGGCGGTCGCGTCGGCCGGCCAGTACAGGATGCCGGCGCTGCGGCGCGCCAGGGCATCGCTCACCACCAGGTAGATGCCGATCGCCGCCAGCACCCACACCCCCGACCACTTCACCGCGGTCGCAGCGCCGGCGGCCGCGCCCGCGGCGATCACCCACGGACGGTTCCAGAGCACCGGACCCCAGGCGGGTGCGCCGATGTCGTCCCACCGCGCCGCGATGCGCTCGGCGAGCACGACCCGGGAGCGGTTGCGATCCAGCACGACGAACCAGAACGCCAGCAGCGTGAACAGCGTCAGGAAGATGTCGAGCAGGGCGACGCGACTCATCACGATGCCGAGGCCGTCGATCGCGAGCAGACCGGACGCGAGCGAGGCGAAGACGATCGAGCCGGTGAGGCTGCGCGCGAGGAGGTACAGCACGAGCACGCACGCCGTGCCCGCGAGCGCCGTGCCGAGACGCCAGGCGAAAGTCGAGTCGGCGCCGAACAGCGCCATGGGAAGCCCGATGAGGTACTTGCCGAGCGGAGGATGCACGACGAAGCTGCCCGTCGTGGTGAAGATGTCGGTCTCGCCGGCGAGGAAGCGTTCGTCGGCGCCGTCGGGCCAGGTCGCGGCGTAGCCGAGCACCCATTGGCTCCAGGCGTCCTTGACGTAGTAGGTCTCGTCGAAGACCACGGCGTGGGGGTGCCCGAGGTTCCACATCCGCAGGACGGCGGCGATCAGCGTGATGACGAGGGGGGCGATCCAGGCCGCCCGTCGGGCGAAGAGCGGGTCGCCGAAGAAGCGCTCGTGCCACCGGTCGAGAAGGGTCGGCCGACGAGTCTCGGGGAGCAGCGGCTCAGCGGTCGTCGTCACGCCGCCAGCCTATGCTGGGGCGGTGATCATCCTCGCCGCGACGCCCATCGGCAACCTCGGCGACGCCACGACGCGGCTGGTCACGGCCCTCGAGCGGGCGACGACGATCGCCGCCGAGGACACCCGCACCACGCAGCGGCTGCTTCAAGCGCTCGGCGTCACGAATCGCCCGCGCCTGATCGCGCTGCACGATCACAACGAGAAGCAGCGGGCCGCCGAGCTTGTCGAGCGTGCGCGCACCGAGGACGTCCTCGTCCTCAGTGACGCCGGGATGCCGACGGTCAGCGACCCCGGGTTCGGACTCGTGGCGGCGGCCGCCGCAGCCGGAGTGACCGTGACCGTCCTCCCCGGACCGAGCGCGGTGCTCGCCGCGCTCGCCGTCTCGGGGCTTCCGACCGATCGGTTCGCGTTCGAGGGGTTCCCGCCGCGCAAGCCGGGGGAGCGGCGCCGGCTGTTCGATCAATTGGCGGGCGAGCAGCGCACGCTCGTCTTCTTCGAAGCGCCGTCGCGGATCGCCGAGGTGCTCCGTGCGATGGCCGACGCGTTCGGAGGGGAACGGCGGGCGGCTGTCTGCCGCGAGCTCACGAAGCTGCACGAAGAGGTCGCCCGGGGAACCCTCGACGAGCTCGCCGCGTGGGCGGCCGAGGGCGTCCGCGGTGAGATCGTGATCGTGATCGAGGGCGCCGGGGTGCGCGAGATCGATCCCGCCGATGCGCTCGCTCAGGTGCAGCGGCTCGTGGCCGACGGCATCCGGCTCAAAGACGCGGCCGCCGAGGTGGCCGGCGCGACCGGTCTGTCGTCACGCGATCTGTACCAGGCTGCGCTCGCGGCGCGCACGCGCCCCTGACGCGAGAACGCCGTCCCCGCGAGAACGCACCGCCTCCGCGAGAACGTACCGGTGAGGGCACGCTCTCGCGCGGACGGTGCGTTCTCGGCGATCAGCCTTCGCGCCGGCGGCGGGCGGCGAGAGGGACGCCGACGAGCAGCAGCAGCGTGGCGATGGCGAGCGCCGCGAGAGGGAGTGCGCCGCCGGTCGCGGCGAGCGGGCCGGCATCCGCGGATGCGGGGGAGGCTGCCGGTGCGGGCATCACTGGTGCGGATGCCACGGGAGCGGGCGCCACGGTGACGAGCGCATCGATCGCTGCTCGAAGCGTCGTCGTCGCCGCGTCGGCGTCCGTCTGCGACGTCGACGGTGCCGCCAGGATCGAAAGCGCGGACTCCAGCGCGGCGTCGACCGATGCCAGGGATGTCGCCGTGTAGAGCGATCGGTCGAGCGATCCAGCGCGGACGGTCGCTGCCGTCAGGGCCGAGAAGTCCGCCGCCGGTGCGGCCCGGACGAGCGAGACGTCATCGAGCGTTCCCCAGGCCCCAGCAGGCAGATCGCCCGTGATCCGGACGGTGAGGGTGCCGCCCGCGGATGCGAACACGGCCTCGGTGGTCGGGGTGGACCACACGCGCCAGCCGGTGAGAGCGAAGTCGGCCTCTGTCGCCGTCGCGCGAGCGGCGGTGCGGGCGTCAGCGAGGCTCAGCCGCAGGCGCCCGTCGGTGCCGGCTGCCCCGCCCTGCGCCGCGGCGGATGCGGTGTACCACCCCGCCTCGGGAACGACGACCTCCTGCTCGAGGGTGAACGAATACGCGGCGTCGGCCCAGAAGTGCGCCGAATATGTGCCCGAGCGCGGGTCGTCCGTCGCGCGCACCGTGAGACCGCGTCCCTCCGAGCGCCACATCGAGACATCGGGGTCTTCGAAGCCGCCGTTCAGAATCAGGTTGCGGGCCATGACCGAGACCGTCGCGGTCGTGGCGTGGCCTGCGGACGTGATGCCCGAGAACGTGTAGACGCCGACGCCGTCGACGGCATCCGTTCCGGGGGTCCAGACGACGTTCTGCTGCTCACTGGTCCCGTCGGTGTACGACACGGTGACGGTGTCAGGAAGGGTGACCGGGTCGCCGTCCGCGACGGTGAGGGCTACACGCTGCACGTCGCTGACCGTCCGAGGGGCGATCGCGCCGGTGCGCACGTACGAGAACACGTTCAGCGACGCGAGCGGGTTGCCGTCGTGGTCGAACAGGGCCTGGTTGTCCCACGCGGATCCGCCGAACCACTGGCCCGCATCGTGCGGCTCGTAGCCGCCGGCGTAGCTCGACGCCCAGCCCGACCCGTCGCGCTCCCAGAGCACGCGGTTGGACTCGAGCTCCTCGGGCGGACCCACCGGAAGCCACGCCGGCTCCCAGTAGAAGACGCCCAGGCCCGCGTCGCCCACATTCGCCACGGCCTGGACGACGTCGCGGACGGCGGTGGCCTGGCCCTGCACGCTCACGGGGTAGCGCGTCGCGTCCTCGGGCGTCTTCACGACGTTCGGGTGCCCGTCGCCGTCATCGAGCGTGTACGCCCACGACGTCTCGGCCACGAGCACCTTCTTGTCGTACGTCTCGGCGATCTGCGACAGCACCGCGGTCAGGTTCTCGGGCGTGCCGTGCCAGAAGGGGTAGTACGACGACGCGAACACGTCGTAGTCGACATCCCGCACCTCGAGCTCGCGGGCGACGCCCGCGTAGAAACCGGGGCGTTCGGGGTTGGTGAAGTGCAGCACGACGAGCGCCTCCGGCATGACGTCGCGGATCGCGGCCGACCCGGCGCTGAAGATCCGCGCCATGTCGTTCCACCCGGAGACGCCGGCGATGCCGCCGTTGGTCTCGTTCCCGACCTGCACCATCCGCACGTCGACGCCGGCGTCGCGGAATCGTGTGAGCGCGTCGCGCGTGAACGTGCCGGTCGCGGCGGCCTTCTCGTCGACGGTCATCCCCGCCCACGCCTTCGGCGCCTGCTGCTTGGCGGGGTCGGCCCAGAAGTCGGAGTAGTGGAAGTCGACCAGGACGCCCAGCCCCGCGGCCGTCGCCCGCTCTCCGATCTCGATCGCCCGGGCGACATCGACGTCGCCGCCGCCGTAACCGTTGCCGTCGGCGTCGAAGGGGTCGTTCCAGACGCGGATGCGGATGTCGCTGACCCCGGCATCCCGCAGGATCGCGAACAGGTCGCCGGGTTCGCCGTCGGCGTCGCGGAAGACGACGTCGGAATCTTCGAGCGACAGCATCGACGACACGTCGACGCCTCCGATGAAGTCGGCCGGCAGGTTCTCGACCCGCGGCACGGTGATCGTGCTGGGGACCGGGCCGGCCGGGTCGTCGGCCGCCGTCGCGGGGAGCGCGAGCGCCCCGAGCGACAGGACCGCCGCCGTGACGGCCGCGGTCAGCCGTGGGATGGTTCGGTGCATGAGCCTCTCCTTCGAGGTCGGCGCGCGGGCGCGCGAAAGCGTACGGTCCCGGCGAGGACGTGCCGGGGACGGTGTGGTTTCGGCGAGAGGGTGCGTTCTCGCGCGTCAGCCCTTCACGGAGCCGGCCGTGAGTCCGCCGATGATGTACCGCTGCAGGCCGAGGAACAGCGCCAGCACGGGAATCGACGCGAGCACGGCGCCGGCTGCGAACAGGCCCCAGTTGCTGGCGAGCTGGTTCGAGACCCACTGGAACATCCCGACGGCGAGCGTCCAGTTGTCCTGCGACACCAGCACGATCTTCGAGATGATGTAGTCGCCGAACGACGCGATGAACGCCAGCAGCGCCACGACCGCGAGGATCGGGGTCACGAGCGGCATGATGATCCGCCAGAACACCTGGGCGTGCGTCGCGCCGTCGATCTTCGCCGACTCGTCGAGCTCCATCGGGATCGTGTTGAAGAAGCCGTACATGAGGAACGTGTTCACACCCAGCGCACCGCCGAGGTAGACGCAGATGAGGGCGATCTTCGAGTTCAGGCCGAGGGCGGGGAACACCTCGCCGAGAGCGAGCAGCATCAGGAAGATCGCGACGAACGCGAGCGCCTGCGGGAACATCTGGATGATGAGGAGCGACGTCAGGCCCGCGCGGCGACCGCGGAAGCGGAACCGCGAGAACGCGTAGGCCGCTGCGGCTCCCATCAGCACGGCGCCCACCGCGGACGCGCCGCTCACGATCAGCGTGTTGCCGTACCAGGTCCAGTACGACGTGCCGCCGAGCGAAGCGAAGTTCGCGACATCGAAGACCCCGAACAGCTGGTTGCTCGCGGCGAGGCTGCCGCGCGGGTTGAGCGCGGCCGAGACGACGTAGAGCAGCGGGAACATCGCGTAGAAGAGGATGACGAGCGCGACGAGGTACTTCCAGCCCACCTCGAGCAGCCAGCGGCGACGCCGGGCCCCGACGCGGCTGGGCGTGGTGGCGACGGTGGTGGTTGCAGACATCACTGGTACTCCTCCAGCTTGCGGGTCTGGCGGAACGCCAGGGCGGAGATCACGCCGATCACGACGAACACGAGGATCGACAGGGCACTGGCCAGGCCGTAGTCGGCAGCGCCGCCCGAGACTCCCGAGATGCGCCAGATCGCGGAGATCAGGATGTCGGTGGAGCCGAGCGCGTACGGCGCACCGGGGATCGCCGGCCCGCCGCTGTTGAACATGTAGATGACGGTGAAGTTGTTGAAGCTGAACGCGAATGACGAGATCAGCAGGGGAGCCGTCGACACCAGCACGAGCGGCAGGACGATCGCGCGGAACTGCCGGAACCTCCCGGCGCCGTCGATCGATGCGGCCTCGAGGCTGTCGGACGGCAGCGCCTGCAGGGCGCCCGTGCACACCAGGAAGTAGTACGGGTACGTCAGCCAGACGTTGACGAAGAGCACGGCGATGCGAGCCAGCCAGGGGTCGCCGAGCCAGTCGATGTTGGCGCCCCCGAAGAAGAACTCGTTGATGACTCCGAACTCGGCGTTGAACATGCCGCGGAACAACAGGGCCGACATGAACGCCGGGAAGGCGTAGGGGAGGATGAACAGGGTCCGGAGGACCTTGCGGCCCTTCACCCGAGGATCGTTGAAGATGAGCGCCACGACGAGGCCCATCGCGAACGGGATGATCACCGACAGCGCCGCCCAGACGAATGTCCAGAGCGTGACGAGGGCGAGCGGCTCGAGGAGCCCGGGGTCGGTGGCGAGGCGCAGGAAGTTGTCGAACCCGACGTTCACGACCCAGCCGGTCGGGAGGGCCGCTCCGTCAGGGGAGACGAATCGTCCGTCGGCGGTCGCGGTGTACACGGCGCCGGATGCCGTGTCGGTGATGGTCTGCGCGTCGGCATCCCAGGTCAGCGTCGACAGGTACACCGCACCGGTGGAGCCGTCGCGCGTTCGGATCGAGCCGTCGTTGGGGTCGTCGGAGACGGGTACCCGAAGCTCGACGATCTGCTCCTGAAGGGCGGGGTCGCCGAGGAAGGTGCCGCGCGGCACGACGTTCCAGCCGGGGACATCGGTGGGAGCGCCTGCGCCCGACGTCTCGCCCACGACCTCGAGCGGCCGGTCGATGGCGCCGGCCTTGATCTCACCGTCGTCGACGATCGCGAAGCCGTACTCGCCACCCTGCTCGACGACCGAGAGCGGGTACGACGGCGAGGTGTCGATGCGGCGCTCGCCCTGGGCGAGGGCGGCAGCCACCGCCTGCTCCTGCGAGCCCACGTGGCCGGCACCGTAGTTGGTGAAGGCGATGTACGCGGTGTAGCCGAAGATGAAGACCTGGAAGACGAGCAGGAACGCCAAGCCCGGCAGCAGGTACTTCAGCGGCAGTGCGCGCTTGGTGAAGTAGACGACGTCGGCGGCGAGGAGCAGGACGGCCGCGGCGGTCGCGATGAGCCACGACTCGGCTTGGACGGCGGCGAACACCCCCATCAGGCCGAAGGCATTGACGATCGCCATCAGCACAAGCTTCACGATGAAGCCCCAGCCGATGCCCGACCAGCGTCGGCCGTGCGGTTCGGGCTGCTGCGACCGATCGGGGGAGCGAGGCGGCGGTGCGCTCTCGCTCACGGTTCCCTGGGGGACCGACATGTGCATCTCCTTCACGAGAGAGGTCCGGGGGCGGAGCTGAATGCTCCGCCCCCGGAGGGGATCAGCCGATCGTGGCCTGGACGTCGGTCACCATGGTGTTCCAGGTGCTGACGGGGTCGCCGCCCTTGATGATCTGCACCTGTGCCGCGTTCCAGAGGTCCCAGACCGAGCCCATCTCGGGGATCGAGGGCTGGGGCACGCCATTAGCGGCGGAGGCCAGGAAGCCGGCCACGACGGGGTCGGACGAGACCTCCGCGGCGAGCGTCTTCCAGGCGGGCAGACGCGGGTCGGCCTCGTAGAGCGCGCGCTGCGCGTCGTCGGTCGCGAGGTAGGTGGTCAGGAACTCCTGGGCCAGCAGCTTGTTCGTGCTCTCCGAGCTGATGTAGAAGCCCTGGACTCCGACGAACGGTGCAGCGGTCTCGCCACCGGCCGACGGGATGGGGTTGACCTTGACGTTCACGCCGTTGGCGGTGAGCGTCTCGATGGCCCACGGTCCCTGCACCGTGTACGCGGCGGTGCCGGCGGCGAAGAGCTCGTTGTTGGTGTCGTAGTCGATCGTGGTCGAGATCTCGCCCGAGCCGGCCTCGCCGTGCGCGCCGAGCCAGGTGGCGAACGCCTCGCCGCCCTCGCCGCCCATGCCGACCTCGGTCGTGTACGAGCCGGTGGCGTCCTGCACGAACACGGGAGCGCCGAACGACGTCTGGAACCCGTACATCGTGTAGGCGTCGCCCTTCTGGCCCGCGGTGTTGATGACGAACGGACGCTCCGCGCCGGCTGCCTGGGCGCGGGCGATCATGTCGTCGAAGGACGACGGCGCCTCTTCGCCGACGAGGTCGGTGTTCTGCACCAGCGCGATCGTCTCGAGCGCGTAGGGGAAGCCGTAGAGCTGGCCGTCGTAGGTGAACGCGTCGACGGCGACCTTCTCGATCTGGTCGGCCTTGTCGCCAAGGTCGATCGTGTCGACGACACCGGCCGAGACGAACGAGCCGAGGAAGTCGTGGGCGCCGACGGTGATGTCGGGGCCCTCGCCGGTCGGGACCTGGTTGATGAAGTCGTTGCGGATGTCTTCGAAGTTCTTCTGGACCAGCTCGATCTTGGTGCCGGTCTCCTCTTCGAACGCCTTCGCAGCCGCCTCGATGGCGGGTGCGCGGTTGGCGTCGGTCCAGACGACGAGCGAGCCGCCGGAACCTTCGTCGGCGTTGCCGCTCTCGCTGGGGGTGCTGCCGCCGGAGCAACCGGCGAGCAGGACGGTGGTCGCCGCGATGGCGACGATGCCGGTCCCGATCTTGCGCATGGATCTTCCTTCCGATGTGGTCGATCGGAAGGGCCTCTCGCGAGGTCGCTCCGTCACGACCGGTGTGGATGCCGTCGCCGGATGGCGTCGGCTTCTTCTCTCAGTGCCTGCCGCGAGACGTCGTCTGTCTCTCGGTCTCGGGGACGGTCATCGACCGCTCCCGTGTGCTGTGCGCGGAGCACGGATGACGGCGACGTCGCCCGCGCTCACCTCCAGCGTGCCCCGGGTGGCGTGTCCTGTCATCAGGTCGACGCCGTCCAGGGCGAGCTCTGCGTCCGTCTCCGCGTGGTTGATCGCGATGACGTAGTCGTCGGTCTCGCCCGCGCGGCGGATGATCTCGAGTCCGGCGGGTGCGTCGAGCGGGACGATGCCCGCGTCGGCGTAGACCTCGGCCATGATGGCGGCGAGGCCGGCGGCATCCGGTCGCGTGCTGACGTACCAGCCCGTGCCGGCGCCGTGCCGCTTGCGCGTCACGGCCGGCATCCCCGCGCCCGGTCCGTCGACGTAGGTCGCTCGGGCCTCGGCGTCGGAGACCACGAGGTGCTCATGCCAGACGTCTGCCGTGTGCGACGCGCCGCCGAACTCGATCGTCGTGGTGGTCCCGGCGCGCAGGGGCAGGTGCTCCTCGACGCGGATGCCGAGAGACGGCTCGAGCGGAGCGGCGAAGCCTCCCGGGTGCACCGCGTCGTTCTCATCGACGACGGCTGAGAAGAACGAGACCACGAGCGTGCCGCCGGCTTCGACGTACCGGTTGAGGTTGTCGGCGTCGGCCTGGCGCAGGAGGTACTGCGCGGGCGCGATGACGAGCTTGTAGCCGGAGAGATCGTGCCCGGGCAGGGCGAAGTCGACCGTGATGTTGTCGCGCCACAGTCGCTCGTAGAACGCCCGAATGCGCTCGTCGTGCGAGACGTCCTCGGAGGGACGCCATTCCAGGTCCTGCGCCCAGAACGACTCGAAGTCCCACAGGATCGCGACGTCGGCGTGCACGCGCGAACCGCGCACCTCGGAGAGGCGGTTCAGCCTGGCGCCCAGGTCGACGACCTCGCGGAACACACGCGACTCGGAGCCGGCGTGCGGCAGCATCGCCGAGTGGAACTTCTCGGCCCCCGAGCGGCCGGCCCGCCACTGGAAGAAGAGGATGCCATCCGCACCGCGGCCGAGGTGGGCGAGCGAGTTGCGCGCCATCTCGCCCGGCCGCTTGGCGATGTTCCGCGGCTGCCAGTTGACCGCCGAGGTCGAGTGCTCCATGAGGATCCAGGGCTTGCCGCCCCCGACCGAGCGGGAGAGGTCCGCGGCGATGGCCAGACCGATCTCGCCTTCGACGTCCGCGGCCCAGAGGTAGTGGTCGTCCGAGACGATGTCGACCTCGCGCGCCCAGGCCCACAGGTCGCAGCCGTGGTGCTGGTTGGCCATGAAGTTCGTCGTGACCGGGAGAGACGAGAAGCGCCGGATGGCGTCGCGCTCGGCGATGAAGCACGCGCGCAGCTGCGCGTCGGTGAAGCGGGCGAAGTCGAGGCGCTGCGCCGGGTTCACGACCGACGGCGCGGCGGCCGGGACGCCCACGTGGTCCCAGACGCCGTAGTGCTGGCCCCAGAACGCGGTGCCCCACGCAGCGTTGAGGGCGTCGAGCGACCCGTACTTCTCCTGCAGCCAGGTGCGCCACGCGCGCTGCGCATGCTCGGAGTAGTCCTCGCCGACGGGTACGCCGTACTCGTTGTGCACGTGCCACATCACGACCGCCGGGTGGTCGGCGTAGCGCTCGGCGAGCGTCGAGGCGATGCGCACCGCGGCCTCGCGGTACGCGGGAGCGGAGTGCGAGGCCATGCCGCGCGAGCCGAAGCCCATGACCACGCCGTCGCGGTTGACGGCGCGGGCGTCGGGGTGGGCGGCGAAGAACCAGGCCGGCGGCGACGCCGTCGGGGTGCCGAGGTCGACGGCGATGCCGTTCTCGTGGAGCAGGCCGATGATCTCGTCGAGCCACTCGAAGTCGAACACGCCCTCGCTCGTCTCGATGAGCGCCCACGAGAAGATGCCGACGCTGACGAGGTTCACGCCCGCCTCGCGCATGAGGCGGACGTCTTCACGCCAGATCTCGCGGGGCCACTGCTCCGGGTTGTAGTCGCCGCCGTAGGCGATCCCGTCGATGGCCGGCCAAACGCTCGCAGGCATGAAACGCGTCCTCGTGTCTCTCGAATGCGCCGGTCGTACTGTGACCGGTCACAGGGTGTGCGATAACTGTAAGCGAGCCCGCCATCCCGGACACGCGTCGTTATCGAACTGTGACCGGTCCCAGCTCTTGTGCCAGACGCGGCGTCTCATCGCGAGGCGTGCCGGCCCCGGCGTGCCTCGCGGAGTAGGCTCGCCGACGTGAACGGCTCCATCGGCGCGTCGCGCAAACCGACCATCCGCGACGTCGCGGCGGCGGCCGGCGTCTCGCACGGCACCGTGTCGCGCGTCATCAACGGCGGACACTGGGTCTCGCCCGAGGCGCGGGAAGCCGTCGACCGTGCGATCCGCGAGACCGGATACACCGCCAACCACGCCGCGCGCAGCCTGGCGACGGGACGCTCGAACTCGCTCGCCTTCCTGCTGACCGAGCCGCAGCACCTGCTCTTCGCCGACCCGACCTTCGCCCTGCTCCTGCGGGGTGCGACCGAGGCCCTCGCGCAACGGTCGATGACCCTGGTTCTGATGATCGCCGACACCGCGGCGGAGCGGGCCAACGTCGAGCGGTACGTGCGCGCGGGGCACGTCGACGGCGTGCTGCTCATCTCGTCCCACGAGTCGAACCCGCTGCTCGCCTCGCTGATCTCCGCGGGGGTGCCCACGGTGTGCACCGGTGTCCCCCTCGGCGATCGGGCGCACGTCCCCACCGTCTCGGTCGACGAGCAGGAGTCCGCGCGCACCATGACGCGTCACCTTCTCTCGCGCGGTCACCGTCGCATCGCGGTGATCACCGGTCCCGACGACACCCCGGGCGGCCGGTACCGCCTGCAGGGCTTCCGCGACGAGATGGGTGACCTGTTCGACCCCGAACTCGTCGAGCAGGACGTCTATTCGAGTGACGCAGGCGCGGCGGCGATGACACGGCTGCTCGAGCGGGCGCCCGACATCGATGCCGTCTTCGCGGCATCCGACGTCATGGCCGTCGGTGCGATCGCCGCCATCCGTCGCACCGGGCGTCGCGTGCCCGACGACATCGCCGTCGCCGGCTTCGACGATTCGGGACTCGCGGCGACGCACGACCCGCCGCTGACGACGATGCGGCAGCCGTGGAACGAGATCAGCTCGGCCATGGTCGACATGGTGCTGCAGGTGATCGCCGGGGCGGAGCCGGAACCCCTCGTGCTGCCGACATCCCTCATCGTGCGCGAGACGGCCTGACGCCCCGCCGCGTCGACACACGGCACCGGCGGTCCGCCCACTCGAACTAGAATCTCGGGGTGAGCAACGGCCGCAGTTTCTACATCACCACGCCGATCTACTACCCGAGCGACCTGCCCCACATCGGGCACGGCTACACGACGGTGGCGGTGGACACGCTCGCGCGCTGGCACCGCCAAGCCGGCGACGACACGTGGATGCTGACGGGCACCGACGAGCACGGTCAGAAGATGCTCCGTGCCGCTGCGGCGAACAACGTCACTCCCCAGGAGTGGGTCGACAAGCTCGTCGAAGAGTCGTGGTTCCCGCTCCTGCGCACGCTCGACGTCGCCAACGACGACTTCATCCGCACGACGCAGGAGCGTCACGAGGAGCGCGTGAAGGTCTTCGTCCAGACGCTCTTCGACCGCGGGTACATCTACGCCGGCGAGTACGCCGCGCTGTACTGCGTGGGATGCGAGGAGTTCAAGCCCGAGGCCGAGATCGCCGACGGTACCGGCGCCTTCGAAGGGCTCAAGGTCTGCGCCATCCACTCGAAGCCGCTCGAGCTGCTGCAGGAGAAGAACTACTTCTTCAAGCTCAGCGAGTTCCAGGACCGCCTGTTGGAGCTGTACAAGAACGAGCCCGACTTCGTGCGTCCGGAGTCGGCGCGCAACGAGGTCGTCTCGTTCGTGAAGTCGGGGCTGAAGGACCTCTCGATCTCGCGGTCGGCCTTCGACTGGGGCATCACGGTGCCGTGGGACCCGTCGCACGTGATCTACGTGTGGGTCGATGCGCTGCTGAACTACGCCACCGCGATCGGTTACGGCACCGACCCGGACGAGTTCGCGCGCCGCTGGCCCGCCTACCACGTGGTGGGCAAGGACATCCTGCGGTTCCACGCGGTGATCTGGCCCGCGATGCTGATGGCCGCGGGCCTCGACGTGCCGCGCGGCGTGTTCGCGCACGGCTGGCTGCTCGTCGGCGGCGAGAAGATGTCGAAGTCGAAGCTCACCGGCATCGCGCCGACCGAGATCACCGACGTGTTCGGGTCGGACGCGTACCGGTTCTACTTCCTGTCGGCGATCGCGTTCGGTCAGGACGGTTCGTTCTCGTGGGAGGACCTGTCCGCGCGATATCAGGCCGAGCTCGCCAACGGATTCGGCAACCTCGCGTCGCGCACGATCGCGATGATCGAGCGTTACTACGAGGCGATCGTGCCCGCGCCGGCCGAGTACACCGAGGGCGATCTCGCGATCCAACGGGTCGTTGCGGACGCCGCCACCGCCGCGGATGCCGCGATGGAACGGTTCCGGCCCGACGAGGCGATCGGTGCCATCTGGACGATCGTCGACGCGCTGAACGGCTACATCACCGAGAACGAGCCGTGGGCTCTCGCGAAGGACGACGCCAAGCGGGCACGACTGGGCACGGTGCTGTACACCGCGGCCGAGGGGCTGCGCGCGCTCGCGGTGCTGCTGTCGCCGGTGATGCCCGAGTCGACGCGCAAGCTGTGGGAGGCGCTCGGTATCGACGCCCGCATCGAGGACCAGCCGCTGCGCGAGGCGGGCACGTGGGGTGTGCTGCGCGCCGGCACGACGGTCAACGGCCTCGCCCCGCTGTTCCCGCGCGTCGAGCAGCCTGCGTAAGCATGGTCGACTCGCCAGAAAGCGCCGATTCGGCGACCCCGACATCGTCACTTCGGGGCGAGTCGACGGTTGACGTCTCGCAGTATGTGCGGCAGCGTTCGCAGGCCGCCCGGGATGTGCGCTGGCCGGAGGCGCCGGAGCCGCTCGCGGTGCCGGTCTACGACAATCACACCCACCTCGAGATCGAGGACGGCGACGAGCCCCGCTCGCTCGGGGAGCAGCTCGAACTCGCGGCATCCGTCGGCGTGATCGGCGTCGTCCAGGCCGGCGGAGACATCGACTCGTCGCGGTGGTCGGCGTGGGCGGCGGCGTCGCACCCGCGCGTCCTCGCCGCCGTCGCCATCCACCCGAACGAGGCGCCGCTGTACGCCGCGGCCGGGCGACTCGACGAGGCGATCGGCGTCATCGACGAGCTCGCCGCGCAGCCCCGCGTGCGGGCGATCGGCGAGACGGGCCTCGACTTCTTCCGTACCGAGGAGGACGGGCTGCCGGCGCAGTTCGAGAGTTTCGAGGCGCACATCGCGCTGGCGAAGAAGCACGGCGTCGCGATGCAGATCCACGACCGCGACGCTCATGACGCCGTCCTCGAGACGCTGCAGCGGGTGGGGGCTCCCGAGCGCACCGTGTTCCACTGCTTTTCCGGCGACGCCGAGATGGCGCGCGTCGCGACGGACCGCGGCTACTGGCTCAGCTTCGCCGGGAACGTGACGTTCAAGAACGCCCAGAACCTGCGCGACGCCCTCGCGGTCACGCCGCGCGAGCGCATCCTCGTCGAGACCGACGCTCCCTTCCTCACGCCGGCCCCGCATCGCGGGCGCCCGAACGCGCCCTACCTGATCCCGATGACGCTGCGGTTCATGGCCGCGGAGCTCGGAATCGATGTCGACGAGCTGTCGGCCCAGATCGCCGCGAACACCCTCGAGGTCTACGGCGAGTTCTGACGCCTCAGCGCGTCGAGGAGCCGCGGACGATCTCCCAGGGAAGATCGACGACATCGGGTGACGCGGCATCGCGGATGCCGCTGAGGGCCTGGAACATCGCGGCGGGAGCGAGCTCCGGGTGCACGCAGACGTGCGTGACGCCCAGCCGGGTGTTCACGGCGCAGTCGCTCGTGCACAGTGCGACGAACTGGATGTCGCGCGGAATGACGAAGTCCATCTCCTCGAGCTGCAGGTAGATCGCCGGGCCTTCCTCGGCGAACGAGAAGATGGCGTCGGCGCCCGCGTCGCGCAGCTCGCCGACCCGGCGGGGGAGCGCGCCGTGCTCGGCGTCGAGGTATGCGACGAGAGGCTCCCGACCGCGAACGGTGCTCCATGCGCGATACGCCGTCTCGCCGATCTCGTCGCGGGGTGAGCCCGCATCCTCGACGAGGAACCCGATGCGCCGGGCTCCGCCGGCTTCGAGCAGGGCGAGGGCGGAGCGCACGGCCTCGTCGTACCCGGTGCGCACGGTGATCGACAGCTCGGTGTCGACATAGAGGTCGTTCGTGGCGACGGGGATGCCGCGAGCGATGGCCTCGCGCAGCAGCAGGTCATCGGCGGCCACCTCGGCGAAGTAGACGACGTCGATCTGCGCGCCGCGGAGCAGATCGGGCCGCGCAGCGGGAAGCATCGTGACGGTGAATCCCTGATCGGCCGCAGCGCTGACGAGCGCGCCGATATGCCTGCTGCGGTGCAGCGCACCGCGCTTCGACAGGTCGAGCTCGGCATCCTGCGGAACGACGAAGCCGACCGACATCGTGCGGCCGCTCCGCAGCGCGGCGGCGTACTTGTTGGGCTGATAGCCGAGCTCGGCGGCGATCGCCTTGATGCGCTCGCGGGTCTCGGGGCGCAGGCTTCCGCGATCGTTGAGGGCCTGGCTGATGGCGGCCGTCGAGACACCCGCGCGCAGCGCGATGTCTTTCAGGGTCACCTGCCGGGTCATGACCGACCGACCCCCGCTTCGACTCCGCCCGGGGCGCGCTCGCTCGGAACGGAGCCGGCGGATGCGGGGGCGTCGGCCGCGGTGGGGAAGACCGTGGCGACGGCATCCGCCCAGGCGGCACCCGAGCCGGACGAGGCCAGGGTGTGTCCCTGGGCGATGAGGCGGTGCAGCAGCACGCCGGAGAAGTGCCGCAGCGCCGCCTCGACCTGCGGCGACTCGCCGCGCAGCCGGGAGCGTTCGAGCTCGTCGTCGAGGATGCCGGTGATGTACCCCCGCATCGCGACGACGGAGGGCGCGACCTCGTGCACGCGTCGGGCCGCGGCGTGCCGTGCGGCGGCGCCGGCGACGATCTCGCGTGCCTCGTCGAGCGTGGCGAACTCGTCGATCGGTGCGTGCAGGCGGATCGTCTCGAGGTCGAGCAGTTCGATGTCGGGGACGTCGCGCAGGGCGGGGTCGACGTTGCGGGGCAGGCCCAGGTCGATGATCAGCTGCGTGCGATCGGCGCCGCTGCGCCGGGCGGCGTGCTCGTCCGCGGTCAGAGCGTAGGTGTCCGTGGTCGTGGTGCAGGTGACGATGACGTCGGCGGCCGCCGCTTCGTCGGCGTAGTGCTCGGCGTCGATGGCGACGAGGTGCTCGCGCTGCGCGAACCGGCTGCGTCCCGAGCGCGAGTGCACACGCACGTCGACGGCACCCTTGTCGCGCAGGGCCGCGAGGGATGCCGCGGCGTACCGTCCCGTGCCCACCAGCAGCACCCGCACCGTCGACCAATCGGCCACGCGAGAGGAGGCGAGCTCGAGCGCGAGGCGAACGAGAGAGCGACCCGATTCGCCGATGCGCGTGCTGTTCTTCACGGCGCGCGAGGTCTCCGTCGCGCGCTGGAAGAGGTGCTCGAGGGGAGCCGTCGTCAGTCCGCCCCGTCGCGCGTCGTCGAGCGCGCGGCGCACCTGGCCCGCGATCTCGTCCTCGCCGACGGCGACCGAATCGAGGCCCGATGCGACGGAGAACAGGTGGTGGGCGACCTTGTTGCCGTGAGCGAAGTCGACGGTCTCGCGGACGGTCCGGTAGGGCAGATCGCTCAGCTTCGCGATCTCTTCCATGGCCGCGTCCATGGCCGGGATCGTCGAGGGGAAGTCGGCGTCATCGCGCAGGTCGAAGTAGGCCTCGAAGCGGTTGCAGGTCGCAAGGACCACGGCGCCCTGGATGGCTTCGTGGGCATCTGTCAACCGGGTGCCGACTTCGTCTCCGATGACGGAGAGTCGCTCGAGTGAAGCGAGCGGCGTGGAGCGCTGATGCGCGGTGAGAGCGACGAGCACGTGCGGAAGAACCCCCTGGAATCGTGACTAGTATATCGATTAACTCATTCGAGGAGATCATCATTCCGGCATCCGCCCACCCTCTCGTCATGCACGCCACCGGCTCGAGCCGGCTCGTGCGCACCCTGCTCGGCGAACGCGTCGAGAAGACCCCCGTCTGGTTCATGCGCCAGGCCGGCCGGTCGCTCCCCGAGTACCGCGCACTGCGGTCGCAGGGATCGATGCTCGACGCGTGCCTGACACCCGAGCTGGCGAGCGAGATCACGCTGCAACCGGTGCGCCGTCACGGCGTCGACGCCGCCATCTTCTTCAGCGACATCATCATTCCGCTGGCGATCCTCGGCATCGAGGTCGAGATCGTGGCCGGGCGCGGACCGGTCTTCGCGCACCCGCTGCGGACCGCGGCCGACATCGCTCGTGCGGTCGAGATCGACCCCCGTCTCGTCCGCGAGCGCGGCGAGGCCATCGCGCGCGCCGTCGAGCTGACCACGGGGATGCTGGCCGAGGAGTCGGAGTCGCGCGGCGAGCCGCTGCCGCTCATCGGCTTCGCCGGAGCCCCGTTCACCCTCGCCGCCTACCTCGTCGAGGGAGGGCCGTCGAAGGATCACTTGGCTGCCCGTCGCCTGATCCATGAAGATCCGGCCGCGTGGCGCGCCCTCACGGAGTGGCTTGCCCGGGTGACCGGCGAGTTCCTCGCATTGCAGGTCGAGTCCGGCGCCAGCGCGGCTCAACTGTTCGACTCGTGGGCGGGGGGTCTTCCCCCCGAGGACTATCGAGCCGCAGCGCTGCCGGCATCGGCTGCCTCGCTCGAGGCGGTGCGCGCCCTTCCGGTCCCGGCGGGTGCCGGCATCGATCACATCCCGCTCGTCCACTTCGGTGTCGGCACGGGGGAGATCCTGCGCGACATGGCGTCGATCGGCATCGACGCCCTCGGCGTCGACTACCGCGTGCCACTGGATGAAGCGGCCCGTCGGGTGGGCGGCGACCTCACGCTGCAGGGCAACCTCGATCCCGCGCTGCTGTTCGCCCCCGCAGAGGTGCGCGATGCCGCGATCGTCCGCATCCTCGAGGCCGGGCGCGCAGCGCGCGCCCACGTGTTCAACCTCGGCCACGGGGTGCCGATGGAAGCCGACCCCGACGCCATCAGCTCGGTCGTGCGCACCGTCCACGGGTGGCGATCGGCGTGACCGTCGAGACCGACGTCATCGTCGTCGGGGCCGGTATCGCCGGACTCGTCGTCGCGCTCGAGGCCGTCACCGCGGGTGCGCGGGTCATGGTCGTCGAGTCCGATGACCAGATCGGCGGGATGCTGCGCCGCGGACGCATCGCCGGCATCGACGTCGACCTGGGCGCGGAGTCGTTCGCCAAGCGCACCGACGCGGTGCCGCGACTCATCGCCGACTACGCGCTGCCGCTCGAGGTCGTCGCGCCACGGTCGGGTCCGGCCCATCTGGTCTCGCAGCACGGCGTCGGACTGCCCGGCCCCCGCTGGAGTCGACTGCCGCTGCCGCGACGAACGGTCATCGGCATCCCTGCCGACCCTCTCGCCCCCGACGTCGTCGCGATCATCGGCGCCCGCGCGGCCGAGCGGGCCGCGGCCGAGATGCTCGACGCGCCGATCGACCCGACCGCGTCGCTCGCGGATGTCGTCGAGGAGCGCCTCGGCGCGGGGCTCGTCCGCGACCTGGTCGATCCGCTGTGCCGCAGCATCTACTCGCAGCCGGCCGCGGCGGTTCCGCTGCCGCGGCTCCACCCGAAGATGTGGGCGGCGTTCGAGCGCACCGGCTCGTTGCTCGCCGCAGCGGCGGAGGTCGCCCCGAACGCTCCCGGTGGCACCGCGGTCGGCGGGATCTCGGGCGGCATGTGGCGGCTCGCCGATGCGGTCGCGGCTCTCGCCGTCGAGCGCGGCGCGGTGATCCGCACCGGTGCGGCCGTGGCGCACCTCGTCGCCGAACGCGTGTCCGGCGCGACGGTGACGCTCGCCGACGGCGCGACCATCCGCGCCGGCGTGGTCGTGATCGCGACCGGCCCGCGTGGCGCGGCGACCCTGCTCGGGCAGGACAGCGGCGCGATCGACGCGGCGGCGACCGCGCCGATCCAGCCAGCCGTCCGCCTGCTCACCGCGGCCGTCACCGCGCCCGACCTCGCAGCAGAACCCGTCGGATCGGGCGTCATCGTCGCGCCCGACGCGCGCACCGCCGCCAAGGCACTCACCCACATCGACGCGAAATGGGCCTGGGCCCGAGAAGCACTGCCGGAGGGGACCCACCTCGTCCGCCTGTCGGCGCGAGCCGACGACACCGCGGGTCTCGACTCCGCTGGGGCCGTGGCACGCGAGATCTCGCACCTCACCGGTGCGCGCGTCGACCGGGCCGACATCGGTGAGGTCATCACGACCCGATGGCGCGACGCCGTGGTCCCGGCCGAGTCCGACGCGTGGACCGCGACGGTGGTGGATGCCGCGGCGCGCGGCATCCACGTCACCGGAGCCGTCGCCGCCGGAACGGGTCTCGCATCCGTCATCCCGCATGCCCGCGCTCTCGCGCACGAACTTCTCGCCGATTCCTCCGTTCGAAAGGACTTCCGATGACCGAACAGGTTCCACTCGGTTACACGCTCTTCGCGATCCTCGCCGGCCCCCGCCCGCGCCCGCAGGCTCCCACCGATGCCGACCTCGCCGAGCTCGAGCGCGTCGTGGGCGGACTGCCCGGCGCCGGTGTGACGGTGCGCGGTCTGTACGACGTCACCGGCATGCGGGCAGGCGCCGACCTGATGGTCTGGCTGCACACCGCTCCCGGCTCCGACGACGACCCGGCGGCGCTGCAGCGCGCGCTGCGCGAGCTGCGCCGCACAGCGGCGCTGGCCGCCTTCGACCTCGAATGGAGCGCGATGGGCGTGCACCGCGAGGCGGAGTTCAACAAGCGTCACGTCCCCGGCTATCTCCGCGGCGAGCACGCCCGCGAGTGGCTGTGCCTCTACCCGTTCGTGCGCAGCTACGAGTGGTACCTGCTTCCCGAGGAAGAGCGCTCGGCGATGCTCGCCCAGCACGGCCGCCGCGGCGCGAAGTTCTCGGACGTCATCGCGAACACGGTCTCGACCTTCGCCCTCAGCGACTACGAGTGGCTGCTGCCCCTCGAGAGCGACGAGCTGATCAGCCTCGTCGACCTCATGCGCGATCTGCGCGCCACCGATGCGCGGCGACACGTCCGCGAAGAGGTCCCCTTCTACACCGGCCGACGCGTCGAGGTGTCCGAACTGGCGGAGGTGCTGTCCTGATGAGCGCGAACGAGTTCCGACCCAAGCCGCCGCGCGCGCAGAGCGCGCCGCCGTGCGCCCCGGGCTGCGCGGTCCCCGCGGCGGGCCCCGCCTCATGCGGGGGAGCGCCGCACGTGAGCGAGCCCACGTCGTACGACGCGCTGCTGCTGCTCGGTTTCGGTGGGCCGGAGGGGCAGGACGACGTCCTGCCGTTCCTCCGCAACGTCACCGCGGGGCGCGGTATCCCGGATGAGCGCCTCGAAGAGGTCGCCCACCACTACCGTCACTTCGGCGGAGTCTCGCCCATCAACCAGCACAACCGCGAGCTGAAGGCCGCGCTCGAGGCGGAGATCGCCGCGCGCGGGCTCGGGCTTCCGGTCTACTGGGGCAACCGCAACTGGATGCCGTACGTCGACGACGCGCTGCGCGAGCTGCACGCCGACGGACACCGGCGCGTCATCGCGATCGCGACCAGCGCCTACAGCTCGTACTCGTCGTGCCGCCAGTATCGCGAAGACCTGGCCGACGCGATGGAGGCGACGAGCCTGGCGGGCGAGATCGAGATCGACAAGGTGCGGCAGTTCTTCGACCACCCCGGGTTCGTCGCCCCGTTCGTCGACGGGATCCGCGAGGGTCTGGCGAAGGTGCGCGAGCGCGGCATCGCCGACGCCGACATCGAGATCCTCTTCTCGACGCACTCGATCCCCAACTCCGACGCCGACCGTTCCGGCCCGCCCGAGCGCGGCTTCGGCCCCGGAGGCGCATATGTCGCGCAGCACACCGCGGTGGCCGAGGCGATCGTGGCCGAGCTCGGCACGACGAGCCCCTGGCAGCTGGTGTTCCAGAGCCGCTCCGGCCCGCCGTCCGTGCCGTGGCTCGAGCCCGACATCAACGACGCGATCGCGGAGCTTCCCGCCGCCGGCCGCAAGGCCGTGCTCATCGTGCCGCTCGGATTCGTCAGCGACCACATGGAAGTGCTGTGGGACCTCGACACCGAGGCGATGGAGACGGCCGAGGAGCACGGTCTGTTCGCCGTTCGCACCGCCTCGCCGAGCACGCACCCGGCCTACGTCGCGGGTCTGGTCGACCTCGTGGAAGAGCGACTGAACGGAACGCCGGTCGAGGAGCGCCCTGCGGTGACGTCGTTGGGCCCGTGGTACGACGTGTGCCGGCCGGGATGCTGCGAGAACAAGCGGCTGGGCTTCCAGCCTGCGCTCGCGGGGGTGGCGCCGTGACAGCCGCCGCACCCGACGTCGACAGGTCGACCGAGCCGGTCCTGCGCCTGGGAACACGCGCGAGCCTGCTCGCGACGACCCAGTCGCGGCATGTCGCCGACGCGATCACGGCGGCGACCGGAATCGCCGTCGAACTCGTCGAGATCACGACGGACGGCGACGTCCTGACCGGCTCGCTCGCCCAGATGGGCGGAACCGGGGTCTTCGCCACGGCGCTGCGTGAGGCGCTCCTCCGCGGCGACTGCGACCTCGTCGTGCACTCGATGAAGGATCTGCCCACCGCGCCGTATCCGGGGCTGACGATCGGCGCCGTCCCGCCGCGGGCGCCGCAGCGGGACGTCCTGTGCGGCCCCATCGCCGAGGCGACCCTCGATGGGCTGCCCGAGGGCGCGGTCGTCGGCACCGGTTCGCCCCGACGCGTCGCCCAGGTGCTGCGTCGCCGGCCCGACCTGCGGGTCCGCGACATCCGCGGCAACATCGACACGCGTCTGCGCAAGATGCGCGACGGCGAGTACGACGCGATCGTCCTCGCCGAGGCGGGGCTGCGGCGGATCGAGCGCGACGCGGCCATCGGCGAGGTCTTCCCCCTCGACCGCTGGCCGACCTCGGCCGGGCAGGGGGCCCTGGCGGTCGAGATCCGCACCGCCGATGTCGACGGACCCATCGGGCGTTCCGTCGCCCGGGTCGACGACGTCGAATCGTCGTCGCGGGCCCTTCTCGAGCGTGCGGTCCTGCGCCGCCTGGAGGCCGGATGCGCCGCCCCGGTCGGCATCTCCGTCACCGGGCTGGCGGCCGAATCCGTCTTCGTCGCCGAGGTCTACGCCCCCGATGGCGAGCGCACGGTGCGCGCGCAGCGTGCTCTGCACGCCGACCTGACCTCGGACGACGCGCGCGAGTCGGTGGCCGCCGACGTCGTGGCCGAACTGCTGGACGGCGGTGCTGCGGACATCGCCGATCTGCCGGGGACGAGCCGATGACCGGCGGTCTGCGCGGACGGCGCATCCTGATCCCTCGCGGC
Organism: Microbacterium arborescens; assembly: GCF_030369635.1. Taxonomy (NCBI): domain Bacteria; kingdom Bacillati; phylum Actinomycetota; class Actinomycetes; order Micrococcales; family Microbacteriaceae; genus Microbacterium; species Microbacterium arborescens. The sequence continues at coordinate 1,992,394 of NZ_CP128474.1, read as the reverse complement.
GGAGCGTGGGGTGACCGCGTGCGCGACGAGGTCGAGCGACGCGGCGCGACGGGTGTGATCGCCCCGCTCATCGAGTCGCGGCCCCCGCGCGACCTCGCAGCCCGTGACGCCGCGTTCGCCCGCTTGGCGGCGGGCGAGTACGCCTGGGTGTTCATCACAAGCGCCGCCACCGTCGAGCAGCTGGTCGCGCAGCGCGTGAGCATTCCGATCGGCACCCGCATCGCCGCGGTCGGGCGACCGACCGCGCGCGCCGTCGCCGACGCGGGCTTCGAGGTCGAGTTCGTTCCCGTCGGCACTTCGTCTGCGACGAACATGATCGCGCAGTGGTGCGCCGGTCGCTCACCGCGATCGACGGGACGCTGCCTCGTGCTCCGCTCCGACCTCGCGATGGCTGTCATCAGCGACGAGCTCGAGCTCCAGGGCTACGAGGTCGACGTCTGCATCGCGTACCGGACGGTGGGGGTCGACCTGACCCCCGAGATCGCCGACGAGGTGCGCACCGGAGCGATCGACACCGTGCTCCTGACGTCGCTCAGCGTCGGCCGCGAGCTCCGCCGCCAGGTCGGCATCCCCGGACCCGAGGTGTTCATCGCCTCGATCGGCCCGGGAACCACGCGTGACGCCGAGAAGCTCGGCTACACCGTGCACCACACCGCACACTCGCAGAGCGTCGACGCCCTCATCGCAGAGCTCGACGCGCGACCCGCACCAGAGGATTCCCCATGAGCACCTTCCCCGAGCGTCGCCTGCGCCGCACGCGTCGCACTCCCGCGATGCGCCGGCTCTCGACCGAGCACCACCTCGTCGCCGCGCAGCTCGTGCTGCCCGTCTTCGTGAAGGAGGGCATCGACGAGGCGCTGCCGATCGCGAGCATGCCCGGCGTCATGCAGCATCCGCTCGAGGCGATCGCCGGCGTCGTGACGGATGCCGCGGACGCGGGCGTCGGCGGCATCATGCTGTTCGGCGTGCCCGCCGTCCGCGACGCCGAGGGATCGGGCGCGGTCGCCGAGGACGGCATCCTCAACCGCGCCATCCGGGTCGCGCGCGATGCCGCGCAGGGGCGCATCACGGTGCAGGCGGACCTCTGCCTCGACGAGTTCACCGACCACGGCCACTGCGGTCTGCTCGCCGCCGACGGCTCGGTCGACAACGACGCCACCCTCGAGGTCTACGCGCAGATGGCGCTGGCTCAGGCCCGGGCGGGCGCGGAAGTGCTCGGGCTCTCGGGGATGATGGACGGTCAGGTCGCGGTCATCCGTGGCGCGCTCGACGCGGCCGGGCACACCGACGTCGCACTCCTGGCCTATTCGGCGAAGTACGCCTCGGCGTACTACGGGCCGTTCCGCGACGCCGTCGAGTCGACCCTGCAGGGCGACCGCCGCACGTACCAGCTCGACCCCGCCAACGGCCGCGAGGGCGTCGCCGAGGCCATGCAGGACATCGCCGAGGGCGCCGACTACGTCATGGTCAAGCCCGCAGGCCCCTACCTCGACGTGCTGGCGCGCGTCGCCGACGCCGCCACCGTGCCCGTGTGGGCTTACCAGGTGTCGGGGGAGTACGCGATGATCGAGCTCGCCGCGCGTGCCGGCGCGATCGATCGCGAGCGCACGATCGCGGAATCCCTCGTGGGCATCCGCCGGGCCGGCGCCGATGTCATCCTCACCTACTGGGCCCGTGAGGTGGCCGACTGGATCCGCGCCGGAAAGGACTTCGCATGAGCCGCAACGACGAACTGTTCGATCGGGCCCGAGCCGTCATCCCCGGTGGTGTGAACTCGCCGGTCCGCGCCTTCGGCTCGGTCGGCGGCACACCGCGCTTCTACGTCTCGGCGAGCGGACCATACGTCACCGACGCGGACGGGCGCGACTACGTCGACCTCGTCGCGAGCTGGGGACCCGCTCTGGTGGGCCACGCGCATCCCGGGGTCATCGATGCCGTCGTCGACGCCGCTCGTCGCGGACTGTCGTTCGGCGCCTCGACCCCCGCCGAGACGGAGCTGGCCGAGGAGATCCGCCGCCGCGTGCCGATCGCCGAGAAGATCCGCCTCGTCTCCACCGGCACGGAGGCGACGATGACCGCTATCCGGCTCGCCCGCGGTGCCACCGGGCGTGATCTGCTGGTGAAGTTCTCGGGGCACTACCACGGGCATTCCGACGGACTGCTCGCGCAGGCGGGCTCGGGACTCGCGACCCTCGCGCTCCCGGGCTCGGCCGGGGTCCCGGCGCCGATCGCCGCGCAGACGCTGGTGGTGCCCTACAACGACGAGGCGGCCCTCGAGGCGGTCTTCGCCGAGCACGGTGCGAACATCGCCGCGGTGATCACCGAGGCCGCGGGCGCGAACATGGGTGTCGTCCCACCCGCCCCGGGCTTCACGACGTTCCTCCGCGAGCTGACGAACCGCCACGGCGCGCTGCTCATCAGCGACGAGGTGCTCACCGGATTCCGCTCCGGCCCGTCGGGCTACTGGGGCGTCCTGCGCCAGGCGGGGGAGGACATCGCGCCCGACCTGCTGACCTTCGGCAAGGTGGTCGGCGGGGGCCTCCCCGTGGCCGCTCTCGCCGGTCGTGCCGAGATCATGGACCTGCTCGCACCCCTGGGCCCGGTGTACCAGGCCGGCACGCTCTCGGGTAACCCTGTCGCGGTCGCCGCGGGTCTCGCCACCCTCCGCCTCGCCGACGCCGGGGTGTACGACCGCATCTCACGCGCGGCTGACACCGTCTCGGTGGCGGCATCCGCGGCGCTCGACGCCGCGGGCGTGCCGCACGTCGTCCAGCGTGCCGGAACGCTCTTCAGCGTCTTCTTCGGTGCCGCCGTCGTCGCCGGCGTACCCGACTACGAGACGGCGACGCGTCAGGATGCCGGCGCCTACGCCGCCTTCTTCCACGCGATGCTCGACGCGGGGGTGTCGCTTCCGCCCTCGGCCTTCGAGGCGTGGTTCCTCACCGCGGCACACGACGACGTCGCTCTCGGGCGCATCCTCGAGGCGCTGCCGGGCGCCGCACGAGCAGCTGCCGCCGCGTCCGCAGACAGCTGACCCGGGCGCCGCGTCGTCCGCGGGGCGACGCGGCGCCGCCCAACTAGGCTGGTCCTCATGCCTGTGACCCTCCTCGGTGCCGCCGAGATCCGCGCCCTCGCGGCCGAACTCGACGTGACTCCCACGAAGAAGCTCGGGCAGAACTTCGTCGTCGACGCCAACACGGTACGCAAGATCGTCCACGCGGCACGCGTTCAGCCCGACGAACGCGTCGTCGAGATCGGGCCGGGCCTGGGGTCGCTGACCCTGGCGATCCTCGAAACCGGTGCCCGCGTCACGGCGGTCGAGATCGATCACCGCCTCGCCGCGCACCTCCCGGTCACCGCCGCCAGACACGGTGTCGCCGACGACGCGCTCACGGTCGTCGACGCCGATGCCATGCGGGTGACCGAGCTGCCAGGCGAGCCGACCGTGCTGGTCGCGAACCTGCCGTACAACGTCAGTGTGCCCGTGCTGCTGCACTTCCTCGAGACCTTCCCCTACCTCCAGCGCGGCGTCGTCATGGTGCAGGCCGAGGTCGCAGAACGCCTCGCCGCCGCGCCCGGCTCGAAGATCTACGGCTCGCCGAGCGCGAAGGCCGCGTGGTACGGGTCATGGCGTCTGGCCGGCACGGTCTCGCGGCAGGTGTTCTGGCCCGTCCCGAACGTCGACAGCCTGCTGGTCGCCTTCGAACGCGACACCGACGCGCGCGGCGACGAAGCCCTCCGCCGGCGCACGTTCCAGATCATCGACGCGGCTTTCGGCCAGCGACGCAAGATGCTCCGCCAGGCCGTCTCGCCGCTGTTCGGCGGTACCGCGGCATCGGCGTCTGCGGCGCTCGAGGCCGCCGGGATCGACCCGACGCTGCGCGGCGAACAGCTCACGATCGACGATTTCGTGCGGTTGGCGGCATCCGTTCACTGAATGATCATCAGCGCGTCATCGGGTTCTCCCGAAACATGCCGGTAACATTCGGGGCGAGCCGCGAGCGTCGCGGCGAGCATCACCCGACCCGGAAGAGACGATGCGAAGCGCCGAGTACCCGGCACCCGAGAGGGTGCTGCTGCACCTGAGCGACACCCACCTGCGAGCCGCCGGCTCGCAACTCTTCGACCGCGTCGACGCGGCTGCGCACCTGCGCCGCGCTCTCGACGCGATCGAGACGGCAGCCCTCCGTCCTGACGGGATCGTCTTCACCGGCGACCTCGTCGACCTCGGCGAGCGCGGCGCTTACGCCGAACTGCGCGACCTGGTCGAGCCGTTCGCCGAGCGTCTCGGCACCCGGGTGTTCTGGGTGATGGGCAATCACGACGACCGTGCGGGGTTCCGCGAGACCCTGTGGCGCGAGTCCGGCACCACCGAGACCGCCGATCGGGTCGACGAGATCGACGGGCTCCGGCTCATCACCCTCGACACGAGTGTTCCCGGCGCACACCACGGCGAGGTGCGCCCCGCGCAGCTCGCGTGGCTGCGGGAGGTGCTGTCGACGCCCGCCCCGCTCGGCTCGATCCTCGCGATGCACCATCCGCCGGTGCCGAGCGTGCTGCCGCTGGCCGCGAGCGTCGAGCTGCGCGACCAGCGTTCGCTCGCCCCGGTCCTCGCCGGGTCGGACGTGCGCGCCATCATCGCCGGACACCTGCACTACTCGACGTTCGCGACCTTCGCCGGCATCCCCGTCTCGGTGGCCTCATCGACCTGCTACGCCCAGGACCTCACGGTTCCGGTGGGCGGCACCCGGCCGCAGGACGGCGCCCAGTCGTTCAACTTCGTGCACGTCTACGACGACACGGTCGTCCACTCGGTCGTGCCGATCGACGCGCCGACGACGCTGGAGTACACCGACGCGGGTGAAGCTCAGCGGCGCCTGGCCGAGGCCGGGATCGCTCCCGTCAGCGCTTCACGCCGGAGCGCGCCGCCGACGCGTCCCGTACCTGTCCTTCGCTGACGGCCGGGATCTCCCACGGCGCGCGGATGGGGAACATCCGCTCGAGCACATCGCGCAGTGAGCTCACGCGGATCTCTTCGGGGACCTCGGTCTCGCCGCCGTCGTTCAGGCAGAACATGTCGATGTCGCGACGCTTCGCGAGACGTTCCATGCCTGCGAGCGAGCGCGCGAGCGTCGTCTGGACGTACCGGGTGCGTGGCACCGAGGTGGGAAGCGCGCGGCCGGTGAACATCGCGTAGTAGTGGTAGAGCGAGTTGGTCACCGAGATGTCCGTCGCGGCACGGAAGCGGGATGCGGCGGTGCGCCGGAAGTCCTCGGGGAAGGTCTGCTCGAGCTCGCTCATGACGCTCCGGCGCAGCGGTGCGGCGCAGTGCTCGAGGTCGCGCACGATGACGCGCCCGAACCGCTCCTGCAGGAGGGCGCGATTGACGCGCAACCCGTTGTCGTGGCCCGAGCGTTCGAGGCGCGGGTCGCCCGAGCCGATGCGCACGTCGCACTCGACGAACGATGAGATGCCCCCGGGCGAGAAGAACAGCTCGGGGTGCACCGGGCGGCCGAAGAACATGTCGTCGTTCGAGTACAGGAAATGCTCGGCGAGGCCGTCGATGCGGTGCAGCTGTGCTTCGACGGCGTGCGAGTTGTGGGTCGGGAGCGTCGAGGGGTCGGCGAAGAACTCCTCGCTCCGCACGATGGTCACCTTGGGGTGCTCGGCGAGCCACGCCGGTGCGGGGGAGTCGGTGGCGATGAAGATGCGGCGGACCCAGGGGGCGTACATGTGGACGCTTCGCAGCGCGTATCGCAGCTCGTCGACGTGGCGGTACCGAGCCGGACCGTCGTCGCCTTCTCCGACGACGTACTCGGAGAGCTGCGCCGCACGCTGCCGTTGGAACTCGCTGGCCGATCCGTCGACCCAGGAGAACACCATGTCGATGTCGTGCGTGACTTCTCGGGGGTGAGGGTCGAGCATTCCCACGACGGTCTGCCATTGCCGGCCGTATCGCGTCGCCGTGACGATCTCGACGTCCTGCGCGGGGGTGATGCGACGCATCAGGGCATTGGCCTGAGGTGCCTCGACGGAGGTCTCCCCGAAGCGCCAGAACTCCACCCGTACGCCGTACTCGTGGTCGTATCGACGTCCTCCCGTGGCGCTCACGCGCGGACGGTAGGCGCGGACGGCGTGCGGCGCCGCGGCGGGGATGGTCGCATCTGCGGCGAAGACCGGCGCCGCGCCCTTCGCCTTGAGGTAGAGCGGCTCGTTCCGACCGAGCGCGCGCAGTGCCGTCGCGGTGCGCTCCGCGTCTGCGAGGTCGACCGCGAGGGCGGGGGTATGGAGATCGTGACGGATCAGCAGCGCGCGGATGCCGGCCGTGTCGAGCGCGTCGGCGAGCAGCAGCAGATCAGCGGTGCGGGCGGCATCGGGCGTCGTGGCGTCGTGGACGAGACGCAGAATGCCCTCGTCGAGGACGACGTCGTCGCGTCGCGCGGGCAGATCGATCCAGGGGTTCTCGCGGCGGGGCAGAGCGGAAAGGGCCAGGGTTTCCTCCTCGGGGGAATGGTGTGTTCGTAGGCAGACTAGACATTCTCCGTTACATCGGTGTTTCCGCGCACCTCGGAGAGCCTGCACAGATCGAGACGCGGCCGGCTGCGCTGTCGATAGGCTCGGATCGTGACCGCCTCGCCCCGCTTCCCCGCTTCGCGCGGCGGAGACCTGCACCGTCCCTACAACGCCGCCCCCGACCGCTACGAGAGCAGCGAATATCGCCAGGTCGGCTCGTCGGGGCTGTTCCTGCCGCCGATCTCGCTGGGCCTCTGGTGGAACTTCGGAGACAACATCCCCTTCGACCGTCAGCGCGAGGTGCTGCGGCACGCGTTCGATCGCGGGATCACCCACTTCGACCTCGCGAACAACTACGGACCGCCCTACGGTTCGGCCGAGACGAACTTCGGGCGCATGATGCGCGAGGATTTCGCTCCCTACCGCGATGAGCTGATCATCTCGTCCAAGGCGGGATACGACATGTGGGACGGTCCCTACGGCAACCACGGGTCGCGGAAGTACCTCATCGCGAGCGCCGAGCAGTCGCTGAAGCGGATGAGCATCGACTACGTCGACATCTTCTACTCGCACCGTGAGGACGACACGACCCCGATCGAAGAGACGGTGGGAGCGCTCGACGCGCTCGTGCGGCAGGGCAAGACGCTCTACGTCGGCATCTCGTCGTACTCGGCCGAGAACTCCGCCCGTGCCGCCGCGGTGGCCCGCGAGCTCGGCACGCCGCTGGTGATCCACCAGCCGTCGTACTCCATTCTCAACCGCTGGATCGAAGACGGGCTCACCGATCAGCTGCGCCGCGACGGGATGGGAGCCATCGGCTTCATGCCCCTCCAGCAGGGCCTGCTGACGGGCCGGTACCTCGGCGACGGCACGTCGGAGCGTTCGATGCAGCGCTTCTCGCTGCCTGACGACGGGCGGCTTTCGCCCTCGGCGCTCGCCGGCCTGCGGGAGCTGGGCGACCTCGCCCGCGAGCGCGGGCAGACCCTCGCGCAGCTCGCCATCCGCTGGACTCTGCGCGACCCCGTGGTCGCCTCCGCCCTCATCGGCGCATCGCGCACGGCTCAGCTCGACGAGAATCTCGCTGCCCTCGACGGGCCCGACCTCACCGACGACGAGCTCCGGCGGATCGACGACATCGCTGCTCGCATCGGCTCGATCTGGGACGGGCCGGACGGCTCATGAGCCTCAGCGCCGTCCCCGACCGCGTGCGTGTGCGGGCTCCCGGCAAGATCAACCTGTTCCTCGACGTCGGAGCCGTGCAGGACGACGGTTACCATGACGTCGCCTCGGTGTATCAGGCCGTCTCGCTGTACGAGGATCTGGTGGCGACGCCTGCGGACGACTTCACCGTGACCGTCGTGGACGAAGCCGGCGAACCCGTGCCCGGCGTTCCCCTGGACGATCGAAACCTCGCCCTGCGCGCGGCGCGGATGGTGGCGCGAGAGGTCGGCTATCTGGGTGGCGTGCATCTGGACATCTGCAAGTCCGTACCGGTCGCCGGCGGCATGGGCGGGGGGTCGGCGGATGCCGCGGCGGCCCTCGTGGCTTGCGACGCGTTGTGGGGCGCCGGGCTCACGTCTCCGGCGCTGCAGGAGCTGGCTGCGCGCCTGGGGGCCGATGTCCCGTTCTCGCTCATGGGTGGCAGCGCGGTGGGCACGGGGCGCGGCGATCGCTTGAGCCCGGCGCTCGGGCGAGCCCGCTTCGACTGGGTCGTGGTCGCCGACGGCGGCGGCCTCTCGACCCCGGAGGTGTACGCAGCGCTCGACCGGCTGCGAGCCGACCGGCGGCCCGACATCGCCCCGCGCCCCGAGCCGCCCGAGGTCGACCCGGTCGTCCTCCAGGCGCTGCGCTCGGGGTCTCCCGACCTCCTCGCGAGCGCTCTGCGCAACGATCTGCAGGAAGCGGCGTGCGCGCTGCGGCCGGACCTGTGCGACCTGCTCGATGGCGCCGTGGAACTCGGCGCGTTGGCGGGGATCGTGTCGGGGTCCGGCCCGACTCTCGCCTTTCTCGCCGCCGATGCCACGGCTGCGCGCGCTCTCGAGCAGAACCTGTCCGCGATGGGCCACCGTGCCCGTCATGTCTCCGGCCCGGTGACGGGCGCGAAAGTGGTGACCCGATGACCGAGACCCCGAACCCCCTGATGCATCGCGACGTCGACGAGGCGTCCCGCCGTGCTCTTGCCCAGCGCGGACTGACCTATCGAACGGTGCCGGCCGCCGAGCCGGCGTTCGACGGCTGGATCCAGGCCGTCGCGCGCGGCTTCCAGGACGGCGAGCGCTCGGCCGAGCAGATCGCCGGCGCGCGCGGCAGGAACAGTGATCGGCGGCTGACCGCTGTGTTCGACGAGAGCGGACCGATGCCGGAGGTGGCGGTCGGTACGGTCGCGTCGTGGGCGTCCGAACTCACCGTGCCGGGTGGGACGATCCCCGCCGGTGCGATCAGCGCCGTCACCGTCGCGCAGACGCACCGGCGTCGCGGCATCGCACGAGCGCTCCTCGAGGGCGAGGTCCGCACGGTCGCCGCAGCGGGGCTCCCCGTCGCGATGCTCACGGTGACCGAGTCGACGCTGTACGGCCGCTACGGCTTCGCTTCGGCGGCATCCGCCGCGATCCTCGACATCGACACGCGCCGCGTGCGCTGGAGCGGACCGACGCCGGAGGGGCGCCTCGACTTCGTCGAGCGCACCGTCGCGCGCGACGTGGTCGCGACGCTCCACGAGCGCACACGCCGCCGCACCCCCGGCGACATCGCCCTGCCGCCGGGGCACGGCGACCGCTTCACCGGCACCGACCCCGATGCGAAGGACGGCGGCGACATCCGGTGCGTGCAGTACCGCGACGCGGCGGGAGAGGTACGCGGCATCCTCACCTACACGCTCGCGCCTCACGAGCGCGACATCGTCAAGGGCACGGCGAAGGTGACGATCCTGATCGCCGAGACCGACGACGCCTATGCCGCGCTGTGGCGGTTCCTCCTCGAACTCGATCTCGTGGCGCATGTCCATGCTGAGCTGTGCTCGGTGGACGAGCCGGTCCTGTGGATGATCGGCGATCGGCGTGCTGCGTCGGTCACGGTCTTCGACCACCAGTACCTGCGCATCGTGGACGTGCCCGCGGCTCTCCGGGCACGCACGTACGGCGCCGCGGGACGCGTGGTGCTGCGGGTGAGCGATCCGCTCGAGATCGCGGCGGGGGACTACCTGCTGACGGTCGATGACCACGGCGCCGCCACGGTGTCCGCGGCGACGGATGCCGACGACGCCGGAGGCACCGCCGGGGCCGAGACGCTCGAACTGTCGGTCGTCGAGCTCGCGGCCGTGTATCTCGGTGGCGTGTCGCCCGAGACGCTCGGGCGGGCCGGGCGGGTGCGAGGCACCGACCTCGCCGCCGCCTCGCGGATGTTCGCGTCGACGCTCGTTCCCCGCGTCGGCCTCTGGTACTGAACGTCCGCGGAGAGCCCTCTCGCGAGTCGGGATGCGTCTTTTTAGTCCATTTCACGACATGACGCAACACGGCCCGGGTGTCGCTTCCGAACGCTAGCGTGAGAGACCACAACGGAGGGCGGCGCCATGCGTGCACGACTGGGCGACACGATCGTCGCTGAAGCCGACGAGAGCGATCTCGTGCGGATCGAGGGAAACTGGTACTTCCCGCCTCGGAGCATCGCTCCGGGCGTCCTGACCGAAAGCGACACGGCCTACACCTGCGCCTGGAAGGGCGACGCCCAGTACTTCGACGTCGCCGGGTCGGCCGACAAGGCATGGTCGTACCCGACGCCGTATCCCACCGCGATCGAGCGCGTCGGCACCGACTTCTCGGGCTACGTCGCGTTCGACCGCTCGGTCGTGATCGAGAGCTGAACGCGTGATCGAGTTCCGCGACGTCGTCAAAGAGTTCCCCGACGGCACCCGCGCGGTGCAGGACTTCTCTCTCGTCATCCCGTCTCATCAGACGACCGTCTTCGTGGGGTCTTCCGGATGCGGCAAGACGACTCTTCTGCGCATGATCAACCGGATGGTCGAGCCGACCTCCGGCGCCATCGAGATCGACGGCGAGAGCGTCGCGACCGGCTCCCCGGTGCAGCTGCGCCGCCGCATCGGCTACGTCATGCAGAACTCCGGCCTGCTGCCGCACTTCACCGTCGCCGACAACATCGCCACCGTGCCCGTCCTCACCGGCACGAGCCGGCGCGACGCGCGGCGCCGGGCGCTCGAGCTCATGGAGACGGTCGGACTCGACACGCGCATGGCGGATCGTTACCCGAGCCAGCTGTCGGGCGGCCAGCAGCAGCGAGTGGGCGTGGCCCGGGGCCTCGCCAACGACCCGAACATCCTCCTGATGGACGAGCCCTTCGGCGCCGTCGACCCCATCGTGCGAGACGAGCTGCAGCAGGAGCTGCTGCGTCTGCAGCGCGAGCTCGGCAAGACCGTCGTCTTCGTCACCCACGACATCGACGAGGCGTTCCTCCTCGGCGACCAGGTCGTGATCCTCGCCGCCGGCGCGCACAAGCTGCAGGTCGGCTCTCCCAGCGAGATCATTCGCGACCCTGCCGACGAGTTCGTCGCCAGCTTCATCGGAGTCGAGCGGGGCAAGCGTGCTCTGCATGTCGAGCGGACGGCGAACGGAGCGGTGCTCGTCGATTCCGAGGGGCGCACGCAGGGCGCCCTGGTCGAAGGTGACGTCTGACGTGTCGTGGATCTGGTCGAACCTCGACCTCATCTTCTCGCTCGCCCTCGACCACATCCGGCAGAGCGTCATCGCCATCGTGCTGGGGCTGGTGCTCTCCGTGCCGCTCGGGTGGGTGGCGTGGCGGTACCGTCTGCTGCGCGGGTGGGTGATCACCCTGACCGGCCTGCTGTACACCATCCCCTCACTCGCGTTGCTCGTCCTGCTGCCGAGCGCGCTCGGGTACGGCATCCGTACCGAGACGAACCTCATCGTCGGGCTGACGATCTACGCGATCGCGATCCAGACCCGCTCGGTGGCCGATGGCTTCGACTCGGTGGATCCGGGCGTCCGGCAGGCAGCCACGGCGATGGGATACGGCGGGTTCCGGCGATTCTGGGCCGTCGATCTGCCCCTGTCCGGCCCCGTGCTGCTCGCGGGCCTGCGGGTGATGGCCGTCTCGACCGTGTCGCTTGCCACGGTCGGCATCCTCGTCGGCGTCACGAACCTCGGCTATCTGTTCACCAACGGCATCCAGCGGCGCCTCCTCGAAGAGGTGTTCGCGGGCATCGTCGCCGTCGCGATCATCGCCCTCGTCATCGATGCGCTGCTCGTGGTGATCGGCCGCGTCGTCATGCCGTGGGCCCACGCGGGCTCGGTGCGCCGAGACCGTCGCGCGCGGCGCCGACGGGAGGCCACCGCATGAACGTCTTCGTCGACGCCATCGCCTGGGTCCTCGACCCCGCCCAGTACACCGGCAGCAACTCGGTGCCGTTCCTGATCGGCCAGCAGCTGTTCTACACCTTCGTCTCGGTGCTGATCGCCGCGGTCATCGCGGTGCCGATCGGCTGGGCCATCGGGCACACCGGCAAGGGGCGCGAGTTCGCGGTGGCCGTGTCGGGAGCAGCCCGCGCGATCCCGTCGTTCGGACTGCTGATCCTGCTGATCCTGCTGCTCGGGGTGACCCAGAAGACCGAGGCCGCGTTCATCACCTTCGTCGTGCTGGCCATCCCGCCGCTGCTCGCGGGCGCCTATAGCGGGCTGCAGGCGATCGATCGCCGGACGATCGACGCGGCACGGGCCGTCGGCATGACGGAGTGGCAGATCCTCTGGCGCGTCGAGGTGCCGCTCGGCCTGTCGCTGCTCATCGGCGGACTGCGCTCGGCGGTGCTCCAGGTGGTGGCGACGGTGACGATCGCGGGTTACACCGACCTCGGCGGCCTCGGCTTCCGCATCATCCAGGGCATCGACCTCCGTGCCATCGACCAGGTGCTCGGCGCAGCCCTCGTGCTCGCGGTGCTCGCCCTCCTGCTCGACGCCGTCTTCGCCCTCCTCCAACGCCTCAGCGTGCCGCGGGGCATCCGCGCCGCCGACGCCCCGCAGCGCACCCGCCGGCCCGTCGCCGCGACCGCCTGACCGACCATCCCGACCCACAGCACCCCACCGTCGCACCACCAGAAAGAGGAACCCATGTCTCGCTTCACCACCCGCCGCCTGTTGACGGCCGGTGTCGGCGTGCTCGCCGCCACCACCCTGTTCGCCGGATGCGCCAGCTCCGACCCGCTCGCGGACGGCGGCGGAGAGTCGGCGGCCCCCGCCGACGGCACCATCGTCATCGGATCGCAGGACTATTACTCCAACGAGATCATCGCCGAGATCTACGCTCAGGCTCTCGAGGGCGCCGGTAAGACCGTCGACCGGCAGTTCACGACCGGCCAGCGCGAGGCGTACCTGCCCGAGCTCGAGAGCGGCTCGCTGACGCTGTTCCCCGAGTACACCGGCAACCTGCTGCAGTACTTCGATGAGGACACCACGGCTCGCACCTCCGACGACGTCTACGCCGCCCTCACCGACGCTCTGCCCGAGAACCTCACGGTGCTCGACCAGGCGACCGCAAGCGACCAGGACTCGTACACGGTGACCGCGGCATTCGCCGAGCAGTGGAACCTGACCACGATCGCCGATCTCGCCAACGTGACCGAGCCGCTCACGCTCGGCGGTCCCGCCGAGCTCGAGCAGCGTCCCTACGGCCCGACGGGCCTGGCTGACACCTACGGCATCCAGGTCGGCTTCCAGGCCACCGGTGAGACCACCGTCGACGACCTCGTCGCCGGCACCGTGAACGTCGCCAACGTCTTCACGGCCGACCCCCGCATCCAGACCGACGACCTCGTCGTGCTCGAAGACCCCGAGGGTCTCTTCCTCGCCTCCAACGTCGTCCCGGTCGTGAACAAGGACCTCGCGGGCGAGGTCGAGGACACCATCAACGCCGTCAGCGCGAAGCTCACCCCCGAGGCCCTGGTCGCGCTCAACGTCCAGAGCACGGTCGACAAGCTCGAGCCGGCTGCGATCGCCAAGAAGTTCCTCGAGGACAACGGTCTCGTCTGATCCCTCACGATCGAGCCCCCGGTGCCGAGAGCGCCGGGGGCTTCGTCGTGCGGACGGCGGTCAGCCGTCGATGGCCTCGCCGAGCTCGAGCCAGCGTTCCTCGAGCGTCGTCGTCTCGGCGACGAGCTCGTCGCGCCGGCGCTGCAGGCCCATGATCCGTTCGAAGTCGTCGTGTGCCTCCGCGAGCTGCGCGTCGACGGCTGCGATCTCGCCCTGGATCTTCTCGAGCCGGCGGTCGATGGCCGAGACCTCCTTCTCGGCAGCTCGACGCTCTGCGCCGCTGAGCGTCGGAGTCGACGGGCTCACTGGTCCGCTGCTCGATGCCGGGACGGATGCCGCGGAGCTCGCCCCCGTGCGCTCGGGCTGTTCGCGTCGCAGCCGCAGGTACTCGTCGACACCGCCGGGGAGATGTCGCAGCCGGCCACCGAGGATCGCGTACTGCTGGTCGGTCACGCGCTCGAGGAAGTACCGGTCGTGAGAGACGACGATGAGGGTTCCGGCCCACGAGTCCAGGAGGTCTTCGATGGCCGCGAGCATGTCGGTGTCGAGGTCGTTCGTCGGCTCGTCGAGGATCAGCACGTTCGGCTGGTCGAGCAGGATGAGCAGCAGCTGAAGCCGCCGCTTCTGTCCGCCCGAGAGGTCTTTGACGGGCGTCGACAGCTGCGCTGAGCTGAACCCCATCCGCTCGAGCAGCTGTCCCGGCGTCAGATCCTGGGCTTTCGAGCCCGACCCGACGGTGTAGCTGGTCCGCAGGTTCGAGATGACGACGCGGACAGGCTGGTCGAGGTGCTCGTCCAGCTCGCCCATGCGCTGCGAGAGGGTCGCGACCTTCACTGTCTTGCCGTGCTTCACACGCCCCGTCGTCGGTTCGACCGTGCCGGAGATCAGCCCGAGGAGCGTCGACTTGCCGGCGCCGTTCACGCCGAGGATGCCGGTCCGCTCGCCCGGCGCGACACGCCATTCGACCTTCTCCAGTACGACGCGGTCGCCGTAACTGACGCCCGCGTCGAGGACGTCGACGACATCCTTGCCCAGTCGCGAGACCGCGAGCGACTGCAGGGCGACCCGGTCACGGATCTCGGGGACGTCGGCGATCAGTTCGTTCGCAGCGTCGATGCGGAACTTGGGCTTCGAGGTGCGGGCGGGGGCGCCGCGGCGCAGCCACGCGAGTTCTTTGCGGGCCAGGTTCTGCCGCCGGGCCTCGATGGTCGCGGCTTGCCGGTCGCGCTCGACGCGCTGCAGGATGTACGCGGCGTACCCGCCGTCGAACGGCTCGACGATGCGGTCGTGGACCTCCCACGTCGCGGTGCAGATCTCGTCGAGGAACCACCGGTCGTGCGTCACGACGAGGAGTGCACCCGATCCGGCCGACCAGCGCCGCTTGAGGTGCTCCGCGAGCCACGAGATTCCCTCGACGTCGAGGTGGTTCGTCGGCTCGTCGAGGAAGATGACGTCGTGGTCGCCCGCGAGGAGCGCCGCCAGCGAGACGCGGCGGCGCTGACCGCCCGAGAGCCCGCGGATCGGACCTTCCCAGTCGAGGTCGCCGAGCAGGCCCGCGATGACGTCGCGCACCCGCGCGTCGCCCGCCCACTCGTGGTCGGCCTGGTCGCCGACCACGGCGTCACGCACCCGCAGGTCGTCGTCGAGGTCGTCGGCCTGCGCCAGCACGCCGACCCGGATGCCGCCGCGGACGGTCACCCGGCCGGAGTCGGGCTCGATCAGCCCCGCGAGCATGCGCAGCAGGCTCGACTTGCCGTCGCCGTTCCGGCCGACGATACCGATGCGGTCGCCCTCGTCGACACCGAGGGAGACCCCGTCGAACACCACTTTGGTCGGATACTCGAGGCGAAGGCCCTCGGCTCCCAGAAGATGCGCCATATTGCTTCCAGGCTAGGCCACCCCCACGGGGCGGATGCTGTCAGCCGAGCCCGGCAGGATCAGGCGGACGGTGCCGGGGGAGACCCGTCGAACCCCAGCGAGAGCTTGCGCAGCAGCGAGGCCAGTCGATCCCGGTCGCTCTTGGACAGACCGGCCAGGAGGACCGCCTCCGCGTCGACGAGGCGCGTGATGGCGGCATCCACACGGATCCGTCCGTCATCGGTCAGGGTCACGAGGACGCTGCGACCGTCGCCGGGATCGGACTCACGGCGCACGAGCCGGCGCGCGACGAGCCGATCGATGCGATTGGTCATCGTGCCGCTCGAGACCAACGTCTGCTGGAGCAGCTGCTTGGGGCTCAACTGGTACGGCTCGCCGGCGCGACGCAGCGCCGAGAGCACGTCCCACTCCCACGGCTCGAGATCGCTGCGGCGGAAAGCCTCGCGGCGCGCGCGGTCGAGGTGGCGCGACAGTCGGTCGACTCGGGAGAGCACTTCGAGCGGCGAGAAATCCAGGTCGGGACGTTGCAGCGACCACGCCCCGACGATGCGGTCCACCTCGTCGGTCTCGTGTGCCATGGCCCCATTATCCCGAACCGGGGCGCTCGACACCGGCGTTCGCGGCGGCGCGGCCCCGCGCGCTCTGGCAGACTTGTCGGGCCGCACCTCGGTGCGGCGGTCCGCCGTGGTGTAATGGCAGCACGACAGCCTTTGGAGCTGTGAGGTCTAGGTTCGAGTCCTGGCGGCGGAGCATGAGCGACACCCAACTCGACCCCCGTCTCGCTGTCGTGATCCTCGCCGCGGGGCAGGGGACGCGGATGAAGTCGTCGCTGCCGAAGGTGCTGCATCGCATCGGCGGACGACCGCTCGTCGGCCACGTGCTCGACACCGCGCGCGACCTCGCCCCCGCCCATGTGCTCGTCGTCGTCCGTCACGAACGTGATCGCGTCGCCGAAGCGGTGCTCGGCGTCTCGCCCGAGGTGGTCGTCGTCGACCAGGACGAGATCCCCGGAACGGGCCGGGCCGTCGAGGTCGCGCTCGATCAGCTGCCGGAGTTCACGGGCGACGTGCTGGTGCTGAGTGCCGATGTTCCTCTCCTCGACGACGCCACGCTCGGCGAACTGCTGCGCACGCACCGCTCGTCGGGTGCGGCGGCCACGATGCTGAGCGCTCGCCTGACCGATCCCACGGGCTACGGCCGCGTCGTCCGTGACACCGCGGGCGGTGTCGACCGCATCGTCGAGCACAAGGACGCAACCGACGCAGAGCGTGCCGTCGACGAGGTCAACGCCGGCGTCTACGCCTTCCAGGCGGGCCCTCTGCGCGAGCGGCTGGGCCGGATCAGCACGGCCAACGTCCAGGCCGAGAAGTACCTCACCGACGTCGTGGGGATGCTGCGCGCCGACGCCCTCGCCGTCGCGGCGCAGCCCGTGGCCGACCCGACCCTGATCGTCGGCGTCAACGACCGTGTGCAGCTCGCCGAGGCCGGACGCCTGCTGAACGCGCGCACGGTGCGTCGCTGGCAGCTCGAGGGGGTGACGGTTCAGGACCCCGCGACCACGTGGATCGACGTCACCGCCACGCTCGCCCCCGACGTGACCGTGCTTCCGAACACCCACATCCTCCGCGCGACGGTGGTCGCGGAAGGGGCCACGATCGGCCCCGACACGTCGTTGACCGACTGCGAGGTCGGCGCGGGCGCCTCGGTGACGCGGAGCGATGCGACCCTCGCCGTCATCGGCGCCGGTGCGACCGTGGGGCCGTTCTCGTACATCCGGCCCGGCACGCAGCTGGGGGAGCGCGGCAAGATCGGCACCTTCGTCGAGACGAAGAACGCCGTCATCGGTGCAGGCAGCAAGGTGCCGCACCTGTCGTACGTCGGTGACGCCGAGATCGGCCGCGGCGTGAATCTGGGCGCGGGCGCCATCACCGCGAACTACGACGACCTCGCCAAGCACCGCACCGTCATCGGCGACGAGGTCCACGCCGGCTCGCACAACGTCTTCGTCGCGCCGGTTAAGATCGGTGAGGGCGCCAAGACGGGCGCCGGAGCGGTCATCCGCAAGGACGTCCCGGCCGGTGCTCTCGCGCTCAGCGTCGCCCCCCAGCGCAATGTCACAGGGTGGGTCGAGAAGAACAGACCCGGTACTGCAGCCGCCGCAGCAGCGGCACGCGTGCGGTCTTCACAGGAAGCGGACGATGGCTCGCAAGAAGAACACGGTTGACCTCGACGTCTCGCGGGGTATCGCCCCGGGACTGGTCGCCAAGACCAAGAAGCGTCTCGTCGTGGCATCCGGTGGCTCGCACCCCGCGCTGTCTGCCGATGTGGCGACGCAGCTCGGCACCGAGCTCGTGCCCACCGAGCACCGCACCTTCGCGTCGGGTGAGATCCTCACGCGCTTCGAGGTCTCGATCCGCGGGTGCGACTTCTTCCTCGTGCAGTCGTTCGGCCCGCCGGTCAACGAGTGGCTCATGGAGACGCTGATCATGCTGGACGCCGCCAAGCGCGCATCCGCGAAGCGCATCACCGTCGTCGCGCCGTATTACCCGTATTCGCGCCAGGACAAGAAGGGCCGCGGTCGCGAGCCGATCAGTGCACGCCTCGTCGCAGACCTGTTCAAGACGGCCGGTGCCGACCGTGTGATGAGCGTCGACCTGCACGCCGCGCAGATCCAAGGATTCTTCGACGGTCCCGTCGACCACCTCTTCGCCAAGCCGGTGCTGCTGGAGCACTTCGAGCGCACGCTCAGCCCAGAGGACCGGGCGAAGCTGACGGTGGTCTCGCCCGACACCGGCCGTGTCCGGGTCGCCGACACCTGGTCGGACAGCCTGGGTGCGCCGCTGGCGATCATCCACAAGCGTCGCGACCCGAATGTGGCCAACCAGGTCACCGTCAACGAGATCGTCGGTGACGTGCGCGGACGTGTCTGCCTGCTTGTCGACGACATGATTGACACCGGCGGCACCATCGTCAAGGCCGCGCAGGCGCTGAAGAGCAATGGCGCCGAGCGCGTCATCGTCGCGGCCACGCACGCGATCTTCAGCCACCCGGCGGTCGACCGTCTGCAAGACGCCGCGATCGACGAAGTGGTCGTCACCGACACGATCCCGCTCGGCGACGACAAGCGCTTCCCCGGCCTCACCATCCTTCCGATCGCACCGCTCTTGGCGCGCGCGATCAAGGAGGTCTTCGAGGACGGCTCCGTCACCAGCATGTTCGACGGCGCCGCCTGACCCGGGACGCATCCGCTCGGCTGCCGCGCCCCGCTGTTGCCGCCGGGGCTGCGTGCGGTCGTTCGTCGACGCCCCGTGCCGTGCCGTCCACAGGCTGATCGCGTCCACGGGCAGTGGGAGCAGCGGCCACGCCTGATCGAGCCTGTCGGCGGCACAGCAGCAGCGCCCCGGCAGGGTCCCGACGCACCGCGTCTTCCACGGCGACAGCCACTGTGGCGGGAGGCTCGACGCCGTAGGATCGGCGGCATGGCTGCCCCCACCTCCGAGGCGGACCTCGAGTCGCCTCGCTCCTACGCTCGCCCCGTCGACGAGGTCGCATCGGCGCTCGGAACCAGCGCCGAGGGGCTGAGTTCGGACGACGCGGCGAGGCGCCTCGCCGCGATGGGGCCGAACGTCCTGCCCGAGGCGAAGCGCACTCCCGCATGGCTGCGGTTCCTCTCGCATTTCAACGACACCCTGATCTACATCCTGCTGGCCGCTGCCGCGATCAAGGCGGTGATGGCCGACTGGCTCGACGTCTGGGTCATCCTCGCCGTCGCCATCATCAACGCCGTGATCGGCTTCGCGCAGGAGGGGCGGGCCGAGAAGGCCCTGGCGGGCATCCGAGGGATGCTGTCGTCCGACGCGAGCGTGCGTCGCGACGGCTCGTGGCGGCGGTTGCCCGCCGCGGATCTCGTGCCCGGTGACGTCGCACGCCTGTCTGCCGGCGACAAGGTTCCGGCAGACCTCCGCCTCGTCCAGGCGAGTCAGCTGCGCATCGACGAGGCGGCGCTGACCGGTGAGTCGGTGCCGTCATCCAAGCAGACCGACCCCGTCGACGCGGATGCCGGCGTCGGCGACCGCGCTTCGATGGCCTTTTCGGGCACGATCGTCTCGGCGGGGCAGGGGCGGGGGATCGTCACGGGAACCGGCGCCCGCACCGAGATCGGCAAGATCCAGGAACTGGTCGGCGGCGCGGGCAGCTTGACGACGCCGCTCACGAAACAGCTGGACGCGTTCGGGCGGGTCCTGACGCTCGTCATCCTCGGGATGGCCGCCCTGATGATGCTCATCGGCCGGTTCGTGCACGGGATGCCGTTCGGTGAGCTCGTCTCGGCGACGATCGGCTTCGCCGTCGCGGCGATTCCGGAGGGGCTTCCGGCGCTTGTGACGATCACGCTGGCGATCGGTGTCCAGCAGATGGCGCGGCGTCGCGCGATCACGCGCAAGCTCCCGGCCGTCGAGACGCTGGGATCGGTGACGACGGTGTGCTCCGACAAGACGGGCACGCTCACCAAGAACGAGATGACGGTGCGGCGGATCGTCACCCCGGTCGCCCGCTACGACGTTTCCGGGCTCGGATACGCGCCGGAGGGCGAGATCGAGCGGGCGGACGGTGGTGGACGCGCCGGCGGCGATCTTTCGGCCGTCCTCGCTGTAGCCGACCTCTGCAATGACGCCGACGTCGTGTCGGATGACGACGGCTGGAAGCTCGTCGGAGAACCGACCGAAGGGGCGCTGCGTGTCGTCGCGATGAAGGGCGGACACGACGGCGAGGCCGACGGCGTCCGACGCGTCGACGTCCTGCCGTTCGACTCGGAGAACAAGTTCATGGCGACCCTGAACGAGGGTGCAGACGGGTCGCGCGCGCTGCTCGTCAAGGGCGCCCCCGACCGGCTGCTCGAGCGTTCGACGCGCCAGCGCGGGGCCGCCGGATCGGAGCATCTCGACCGCGACTTCTGGGAGGCCGCGATCGCCGAGCTGAGTGGCGAAGGCTTGCGGGTCCTGGCGGCCGCGCGCAAGCCGTCGAGCCTCGACGAGATCACGCTCGACGACGTCGACGAGTTGGAGTTCCTGGGTCTGTGGGGGATTCTCGACCCGCCGCGACCGGAGGCCATCGAGGCGATCGCCGACTGCCACCACGCCGGCATCCGCGTGAAGATGATCACGGGTGACCACGCGGGAACCGCCGTCGCGATCAGCCGCGAGATGGGACTGGTGTCGGATGACGCACCGCGCGTCCTCACCGGCGGTGAGCTGGAGTCGCTCAGCCAGGAGAAGCTGAAGGATGTCGTCCGCGACGTCGACGTCTACGCCCGGACGAGCCCCGAGCACAAGATCCGCATCGTTCGCGCCCTGCAGTCGCACGGTGAGGTCGTGGCGATGACGGGCGACGGCGTCAACGACGCTCCCGCCCTCACCCGTGCCGACGTCGGGGTCGCGATGGGCATCAAGGGCACGGAGGCGACGAAGGAAGCGGCCGAGATCGTCCTCGCCGACGACAACTTCGCCACGATCCGTTCGGCTATCCGCGAGGGGCGTCGGATCTATGACAACCTGCGGAAGTCGATCGTGTTCCTGCTGCCCACGAACGGTGCGCAGTCGCTCGTGATCCTCGTCGCCGTCGTCTTCGGATTGGCGCTGCCCCTGTCTCCGGTGCAGGTGCTGTGGGTCAACATGGTCACCGCGGTGACCCTCTCGCTCGCGCTCGCGTACGAGCCGGCGGAGCCGGGAATCATGTCGCGACCGCCACGATCGAGCGGGGGGTCGATCATCTCACTGCGCGAGCTCATGTTCGTCCTGGTGGTGTCGGTGCTGATCGGCGGCGCGACGCTCGCGGCGTTCGCGATCGTCCGTGCCACGGGCGCCGATCTCGACGTCGCCCGAACGGTGTCGGTGTCCGTCCTCGCCCTGGGGCAGCTGGCGTTCCTGCTCAACTGTCGCTTCCTGACCAGGTCGAGTGTGAACCGCGATGTCCTGCGGGGCAACCGGGTGATCTGGTGGTCGGCTGCCGCGCTCATCGGGTTGCAGCTCGTATACACGTACGTGCCGTTCATGAACACGCTGTTCGACTCCCGTCCCTTGTCTGTGCAGGCATGGCTGCTGCCGCTCGGTTTCGCCGTCGCGATCTTCTTCGCGGTGGAGGGCCTGAAGGCGCTCTGGCGCGAGCCTGCACGACTCGATGCAAACGCATAGGAATAACAGAGGGGACCCATGGCGGCAGGCCGCTAGCGTGAGATCAGCCCGCCTCCCCCCGGAGGGGCACGACACAGGAGGACCCCCATGATCCGAGCCACTGCCGTACCCCGTTCGCTCCGTGTGACCGCCGCCGCGGCATCCGTCGCCGGCCTCGCCCTTCTCGCCGGGTGCGCGGGTCAGGCCGATGCCGAACAGCCCGGTTCGGGTGGAGCGGCCTCGTCCGACGCGACGCCCGCGGCGGGCTCGACCGGTTCGGCGGGCTCGACCGGCGGAACCTACACCGACGGCACGTACACCGCCGAGGGCACCTACCAGACCCCGGAGGGCCCCGAGACGATCACCGTGCAGCTGACGATCGCGTCCGACGCCGTGACCGCGGTGGAGGTCACAGGTGAGCCGACCCGCCGTGAGAGCAAGCAGTACCAGTCGCAGTTCATCGGCGGCATCTCGGATGCCGTCGTCGGCAAGAGCCTCGACGAGGTGAAGGTCGACCGGGTCGCGGGCTCGTCCCTCACAAGCGGTGGCTTCAACGCGGCGGTCGAGGAGATCCGCACCTACGCGGCAGCATGATGGCCGCGGCTGCCGGCTCCGGACGGTGGGAGTTCGACGCCATCGGGACCGTGTGGTGCATCGAGAGCGAAGCGCCCCTGGGCGATGCCGAGCGCGCGGCGGTCATGTCGGTGGTCGATGCGTTCGACCGTGACTGGTCGCGGTTCCGCGACGACTCGACCGTGAGCCGACTGGCCGCGGGCGGGTCGGTGGTCGCGCCGCCCGACGCGGTGGACATGCTCGCGCTCTACGGCGCGTTGGCCGATGCCACGGACGGTGCGGTGAACCCCCTCGTCGGTGACGTGCTCGCGCGGCGCGGCTACGACGCGTCGTACTCGATGCGCGACGGCGGTGCCTCCGCCGCGGTGGCGCAGTGGCGCGATGTCGTCGAGCTCTCCGATGACCGACTCACGCTTCATCGCCCGGCGACGGTCGATGTGGGCGCGGTGGGCAAAGGCCGCCTCGTCGATCTCGTGCTGGCGGAGCTGCGACAGCGGACGGCCGGCTGGCTCGTCGTCGACGCGAGCGGCGACCTGGCGGTCGACGGGGTGCGTCAGCGCGTCGCCCTCGAGCACCCCTACGACGCTTCTCGGGCGGTGGGGGTGTGGGCTCTGGATGCCGGGGCGCTGTGCGCGTCGGCGACCAACCGCCGTGCGTGGGGCGACGGTCTGCACCACGTGCTCGACGCCCGCACGGGTGAGCCGGTGCGGGAGTATGCGGCGACGTGGGCGGTCGCCGCCGACGCGATGACGGCGGATGCCGTCGCCACAGCCCTCTTCTTCGACGGCGGTCCGCGATTCGCGGAGCGCAGCAGAGCGTCGTGGGTGCGGATGCGCACCGACGGGGCCGTCGAATGGTCACCTCACTGCGAAGCGGAGTTGTTCGTATGACATCCCTGACGGCCCTTCGGAACCGAGCTGTCGGTGCACTCGGCCGCGTGTCGATGTACCGGTTCGTGCTCGTCGCGCTCTCGGTGCTCGCGGTCATCGCGTTCGTGTTGACACTGGCGGGGCAGATCGCGGGCGATCCGCTCGCGCTGCCGGTCTCGCTCGTTGTGCTGGCCGCCGCGATCATCGTCGTGGATGCCGTGGCGCAGCGCCTGCTCGGCCGTACATGGCGCATCGAGTCGGCGGTCATCACCGCTCTGATCCTGTTCTTCGTTCTGCGACCGACGCTCGAGCCGGCGGGACTGGCCGGGCTCGCGATCGCCGGAGCGGTCGCCTCGGCATCGAAGTACCTGCTCGCGTGGCGCGGTCGTCACATCTTCAACCCGGCCGCCGCCGGTGCGACGGTGCTCACCGTGCTGAGTATCCCGTTCCCCGACCTGGGAGCGTCGGCCTGGTGGGTCGGCACGCCCGTTCTGGCGGTGCCGGTCGTCGTGCTCGGCGGCCTGGTGGTGGTGCGGACCGAGAAGGTGCGGGTCGTGGCCGTCTTCCTCGTCGTCGCGGTCGCTGTCGCGTTCGTGCGCACGATCGTGCAGTATGCGCAGGTCTCGCTCCCGGTCGATGCGACGGTCATCGGGCAGGTGCTGTGGTCGTCGCCGTTCCTCTTCCTCGGCGCGTTCATGCTGTCGGAGCCGTTGACGCTCCCGCCCCGTCGGCGGCAGCAGTACGCGGTCGCCGCGCTCGTGGGGGCTCTTGCCGGGTGGCCCATCCTGATCGGCGACGTGAGTCTCGGGCAGGAGCGCGCGCTGCTGATCGGCAACCTGCTCGCCTTCTTCTTCGCCTACCGCGCCGCGGTGCGGTTGACCTTCGTGGAGCGCAGGGCGCTGACGCCGTCGGTTCGCGAGCTCACGTTCCGGGCTCATCGCGGCTTCCGATTCCGCCCGGGACAGTACCTCGAGCTCGAGGTCCCGCACCGCCGACCAGATGCGCGGGGCACACGGCGAGAGTTCTCGATCGTCTCGGCGCCTGCGGAGCTGCCGGAGGTTCGGATCGCGATCCGTGAGGGTTCTCAGTCGAGCTACAAGAAGGCCCTCGCGGTCGTGGAGCCCGGCCGGGATCTTCCTGTCACGGGTGTCTGGGGCGACTTCGTGCTGCCGGCGCGGACGGACGCGAAGGTCGTGCTGGTGGCTGCGGGGATCGGCGTGACGCCCTTCGTGTCGCAGCTGCGTGAGATGCGCCTGGCTGGAGAGCGTCGCGACGTCGTCATGATCTACGTCGCATCGGATGCCGAGGAGCTGGCATTCCGCGACGACATCATTGCTGCGGGCATCCCGGTGATGGTGGTGACGCGTGATGAGCCTCGGAACCTTCCGGATCATTGGCGCTGGACCGGGGGAGAGCGGCTGAGCGCCGCCTCGCTGGCCGGTCTCGTCCCGGATCTCGGCGATCGGCATGCCTTCATCTCCGGCCCACCTCGGCTCATCGCCGAACTGGCTCCCGCGCTGTCGAAGGCCCGATCGCTCACGACCGACGCCTTCGCCGGATACTGAGACGGTCCCTCGCTGCGGGTCGTCGACTGACGGCCGAGGCGCGGCGTCGACGTGCGGTGGTGAGGTGCTGTGTCAGTGCCGACGCTCGGGTTGGCACGGGCAGTTCTCGTTGCGTAACACTCCGGCTTCCCGTGCGAAAGCGGCTCGGGCTGATAGGCGTTGCGTGATCGATTTCATCCCGCGCATCTCGTCTTCATGCGTGCGGGCGTGCGGGCGTGCGGGCGAGCGCGCGGGCGAGCGAGCGAGCGAGCACCAGCCCACGCCGAGCGCGGGGCGGGCGGGGATCAGAAGGGTGGCGGTTCGCCCGGTGGCGGGTCGGCCGTGTCGGTCGTGTCGGTGGTGAAGCAGACGGCGGGCACGGGTATGTCTTCGCGGTAGACCCGTCCGAGGGGTGAGGTCCATTCCAGGACCCCGCCGCCGAGCTGCCGCACTTCCCACCGGGTGAATTGCTTCATCGAGTGGTGTCTCTGGCAGAGGTGGGCGAGGTTGAGGAGGTGGGTGTGGCCACCGAGGGCGTAATCGACGGTGTGGTCGAGCTCACACCTGATCGCGGCCCTGCGGCATCCGGGGAACCGGCAGTGCTGGTCACGAGCGGTGAGGAGCTTCTTCATCGCCAGGGTGGGTCGGTAGGTGTCGATCTCGACCGGGGTGCGGGTGACCGGGTCGATGAAGAGCCGGTCCCACTCGGAGACCTGTCCCGCGAGCTCACGCGCCGTGTCGGCGTCGATCGGTCCGGCACCGACCGCGTCGGCGGGGTGCTCGTCACGGCCCACCAGGGTCTCCGCCGTGACGGTGACCTGCACGCGTGCGCGGATCGCGCCGAGCCCGCCGGTCCGGTCGGCCCCGTAGGTCGGGTCGACCACGGGCGTGCCGCCGAGGACGAGGTCGCTGAGGATGTCAGCACGCAGCTGATCCATCGTCCGGGCGTCAGGTGCAGCATCGGCCTCCACCGCATCACCGCGACCACCCACGTCCCGGGCATCCTTGACGGCTTGTCCCATCTGGGTGAGCCGGTCGAGCATCCCCACCGCGATCACGGTCGGTACGGTCGCGATGACATCGGACATTCCGTCCGCCCCGTGCAGGACCCTTACGCACCGCCCCGCGGCGGCGTCTCGGTGCCGGTCGGTGAATGTGCGGTCGTGGAGCCGTTCTGCCAGGGCTCGCAGGGCGGGTGTGACCCGGGTGGCGATGTCCTGCTCGCAGACGGCGATCGCGGCGGCCTCGAACTCTTCCCCCACCTCGCCGGGCAGCCCGGTTGCCGCTTTCACGACCACGTCGACGTGGTCGCGGGTGATTCGCCGTTGCTCCCATGCCGCGAACACGGCCGGGTAGTCATCGACGATCGTCAACGCGTGGTCGATGTCGGCCTGCAGTCGCCGGTCGCTGCGCCGCGCCAACCCCGCCGCTTCTGCCGCGACCGACCGCAGCTCCATGTCCGACGCCATCCCGCGCACCCCGTCACGGCGCGCCTCGCGAAGCGCCGACCGACCCAGCTCGGCGAGAGCCCGCACCGACGCGACATCCGCGTGATGCACCAGCGCCAACGTCTCGGTGTACGCCGCGATCGCTCGGGCGTGCGGCGAGACGACGCCCCCACCCGGCCCACCACCTGCGTTGGCTGACATGTTCCCATTGTGACAGCCAGATCCGACATACACATCGAACAAAGATGCGAAGAATGAAACTCGCCCAGGCCACCGTGTGGGGAGGAACCGCCGGGCCAGCTCATCGGCACAGCCCTGAGAACGAGCGCCCTCTCGAGTTGAGACCGCGTCTCCCGCCCCCGACGCTACGGGCGGTGGGCAGCCCGCCGCTGCGCGATAATGCGAACGACGTCATCGCTGAAGTTGCACACGGACCGCACCTCAGCCTCGAGACCATCCGTCGGCGTCACATCCGCCCCCGCAGGTCGCCCCGCGGCCACCCCCGAGCGCAGGCGCGCCTCCAGGTGCCGCTTCGCGACGCCTCGATCGACATCGGCGGGCACCTCGAACACCAGAACGTCGAAGTCGCGCTCGGCGTACCTGTCCACCGTGGCGCGCACGCGCCCGAGCTGCGGATCGTCGTTCTCGAGGTGCAGGTGCGCACGCAGCGCCGGCTCGTACGCGGTGGCCCCGACGTACGCGATGTCGCCCGTCTCGATGTCGAGCCACACGTACACCCACGAGCCGGACGGTTGAACGCGACCGTGCCGGATCGCCACGACCCGCGTTTCGGTATGCGTCATCGCGACCCCTCGCCATCGGGATCACCGGCAGGAGCGGCGCCCGCCCCCGCCTCACCGTCCGCGCCTGCCCCCGCGCCCGTCCCAGGATCAGACGGTCGCGCGGTCAGCCGGAGCTCGAACGTGGTCGAGCCGGGCTCGCTCTGCACCGTGAGTGATCCGCCGTGTGCCGCCACGATGGCGCGGGCGATCGAGAGGCCGAGGCCTGTGCCGCCGGTTTGGCGTGCCCGCGAGCTGTCGCCGCGCGAGAAACGCTCGAAGATGTGATCGGCGACGGCGGGGTCGATGCCGGGGCCGTCGTCGTGCACCGAGAGGACCGCCGTACCGTCGGTGACGCGCACTGCCGTGGTGACGGTGGTGCCGGCTGGGGTGTGGACGCGCGCATTGGCGAGGAGATTCGCGACGACCTGCGTGATGCGGGTGGCGTCCGCCGCGACGACGACCGGTTCATCGCCGACATCCAGGCGCCACTCGTGATCCTGGCCTGCCGCTCGGGCGTCGGCCACCGCGTCGATGGCGAGGGCCGTGAGGTCGACCGTTCCGTAGACGAGCTCCTGTCCTTCGTCGAGCCGAGCGAGAAGGAGCAGATCCTCGACGAGGCTCGTCATGCGCAGCGACTGCGCCTGGATGCGTTCGAGCGCGGCGGTCGTGGTCTCTTCGACGCCCGGCACACCTTGACGCATCGCGCGGAGCGAGAGCTCGGAGTATCCACGGATCGAGGCGAGGGGCGTGCGAAGCTCATGACTCGCGTCGGCGACGAACGATCGCATGCGCTCTTCGTTGCGCTGGCGGGCGACGAGGGACGCATCGACATGATCGAGGAGGGTGTTCAGTGCTGCTCCGACGCGGCCGATCTCATCGTGGTCGTCGGTCTCCTCCTCGGGTACGCGCTCGCTGATGGAGACGGCTCCCTGCGCAAGGGGGAGCGACGCGACCCGGGTCGCGGTGTCAGCGACGACGCGCAACGGCCGGAGCGAGCGCTGAATGACAACCGCGATCGCCGCGCTGAGGAGGAGAAGGCCACCGACGGTCACGATCGTGATCGTGGTGACGACGGTTGCGACAGTCCCGTCGACCTGAGCGAGCGGAAGAGCGCCCAGCCCGGTGATGTCGCCGGCTGTGAATGACACGACGCGGAACGCGCCGAGGTCGCCGATCTCGATCGTCGCCGGAAGGGCGCTGAGGTCCGTCGAAGCGAGATCGTTCAGCTCCGCGGCGGTGAGGTCGCGCACTCCCTCGTCGCCGTCGAAGGTCGCACCGGTGATCGGACCGCGCGGGTCCTGCACCAGCAGTGTGTATCCGTAAGGGAGACCCGTCGTGCCGGCGATCGTCTCCTCTGCGGAACGCACACGCACGACGTACCCGCTGCTGTCGAAGAGTTTGAGTCCGCGCGTGAGCGATTCGGCGTTGGTGGTGACGGTTGAGACCAGCACCGTGCCGATCGTCGTGGCGAGACCGACCGCGCTCGAGATCAGCGTCAGCGCGACGACGCCGACCACGGTCAGCATCAACCGGGTCTGCAGCGTCCACCGCTTGCGCGGCCGACGGTCCGTACGCTCGCGCACCGCGTTGCGGTCGGGGGCGGAGGTCACTGCGGCGCTTTGATCATGTAGCCCACGCCTCGGACGGTGTGGATGAGCGGCTCGCGACCGGCATCGATCTTCTTGCGCAGGTACGAGATGTACAACTCGACCACGGAGGAACGGCCGCCGAAGTCGTAGTTCCACACGCGGTCGAGGATCTGCGCCTTCGAGACGACGCGGCGCTGGTTGCGCATGAGGTAGCGCAGCAGCTCGAACTCGGTCGCGGTGAGCTCGATGCTGGTCCCGGCCCGCTCGATCTCGTGCGAATCCTCGTTGAGGGTGAGGTCGCCGACGCGGAGCACCGGGTCGACACCGCCCGCGGTCGCCGTGCCCGCGCGCCGCATGAGGCCGCGCAGCCGTGCCACGACCTCTTCGAGGCTGAACGGCTTGGTGACGTAGTCGTCGCCGCCTGCCGTCAGCCCGGCGACCCGGTCGCCCACGGAGTCTTTCGCGGTGAGGAACAGCACGGGAACGTCGTCACCGGACTGGCGGAGCCGTTGCAGCACCGACATCCCGTCGAGGTCGGGCATCATGATGTCGAGCACCATCGCGTCGGGCTCGAACTCGCGTGCGAGCGAGAGCGCTTCGAATCCGGATGCCGCGGAGCGGACCTCCCAGCCTTCCATCTTGAGCGCCATCGAGAGCAGGTCGGTGAGCATCTGTTCGTCGTCGACGACGAGGACGCGCAGCGGGGAGCCGTCGGGACGCTGCAGTGTGGCGGGTGCTGGGGTGGTCATGATGCCATTGTCAGGCGTTCTCTATGGAGAAGCTATGGACGATGCTATGTCTGCGCTGTGAGCATGCGCGGTGGCATACGGTGACGTCATGACGAACGTTGAGACGGCGGTTTATGTCGACGGCTCCGTCGTGCGCGACGATCTCCCGCCCGATGAGGCGGCCGCACTCGCGCGCGAGCGCGCGGGCTTCGCCTGGATCGCGCTGATCGACGTCGACGACGCCGAGATCCAGACCCGCGCGGCCGAGCTGGGGATGTCCCCCATGGCGGTGAAAGAGGCACTGCGGCCGCACCAGCGGTCGATCTTCGAACGGTACGGCGATCATGCGTTCGTCGTCCTGCAGCCCGCGCATTACGACGACGCCTCCGAGACGGTCCGCTGCGACGAGATCGACGTCTTCCTCGCGCGCCATCTCATCGTGACGGTCACGCGGTCGGATCGGATCGACCTCGACGAGCTCCGCGGCCGGCTCCAATCGCACCCGCAGCTCCTGCGCCGCGGACCGGGATCGGTCATGTGGGTGCTCGCCGAACGCGTGACGACCGGATATCGCGCGGTGCTCGACGGCGTCGAGAACGACATCGACGAGATCGAGGACCAGCTCTTCGGCGACGGCCCGGACGTCTCGCGGCGCATCTTCGACCTGCAGCGAGAGGTGATCGACCTGGCCCATGCCACGTCGCCGCTGCCCGACGTGCTGACCCGACTGGGCACGACGCTCACCGACGCGGCGGCGGGGGCGGAGCCAGCGGGATGGGATGACGTTCGCGGGCGCGCCCAGTACGTCGCGGAGCGCGTGCAGTCGATGCGGCACACGCTCGACGATGCCCTGACGATCCACGCGACGCTCGTCAACCAGCGTCTCGACGAGAAGATGGCAGACCTCACCGTCGTCCAGGTACGTCAGAACGAGCAGGTCAAGAAGATCTCATCGTGGGCGGCCATCGGGTTCGCCCCCACTTTCGTCGCGAGCGTCTACGGCATGAACTTCACGTTCATGCCCGAGCTCGCGCAGCCGTGGGGCTACCCGATGGCGCTCGGGCTGATGGTGCTTCTGAGCGCCGGCCTCTACGGGATCTTCAAGCACAACGACTGGCTCTGATCCCGGTCGCGCGCGTTCCGACGACGAAGGCCCCGGCGGAGCGATGCTCGCCGGGGCCCGATCATCGGTGCGATGAGGTCAGTGCGTGTCTTCGGCCTCGACCTCGGAGCGATCGCCCGACCACAGGGTGTGGAAGGTGCCGTCCTTGTCGATGCGCTTGTAGGTGTGCGCACCGAAGAAGTCGCGCTGGCCCTGGATGAGAGCGGCCGGCAGGCGCTCCGCACGCAGGCCGTCGTAGTACGACAGCGACGAGCTGAAGGCGGGGGCCGGGATGCCGGCGCCGGCCGCGGCCTGCACGACGTGGCGCCAGGCCTCCTGGGCGCGGCCGAGGGCCTCGACGAAGTACGGCGCGGTCAGCAGGACGGGGAGCTCGTCACCGGTCGCGTATGCGTCGGCGATGCGGTTGAGGAACTGCGCGCGGATGATGCAGCCGCCGCGCCAGATCTTCGACACGGCGCCGAGGTCGATGTTCCAGCCGTACTGGGCCGCTCCAGCCCGGATCTCGTCGAAGCCCTGCGAGTACGCGACGATCTTCGAGGCGTAGAGCGCCAGGCGCACCTGCTCGATGAAGGCGTCCGCGTCGTCGACCGTGAAGGAGGCGTCGTCGGGGCCGGGCAGCGAGCCCGAGACGTCGCGCTGCTCACGGTGGCTCGACAGCGACCGCGCGAAGACGGCCTCCGCGATTCCCGAGACGGGAACGCCCAGATCGAGCGCGGTCTGCACGGTCCACGCTCCGGTGCCCTTGGCGCCCGCCTGGTCGACGATCACGTCGACGAGCGGCCGACCCGTCGCGGCATCCGTCTGACGCAGCACCTCGGCGGTGATCTCGATGAGGTACGACTCGAGCTCGCCGCGGTTCCACTCGGCGAAGATGTCGGCGATCTCGGCGGGCGACTTGCCCGTGCCTCGGCGGATGAGATCGTAGGCCTCGGCGATGAGCTGCATGTCGGCGTACTCGATGCCGTTGTGCACCATCTTCACGAAGTGGCCCGCGCCGTCGTGGCCGACGTGCGTCACGCAGGGCTCGCCCTCGGCGACGGCGGCGATCGACTTCAGGATCGGGCCGAGGGTCACCCACGACTCGTCGGGGCCGCCGGGCATGAGAGAGGGACCGAGCAGAGCGCCCTCCTCGCCGCCGGAGACGCCCATGCCGACGAAGTTGAAGCCGGCCTCGCGGACGGCCTTCTCGCGACGGATGGTGTCGGTGAACAGCGAGTTGCCGCCGTCGACGATGATGTCGCCCGGCTCGAACACCCGCATGAGCTCGTCGATCACGGCGTCGGTGGGCCGACCGGCCTTGACCATGATGATCGCGGTGCGGGGCTTCTGCAGGTTCGCTGCGAACTCCTCGTACGAGAACGCGGGGATGAAGCCCGCCTCGGGGTGGGTCTCGACGAGCTCGTCGGTCTTCGAGCGCGACCGGTTGAACACGGCGACCGTGTTGCCTTCGCGGCTCGCGAGGTTGCGGGCGAGGTTCGAGCCCATGACCGCCAGCCCGACGACACCGATGTTCGCGGAGCCGGAGCCCGCCTCGGCGGGAGCGCTGCTCTCGTCGGGGGTCGGTCGGTCGACTTCCTCGGGACGCGGGGCGCCCTCGTGGACCGTGGCCGCTTCGTGCGGCGCCTGATCCTGATCGGTCGAGGGTCCTGTCGGTGAGGGGGTCGACGCCATGCGTAGCTCCAGGTTCGCGTGCGGGTGGAATGGCCAGACTGCGAGAGAGCCCGGCTCTCTCGCCACTTTATCCGTTCGGCAGGCCGGCCGGAGCGGCTTGCGAGAAGGCCGCGACACGTGTGACGGCGTCGGATGTCGCTCGGATGATGGTGGCGGCATCGCGAGCTTCGACGGCCGACCGCGGCAGCATCCACGAGCCGCCGACGGCGGTGACCTGCGGGTGCGCGAGGTAGGCGTCGAGGTTCGTCGCGTCGATTCCGCCGGTCGGCACGAATCGCAGATCTCCGAAGGGGCCTGCGAGCGCGCGGAGTGCGGGCAGACCGCCCGATGTCTCGGCGGGGAAGAACTTCACGGTGCTGATGCCGGCGGCGAGCGCCGCCATGATCTCGCTCGCGCTCACGGCCCCCGGAACGAGCGGCACCCCGAGCGCGGCGGCTCGGTCGGCGACGGCCGGGTGGAACCCGGGCGAGACGAGGAAGCGGGCTCCCGCGGCGACCGCCACGTCGACCTGCGCGGGCGAGACGATCGTGCCCGCTCCGACGATCATGTCGCCCCGTTCGGCGATGGCTTTGATGGCCGCCGGCGCTGCGGGGGTGCGGAAGGTGATCTCGGCCACGGGCAGCCCGCCCTCGGCGAGGGCATCGGCGATGAAGACGCCCTGGTCGACGGAATCGGCGACGACGACCGGAACGAGGCGGTGGCGGGCGATCTGATCGAGAACAGCGACCATGATGTTTCTCCTCGGGGTGTCCATCGTCGGCCGAATGATCATATCATTGGGACTCGGCGACGCTGCCGCCCGCCGGACACCCGAAGATGGGCCCCTATGAAGATCCTCGCTCTCGAAGCCAGCACCACCTCGGCGAAGACCATGCTCTTCGACACGGACACCGGTGCCGTCGCCGTCCGCAGTCGCCGGTTCGAAGTCGACGGACCCGATTCCGCGGTCCGCGACGGGGACGCGATCTACATCCAGCTCATGGCCCTCGGCCGCGAAGCCGCGGCGGGGCAACGGATCGACCTCATCGTGCTCAGCGGCACGTGGCACGGCCTGACGCTGCGCTCCGGCGACCTCTCCGCAGTCACGCCGGTGATGGAGTGGCCGTACACCGGAGCGCAGGATCTCAGCGCCGCCCTGCGTGCCGACGACGATTTCACGTGGTGGTTCTACGAGCGCACCGGCTGCATGGTGAACGCCATCTACCCCGTGTTCAAGCTCCAGCACCTCCGGTCGCAGGGGCTCGACATCGACGGTCTCGTCGCCCTCGACCAGGCCAGCCTCATCTTCGCCCGGATGACGGGTGAGGTCTGGACGAACGACTCGCTGGCCTCCGGCAGCGGCCTGCTCTCGGCCACGGACGCGACGTGGGACCGCGAGGTCATCGACCGGTTCGACCTCGGTCGGGTACGACTGCCCGAGCTGCACGCGACGACCGCCACGGCGCCACTGTCGGCCGAGGCTGCGGTTCTCCTCGGGCTCGCCGCAGGCACCCCGGTGCTGACGCCCGGCCCGGACGGCGGCTTGAATCAGATCGGCGACCTCGCGACCGAGCCCGGCGAGATGACCTTCTCGATGGGGACGAGTGGTGCTCTCCGCGTCGCGTCGCGCCATCCGGCGTTCTCTCCCACCCTCAGCACCTGGTCGTACCGTTCGCCGCTCGGGGCTCTGAGCGGCGCCGCGACCTCAGGATGCGGCAACTGCGTCGACTGGGCGCGTGATCGACTCTTCGGGGCGTCGACGGATTACCTCGACATCGAGCCGTCGCTGTCGACCGACCGCGTCGACCTCCCGGTCTTCCTGCCCTTCCTGTTCGGCGAGCGGAGCCCGGGCTGGCAGGATCAGCGCCGCGGCGGATTCGTCGACCTCGCGCCGGCGCACTCGCGGGTGGACATGTACCAGTCGGTCCTCGAGGGCATCGTCTACTCGCTCTACCACTGCTACAAGGAGCTCACCGCGCTCGGCGGCACGCCGCGTCGGATCATCCTCTCCGGTGGAGTCCTGTCGTCGCCGTTCTGGACGCAGCTGACCGCCGACGTCTTCGGGGTCGAGATGGAGGTGTCGGCGCAGCAGCACACCTCGATCGTCGGTGCGGTGCGCATGGGCATGCTCGCAAGCGGGCTCGACCTGCGGCATCCTGCCTTCGACGACGTCGAGGTCCGCACGATCACTCCCCGCGAGCAGCACCGCGATCGCTACGACGAGGGGTTCGCCCGCTATCTCGATCAGTACCAGCGCACCGTGCCCGGCTCGCAGGGGGCGGCACGATGAAGGTGCTGGTGACGCCGACCTCGCTGTGCCGTGACCCGCACGGCGCATCGCTGGGCCGTCTCCGTGAGGTGGTCGACGAGGTGATCCTCAACCCGCACGGGCGGCCGCTGACTCCGGCCGAGCTCGTGCCGCTCGTCGCCGACGTCGACGGCATCATCGCCGGGCTCGACGACTACGACGAGACCGTCTTCGCGGCCGCGCCCCGCTTGCGCGTGCTCGCCCGCTACGGCGTCGGGGTGGACCGGGTCGACTTGGACGCCGCGGCCTCGCGAGGTGTCGTCGTGACGCGGACCCCGGGTGCGAACGCGATCGCGGTCGCCGAGCTCGCGGTCGGTCTCATTCTGGCCGCCGCGCGGCGCATCTCGAGACTCGACGAAGCCGTGCGCGCGGGGGAGTGGCCGCGCCTCGAAGGCAAGGAGCTCACGGGCGCGACCGCCGGGGTCGTCGGTTTCGGCGCGATCGGCCGGCTCGTCGCCGAACGCGCCCGGGCCCTCGGGATGAGGGTGATCGTGTTCGACCCGATGCTTCCCGATGAGGCGTTCGCGCAGGCCGGGGTCGAGCGGGTCGACATCGACGAGCTGTGCAGGCGCAGCGACGTGGTCAGCCTCCATGTGCCGCTGCTGCCCGAGACCCGGCATCTGCTCGACGAGCGGAGGCTGGCGCTGCTGCCCGCCGGCGCGATCGTCGTCAACACCGCTCGGGGCGGACTTCTCGACGAGAATGCGGCACGCCGCGCGCTCGACGACGGTCGTCTCCACGGCGTCGCGATCGACGTCTACGAGACGGAGCCGCCCTCCAGCTCGCCACTCGTGGGGCACCCGGGCGTGGTGGCGACGCCGCACGCGGGAGGACACACGAGCGGTGCGGTGCAACGGATGACGGATCAGTCGATCGATGCGCTTCTGACGGCGCTTCGCGGCGGTCGGCCCGACGGGCTGGTCACACCAGCGCCCGCACCTCGCTGAGGACGGCGTCGACGTAGCCGCGGGTGTGGCGTTCCGCGCCGTCGGCGTCGCCGCGCGCGATCGCCGCGGCTGTCTGCACGTGGTTGTTGAGAGCCTCTTCGTACGGGACGGCAGGAGTGAGTCCCACGTCTGATCGCCCCGCGATCACCGCGGCGATCGCCGCCTTGTTCGCGGCGAGCATGAGGTTGCCGCTCATGTCGAGGATGAGGTCGTGGAACTGGATGTCGACCTCGAGGTACTCGGGCGATGCGCCCTCGCCGCTCCGACCCAGCTCCTCCAGCCGCGCAGCGAGGCGCAGGAGTTCGGACCGCTGCACGTCGGTGCCGCGCTGGGCGGCCAGTCGTGCGGCGATCGGCTCGACCGCGGAGCGCAGCTCGTTGACCACGACGATCTGGTGATCGCGTCGGGGCGAGGCGAGCTGCCAGCCGATGAGGCGGGTGTCGAGCGCGCTCCATTCGTTCGTCGGCGTCACGGTGAGACCGACCCGGCGGCGCGAGGAGAGCATTCCCATCGCTTCGAGCACGCGAACCGCTTCGCGGATGACCGTGCGAGAGACACCGAACTCGGCCTCGAGGTCGGCCAGGGTGCACACCGATCCGGGCGCGAGCTCGCCCGATGCGATGCGGAGGCCGAGCGCGTCGAGCACGGACCCGTGGGATGCCTGCGCCATGACGCCTCCGAAAAATACGATCAGTGGTTGTAAAAGATACGATCATTGTGCGAGGATCGCTCTGCTCCGCTGCCGTGGCACGGGGCAGCTCGAATACTAACGCGGGACGATCCGCGGGGTTCAGCCCCGGGGCGTCCGCTTCCCGACATCAACGGAGATACCGATGGAAGACTGGACCCAGACGCTGGGTGCCGGACCGCTGCTGCTCATCGCAGTCGGCGCGATCGCCCTGATCCTGTTCCTGATCATCGTCTGCAAGGTGCACGCCTTCCTGACGCTGATCATCGTCTCGCTGCTCACCGCGTTCGTCGCGCAGGTGCCGGTCTCGGCGATCGCGAAGACGCTCACCGACGGCTTCGGCGGGACACTCGCCGGGGTCGCCCTGCTCGTCGCCCTCGGCGCCATGCTCGGGCGGCTCATCGAGCACTCCGGCGGCGCGAAATCGCTCGCCGACAAGTTCGTCGAGGTCTTCGGTGAGAAGCGCGCTCCGTTCGCGCTCGGCATCGCCTCGCTCATCCTCGGCTTCCCGATGTTCTTCGACGCGGGGCTCGTCATGATGCTCCCGATCATTTTCGCGATCGCGCGTCGCGTCTCGAAGGCGAACGTCCTGCTGTTCGGCATCCCCGCCGCCGCGGCGTTCTCGGTCATGCACGTCTTCCTGCCGCCGCACCCCGGACCGGTCACCGCGACCGAGGCCTACGGTGCGAACCTCGGTCTCGTCCTGCTTCTCGGCCTCGTCATCGTCTTCCCCGTCTGGTACGTCTCGGGCTACCTCTGGGGCAAGTTCATCGCCGCTCGGATCCCGCTGCCCGTGCCCGCGCTGTTCGGAGAGAGGGACGACGATCAGCCCGCGAACCCGCCGCGTCCGCTCACCGTGATCCTGCTCCTGCTGCTTCCGATGCTCCTGATCTTCATGAACACCGGACTGACCACGCTCGCGACCGAGGGCATCGTCTCGACCGACGACCTCTGGGTCCAGGTCCTGGTGCTCCTCGGCAACTCCTTCGTGGCTCTGCTCATCACGGTGATCGTGGCCACCTTCGTCCTGGGCACGCGTCGCGGCGAGAACGGCACCGCGCTCGAGAAGGTCGTCGACTCGGCCCTCGGCCCCGTCGCCTCGGTCATCCTCATCACGGGTGCCGGCGGAATGTTCGGCGGAGTCCTTCGTGCCTCCGGAATCGGTGACGCGCTCGCCGACACGCTGTCCGACCTGGGCCTGCCGATCATCGTCGCGGCCTACGTCATCGCGGTCATCATCCGTCTCGCGCAGGGCTCCGCCACCGTCGCGCTCGTCACTGCCGCGGGCCTCGCCGCGCCGGCTGTCGTCGCAGGCGACTTCAACCCGCTCCAGGTGGCCGCGATCGTGCTGGCCACCGCGGCCGGCTCGG
This sequence comes from Microbacterium arborescens, assembly GCF_030369635.1. Classification (NCBI taxonomy): domain Bacteria; kingdom Bacillati; phylum Actinomycetota; class Actinomycetes; order Micrococcales; family Microbacteriaceae; genus Microbacterium; species Microbacterium arborescens. Next base: position 1,955,165 of record NZ_CP128474.1, on the reverse strand, counting down.
TGTTCGCCGGGCACGTCAACGACTCGGGCTTCTGGCTCGTCGGTCGCCTCATGGGCATGGACGTGAAGACCACCCTGAAGACGTGGACCGTGCAGCAGGCCATCGAATCCGTGACCGCGTTCGTCCTGGTGCTCGGTCTGTTCGGGCTCGCGTCGCTCATCTGACTTCGCCGACGACTGCTTCCCTTCCGGACGACAAGGAGTTCCGATGTCCTCTCTGTTCGATGTGACCGGGCGCGTCGCCCTCGTGACGGGCTCGTCGCGAGGGCTGGGGCGTTCCCTCGCGCTCGCCCTGGCCCGTGAAGGCGCCCGAGTCGTCGTGCACGGGCGTGACGCCGAGGCGGTCGAGCGCACGCGGCGCGAAGCCGCCGAGGCGGGATCGCCCGCACCGGTGTCAGCGGTCTTCGATGTCACGGATGCCGCGGCCGTCGAGGCGGGCGTCGCGGCGATCGTCGCCGAGGTCGGGGTGCCCGACATCCTCGTGAACAACGCCGGGATCCAGCGGCGCGCTCCGTTCGCGGAGTTCGCTGTGTCCGACTGGGACGAGATCGTCGCCGCCAACCTCAGCGGCGTGTTCTACGTCGCGCGTTTCGTGGCGCCGGGGATGGTCGAGCGCGGGTCGGGCAAGATCGTCAACATCGCCTCGGTGCAGTCGGCGCTGGCGCGACAGACGATCGCACCGTACTCCGCGACCAAGGGGGCGGTCGCGCAGCTCACGAAGGGGATGGCGGCCGACCTCGCCCGTCACAACGTGCAGGTCAACGCGCTGTCGCCCGGCTACTTCGCGACCGAGATGAATCGCGCGCTCGTCGACGACGCCGACTTCAGCGCGTGGCTCACGCAGCGCACGCCGGCACAGCGCTGGGGCGACTTCAGCGAGCTCGACGGAGCCCTGCTCTTCCTCTGCTCGAACGCTTCGAGCTTCGTGTCGGGACAGAACATCTTCGTCGACGGCGGCATGACCGCCGTCGTCTGACCGGAAGGACCACCATGCGCGCAGCACACATCCACGGCAAGCAGCACATCGAGATCTCCGATGTCGCCGAGCCCGTCCCCGGCCCGGGGGAGGTGCGTATCCGTGTCGACTACATCGGAATCTGCGGGTCGGACCTCCACTATTACTACGAGGGCGCCAACGGCGCGTTCGTCGTGCGGGAGCCGCTCATCCCGGGTCACGAGCTCAGCGGCCGGATCGACCTCGACCCCTCGGGTGAGTGGGAGTCCGGCACGCCGGTGGCACTTCACCCCGCCACCTTCGGCCGAAAGGTCGAGGCGATCGCGGACGATCCCCACCTCTGGCCGGGCGGCGCCTACCTCGGCAGCGCCTCGACGACGCCGCACACGCAGGGCGCGCTCGCCGAGCTGATCGTCGCCGATCGCGCCATGGTGCGACCGCTGCCGACGTCCCTGCCGATCCGTCGCGCCGTGCTGGCGGAACCGCTCGCGGTGGCTCTGCACGGGCTCGGCAAAGCGGGCGATGTCGCGGGGGCGCGTGTGCTCGTGACCGGAGCCGGTCCGATCGGACTGCTTGCGGTGGCCGCAGCGATCGCCGCCGGCGCGGGGGAGGTGCACGCCACCGACGTGCTAGCCGGGCCCCTCGAGCGGGCACGACGACTCGGTGCGACGACGACGTTCGACGTGACGAGCGAGCAGCCGCCGGCCGACGCCTACGACGTCGTGCTGGAGTGCTCGGGAGTCGCGGCGTCGGTGTCCGCGGCGCTGCGCGCGGTGCGCCCGGCCGGGCGCGTCGTGCAGGTGGGCATGGTTCCCAACGAACCGCGACCGGTCAACTTGGCGCCGTTCATCTCCAAGGAAGTGGTCTACGTCGGCACATTCCGATTCAAGGATGAGATCGACGAGGCCGTCCGGCTGCTCGATGAGCGCCCCGAGATCGAACAGGTGATCACCCACGTCGTGGACGCCGACGACATCGTCGAGGCGTTCGCGACGGCGAAGGACTCGGAGGCATCCGGGAAGGTCGTCGTCGCGGTCTGGCCCGCGGGGCAGACGGGTCAGCCCTTGCGGTAGCCCTGCCGGCCCATCGAGAACAGCGCGAGGCTGACGGAGACGATCGAGCCGAGCGTCATCGCACCGATGACCCACAGAAGCACGTGTGAGAACCAGCCGTAATCCATTTTTCCTCCGGGCGTAGGCGACGTCTCATCCACCCTACCCAGCGCTGGTAGAGTGGGGGTGTACTTCGGCGAGGGATGCCGCGTGCCCGCTGTGCGGGAACCGGGATCCGTGATCGACGAGGGTGTGTGCAGGACGTTTCCTCTCCACGCGCTCGCGTTCGCGTCGAACCCGCATACCGCTGAGCCGGCCCTCGGGCCCACAAGGAGAAACGCATGTCCACCGAGACCGACACCAAGGTCGTTGCAGAGACGCGCACCAACTTCGGCAAGGGCTTCGCCCGCCGTCTGCGTGCCGCTGGCCAGATCCCCGCCGTCATCTACGGCCACGGCACCGACCCCGTGCACGTCGCCCTGCCGGGCCACCAGATGCTGCTGCTGGTCCGCCGCGCCAACGCGGTGATCGAGCTGACGATCGACGGCAAGGAGCAGCTGGTCCTCGTCAAGGACGTCCAGCGCGACCCCGTGCGCCAGATCATCGAGCACATCGACCTCCTCGTCGTGAACAAGGGCGAGAAGGTCCAGGTCGACGTTCCTGTCGTCGTCACGGGCGAGCCCTTCTCGGGCACCATCGCGACGCAGGATGCGTCGTCGATCACGCTCGAGGTCGAGGCGACTCACATCCCGCAGAGCGTCGAGGTGGACGTCGAGGGCCTCGAGGACGGCGCGCGCATCACCGCTGCCGACCTGAACCTGCCCCGCGGCGCCGCGCTGATCACCGACCCCGAGACGCTCGTCGTCGCCGTGTCGGTTCCTGCTTCGACGAACGCCGCCGCCGACGCGATCGAGGCCGCCGATGAGGCGACCGCGACCGAGCAGTCGGACGAGGCCGAGGGCGACGCGAAGTCCGAGTAAGACTCATCCGTGCGGAGCCCGTTCTCACCTCGTGAGGACGGGCTCCGTCGTTCGAAAGGCGCGCCATGGCGGACACCTGGCTCATCATCGGTCTCGGCAACCCGGGGCCGCGTTACGAGGCGACCCGGCACAACATCGGTCAGATGGTCATCGACGAACTCGCGAGCCGGCGGGGCGAGACGCTGCGCGCGCACAAGGCCAACGCTTGGGCTGCGGAGTCGTGGCTCCGTCCCGGCGCGGCCAAGATGGTGCTGGCCAAGCCGAAGACGTTCATGAACGTCTCGGGTGGCCCCGCGGCGGCCCTGGCGTCGTTCTACGGCGTCGATCCGGATCACGTCGTCGTCGTCCACGACGAGCTCGACATCCCCTTCGACACCATCAAGCTCAAGACCGGCGGGGGGCACGGCGGGCACAACGGCGTGCGTGATATCGCCAAGGCCCTCGGCACCCCCGAGTTCGCGCGTGTCCGCGTCGGGATCGGCCGGCCCCCGGGTGTCCAGGATCCGGCCGACTGGGTCCTCGACCCGTTCTCCGCTACCGAGCGCAAGACGCTCGGCATCCTCGTGTCGGATGCGGCCGACGCGGTCGAGACGGTCGTCGGCGACGGCCTGCTCGCCGCTCAGCAGCGCTTCCACGCACCGCGCTGACCGCGCTGTCGGAGGACGGCGAGGCGCCCGTGTCGGCGGCCGGCGGTAGGCTTCTGTGGTGACAGTTCCCGGGATCGTGCGCGCCCTTTCGCAGGCTGACTCCTTCCGGGAGGCGGTGACATCAGGCGCCTTCGGCAGCGTCGACTACTCGCTCGCCGACGGCCTCGACGCCCCGCTCCTCGCGGCGCTGCTCGAACAGCGCCGTCGCGACGGACGTCCCGCCGTCGTCCTCGCCGTCACGCCCACGGGCCGCCGGGCCGAGACGCTCGGTGCGGCGTTGCAGTGCCTCGTGCCCGAGGCCGAGATCGTCCACTTCCCCGCGTGGGAGACCCTGCCGCACGAGCGTCTGAGCCCGAGCCCCGAGACCGTCGGCCGCCGCCTGGCCGTGCTCCGCCGCGCGGCCGCGCACGACGGCCGCACCCCGCTGATCATCACGGCATCCGTGCGCGCGGCGCTGCAACCGCTCGCCGCTGGCCTGACCGACGCCGAGCCGGTGACGCTGTCCGTCGGCACGCGCGGAAGCGACCTCGAACAGGTCGTCCGCCGGCTCGTCGAACTTGCCTATCATCGGGTCGACATGGTCTCGCGACGCGGCGAGTTCGCGGTGCGCGGCGGCATCCTCGACGTCTTCCCGGCCGAAGCCGATCACCCGCTGCGCATCGACTTCTTCGGCGACGAGATCGATCAGATCCGCGCCTTCTCGATCGCCGATCAACGCTCGCTTCCGGGCGAGGTCGAGAAGGCCGAGCTGCTTCCGGCGCGCGAACTGCTGCTGACACCCGCCGTGCGGGAGCGGGCAGCGGCGATGGCGCCGACCTTCCCGAGTCTGACGGGCATGCTCGAGAAGATGTCGCAGGGCATCCCCGTCGAGGGCATGGAGTCTCTCCTGCCCGCGCTGGCGGAAGGCGTCGTGCCGATCGTCGACTATCTGCCCCGCGATTCCGCGATCGCTCTCGTCGATCCCGAGCGATCGCGTACCCGCGCACGCACCCTCGGCGAGACCAATCGCGAGTTCCTCGAGGCCGCGTGGAGCGCGGCGACGGCCGGGGCCGACAGCCCCGTCGACCTCGGCTCGGGCGACTTCCTCACCCTTCCCGCACTGCGTGAGGCGATGCGTGAGCGCTCCGGTGTGTGGTGGACGCTCAGCGCGTTCGATTCGGGCGCCGCGGATGCCGCTGACGAAGGGCTGACCGACACCGGCGACGACCTGCGCATCGTCGGCAGCGCGGTGCCGTCGTTCCAGGGCAACGTCGACGGCGCCACCGCCCACATCGGCGACCTGTTGGCGCGCGGCTGGCGCGTCGTGGTGTGCGCCTCCGGTCCCGGTCTCGTCGATCGCGCCCGCGACGTGCTGGCGGAGCGGGGTATCGCAGCGCGCACGAGCGATGGGGTCGCCGAACTCGACGAGGAGGCCGTCGCGGTCTGCGTCGTGGCCTCGCTCGAGCGCGGTTTCGAGTCGGACGAGGCGAAGCTCGCCGTCCTGACCGAGAGCGAGTTCTACGGTCGCACGATCGGCAGCGACGGCCGCGTCGTGAAGAAGCTCGCGACGCGGCGACGCAACGTCGTCGACCCGCTCCAGCTCAAGCCCGGCGATGTCGTCGTCCATTCCACCCACGGCATCGGCAAGTTCGTCGAGCTCGTGCAGCGTGAGGTGTCGAGCGGCGGGCGCAACCCGGTCAAGACGCAGCGCGAGTACCTCGTGCTCGAGTACGCGCCCGCGAAGCGCGGCTACCCCGGCGACAAGCTCTTCGTGCCCACCGACCAGCTCGATCAGCTCTCACGCTACGTCGGCGGCGAGGCACCGGTGCTCTCGAAGATGGGCGGCAGCGACTGGGCCGCGGCGAAGGGCAAGGCGCGCAAGGCCGTCCGCGACATCGCCGTCGAGCTCGTCAAGCTCTACTCGGCGCGCATGGCGTCGAAGGGTCACGCGTTCGGACCCGACACGCCCTGGCAGCGCGAGCTCGAAGAGGCTTTCCCGTTCGCAGAGACGCCGGATCAGCTGCAGACGATCGACGAGATCAAGGCCGACATGGAGAAGCCGATCCCGATGGACCGTCTGCTCTCGGGCGATGTCGGGTTCGGCAAGACCGAGGTCGCCGTCCGCGCCGCGTTCAAGGCGATCCAGGAGGGCAAGCAGGTCGCGATGCTCGTCCCGACCACGCTCCTCGCGAAGCAGCATCTCGAGACGTTCACCGAGCGGTTCGCGGGCTTCCCCGTCAAGGTGCGGCCGCTGTCGAGGTTCCAGACGCCCAAGCAGGCACGAGAGACGGTCGAGGGACTCGCCGACGGCACCGTCGACATGGTCATCGGCACGCACCGCATCCTGACGGAGAAGGTCGCCTTCAAAGACCTCGGCCTGCTCATCATCGACGAGGAGCAGCGGTTCGGCGTCGAGCACAAGGACTCGCTGAAGAAGCTGAAGACGGGCGTCGACATCCTCGCGATGAGCGCGACGCCGATTCCGCGCACACTCGAGATGGCCGTCACCGGCATCCGCGAGATGTCGACCCTCGCGACACCGCCGGAGGAGCGGCATCCGATCCTCACCTATGTCGGCCCTCGCAGCGACAAGCAGATCGCCGCCGCCATCCGACGCGAGCTCCTGCGCGAAGGCCAGGTGTTCTTCGTGCACAACCGCGTGCAGTCGATTCAGCGCGTCGCGGCGCAGCTCGGCGAGCTCGTGCCGGAGGCGCGTATCGCGGTCGCGCACGGCCAGATGGGCGAGCACCAGCTCGAACAAGTCGTCGACGATTTCTGGGAGCGTCGCGCCGACGTCCTCGTCTCGACGACGATCGTCGAGACCGGGCTCGACATCTCCAACGCCAACACGATCATCATCGACCGCGCCGACAAGTACGGTCTGAGTCAGCTGCACCAGCTGCGCGGCCGCGTCGGACGCGGGCGCGAGCGGGCGTACGCGTACTTCCTGTACGACGAGAACAAGCCGCTGAGCGAGACCGCCGCGGATCGTCTCGAGACGATCGCCGTCAACAACGACCTCGGCTCGGGTATGCAGGTGGCGTTGAAGGACCTCGAGCTCCGCGGCGCCGGAAACCTCCTGGGGGCCGAGCAGGCGGGGCACATCGCCGGGGTCGGATTCGACCTCTACCTGCGCATGATCGGCGAGGCCGTCTCGGCCTTCCGCGGCGAGGAGGTCGACGGCCCGGCAGAGCTGCGGCTCGAGCTGCCCGTGGCGGCGCGCATCCCCGAGGACTACATCGACAGCGAGCGGCTGCGACTGGAGGCCTACCAGAAGCTGTCGGCGGCGGCAGCCGTCAGCGCCAAGGACGACGCGATCGATCTCGTCGTCGAGGAGCTCACCGACCGGTACGGCCGTCCGCCCGCGGAAGTGGAGGGCCTGCTGGCGGTCGCCCGTCTGCGCCGACGGGCTGCCCAATCGGGCCTCACCGACGTCGTCGCGATGGGGCCCAATCTGCGGGTCGCGCCGGCGCGCCTGCCCGAATCGATGCGCATCCGGCTGCAGCGCCTGTACCCCAAGGCCAAGCTGCTCGCCGGCGGCGAGGCCCTCGTGGTTCCGCTGCCGACCGCGGGTGGCGCTGCGCTCAGCGACGCCGACCTGATCGCGTGGACGGGGCAGCTGCTCGAGCAGCTTTTCCCCGTCGCTGCGCCGGCCGCATCGTCCGCGACATCCTGACCGTCGGGCCGGGTCAGATGCTGATCCGGCCCGTCGCGAGCAGCACGACGGCAGCCACAGCACCGGCGACCGCGGCCGCGAAAACGACCCATTCGGCCCGCGTGAACACGCGTGCCCCCGCGCGTCGGCGGGCGGCAGCGAACAACGCGGTCCCGGGCACGATGATCAGCAGAGACAGCAACAGGTAGTGCGCGCCGGCCGCGATCAGAAGGAAGATCGTGTAACCCGTCGCGATGACGGCGACGAGCAGGTCGCGCACGCGCGCCCGCTCGCCCGGGCGGTACGTCTCGCCCGTGAGCGTGAGCTTCAGTGCGTAGCCCGCGGAGAGGACGAACGGGATCAGCACGAGCACGCTCGTCAGGTCGAGTGCCACCGAGAAGGCGTTCTCGGCGAACAGGACGACCACCAGCAGCACCTGCACCAGCGTCGTCGACAGCATGAGCGCACCGACCGGGGTGTCCTCGGCGTTGGTGCGCGAGAGGAACGCCGGCAGATCGCCGGACCGCGAGGCCTCCAGGAGGACCTCGGCCGCCATGAGCGTCCACGAGAGATAGGCGCCGAGCACAGCGACGATGAGCGAGGCGCCGATGAACACCGCCCCCGCCGGTCCCACGATCGTCTCCAGGACTCCGCCCAGAGACGGCTCCGCGAGCGCCGCGATCTGCTCACGCGGCAGCACCCCGAACGAGACGATCGTCACTGAGGCGAAGACCGCGAGCACGCTGAGGAAGCCGAGGAGCGTGGCGCGTCCGACGTCGCGCCGCGAGCGGGCGTGGCGAGAGTTGACGCTGGCCCCTTCGAGGCCGATGAAGACGAAGACGGTGACGAGCATCGTGGCGCGGATCTGGTCCCACAGGGGGGCTCCCGCCGGTCCCGCCCAGTTCGCGGCGAACACCGCGGGATCGAAGACTGTCGCGCAGAGGACGACGAACACGACGATCGGGAGCGTCTTGGCGATGCTGACGACGCGGTTCACGGCGGCAGCGGAGCGGACGCCCCGGCGGATCAGGATGAAGAAGAGCCAGAGCCCGGCCGACGACACCGCCACGGCGGCGATCGTGTCGCCCGCGCCGAGGGCGGGGAAGACCGCGCCCAGGGTCGAGGTGATGAACACCCAGTAGAAGACGTTGCCCGCGCACGCACTGGCCCAGTATCCGAAGGCCGAGAAGTATCCGAGATAACGGCCGAAGCCTGCTCGTGCGTAGCTGTAGACGCCTGCGTCGAGATCCGGCCTGCGATTGGCGAGCAGCTGGAACGCGAAGGCGAGCGCGAGCATGCCCCCGCCCGCGACCGCCCATGCGACGAGCGTCCCGGCGACTCCGGTCTCGGCCGCGAACCCGGCGGGGAGCGAGAACACCCCCGCTCCCACCATCGAGCCGATGACGAAGGTCGACAGGGTGAGCATCGACACGGTTGCCGGGCGCGCTCCGGTACGCGTGAGCGCGGGGTCCGTGGGGGAGGAGGGATCGGCAGGCACGGGGTGAAAGCCTAACCCCGCTCGCACGCCGCGCGGGCCCCCGGCGGCGTCAGATGACTCCCTGAGCGAGCATCGCACGTGCGACGCGCTCGAAACCGGCGGCGTTCGCCCCGACGACGTAATCGCCCGGGTGGCCGTACCGCTCGGCAGCGGCGAACGCGGCGTCGTGAACGTTCTTCATGATCTCGCGCAGCTTGTTCTCGCTGTCGGCGAAGCCCCAGCGCTGACGTGATGCGTTCTGGCTCATCTCGAGGGCTGATGTCGCCACGCCGCCCGCGTTCGCCGCCTTACCGGGACCGAACAGCACGCCGGCCGCACGGAACGCATCGACCGCTTCGGGCGTCGAGGGCATGTTGGCGCCCTCGACCACGACACGGACGCCCCCGTCGATGAGCGAGCGCGCATCGTGGCCGTCGAGCTCGTTCTGGGTCGCGGAGGGGATCGCGACATCGACCGCGGTGCCCCACGGGCGGCCCCCGTCGACGAAGGTCGCGCCGGGGCGGTGATCCAGATACGCCGAGATGCGCCGGCGGTCGATCTCCTTGACCTGCTTGAGCACGGCGAGGTCGATCCCGTCCTCGTCGACGATCGTGCCCGAGGAGTCGGACGCCGTGATCGGGGTTGCGCCGAGCTGGTACGCCTTCTCGATCGCATAGGTCGCGACGTTGCCCGAGCCCGAGACGGCGACGCGCTTGCCGTCGAGGGAGTCGCCCTCGACGGCAAGCATCTCCTGCGCGAAGAAGACGGCGCCGTAGCCGGTCGCCTCCGTGCGGACCTCCGCGCCGCCCCACTGCACGCCCTTGCCGGTGAACATGCCCGACTCGTGGCGGTTGGTGATCTTGCGGTACTGACCGAAGAGGTAGCCGATCTCGCGCGCACCGACGCCGATGTCGCCGGCGGGGACGTCCGTGTGTTCGCCGAGGTGCCGGTAGAGCTCGTTCATGAAGGACTGACAGAAGCGCATGATCTCGGCATCCGATCGGCCGTGCGGGTCGAAGTCGCTCCCGCCCTTGGCGCCGCCGATGCCCTGACCGGTGAGGGCGTTCTTGAAGATCTGCTCGAAGCCGAGGAACTTCACGATCGACAGGTTCACGGTCGGGTGGAAGCGCAGTCCGCCCTTGTACGGTCCGAGCACCGAGGAGAACTGCACGCGATAGCCGCGATTGACACGAACGGTGCCGGCGTCGTCGAGCCACGGCACGCGGAACATGATCTGCCGCTCGGGTTCGACCAGTCGCTCGAGGATGCCGTCGCGCGCGAGCTCGGGCTGGGCGTCCACGACCGGCGCGATCGCCTCGAGCACCTCGTGAACGGCCTGCTGGAACTCGGGCTCGTGCGGATTGCGCTGGAGGACGGTGTCGAACACCGGCTGAACGGAGGAGGGCAGGGGAGCGTGGTCTTCGGTCATGGTGGAGCTTTCTGGCCGAGCGGGCGGGACCCGAACCACGCTAGCGGGCGCGCCGGGGCCGCCTCGGCCATGTGACGATCGGACGATGCGGCGGTGCGGGGCGGCGATCGCGATCACCGCCGGCGTGGTCACCCGGTGTTCTGGAGACCCGCTGCGACGCCGTTGACGGTGAGCAGCAGCAGCCGCTGCCATTCGGGCGGGGTGGGGGCGTCGTGCTCCGTCGACCGCAGCACGCGCAGAGCACGCAGCTGGAGCAGCGAGAGGGCGTCGACGTACGGGCTGCGCATCTTCACGGCACGCTGGAGCACGGGCTTGTTGGCGAGTAGACCGTCGCCACCGGCGATGCGTACGACCCAGTCGCGGGTGAGCAGCATCTCGTCGACGACGAGCTGAGCGAGGTCGTCGCGGTCGGCGAGCGCGAGGTGGCGACGCGCCATGCGGGGGTCGGCCTTCGCGAGACTCATCGCCACGTTGTCGATGACCGTGCGCAGGAGCGGCCACTGCTCGTATGCCTCGCGCAGCAGCGCTTCGTCGCCGACGGCCTCGAGCGCGGTTCCGAGCCCGAACCAGCCGGCCAGGTTGATACGCGCTTGCGTCCAGGCGAACACCCACGGGATCGCGCGCAGGTCCTCGAGCGACTCGACCGACAGACCGCGACGCGCCGGGCGCGAGCCCAGGGCGAGCAGTCCGATCTCCTCCATCGGCGTCACAGCGGCGAACCAGGGTGCGAACCCGGGCGCCTTCACGAGCGAGAAGAAGCGTTCGCGCGAGGCGGTGTCCATTGTCGCCGCCACATCGGCGTAGCGTTCGGCGGCACGGCTGTTGCGCTCTTCGATGGAGGGTGCCGAGGCGAGCAGGATTGCGGCCGCGACCTGATCGATGTGCCGGAGGGCGATGTCGGGGTCGCCGTAGCGGGCGAAGATGACTTCACCCTGCTCGGTGAGCTTGAACCGGCCGTCGACCGAGTGCGGCGGCTGCGCGAGGATCGCGGAGTTGGCGGGCCCGCCGCCGCGGCCGAGCGCGCCGCCGCGCCCGTGGAACAGGGTCAGCTCGATGTGCTGCTCCTGTGCCCACGCGGCGATGCGTGCCTGTGCCTCGTAGAGGGCGAGGTTGGCCGCCACCGGTCCGACGTCCTTCGACGAGTCGGAGTAGCCGAGCATGACCTCGAGGCGACGGCCCGTCGCCTCGAGGCGCGCGGCGAATGCCGGGTGATCGACGATCTCCGCCAGGATGCCGGGGGCCGCCTGCAGGTCGGCGAACGTCTCGAACAGCGGGATGACATCGAGTACCGGCGGGGTCCCGTCGGGGCCGACGGCGTGCCGGGCGAGCGCGTGGACGTTCGCGAGATCGTCTGCGGACTGCGTGAACGACACGATGTAGCGTCCGGCGGCTCGCGGCCCGAACCGCTTCTGCACCTGCGAGATGGTGCGGAACACCTCGAGCACCTCGACCGCGAGGTCGCTCAGCTCGCCGCCCGCTTCACACTCGGCGAGCACCTTCGCGTGAACGGCGGAGTGCTGGCGGACCTCGAGCTCGGCGAGGTGGAAGCCGAAGGTCTCGACGGCCCAGATGAGCTGCTGGAGCGCGCCGAAGGCCTGGCGCTTGGCACCTGCCTGGTCGAGCGAGCTCTGCACCACGCGCAGATCTGCGAGGAACTCCTCCGGGTCGCTGTAGGCGAGATCCGCGTCGCGAGCCCGCGTGGCCCGGATGCGGCGCGCGAGCAGCATCATGACCCGCTTGTGGTGCTCGCCCGGTGCGCGCTTGACGGCGTCGGCGGCGCCGTCGTCGTCGGATGCGGCGAGTCGGTCCCAGAGTGCGCGCAGCGCGCTGCTCGGCGGCGTGGTCTCGCCCGACATCGTCAGCCCGCGGCCGACGCGCTCGGTGCTCCGTTCGAGTCCGAGCAGCACGTGTTCGGCCGCGATGCCCGCAGCCTTCTTCGTGACCGATGCTGTGACGAAGGGATTGCCGTCACGGTCGCCGCCGACCCAGGTGCCCAGGCGCACGAACGGCGACACCACGGGGGGACGGCTTCCCGCGACGTCGCCCTGAAGTGCGTCGTCGAGGCGGCGGTAGACCAGCGGGATGGTGGTGTAGAGGGTGTCGTCGAACACAGCCATGACCGCGCGCACCTCGTCGGTCGGCGTCGGCTTCTCGGCACGAAGCGGCGAGGTTCGCCAGAGCGTGTCGATCTCCTCGAGCATGCGCCGGCGGGCGCGGCGGTGTTCGGCGCCGCCCGCGGCGGAGTTCTCGAGCGTCTCGAGGAGGCTGACGAGGCGCCGGATGCTCTGCGACACCGCGCGGCGACGCGCCTCGGTCGGGTGAGCGGTGAAGACGGGGTGGAAGCGCAGTTCTCGCAGGCGGCGGGCTGCCTCGTCTTCGCCGACCTCGGACGACAGCTGCGCGTACGCGGCGGGGATCGAGTCGCCCGCGCTGTCCTGGTCGGAGACGCCGGCGCGCTCGCGCAGCAGACGCACGCGCTGGTGTTCCTCGGCGAGGTTCACCAGGTGGAAGTACACGGTGAACGCCCGCGCGACCTCGTCTGCGCGGGAGACGCTGAACGACTCGGCGATCGCAGCTGCTCGCTCGAACGCCTCGGGGGAGTCGTCGGTGTAGGCCTGGATCGTCGCGCCCCGCAGCCGCTCTACGTCGTCGAAGAGCCCCGGGGAGCCGCTCTCGCGCAGCACCTGCCCGAGCATCGAACCGAGCATCCGCACGTCGGAGCGCATCGCCTCGGGAATCTCCTGCTCGGCCTCGTATCGGCCGACGAGATCGATCGCTTCGGTTCGGGTCAGCTCGCGCATGCCTCCAAATTACTGGCACCGGGGAGGTGCGATTGACACGGAGGTCACACACGGGCCGCCCGACCCCGTTGTGTTACGGCGGACTAGCCTGGGACTCCCGTCCGAAGGAGTCCGATGTCCGATCCGTTGCGCGATGCGGCCGACACGATGCGCGCTGTGCGCGACCGATGCGTGTGGACGGCGCAAATCTCCCACCGCGACCTCGTGCCCTATCTGATCGAGGAGTCGGCGGAGGTCGTGGATGCCGTCGAGGCCGGCACCGCGGACGATCTGCGCGAGGAGCTCGGCGACCTCCTGTGGCAGGTGCTGTTCCACTCCGAGATCGCATCACGCTCGGCATCCGACCCCTTCGACATCGACGACGTCGCGCGCGGCCTCACGGAGAAGATGGTGCGTCGGCATCCTCATGTCTTCGGCGACGAGACGGCCGAGACGCCCGAGCAGGTGCTGGTGCTCTGGAACGCGGCGAAGGCGGCCGAGAAGCGCACGCGCAGGAGCGTCCTCGACGGAGTGTCCGTCCACATGCCGACACTCGCTCTGGCCCAGAAGATGCTCGGCAAGTCGGCGTCCATCCTGTCGGCGGCACCGCTGCTCCGCGCGGAACCACCCGCCGACGAGGCCGAACTCGGCGACGCGCTCCTCGCACTCGTCTCGCACGCCCGCGCCCAGGGCTGGGACGCCGAGCGGGCTCTGCGCGAACGACTGCGCGCGCTCGATGGCGAGATCCGCGACGCGGAGGGCGCCGGTCGCGGCTCCGCCGACCTGGAAGAATAGGCCGGTGCCCACCGTGAATCCGCCGCGCGGCATGCGCGACTTCCTCCCCGCCGACAAAGCCCGCCGCGAGCGCGTCCTCGCCGTCGTCCGTCAGCGCTACCGCGCCCACGGCTTCGACGAGATCGAAACGCCCGTCATGGAGGAGTACGGCCGCCTGCACGCCGGCATCGGCGGCGACAACGAGAAGCTCGCCTACAACGTCCTGGCGCGAGGGCTCGACGCCGACGGCATCCGCGCCGCAGCCGACGACCCCGCGTCGCTGACCGACCTCGGTCTCCGCTACGACCTCACCGTGCCGCTCGCCCGGTTCTACGCTTCGCACCGCGCCGAACTTCCCACGGTGTTCCGCGCGATTCAGATCGCGCCGGTATGGCGCGCCGAGCGGCCGCAGAAGGGTCGCTACCGGCAGTTCGTGCAGTGCGACATCGACATCATCGGAGACGCGAGCCCGCGTGCGGAGGCCGAGCTGATGACGGCGAGCCTCGACGCGCTCGAGGCTCTCGGACTGGCCGGAGCAACGATACGCATCAACGATCGGCGGGTGCTCGACGCGATGCTCGCCACGTTCGGGTTCGCCGAGTCCGAGCGTCCCGGCGTGCTCATCACGATCGACAAGCTCGACAAGCTCGGTGCCGACGGCGTCGTGGCGGAGTTGCGTGAGCGAGGTGCGACCCCGGCAGCCGCAGACGCCTTCGAGGCGTTCCTCCGTCGCCCGCAGACGGATGCCGCGGGGTATGACGCCGACGGCATCCGAGCGCGCCTTCCGGAGGGCGTGGGCGACGACGTGATCGCGCACCTCGTGGGCATCGGAGACGCCGTGCGCGCGGCGCGCGGTGGAACGGACGACGTTCCGCTCGTCTTCGATCCGTTCCTCGTGCGCGGCATGGGCTACTACACGGGCACGATCTTCGAGCTCGCGCACCCATCGGTGTCGTACTCGCTCGGCGGGGGCGGTCGCTACGACGGCATGATCGGCCGCTTCCTGGGGGCGGAGGTGCCCGCCGTGGGCTTCTCGCTCGGGTTCGAGCGTCTCGTCGATCTGCTGGGCGCGGGCGCGGGCGACGACCGAGACGGTCTCGTGCTCGTCCACGATCGCGATGTTCCGCTGCCCGAGCTGCTCGCCGCGAAGGCGCACCTCGTCGCCGGCGGTGCGCGGGTGCGTCTCGAACAGCGCCCGAAGAACCTCAAGGCGCTTCTGGAGCGCGCCGCGGCCGACGGCTACGCCGGTTTCGTCACGATGCGCACAGGAGAGGACATCCGCTCGGCGGATCCGCGACCCATCGACTGATCATCGCTCTGCTGTCAACTTTGTGTTGACGACAGGCCGCGTGTCAATCTAGGGTTGACGCATGGACAAGCCAAACCCGCGTCATCACGTCACCCGGATCCGGTGGGTGGCAGCCGTATCCGCCGTCGCCGGAGCCGTGCTCTCTCTCGCCGCCATCGGGTTCGACTGGTCGGGGTTCTGGGGCGGGTTCGCGCTCGGCGCGGGCATCGCCGCCATCGTCCTCGCTGCATACCTCTGGGGTCTGGTCACGGGCATGAGCCGCGCCGGTCACACGCCGACGTGGCTCCCCGCCCGGACGAACGGATCGGTGTGACCACGCATCGATCCACGGGTGACGACGCCCTCACGACCGGCGGCGCACCCGTCGCCCTCGAGATCATCGGCGACGCCATCGGTCGCGTCGTCCTCGACGCCGCCCAGGTCGAGGAAGCGGCCGGCATCGACGTCGAGGGCCACGTGAGAGTCATCGCCGCCAGCGCCGCAGCGGAGCGCGCGGCGCGCTCGCTTCTGCACCGATCAGTCGTCGCCGCCCGCGCCGCGGGCGCGAGCTGGTCTCGCATCGGCGCGGAGCTGGGGATGTCCCGCCAGGCCGCGCAGCAACGCTTCGGAGCGGAGCCGCCGGCGGTGGAGGAATCGACGGAGGAACGGTGGCTCGGACCTGTCACCGCGTTCGACGAGTTGCCCGAACTCGAGGCGGCGGGTCGGCAGGGCTGGCGGACCGTCGGGGCGGGGATGCTCGCGCACCGGATGCGCCGGACCGAGACCCAGTGGGAGCATCGCCGCATCCTGTGGCGGGTCTCGTTGGAGCGCGAGCTCCAGGACGGTTGGGAGGTCGGTTGCCGGGCGTTCCCGTGGATCTACCTCGTGCGCGATCTCGGTCTCGCACCTGAGCCGGACTGACCGCACGCCGACGCCGTTGGGCTGTTCGTCGGATCGTCTTCTGCGGCCGTTCACCCGATGGTGTTGTGCTGGCGTCATGACCACACCAGCGGCGCGCATCGGGGCCGCCGTCGGCGGCGCGGTCATCTCGGCCGGGGCGGTCGTGCTCGCTTCGCGCCTCGTGCTGACCCGACAGGCCGCACTCGCCCGCGAACGCATCGGCAAACCGCTCGGTGAGCTCGCGCTCGACGCCGATCGCCTCTGGCGGCGCTCCTATGCGGGTGAGCCGGTGCGTCTCGTCATGCTCGGCGACTCGCTCGCGGCGGGGCTCGGGGCCGAGCGCCGCAAGGACACGCTCGGCGGGCGGCTCGCACGCGGTCTCGCGAAGCGGACGCATCGCCCGGTGCGGCTGCGGACCGGCGCCGTCGTCGGAGCGGAGTCGTCGACGCTCGGCGACCAGATCGCCGCGCTCGGAGACGACGCGTCTGCGGACGTCGCGGTCATCGTCGTCGGCGGCAACGATGTCACGCATCGGATTCCTCCCGGCGAGGCCGCACGCAGTCTCGCCGACGCGGTCGATGCGCTGCGAGCGCGCGGATGCGCCGTCGTGGTCGGGACCTGTCCGGACCTCGGCGCCCTGCGCCCCGTCCCGCAGCCGTTGCGGAGCTTCGCCTCGCGGGCATCGCGAGCGCTCGCGGAGGCGCAGGGGAGGGCCGCGGGTGCCGCAGGTGCGCGTGTCGTCTCGCTCCGCCGCGCCGTGGGCCCGGTGTTCGTCGACAACCCCGACGAGATGTTCGCGCTCGATCGGTTCCACCCGAGCGCACTGGGTTACCGGCGCACCGCCGATGCTCTGCTTCCGGCCGTGTCTGCGGCGTTCGCTGAGACGAGAGCGGCGCGGATGCTGGCGCGCACCGACGTCGTGCGGTTGGCTGAAGGCATGACGACCGACCCCACTCCCGACAGCTGGAGGCGCACCGACGCGTATCTCACGGCGACTCTCGTGACACCGGATCCCGCACTCGAGGCCGCCCTCGCCGACCAGCGTGCGGCGGGGCTGCCCGCGATCGAGGTCTCTCCGCTCAGCGCCAAGCTGCTTCAGCTGCTGATCAGGATCGGGGGCGTCCGCCGGGTTCTCGAGATCGGTACGCTCGGCGGCTTCTCGACCATCGCGATGGCGCGCGCGCTCCCCGACGACGGACGGCTGCTCAGCATCGAGGCCGAGGCGCGCAACGCGGACGTCGCCCGCGCCAGCATCGCGCGGGCCGGCGTCGACGACCGCGTCGAGGTGCGGGTCGGTCGTGGCGCCGACGTCCTCCCGGATGTCGATGAGGAGTTCGACCTCGTCTTCATCGACGCCGACAAGGAATCGAACACGATCTACCTCGACCACGCGGCGAGGCTGACCCGACCCGGCGCGATCGTCGTGGTCGACAACGTCGTGCGCGCGGGGCGGGTGAGCGATCCCGCGACGGAGGACGAGCAGGTGGCAGGCACGCGCCGCGCACTCGAGATGCTCGCGCGTGACCGGCGCTTCGACGCGACCGCGCTGCAGACGCTCGACCTCAAGGGCTGGGACGGGCTCGCTCTCGCCCTGCGGGTGGATCCCGCGTCATAGTCCCGGCAGACCCGGTGGCGGCGGCCACGGTCATCACTAGACTCAAGAGTGGACCGACGACGCTCCACGACTCACCCTCCACAAGCAAGGAGTACCCCTGTGGCACTGATCGAGGCTGTAGGCGCACGCGAGATTCTGGATTCGCGTGGCAACCCGACCGTTGAAGTGGAGGTGCTCCTCGACGACGGCATCGTCCAGCGCGCGGCCGTCCCCTCCGGCGCGTCCACCGGCGCGTTCGAAGCGTACGAGCTCCGCGACGGCGACAAGAGCCGTTACGGCGGCAAGGGCGTGCTCAAGGCCGTCACCGCGGTCATCGACGAGCTCGGCCCGGCCATCGAAGGCGTCGATGCGAGCGAGCAGCGCATCATCGACGAGATCCTCATCGAGACCGATGGCACCGAGAACAAGTCGCGCACGGGCGCGAACGCCATCCTCGGCGTCTCGCTCGCCGTCGCCAAGGCCGCGGCCGACTCGGCCGACCTGCCGCTGTTCCGCTACCTCGGCGGACCGAACGCGCACGTCCTGCCCGTTCCGCTGTTCAACGTCATCAACGGCGGCGAGCACGCGGACAACGGCATCGACATGCAGGAGTTCTTCCTCGCGCCGATCGGCGCCGAGAGCTTCAGCGAGTCGCTGCGCTGGGGCACCGAGGTCTACCACGTCCTCAAGGGCGAGCTGAAGGCCGCGGGCTACGCGACCGGACTGGGCGACGAGGGCGGCTTCGCCCCCGACCTGCCGAGCAACCGCGAGGGGCTCGAGTTCCTCGTCAAGGCGATCGAGAAGGCCGGCTTCAAGCCCGGCTCCGAGATCGCCCTCGGTCTCGATGTCGCGGCGACGGAGTTCTTCACGGACGGCGTCTACCGCCTCGACAACAAGGACTGGAACGCCGAGCAGCTGACCGAGTACTACGTGCAGCTCGTCAACGACTTCCCGATCGTCACGATCGAGGACGCGCTGGCCGAGGACGACTGGGACAACTGGACCGCCCTCACCGAGAAGCTGGGCGACAAGGTCCAGCTCGTCGGCGACGACCTGTTCGTCACCAACCCGGCACGCCTGGCCGACGGCATCCGCCGCAAGGCCGCGAACTCGCTGCTGGTGAAGGTCAACCAGATCGGCACGCTGTCCGAGACGCTCGACGCGATCGCGGTCGCACACCGCGCCGGATACACGACGATGCTCTCGCACCGCTCGGGTGAGACCGAGGACACGACCATCGCCGACCTGGCCGTGGCTGTCAACGCCGGCCAGATCAAGAGCGGCGCGCCCGCGCGCTCGGAGCGCGTGGCGAAGTACAATCAGCTTCTGCGCATCGAGGAGGAGCTGGGTGACGCCGCGGAGTTCATCGGCCGTGCTGCGTTCCCGCGATTCCAGGGCTGACCTGCGCTGAAACGTGACGAGAGGGGGAGCCGTGGTCAAGACGACGGCTCCCTCTTCTCGTGCCCGGCGGCGGGTCGACGTCCGGGAGTGGATGGGGGGCATCCGCGTGTCGGGCTTCGCCTTCATCATGCTCGGCCTCGTCGTGCTGGCCGCATGCGTGCTGGTGCCTTCCGTGAGCACCTATCTCGACCAGCGCGCGCAGATCGCGGCACTCGAAGAGTCCGTCCGTGTCGGCCAGGACGAGGTCGATGCCCTCGCTGCCGAACGCGAGCAGTGGCGCGACCCGGCTTTCATCATGACCCAGGCGCGTGAGCGCCTGTACTACGTCCGTCCCGGTGAGGTCGTCTACCTCATCGACGACGACCTCCCCGCCTCCGCGGTGCCCGACGACCCGGCTGCTGTTTCGAGCGACGTGGAGCGCACGCGCACCGACTGGATGTCGCAGTTCGTGCGATCCGTCGTGACGAGCGGATCGGCGCGCACGGCCGCGACCGGTCCCTGACCGCCGCGCCCCCCCCGGGCCCCAGGAGTCGGCCAGCAGCGGACGGTAGCCTGTCTGGGTGACTGCTACGGCCCTGACACCCGCGACCGACGCCGACCTCGAGGTCATGCGCGAGCAGCTGGGGCGTCCGATGCGGGGAGTCGTGGGTATCGCGGCGCGCTGCGTGTGCGGCAACCCGACGGTCGTCTCGACGGAACCGCGGCTGCCCGACGGCACGCCTTTCCCGACCTTCTATTACCTCACGCATCCGGGTGCCACCGCCGCCATGTCGGCGCTCGAGGCGACCCATGTCATGCGTGACCTGTCCGACCTCCTGGCTGAGGACGCCGAGGTAGCAGAGGCGTATCGGCGCGCCCACGAGAGCTACCTCGCCGACCGGGCAGCCTACGGAGAGGTCGAGGAGATCGCGGGCATCTCGGCCGGAGGCATGCCCACGCGTGTGAAGTGCCTGCACGCCGTCGCGGCGCACGCACTCGCGGCCGGACCCGGGGTCAACCCCATCGGCGATCTCGCGCTCGAGCGATCGACCTGGTCGCCCGAGCGATGCACATGCGCCACCCCGCGGGTGGCCGCGTGACGCGGCGCGTCGGGCGGCTCCTGCGCGCGGCCGTCGTCGGCGTGCTCGTCGTCAGCGCGACGACGGCCGGTGCAGTGGTGCCCCCGCCCGATCCCGCGCGCCAGGCGGAGTACTGGCTCGATGACTACGGGGTCCGCACGGCGTGGCAGACCACGCGCGGGGCCGGTACGACGATCGCGGTGATCGACACGGGCATCGGTCGCGGTCCGGCCGAGTTCGAGGGCGCGGTCAGCGCGGGCGCAGACTTCTCGGGCTCAGGAAGCGCCGACGGACGTACGCCCGTCGGCGGCGATGACCGCGATCACGGCAGCTGGGTCGCCTCGCTCGCGGCATCCCGCGGCACCGGACCCGACACCGGCATGATCGGCGTCGCGCCAGAGGCGAGGCTGCTTTCGCTGTCCATCGGCTTCGGCGGCACGTCCGACATCCCGTTCGCGACGCAGGTCGCCGACGCGATGACGTGGGCCGTCGATCAGGGCGCCGACGTCATCAACCTGTCGTTCACGACGAATCTCCTCGAGTGGGACCCGTCGTGGGACACGGCCTTCCAGTACGCCTACGACCATGACGTGGTGGTCGTCGTCGCCGCCGGGAACCGGGGGACGGGAACCGATCGCGTCGGCGCGCCGGCCACGATCCCCGGTGTCCTCACCGTCGGCGGCGTCGATCGTGGGGGAGTCGCGAGCCAGGAGGCGTCGACGCAGGGCATCACGATCGGCATCTCGGCGCCGAGCGAGGGACTGCTCGGCGTCTCGGCCGACGGCCGCATCGTGGTGTGGGACGGCACCAGCGGCGCGGCCCCGATCGTCGCGGGCGTGGCCGCGCTGGTGCGCTCGGCACATCCCGGGCTCGACGCGAACAACGTCATCAACCGCATCATCAAGACCGCGCGCGCGGTCCCCGGCGTCTCGGCGAAGCCCGATCCGCTTTACGGCTACGGACTGCTGGATGCCGCGGCTGCGGTGAGTGCGGCCGTTCCGGCGGTGTCGGAGAACCCGATGGGCGATCTTGCGGAATGGGTGCGCATCTACCGCCGGGCGGAGCAGGCGCCCGCGCCTCAGCCCACGACCTCGCCCGTCGCGCTGCCGGAGCTGCCGGCCGCGGACCCTCCGTCCGAGGCCGGGTCGCCGCTTCTGCCGAGCATGAACACGCTCCTGTACGGGACCGTCCCGCTCTTGGGTGTGACCATGGCCGCTATACTGGTGGCGCTCGGCGTCACTGCTGCTGTCCGGCGCATCCGATCGGCCCGCGCGTCGCGCTAGCCGAGCCCCCGATCAAGGAGTTCTTCCGAACGTGTCCACATCTGTGCCCCAGATCCTCGTCGTCGGTGGCGGCTACGCCGGCTTCTACACCGCGTGGAAGCTCGAGAAGCACCTCCGCAAGGGTGAGGCCGAGGTCACCATCGTCGACCCGCTGCCCTACATGACCTACCAGCCGTTCCTCCCCGAGGTCGCGGCCGGTGAGATCGAAGGCCGCCACGTCGTCGTCGGTCTTCGCCGTCACCTCAAGCGGACGAACGTCGTCAACGCGAAGGTCACGAAGATCGACCACGCCAACAAGGTCGCGACGATCACGCCCGAGCAGGGCGAGCCGTGGGAGCACCGCTACGACCAGATCGTCGTGACCGCCGGTGCCGTCTCGCGCACCTTCCCGATCCCGGGCATCGCCGACAACGCGATCGGTCTGAAGACGGTCGAAGAGGCGATGGCGATCCGCGACCGCATCCTCACCAACTTCGACCGTGCGGCGAACCTGCCTGCCGGCCCCGAGCGCGACCGTCTGCTGACCGTCGTCGTCGTCGGTGGCGGCTTCGCGGGCATCGAGGTGTTCGCAGAGCTGCGCGCGATGGCGTCGTCGCTCCTGAAGAGCTACCCGCAGCTGCGCTTCGAGGACACGCACTTCCACCTCATCGAGGCCATGGGACGCATCATGCCCGAGGTCTCGCTCGAGACGAGCCAGTGGGTGCTGAAGGACCTCGCGAAGAAGGGTGCCAACGTGCACCTCGACACGCAGGTGCAGGGCGCCGAGGGCGGCAACGTTGCACTGTCGACGGGTGAGGTCATCCCCACCGACGTCATCATCTGGACCGCCGGCGTCATGGCGAACCCGACGGTCGTTCGCGGCAGCGACCTGCCCGTCGAGGAGCGCGGCCGCATCCGCACCCGCGCCGATCTGCGTGTCGGCACGCCCGAGGAGATCGTCGAGGGCGCCTGGGCTGCCGGTGACATCTCGGCCGTTCCCGACCTGACCGGCGGCGGCGTGGGCGGCTACTGCGTGCCCAACGCGCAGCACGCCGTGCGTCAGGCCAAGCTGCTGGCGAAGAACCTCGTCGCCGTGCTCCGGGGCGAGACGCCGCGCGAGTACTTCCACAAGAACCTCGGTGCGGTCGCCGGCCTCGGCCTCGGCAACGGTGTCTTCCAGTCCGGCAAGATCGCGATCAAGGGCTTCTTCGCCTGGGTCGCGCACCGCGGCTACCACGGTCTCGCGATGCCGTCGTGGGAGCGCAAGTGGCGCGTCGTCGGCGACTGGTGGATGAACTTCTGGCTCGGCCGCGACAACGTCGCTCTGCAGGGCACGCTCACGCCGCGTGCTGCGTTCGAGGAGTTCGCCGCGCGTCCGCGTCCCGCGCAGCCCGCCGCGGAGAACCCGCAGCCGCCGATCGACCCGAAGAGCGTCGCGAAGGACGAGGGCGCCGCAGCGGTCGCCCCCGCCGAGAAGGACAACAAGGTCAACGCGAGCTGAGGCTCGTGCACCCCGAGGCCCCCGCACCGCTCGGTGACGGGGGCCTCGTCGTTCCCCGGTCTCGCGTGGGTGTTGCTGCGGGTTGGGTTGGCAGGTCGCGCCCCTTCACGGGTCGCGCGTGGGCGGTTACTGCCAGGTGAGTGGGTCGCGTGGGGGCTGCTGCGGGTTGGGTTGGCAGGTTGTGCCGCTTCACGGGTCGCGCGTGGGCGGGTACTGCCAGGTGAGTGGGTCGCGTGGGTGCTGCTGCGGGTTGGGTTGGCAGGTTGTGCCCCTTCACGGGTCGCGCGTGGGCGGTTACTGCCAATCAAGCCGCCCGGTGGAAGCCCGGTAACGTGGGACCGGGCCCCCGTAGCCCAATGGCAGAGGCAGGCGACTTAAAATCGCTTCAGTGTGGGTTCGAGTCCCACCGGGGGTACGTTCGACGCTCTCGTCCGCGGCTGCGCCACCGCAGCGGTCACCGACGCGAGCACTGTCACCAGCCCGACGGCTTGAAGAGCGCTCAGCGTCTCACCGGCGACGACCAGGCCCAGCACCACGGCCACGACGGGGCTCAGCAGCCCGACGAAGGCGGGCAGGCGCGTCGGGAGCGACCGCACGCCGCGGAACCAGAGCACATACGCGAGCGCTGTGCCGACGAGCGTCAGGTATGCGTACGCGCCGAGTTGCGGCGCCGTGGGAAGCGCGTCGGGCGGCGGCTCGACGACTGCCGTGAGCGCGGCGAGAAGGATGCCGCCGGCGAGGAGCTGCCACGCCGTCACCGCAAGCGGGGGCTGACCGGCGCCCCACCGCTTGGTCAGCACCGTTCCGACGGCCATCGACACGGCGCCGCTGAGGGCGGCGGCGACGCCGACGGGGTCGAGCGCGGCGTCGCCGGGCGCGACGATGAGTCCGACCCCGATGACCCCGGCCGTTCCGGCGATGATCGTGACGACGGTGAGCCGCTCGGACAGGATCCGCCAACCGAGCACGGCGACGATGAGGGGCTGGATGCCGCCGACCACCGCGGCGACCCCGCCCGGGAGTCGATCGGCGGCGATGAAGAGGCAGCCGAAGAACACCGTGAAGTTCAGAGCGCCCAGGACCCACGAGCGCCACCACCACGATCCGGTCGGGAGTCGCCGTGCCACGAGGAGCAGGATGAATCCTGCCGGCAGCGCGCGCACCGTCGCGATCAGCAGCGGATGCCCGGGCGGGAGGAACGTCGTGGTGGTGAGGTAGGTGGTGCCCCAGACGACGGGCGCGAGGGCGGTCATGACGAGGAGCGCGGTCCGATTGCTAAGCACTTAGGCATAATAGCTCAGCGCTTAGCGACTAGGATCGCGGGCATGGACCATGTCGACCGGATCTTGGAGCAGTGGGCGAGAGAGAAGCCCGGGCTCGACGTCACCCCGATGGCTGTGATCGGACGGCTCGGACGGGCAGCGGCATCCGTTGATGCCCGCCTCGCCGCGACCTTCGCGAGCCACGGCATCGACGCGGCCACCTTCGACGTCCTCGCCACACTCACCCGACAGGGGGAGCCCTACGAGCTGACGCCGGCCGGGCTCGCGGCCGATGCGATGATCACCTCGAGCGCCGTCGCCCAGCGACTCAACCGCCTCGAGGCGCTGGGGTACGTCAGCCGCCACCCCGATCCGGCTGACGGGCGGGGAAAGATCGTGCGGCTGACCGAGGAGGGCCGGCGTATCGTCGACCGCGTGCTCCCGGACCACCTCGACACCGAGCGGGCGGTGCTCGATCCGCTCTCATCCCGGGAACAGGCTCAGCTGGCCGAGATGCTCTCCCGGCTCGTCGGGGGTGGGTAAGACCTGCGAGTTCGCGGGCGCGGCCGGTGGCGCCGGACGCGTGCTGGTTAGACTGGACCCGGAGAGAGGGGACATGCAATGGAGTGGCTGATCCCGGTCATCGTCGTCGTCGCGTTGCTCGCTGTCGTCGGCATCTACCTGTGGGCGACGTACAACTCGCTCGTAGCGCTCAACGTCCGCGTCGACGAGGCGTGGAGCGACATCACGGTGCAGCTGAAGCGTCGGGCCGACCTTCTTCCCAACCTCATCGACACGGTTCGCGGATATGCCGCACACGAGAAGGCGGTCTTCGAGAACGTCACCCGCGCCCGCGCCGAGATCCTCTCTGCGAGCGGTCCCGCAGAAGCGGGTGTGGCCGAGGGACACGTCCAGCAGGCACTGAAGTCGCTCTTCGCCGTGGCGGAGGCATATCCCCAACTGCAGGCGAGCCAGAACTTCCTGCAGCTGCAGCAGGCGCTCGTCGACACCGAAGACAAGATCCAGGCGTCGCGCCGCTTCTACAACGGCGGCGTGCGTGAACTGAACACGAAGATCAAGGTGTTCCCCAACAACCTGTTCGCTCGCAGCCTCGGGTTCACCGAGCGCGAGTTCTTCGAGGTCGAGAACGGCGCGGCGATCGCCGAGCCGCCGCGCGTGCAGTTCTGAGCACCCGCTCTGAGACCGCCGCCGACGGTCGGGCGGATACGCGTCGGAGTCCTAGACTGACGGGATGAGCGACGACAAGGTCGGGCGATCGTTCTTCGACGCCCTGCGCACCCGGACCGTTGCCACCGAGACGTCGCCGAGCATTCCGCGCGGCCTGCGCCTGGCCACGGCATACTCGTGGCGGCTGCTCGTGGTCGCGGCGGCGGCGGGCGTGGCGATCTGGATCATCATCCAGCTGAAACTCCTGGTCATCCCGCTGCTCATCGCGATCCTGCTGGCTGCGCTGCTCTGGCCGGGCCTCCTCTGGATGCTCGAGCACCGCGTGCCGCGCTGGGCGGCGATCGTGCTGAGCGTGCTCGCGACGATCGCCGTCATCTCGGGCCTGCTCTGGCTCGCCATCTGGCAGATCAGCCGGCAGTGGCCGTCGGTCCAGGGGCGGACGGTCGACGCCGTCGGCCAGCTGCGGCAGTACCTCATCGACGGCCCGCTCCACCTCACATCAGCGCAGATCGATGACCTGCTCCAGCAGGGCTGGGGGTTCGTCGAGCAGCAGGCCTCGCTGCTGTGGTCCGGGGCTCTGGCGATCGGATCGACCGTGGGTCATGTCGCGACGGGCGCTCTGCTCGTCCTCTTCATCCTGCTGTGCATCCTCGCCGACGGGGGCCGCATCTGGCGCTGGGTGGTGCGTCTGTTCCCGCGTCAGGCCCGGCCCGCGGTCGACGGCGCGGGCCGGACGGGCTGGCGCACCGTCGTGACCTATGCCCGAACCCAGCTCCTCGTCGCGACGATCGACGCGACCGGCATCGGCCTGGGTGCGCTGTTCCTGGGGGTGCCCCTCGCCGCCCCCATCGCGGTGCTGGTCTTCCTCGGTGCGTTCATCCCCTTCGTCGGAGCCGTCGTCACCGGTGCTCTCGCGGTCTTCCTGGCACTCGTCTACAACGGCCCCTGGATCGCCCTGTGGATGCTCGTGATCGTGCTCGGCGTGCAGCAGCTCGAGGGGCACATCCTGCAGCCACTGCTCATGGGCTCTGCCGTCAAGGTCCACCCGCTCGCCGTCGTCATCGTCGTCGCCGGCGGAGCAATGATCGCAGGCATCCCCGGTGCGTTGTTCGCGGTACCCCTTGCCGCCTTCGTCAACGTCGTCGTGCTCTACATATCGCGACGATCGTGGGAGACAGGGGTCGCGCCGCGGCCCGATGAGATGATCTGGAGCACCGTGCCCCGAGACCGGAGGAAGAACGCATGACCGGACCCACTCCGGCCGATCTCGACGCAGCCGCGGCGGTGCTCGACGGCGTCGTCACCCGCACCCCCATGGAGTATTCCGAGCACCTCTCGGATCTTCTCGGCGTGCCGGTGTATCTGAAGCTCGAGAACCTGCAGCGCACCGGGTCGTTCAAGATCCGCGGCGCGACCTACCGCCTCTCGCGCCTCACCGAGGAGGAGCGCGCCCGCGGCGTCGTCGCGGCCTCGGCGGGCAACCACGCCCAGGGCGTCGCGCTCGCGGCGCAGAAGCTCGGCATCCGGGCGACGATCTTCATGCCGTTGGGTGTGCCCGTGCCCAAACTCCTGGCCACCCGCGGGTACGGCGCCGACGTCGTGCTCGAAGGCGCGACCGTCGAGACGCCGCTGAGGCTCGCGGCGGAGTTCGCCGAACGCACCGGTGCGGTGCTCATCCACCCGTTCGACCACCCCGATGTCATCACGGGCCAAGGAACCCTGGGTCTCGAGCTCGTCGATCAGGTGCCCGACATCGAGACGCTCCTCATCCCGATCGGGGGAGGCGGGCTCATCGCCGGTGTCGCTGCAGCCGTGAAGGGGCGCGCTGCGGCCGAGGGGCGGCGCGTGCGCGTGATCGGCGTGCAGGCGGAGAACGCCGCCGCCTACCCGTCATCGCTCGCCGCGGGGATGCCGCTGGCCGTCGAGACGACCCCGACGATCGCCGACGGCATCGCGGTCGCGCGCCCGGGCGACGAGACGTTCGCCGTCATCCGCGAGCTCGTCGATGAGGTCGTCACCGTCTCGGACGACGACATCGCCCGGGCGCTCCTGGTGCTTCTCGAGCGTGCCAAGCAGGTCGTCGAGCCGGCGGGTGCTGTCGGTGTCGCCGCCATCCTCGCCGGCAAGGTCACGGCATCGGGACCGACGGTCGCCGTCCTCTCGGGCGGGAACATCGACCCGTTGCTGCTCCAGCGCGTCGTGGCGCACGGGCTCGCGGCATCCGGTCGCTACATGACGCTGCAGATCCCCCTGCCCGACCGCCCCGGTCAGCTGGCGAGAGTCTCGGAGCTGCTGTCGGTGGCGGGTGCCAACGTGATCGAGGTGCTGCACACGCGCCATGGGCAGGGACTGCAGATCAGCGAGGTCATCCTTCAGCTGAGCGTCGAGACGCGAGGCGAGGAGCACCGCGCTCAGGTCATCGCGGTCCTCGAGGATGCCGGCTTCGCGCCGACGGTCGTCTCCGATTGACGAGCGCCGGCGCGAAGCGCGCGGGTCACTGTCCCGAGTAGGTCTCGACCTTGACGATCTCGACCGAGATCTCGCGGCCGTTCGGGGCGGTGTACGAGGTCTTCTCGCCCTCCTTGAGGCCGAGGATCGCCTCGCCGAGGGGTGAGGCCTCGCTGTAGACGTCGAGCTCGGAACCAGCCGCGATCTCGCGGCTGCCGAGCAGGAAGACCTCTTCGCCGCCCGCGACGAGCGCCGTGACGACGGTGCCCGAGAGCACCGTGCCGTCGGACTCGGGAGCCTCGCCGACGGTGGCGTCCTTGAGCAGCTGCTGGAGGGTGCGGATGCGCGCCTCCTGCTTTCCCTGCTCGTCCTTCGCGGCGTGGTAGCCGCCGTTCTCCTTCAGGTCGCCTTCCTCGCGCGCGGCCTCGATGCGCTTGGCGATCTCCTCGCGCCCCGTCGTCGAGAGGTGTTCGAGCTCCGCGACGAGACGGTCGTAGGCGTCCTGCGTGAGGAAGGTGACGGGAGCGTCGTTCGACATGTGATCTCCTTGCACTGGCGCGGCACACAGCCGCCTATGGCGAACGCCCCGGCATCCGACCGGGGCGCACAAGAAAGACCTAGACTACGGGATCCAGCAAGAGGTCACCAAACCATTCGTCGCGAGGGCGACGGTCGGAATCGTCTCGGTGAACGCCCGAGAGACGCCGTCTGCAGCCGGGTACTCCACGACGCGCCATCCGACCACGCCGTGCTCGGTGTCCTGCGCCTCGAGGGCGCAGGCGAGCGGTTTGTCTCGAGCCCCGCTGACCTGGAACGAGACGACGACGGAGTGTTCGTCGATCACCTGGAATCCGGTCGCGTCGGTGTCGACGGAGTTGATCGCCCCGGTCACGGTAGTCCACGCCACGAGTCCGAGAACACCCGCGCCCAGCACGCTCGCGACGGCGATCAGGATGCGGCGCGAGCGCTTGTCGCGCGTCCGACCGTATCGCTGGTCGAGCTTGAGCTGCGTGGTCATCGTGGCGGTCTCCGAGGCGGTTCTGACGGGATTAGGCTGGTGTTTCCAGGCTAAGCGCTTCTCGCGCAGATCGAGGAACCATGAACTCCCAACTGTGGCTCATATCGGCGGCGACACCGATTCCCGAGATCACGGTCGACCCCACGTCGGTCACCCCCGGACCGTGGGGCTTCGGAGCGATCGTGATCCTGACGATCGCCGTCGTGCTCCTGTTGCTCGACATGCTGCGGCGTGTGCGTCGCGGGCGCTACCGAGCCGAGGTGCGCGAGCAGCTCGATGAGGAGGACGCCGCCGCACGCGGCGAGCGGGACGCCGACACGCGCTGACCGCCCGCCGGGCTGACCGCCCGCCGGGCGCGTCAGCCGGCGTGGTACGCGGGCTCGAGCGCGATGAGCAGGCACGCCGTCCAGTGGCAGAGGAACGCCAGGACCGTGCACACGTGGAAGATCTCGTGGAACCCGAAGTGCCCGGGCCACGGGTTCGGCTTCTTGATCGCGTAGACCACGGCTCCACCGCTGTAGAGCAACCCGCCGACGATCACGAGCACCATCATGGCGGCGTTGGCCTCGAAGAGCGGGACGATGTACATCACCGCACCCCAGCCCAACGCGAGGTAGAGCGCGACGTAGAGCCAGCGCGGCGCGTGTATCCAGAACACGCGGAAGAAGATCCCTGCGATCGCACCACCCCACACCAACGACAGCAGCAGCACCGTCTGGTCGGTCGGGAGGGCCAGCACGGCCAGCGGCGTGTAGGTGCCGGCGATCAGCAGAAGGATGTTCGCATGGTCGATGCGTTTGAGGATCGCCTTGGTGCGCGGCTTCCAGTCGAAGCGGTGATAGAGCGCGGAGTTTCCGAACAGCAGCAGCGAGGTCGTCATGAACACGGCGCTCGCCCACTTCGCCGGCGCTCCGTGCGCGAGCACGATCAGGACGATGCCGGCGGCAATCGCCACGGGGAAGGTCGCCGCGTGGATCCAGCCGCGCCAGGTCGGGCGGAGCTCGATCTGCGCGCTCGCGGCGGCGGCGTCCAACAGAGGCAGCTGGGGCATCTCGACGCCCTCATCGGGTGCGGGTCCGGTCACAATGACGAGCGTACGCGCCGCCGTATGCCAGCGTTCACATGAGGTCGGGGAGTAGCGTAGGGGAGTGGCTGCGAACCGCGGACGAGGACCCCTCTATCGACTGTATGCGTCCCGGCTGCGCCGGCACCTGACACCGGAGACGGTTCCACATCACGTCGCGATGATGATCGACGGCAATCGGCGCTGGGCGCGCCAGGCGGGATATCCGACTCCCGCCGAGGGGCACCGTGCCGGCGCGGCGAAGATGCACGAGTTCCTCCGCTGGTGCGACGAGCTCGGCATCCGCGTCGTGTCGCTGTACCTGCTGTCGCACGACAATCTCGCCAAGCGCGACTCGCGCGAGCTCGCCGACCTGCTTGAGATCATCGCAGAGCTCGCCGAGACGCTCTCGAACGAGCCGGGTTGGCGCGTCCAGCACGTCGGCCGGGCCGCTCAGCTCCCGGATGACCTCGCGCGGGTCCTCGCGAAGGCGGAGGCGCACACGCGGGACAACACCGGGCTCCACGTCAACCTGGCAGTCGGCTACGGCGGGCGCGGCGAGATCGTGGATGCCGTGCGGAGCATCATCACGAGCCACCACGAGCGGGGTGGGTCGATGGAAGAGCTCGCGGAGAGCCTGACCCCGGAGCAGATCGGCGAGCACCTCTACACCGGCGGACAGGCCGATCCCGACCTCGTCATCCGGACCTCGGGCGAGCAGCGGTTGAGCGACTTCCTGCTCTGGCAGTCCGCGCACAGCGAGTTCTACTTCGTCGAGGCGCTCGGACCCGACCTGCGCGAAGTGGACTTCCTGCGCGCGATCCGCGACTTCGCGACGCGCGATCGTCGTTTCGGCGGCTGACGCCGACGCCCGCAACGCAGAGTTCACCGTCTCGAAACGTTCGTGGGCGTGTCGGTTTCTCCCGCTGCCGGTCACCCGCCGTACTGTCGTCGCAACGGGCACGGCGCCCGTTCGAGTCGGCCTTCTCACGACTCGTGACCCACGGTCGACTCGTCTTAATCGGGTGAGACACCCGAGGCGGGGAGTGGGTTGTGGCCGCACGAGCAACAGAGCAGCAGCGTCGCGTCATCCACCACGGAGGTGACGACCTCGATCAGGAGCTGCGCACCTACGTTCTGGACACATCGGTGCTGCTGAGTGATCCGCGAGCGTTGTTCCGCTTCGCCGAGCACTCGGTCGTCGTCCCCGTCGTGGTCGTCACCGAACTCGAAGCCAAGCGGCACGATCCCGAGATCGGCTACTTCGCGCGCCAGGCGCTGCGACACCTCGACGACCTGCGGGTCGAGCACGGTCGGCTCGACTTCCCGGTTCCCGTTGGTGACGGCGGCACGCTGCGCGTCGAGCTGACGAACACCGATCCCTCGGTGCTGCCGGCCGGGATGCGCCTCGGCGACAACGACACGCGCATCCTCGCCGTCGCGATGCACCTCGCCCACGAAGGCCAGCCCGTCACGGTGGTGTCGAAGGACCTTCCGATGCGTGTCAAAGCTGCCTCGCTCGGCATCAGTGCCGAGGAGTATCTGGCCGAGCAGGCCGTGGACTCGGGATGGACCGGCATCGCGGGCATCGATCTCTCGGGCGACGAGATGAGCGACCTGTACGAGAGCGAGGTCGCCACGAGCGACCAGGTGCGCGGGGTGCCCGTGAACACCGGGCTCGTGATCCACTCGGAGCGGGGGTCGGCCCTCGGGCGGGTGACCGGTCCCGGGTCGTTCCGGCTCGTGCGCGGTGATCGCGACGTCTTCGGGCTGCACGGACGCTCCGCCGAGCAGCGGATCGCGATCGACCTGCTCCTCGATCCGGATGTCGGCATCGTGTCGCTGGGAGGCCGGGCCGGAACCGGCAAGTCGGCACTCGCGCTGTGCGCGGCGCTGGAGTCGGTGCTCGAACGGCAGCAGCAGCGCAAGATCATCGTGTTCCGTCCGCTCTTCGCCGTCGGTGGCCAGGAGCTCGGGTACCTCCCCGGCGATGCCCAGGAGAAGATGAACCCCTGGGGTCAAGCCATCTTCGACACGCTGGGTTCGGTCGTCTCCGGCAACGTCGTGGAGGAGATCATCGCCCGCGGGCTGCTCGAGGTGCTGCCGCTGACCCACATCCGCGGACGTTCGCTGCACGACGCGTTCGTCATCGTCGACGAGGCGCAGTCGCTCGAGCGCAACGTCCTGCTGACGGTGCTCAGCCGGATCGGGCAGAACTCGCGTGTCGTGCTCACACACGACGTCGGCCAGCGCGACAACCTCCGGGTCGGGCGTCACGACGGCATCGCATCGGTGATCGAGACGCTCAAGGGCCATGACCTGTTCGGACACGTGACGCTCACGCGCTCGGAGCGTTCGGCTATCGCGGCGCTCGTCACCGACCTGTTGGAAGCCGGCGAGCTCAGCTGAGGAACGGGACGCGCCGGCTCCGTTCCGCAGAGTGCGGAGCCGGCCTCAGTCCCAGCGGTACCCCTCGCCCCGGACCGTGACGATGCGGGATGCGCCGACCTTGCCCCGCAGATAGCGCACGTACACGTCGACGACGTTGGAGCCGGGGTCGAAGTCGAGCTCCCACACCCGGCTCAGCAACGTCTCACGGCTGAGGACCTCGCCGGCGTGGCGGAGGAATTGCTCCGCGAGGGCGAACTCGCGTGCCGACAGGTCGATGTCGCGGCCGTCGACCGTGGCGCGCCGGGTCAGCATGTCGAGGCTCACTCCGTCGCGCGTGATGACGGTGGCCGGCCCCGGAGTCTCGCGCAGGCGCGACCGCACCCGGGCGAGGAGCTCAGCCACGACGAACGGCTTGGGCACGTAGTCGCTCGCGCCGGCATCCAGGCCCTCGACGGTGTCGTTCGTGCCGCTGCGCGCCGTCAGCATGATCACGGGGACGGCCGAACCCGACGCGCGGATGCGGCGCAGGACGTCGAAGCCGTCGATGCCCGGCAGCCCGACGTCGAGGATGACCAGGTCGATCTCCTCGGTGTCGAGCAGCTCGAGCGCCGTCTCACCGTCCTCGGCGACGACGGGCTCGAGGTTCTCGGTGCGCAAGGCGCGCTCGAGGAGGGCGATGATGTGGGGTTCGTCATCGACGAGCAGGATGCGGGTCATCCGATCTCCTTGCGCTGGAGCACGACTTCCCCGGCCCGCACCGGCGCCGGCAGGCGCAGGGTCGAGCGGAGCGGGATCGTGATGGTGAAGGTGGCGCCGCCGCCGGGTGTCTCGGTGACGGTGCAGGAGCCGCCGTGGCCTTTGGCGATGGCGTCGACGATCGCGAGGCCCAGTCCGGACCCGCCCGCCGAACGACGCCGACCGCCCCGGTCGAAGCGGCGGAAGATGCGGTGTCGGGCAGCCGGTGGGATGCCGGGGCCGTGGTCGCGGACCCAGAGGTGGAAGGCCCCCGCGTAGACACCGCTGCCGAGCTCGATCGCGGTGCCGGCGGGGGTGTGTTTGGCGGCGTTGTCGGCGAGCTGCAGCCAGGCCTGCAGCAGACGGTCCGCGTCGCCGTGGATGATGCCGCGCTGTGTCGACTCCACCGCCCATTCGTGTCCCGGGATCACGGTGACCAGGTCGACGACCCTCTGGGTGAGGCTCTCGATGTCGACCTCGTCCATCGTGAAGCGTTCGCCCTCCACGGAGGCGAGAAGATCGATGTCGCCGATGAGTCGCGTCATCCGGTCGAGCTCGCCGATCGCGATCTCACGCACGGCGTCGACGTCGGCCGGGTCGCTCGCGTCGACGAGCTCGAGGTGCCCGCGCACGATCGCGATCGGCGTTTTCAGTTCGTGGCGGACGTCGTCGAGCAGCCGACGCTGGGATTCGACCGCGGCGTCGAAGGCATCCTGCGCAGCCGCCTCGCGGGGCGGTGTCGCCAACAGGGGCCACCCGACGAGCCCCACGGTGAGAAGGGTCGCGAGCCCGACGAGGGCGAAGGCCAGCACCGCCGCCCACGGGAGGCGCGCCCCGACGAGGAGGAAGACCAGCAGCGAGCCGATCGCGGCGACGACGAAGCCGGCGCACACGATCACCAGGACGATCCCCAGGATGCGTGCGCGCCGGGCTTCCGACCGCGACGGGTTCACCCTCCGATTATCAACCAGGGTGAGTCATCGAGAGCAGGTCGAGCTTGTCGTCGAGCTGCGCTTCGGTCAGCTCGCCCCGCTCGACGTAGCCCAGGTCGATCACCGCTTCGCGGACGGTGATGCCCTTCGCGACGGAGTGCTTGGCGATCTTCGCGGCGGCCTCGTACCCGATGAGCTTGTTGAGCGGGGTGACGATCGACGGCGACATCCCGGCGAACGCCGCTGCGCGCTCGACGTTCGCCTGCAGGCCGGCCACCGTCTTGTCGGCGAGCACACGCACGGCGTTCGAGAGCAGGCGGATCGACTCGAGCAGGGCGGTTCCCATGACGGGGATCGCGACGTTGAGCTCGAACGAGCCCGAAGCGCCGGCCCAGGCGACCGTCGCGTCGTTGCCGATGACCCGCGCCGACACCATCAGCACGGCCTCGGGGACGACGGGGTTGACCTTGCCGGGCATGATCGAGGAGCCGGGCTGGAGGTCGGGGATGTGCAGCTCGCCGAGGCCGGTGTTCGGGCCCGAGCCCATCCAGCGGATGTCGTTGTTGATCTTCGTCAGCGACACGGCGATGGTGCGAAGGGCCCCCGACGCCTCGACGAGACCGTCACGGTTGGCCTGAGCCTCGAAGTGGTCCTTCGCCTCGGTGATCGGCAGCTCGGTCTCGGCCGCGAGCAGCTCGATGACCTTCTGCGGGAAGCCGAGAGGCGTGTTGATCCCCGTCCCGACGGCGGTGCCGCCGAGGGGCACTTCGCCGACGCGGGGCAGCACGGCTTGGAGGCGCTCGATGCCGAGACGCATCTGGCGTGCGTATCCGCCGAATTCCTGCCCGAGGGTGACCGGCGTCGCGTCCATGAGGTGTGTCCGACCGGACTTCACGACATCCTTCCACTCCTCCGCCTTGGTCTCGAAGGCGACCGCCAGGTGATCGAGCGAGGGGATGAGGTCGTCGATGAGCGCCTGGGTCACGGCGATGTGCACCGACGTCGGGAAGACGTCGTTGGACGACTGCGAGGCGTTGACGTGATCGTTCGGGTGCACCGTGCTGCCGAGCGCACGAGTCGCGAGGGTGGCGAGCACCTCGTTCATGTTCATGTTCGACGACGTACCCGAGCCGGTCTGGTACGTGTCGACGGGGAAGTGGGCGTCGTGGCGGCCGGTGACGACCTCATCGGCGGCGGCGGCGATCGCGTCGGCGATGGCGGGGTCGAGCGTCCCGAGCTCTTTGTTGGCGAGCGCGGCGGCCTTCTTGATCCGCGCGAGCGCGGCGATCTGGCTCGACTCGAGTCCGGAGCCCGAAATCGGGAAGTTCTCGACCGCGCGCTGGGTCTGCGCGGCGTAGAGGGCGTCCTTGGGGACGCGGACCTCTCCCATGGTGTCGTGCTCGATGCGGTACTCGATGTCGGTCACGTCGTTGTTCCTCTCTCGGTGGGGATGTCGTCAGGATGCGGCGTCGTCGTGGACGTCGCCGAGGATGATGGAGGGTTCTGCGGCGCCCTCGCCGAGCCGGTAGTTCGCGCCGACGATCGCCAGCCGGCCCTCGGCGACGGCGGTGCTGATGAGCTCGGATGCGTGCAGCAGCTGCCCGACCGTGTCGCGCAGGTGCTCGCGTCCGACGACCTCGGCGTCGACGTTCTCGGGGGTGATGCCGGAGTCGGCCCCGGCCCGCAGCACGCGGCGGACGGCGGGCACGATGGGAGAGATCTGCCGCCAGATGAGCGGCGGCAGCGGGGGAGCGTCCACCCCGGTGCTCTCGATCGCGGCGCGCACGGCGCCGCACGCGTCGTGCGCGAGGACGACGATGAGCGGGACGTTCAGGACCGCGACCGCGTACTCGAGGCTGCCGACGACGGAGTCGGAGATCACCTGGCCGGCGTTTCGGATCACGAAAAGGTCGCCGAGGCCTTCATCGAAGATGATCTCCGCGGCCAGGCGCGAGTCGGAGCAGCCGAACAGCGCGGCGCGCGGGGTCTGCGAGCCGGCGATCTCGTGGCGGCGCTCGACGTCCTGACGGGGGTGGCGCGGGGTGCCTTCGACGAAACGGATGTTGCCCGCCCGCATCTCATCCCAGGCTTCCTGGGGAGTGGGGGATGCCGGAGCGGCCGCGGTCGACGTCATGGTGTCTCCTCCTGCAGTTCGACGATCTGTGTCGCGAGGCCGCGCGCGGCGGTGCGCACGGTCTCGGCGTCGATGGCCCCGCCGCCGTAGACGAGGATCGTGTCGGCTCCCGCCTGGGTCGTCAGGGCGTAGGAGATGTTCCCGGCTCGAGCGGGGTCGGGGATCTCGAAGACTTCCCACGCCACCCCGTCGATGGTCTCGGTCGACGTGGTTCGTGAGCCGCTGATCTGACGTGATGCCCAACCGGCGTCGGCGTCGAATGCCTGCTGCACGTTGACGTATCCGCTCGCGGGGGCGTAGACGATCTCCCAGGTCTGGACGTCGTCTCCGGCGAGCTCGGCCTTGTTCACGCGCCACGTCTCGGGAACCGTCGGCGCGACGAGCTGCCGGCCGATGCCCGAGCCGACGTCGCTCGCGACCGCCGCGACGTCGATGCCGGGTTGCTCGGGTACCGAGCCGCGAGGCACGGCGAAGACGATGACGGCCACCACGGCGACCGTGACGATGAGGGCGGCCAGCAGGTTGCGGACGTTCTGGCTCGATCGGTAGACCTGCGACGACGCCGCCTTGCGCGCCGCGGTCTCGTCGGGGGTCTCGGGGCGCCCGAGCTCGGCGACGACGCGGGGGCCCTTGGCCATCACGCGTCGTCCGCGCGCGTCGCGCGCGCTTCGTCGAGCCGGCGCTTGGCACCCAGCAGCCATTCCTCGCATTGTGCGGCGAGCTGTTCGCCCCGCGTCCAGAGGGCGAGCGACTGCTCGAGAGTCGGCGCCCCCTGCTCGAGCTCGGCAACCACACGGACGAGCTCGTCGCGCGCCTGTTCGAAGCTGAGGGTCTCGACGTCGGCGGAGAGCCCTTCGGCCGGCGGAGTCATGTCAGCCATTCTAGGACGGGTCCGTCGGTGCGCCCGCCGCGTCCGCGGGCGCGGCGCCGTCGTCGATGGCGCCCTCGGATCGCGCCGCGAAGGCGCCGCGACCGACGGTGACGGTCACGCGCGAGCCCGCCGGCGCCTGGGCCGCCTCACGGACGATGACGCCGGCGTCGAGATGTGCGATCGCGTAGCCGCGATCGAGCGTCGCGCCCGGCGACAGCGCGCGGAGAGTCGCGCGGAGCCGAGCGACCTCGTGCCCCGCGCTGTCCATGCGACGCGTCACGATGTCGCGTCCGCGGGCCGTGAGGATGTGCAGCTCGTGAGCGCGGGTCGTCATGAGCGACTCGGGGTTGCGCAGCACGGGCCGCGATCGAAGCTGTTCGAGCTGCGCGAGATCGTGCGCGACCCGCTGCGTCAATCGGGTCCGGGCGCGGCTGCGCAGCTGCTCCACGAGCGCGCGCTGTTCCACGACGTCGGGCACGACGCGCTTGGCGGCATCGGTCGGCGTCGACGCGCGCAGGTCGGCGACGTCGTCGAGCAGTGGGTGGTCGTTCTCGTGGCCGATGGCCGAGACGACGGGTGTCGTGGCCGCCGCCACGGCGCGGAGCAGCCGCTCGTCGCTGAAGCCCAGGAGAGTCTGCGGGTCGCCTCCGCCGCGGGCGATGATGATGACGTCGACCTCGGGGTCGGCGTCGAGGGTGCGCAGCGCCGCGATCGTCTCGGGCACGCATCGATCGCCCTGCACGGCCGCGTGCACCGTGCGGAAGGCGACGTGGGGCCACCGCAACTCGGCGTTGCGGTGCACGTCGCGCTCGGCGTCGCTGCGCTCGCCCGTGATCAGACCGATGGTGTGGGGGAGGAAGGGCAGAGCCTTCTTGCGGGACGGATCGAAGAGCCCCTCCGCTCGCAGCTGGGAGCGGAGCCGCTCGAGCTGGACGAGCTGGTCGCCGAGTCCCGTCGGGCGCATGGCCGAGACCGTGAAGGAGAAGTCGCCCGACTTCACGAAGTAGTCGCTCTTCACACAGGCGACGACGCGGTCACCGACCTGCGGGTTCGAGCCGAGGCGCTGCAGGGTGCTCGACCAGAGGCGGAACGACAGCGCGGCATCCGCTTCGGCATCCTTCAGACGGCCGAACACATGCCCGCCTCGCAGGTTCCACGAGGTGATCTCGCCCTCGACCCACACCGCGTTCCACCGCTGCACGAAGTCGCGGATGGTCTCGTTGAGTCGCGAGATCGACGTCGGCGTCTGCGGCGAGGAGTCGCGGGGGTGGACGGCATCCGGCGGCGGCGCCTGATCGGACGCGGTCTCGAACGACGGCATAGGGCTCCTCACGGCCGGTTCCGAGCGGCCGGCAGGATGCGCCTCGTAGAATCGAGGAGTGAGCACTCCCGCCGTCCGGCTGCCCGTTCCCCGCGTGCCGGGGCGTCACGGCCGTCTCCAGGATATCCCTGTGGGCGCCGCCAAGCGGGTGCTGCTGGCAGCGCCGCGCGGATACTGCGCCGGGGTCGACCGTGCCGTCGTCGCCGTCGAGAAGGCGCTCGAGCGTTTCGGCGCTCCCGTCTACGTGCGCAAGCAGATCGTGCACAACATCCACGTCGTTCGTGAGCTGGAGGAACGGGGCGCCGTGTTCGTCGACGAGGTCGACGTCGTTCCCGAGGGCGCGCACGTCGTCTTCAGCGCGCACGGCGTGTCGCCCGCGGTCGTGTCCGCAGCGTCGGACCGGGGCCTGCAGGCGATCGACGCGACGTGCCCGCTCGTGACGAAGGTCCACCGCGAGGCCGTGCGGTTCGCGCGCGATGATCGCGAGATCCTGCTCATCGGACACGAAGGACACGAAGAGGTCGAGGGCACCGCAGGCGAGGCGCCCGAGCACATCACGGTCGTCACGTCTCCCGAGCACGCCGACACCGTCGTGGTCCGCGATCCTTCGCGGGTGGTGTGGCTGTCGCAGACGACGCTCTCGGTCGACGAGACGATGGAGACCGTGCGTCGCCTGCGCGCCCGGTTCCCGGAGCTCCAGGATCCGCCGTCGGACGACATCTGCTACGCGACCCAGAACCGTCAGGTCGCGATCAAGAAGATCGCCGCCGAGACCGACCTCGTCATCGTCGTGGGGTCGGCGAACTCGTCCAACAGCGTGCGGCTCGTCGAGGTCGCGCTCGAGTACGGCGCGCGCGCTGCTCACCGCATCGACTACGCCGACGAGATCCGCCAGGAGTGGCTCGAGGGCGTACGCACCGTCGGGGTCACGAGCGGCGCGTCGGTGCCCGAGGTGCTCGTGCAGCAGGTGCTCGCGAGCCTGGCAGACGCGGGCTATGCCGACGTCGACGAGATCCGCACGGCGGAGGAGGACCTCATGTTCTCGCTGCCGAAGGAACTGCGCACCGACGCCGCGGGCAAACAAGATGCCCGCGCGCGCGGCGGACGGGGTCGATGATGGACGACCAGGAACGCCCTCGCCCGCAGTACGGCGAATACGCCACCCCCGAGGAGCAGCGCGCCCGGATCGCGGCACTCGGCGGAGAGGCGCCGCACCCCGATGTCGTCGAGACGGCGCAGGTGCCGGCGGGCTCAGCGGCATCCCATCACCACGACTCCGCGCCACAGCGGCTCGCGTCCCCGCGCCCGACCACGTCGGCTGCGCGTCCGTCGCGACTCGCCGACCGCGTCATCACGGTCGCTCTCCTCGCCTACGGGCTGGTCACGGTGCTGGGCGCGATCCCGCAGCTCGTCGACTTCGCCGGATTCGCGCAGACGTGGATGGATATGGCGGGTATCGACGCGACGCTCGCCGACCCCGCCGGTGGACGCGCCTGGGGCGTCACCGCCGCCGTGGTCTACGGCGCCGGATGGCTGCTGACCGCGGTGCTGTCGTGGTGGTCGTTGTCGCTGCGCCGTCTGTCGTGGTGGATCCCGCTGGTCGGCGCCATCGTCACCTTCGTGATCGTGAGCCTGCTGCTGGCGGCGCCGCTGCTGTCGGACCCCGGTGTTCTCGACGGGCTGACCACGATCCGCTGATCCGGGCCAGGACGAACGACGACGCCCCGCGGACTGATCCGCGGGGCGTCGTCGTTCGCGTGCTGGTGGTCAGCTCTGGGACTTGCCGAACGAGCCGAGCTGCTTGGTCGCCTCGACGACGCGAGCAGCCATCGCGGATTCGGCCTTCTTGCCCCACGCGCGCGGGTCGTAAGCCTTCTTGTTGCCGACCTCGCCGTCGACCTTCAGGACGCCGTCGTAGTTCTGGAACATGAATCCGGCGACCGAACGCGTGAAGGCGTACTGGGTGTCGGTGTCGATGTTCATCTTCACGACGCCGTTCGCGACGGCGAGGGCGATCTCTTCGTCGGTCGAGCCGCTGCCGCCGTGGAAGACGAGGTCGAGCGGCTTCTCGCCCGTGCCGAACTTCGAGGCGATGCCGGCCTGGATCTCGCCGAGCAGCTCGGGCTTGAGCTTGACGTTGCCCGGCTTGTAGACGCCGTGGACGTTGCCGAATGTGAGCGCGGCGATCCAGCGGCCCTGGTCGCCGAGACCGAGGGCGTCGACGACCTGCGACACGTCACCGGTCGTGGTGTAGAGGGCGTCGTTGGAGCCTTCGTGCTGGACACCGTCTTCTTCGCCGCCGACGACGCCGATCTCGACCTCGAGGATGGCGCGGATCGCCTTGATCCGGGGCAGCAGCTCCTTCGCGATCTCGATGTTCTCTGCGAGCGGCACGGCCGAGCCGTCCCACATGTGCGACTGGAAGATCGGCTGGCCGCCGTCGGCGACCGCCTCTTCCGATGCCGAGATGAGCGGCAGCAGGAAGTCATCGAGCGCGGGCTTCGGGCAGTGGTCGGTGTGGAGCGCGACCGTGATGGGGTAGTTCTTGGCGACCTCGTGCGCGAACTTCGCGAAGGCGAGCGCGCCGGTCGCGCGACCCTTGACGGTGTGTCCGGCGAAGTAGTCGGCGCCACCGGTCGTGACCTGGATGATGCCGTCGGAACCGGCCTCGGTCAGGCCCTGGAGGACGGCGTTGATGGACTGCGAGCTGGCAGCGTTGATGGCGGGGTAGGCGAAACCACCGGCCTTCGCGCGATCCAGCATCTCTGCGTACTGTTCGGGGGTGGCGATGGGCATGAGAGCTCCTCAAATCGGCGGTGTTACCGAGCCCACTTTATCGAAGGCCGCTGCCGCCGTCCGCGGGGCGGCCGGAGAAACGACGCCGCTTGTTGCCACGGGTTCGCGGCGCGGCCGGATGTACGGAATCGTTAAGAATCCCTATTCCTTCGTGGGCGCGCGGCCGAAAGCGGCGGATCCTCGCGCCTGCCCGCACCTATGCTGTGGCCCATGGTGAGTTTGACCGCCGACATGAGTCCGCTGCATCCCGACCGTAACCTCGCGCTCGAACTCGTGCGCGCGACCGAGGCGGCGGCGATCCGTTCGGTGCCGTTCATCGGTCGCGGGCAGAAGGAACTCGCCGACGGGGCGGCGGTCGACGCGATGCGGGCGTTCCTCACGACGGTGAACTTCGACGGGGTGATCGTCATCGGCGAGGGCGAGAAGGATGCCGCTCCGATGCTGTTCAACGGCGAGAAGGTCGGCACCGGTCGCGGCCCGCAGGCCGATATCGCCGTCGACCCGATCGACGGCACCACATTGACCGCCGAGGGGCGTAACAACGCCCTCTCCGTGATCGCGGTGGCGGACCGGGGGGCGATGCTCGATGCTTCGTCGGTGTTCTACATGGACAAGCTCGTCACGGGGCCGGCGGGCGTCGGTGTCGTCGACATCCGGCTGCCGATCGCCGAGAACATCCGACGGCTCGCGAAGGCGCTCGGCAAGCCGGTCGACGAACTGGTGGTGTCGGTCCTGAACCGGCCTCGCCACGCGCAGCTGATCCAGGAGATCCGGGATGCCGGCGCGGGGACGCGACTGATGAGCGACGGCGACGTCGCCGGCGGGATCAACGCCGCACGGCATAACGCCCGGACGGACATGTGCGTGGGCATCGGCGGCAGCCCGGAGGGCATCGTCACGGCGTGCGCCATCAAGGCTCTCGGCGGCCACATCCAGGGCCGGCTGTGGGCGCGCGACGACGATGAGAAGCAGCGCGGCATCGACGCGGGCCTCAGCCTCGACGGTCACGTGTACGAGGCGGATGATCTCGTGCGCGGTAAGAACACGATCTTCGTCGCGACCGGCGTGACCAACGGCGAGCTCGTCGGGGGTGTTCGACGGGAAGGCGACTACGTCTACACCGAGAGCGTCGTGCTGCGTGGCGCCTCGGGAACGTTGCGCCGGATCACCTCGGAGCACCTCACGTCGAAGTGGCTCTGAGTTCGGCCGGGTAACTATCGCGACACGACTGCGTGTCAACCACTGATGCTCCCAGGAAGCCTCTGTCAGAATGGGCACCGGTATCAACGGCGATGACCACCCTCACGTCAGCACCCGGGAGAACCATGTCGATGACAGCAAACAACCCGCCGACCGGTCAGGTCGCGGTGACGATCGACCCCGCGCGACGTCCGGACGTGCTGCTGCGCCGGCGCCACCCCGAGGGACACCAGATGAGCGCGTGGTGGATGATCGGCGCTTTCGTCGCGGTGTCGGTCGCCGTCGTCGGCCTCGTCAACATGTTCCCCGCCTGACCGGGCGACTCTTCCGGTCGTCCTCACAGCCGCTCACGCAGTTCACCGACGTCTGCGCTGAGCAGCTCGGGAGCCGTCGTCATCCGCGTCGATGTCTCGATCGGCGCGGGCGGGTTCGCCGCTTCGAGCCGCGTCTCGTCGATGCCCGGGAACTTCCGTGCCGTCACGAGCACCCGGCTCTCGAGCGTTCCCACGAACTTGTTGTAGGACTCGACCGTTCGCTCGATCGCGCGCCGCAGGTCGTTCGCGTGCGATGCGAGGCCGCCGAGCCGCTGATACAGCTCGTTGCCGAGGTCGAACAGGCGCCGGGCCTCGTCGGAGACGTCCTGCTGCGTCCAGGTGTAGGCCACGGTCTTCAGCACCGCCCACAGGTTGACCGGTGAGGCGAGCGCGACGCGACGGCTGAACGCGTAGTCGAGCAGCGCGGGATCTTCGTCGAGAGCCGCAGCGAGGAGTGACTCGCTCGGGATGAAACACACCACGAACTCGGGACTCGAGCTGAGACCCTGCCAGTAGGCCTTCTTCGCCAGCGCATCGACGTGAGCGCGGACCGCTTTGACGTGCGCGGCCAGCAACGCCTTGCGGCGCCGGGCGTCGTCACCCTGCGCCGTGACGGGGATGGCGCTGGCTTCGAGATAGGAGTCGAGGGGCACCTTCGCGTCGACCGCGAGCGCCTTGTCGCCCGGGAGACGCACGATCAGATCGGGCCGACCCGCCCCGCTGTCGGACGAGATGCTGGACTGCAGCTCGAAGTCGACGTAGCGCGTGAGCCCCGCCGACTCGACGATGCGTCGGAGCTGCGTTTCGCCCCAAACACCGCGGGCGGCGCTCGAGCGGAGGGCGCCGGCGAGCGACTCGGTCGTGGATCGCAGAGCCTCGTCGGTCTCGCGCCCGAGTCGCAGCTGCTCGGCGACGGATCCGAACTGCTCGCTGCGTTCGCGCTCGAGGAGTTCGACCTTGGCCTGCATCGCCTGCAGCGACTCCTGTACGGGGGCGAGTGCGCGCAGCACCGCTTGCTCTCGGCGTTCGCGTTCGTCGCGTGCTGCCTGGTCGAGTCGCGCTTGGGTTCCCATCTCGCGCTGCAGTTCGCGTTGGCGCTCGAGCTGATCGGCGTGCGCGTCGCGTTCGGCCTCCGCTACCGCGGCACGCGCTTCGAGACGGGCGCGGTCGGCTGCCCCGTCACGCGAGGCGCGCGCGGAGCCCGCGAACCATCCGCCCGCGGCGGCGATGACAGCGACGACGATGAGAAGGAAGACGAGAGGGGCGTCCATGTGTCCAGGATGCCGGGTGGTTCCGACATCGCCTGGAGGCGGCGCGCGGCGCGGCGCTCTCGGGTCTCGTGGGGGCGGGTGCGGGAGGATGCGGGAATGAGCGATTACGTGCGGCCCGAGATCGATGCGCCGGTCTTCCGCGACGCGGAGGGAAGAATCATCGAGTACGGCAACCGCTGGCCGGGATCGCCGCCCGAAGACACGTACTCGGTCGATACGCATCCGGAGCGCTTCGCGCCCTTGCATTCTGTCGCCGACGCACTCATCACGCACCTGCGCGACGAGTACGACGTCGTGGTGGATGAGGGTGTCGCAGTCGCCGGAGACCTGAACAGGCCGAGCTTCTCGGACGTCGTACGAGCGGTGCGCCTCCGCCCGTCCGATCCGCGGTGTGCGACCCTGACCGTCGTCTTCGACGTGTACCCGGGCATCTCGGTGCACTCGGGGCTGCTGCACGACGCGCGTTACCCGCACTGCGGCTGCGATGCGTGCGACGAGGAGTGGCGGTCTGTCGCGACGGATCTCGAGCAGCACATGTTCGCCGTGGTGAGCGGGAACTTCCGCGAGGCCATCGTGCCCGGTGCCGAGCTTCCGGTGCGGCACGCCTTCACATACCCCGAGGGCGGCCGGTCCAGCCAATCGCGCGTAGACGAATTCCCGGCGGATCGGCTGTCGAGGGCCAGCGCGGTGCTCGGCGACCTACCGGACGGGTGGGCCCCGTGGCCGCGCGCGCAGGGGGCGTCGGTCGGTGGTGCGTAGTTCCTCCCCAGAGGAGCACTGTGATCACGGGAGCCATGACGCGAGTTCACCTTCGTGCTGTCGCATTCCTCGACGCCGGTGCGCGTTGCGCGCAGCTCACGAGTGTCGCGCTGAGATCGCAGGGGTCGCGTAGCTCATAAGGGGAAGCCCATCGGAATGCGCGTCATCGGGAGGCGGGGGAATCACCCGCAGAGC
Organism: Microbacterium arborescens; assembly: GCF_030369635.1. Taxonomy (NCBI): domain Bacteria; kingdom Bacillati; phylum Actinomycetota; class Actinomycetes; order Micrococcales; family Microbacteriaceae; genus Microbacterium; species Microbacterium arborescens. The sequence goes on along the minus strand of NZ_CP128474.1, from coordinate 1,910,536 downwards.
CCGCGGTCGTGCGTACGCCGAATCGGCGGCCCGCGCCAGCGAACCGGCGGCGACTCGCGCACGGCGAACCGGTGGCGACTGGCGCACGCCGAACCGGCGGACTCGTCAGAACGGTGGAGTCTCGGGGCCGGGTGGGTCTGTCGCGGTGAAGGTGACGAGTGGTGGGGGTGCGTCTTGGCGGTAGACCCGTCCGGTGGGTGAGGTCCAGACGAGTCTCCCGCCGGTGAGTTGTCGTACGTGCCATCGGGTGTGGTGTTTGACGTCGTGGTGTCGTTTGCAGAGGTTCGCGAGGTTGCACACGTGCGTCGGCCCTCCGTGGGAGGCGGCGATGGTGTGGTCGAGTTCGCAGCGGATGGCGGGTTGCCGGCATCCGGGGAACCGGCAGTGCCGGTCACGTGCCCGCAGGAGCCGGATCATCGCGTTCGTGGGCCGGTAGGTGTCGCATTCGAGCACTGTCCCGGTGACCGGGTGGGTGAGCAGCCGGGCCCAGGAGGTGGTGTTGCCGGCGAGTTCGCGTGCGGTGGCCGCGTCGATGGGGGAGCGTCCCGCGAGATCGGCTGGCCCTTCGTCGTGGCCCATCAGGGTGAGGGCGGAGACGCTGACCTGGACGTGTGCGCGGATCGCGCCGAGGGTCCCGTCGCCGTCTCCTGCGTCGGTGGGGTCGAGGGAGGGTGTCCCGGCGAGGAGGAGGTCGCTGAAGACGTCTGCGCGGACCTGGTCGATGGTGCGGGCGTCGTCGACGAACGACGACCCGACGTGGATGGCTGTGTCAGCATCGGTTTCGGTGCCTTTTGCGTCGGCTCGGGCGGCGGGGATGTCGGGAGCAGCGCCGTTTGCGTCGGCTCGGGCGGCGGGGGCGTCGGGCTGCGCGCGGGCGGTGATGATCTCTCGCGCTTGCAGGGTGAGGCGGTCGACGATTCCGTCGGCGATGACGGTCGGCAGCGTCGCGATGAGGTCCGACATCCCGTCTGGGCCGGGCTGGACTCGCACGCACCGCCCCGCGACGGCTTCCTGATGCCGTTCGGTGAACGAGCGCGGGTGCAGGCGTTCGGCCACCATCCGCAGTGCGTCGCGCACCCGGTTGGGGGTCTCGCCTTCGCACTTCTCGATCGCGACGCGTTCGAACCCCGCGCGATCTGCCGCCGGGACGATGCAACCCACCTCCTGGATCACCCGGACGTGAGCGCGGACGATGCGGCCTGCCTCCCACGCCGCCATCGTGAGCGGGTAGTTGTCCACCAAGTCGCGGGCCTCGTCGATCCGGCGTTGCAGCGTCCGGTCGGTCGCGACGAACACCCCGGCCAGCTCGGCGGCGATTCCGCGCAACGCCATCTCCCGCGCCTTCACGCGCTCGGACGCGCCAGAAGCCTGCCGCTCGGCTAGCGCGCCGGCGGCGGCGAGCACCCGAACCTCACGGATCTGCGCCAGCCGCGCATCATCCGCCGCACCCTCGGCATCCGCCACGAGCTGCGCGAGAGCGTCGACGTCTGCGTCGCTGCCTATCCCGCGGCCGAGCGGGCCATTCGAATGCATGTTCGAATACTGTCATGGACCTCCGACATCAGGAGGCCGCTGTCCACATCCCGGAGGGGCTCAACCGATCCCGTCAGGCCGGGCTCAGGAGCGAAGCGCCGATGGGCGCGTGCTCGGGCACGCGCACGCCCAGGAGCATCGCGAGCTCGACCAGGTCGTGCGCACCGGCCCGGCGAGCCGCGTCGATCGTGATGTGAGCGCAGGCGAGCGCATCCGCCAAGGCGTCGTGGTGTGCGAAGTCGAGGAACCCGACCGCCGCGGCCACCAGGGGCAACCGGTAGGAATCGAGCTGGTAGGTCTTGCGCGAGAGCTGCACGCTGCACACCGAGCGGAGCGCGGGCAGTGCGGCATCCGTGGCCTCGCAAGCGCGGCGCAAGACGGCCATGTCGAATCCGGCGTTGTGTGCCACGAGCACGTCGTCGCCGATGAAGTCGAGCAGGCGCGGAAGCTGCGCGACCCAGCCGGGGGCGCTCTCGACAGCGTCGGCGGTGATGCCGTGGATCGAGACGTTGATGTCGAAGAAGCGGTCGTGACCCGAGGGCGGGCGGATCAGCCAACCGTCGGACGCGACGACTTCGCCGTCGCGGACGCGGACGAGCCCGACCGAACATGCCGACGCGCTGGAGGAGTTCGCCGTCTCGAAGTCGATCGCGGTGAAGTCCAGGGGCACGTCACAAGCGTCACCCGCGACCCGAGAGCCGACGGTGAGGCGCGCCGCCGTCCCGGGCGATTCGGACCGGTCGGGGGTGATGTCGGCGGGCCACGTAGACTGGATGCCCGTGGCTCTCACCATCGGAATCGTAGGACTGCCCAACGTCGGCAAGTCGACCCTCTTCAACGCCCTGACCAAGAACCAGGTTCTCGCAGCGAACTACCCGTTCGCGACGATCGAGCCGAACGTCGGCGTGGTGAACCTCCCCGACCCGCGCCTGAAGGTGCTGGCCGAGATCTTCCACTCCGAGCGCATCCTCCCCGCCGCGGTATCTTTCGTCGACATCGCCGGCATCGTGCGCGGTGCGTCGGAGGGAGAGGGCCTGGGCAACCAGTTTCTCGCGAACATCCGCGAGGCCGACGCGATCGCCCAGGTGGTGCGCGGCTTCGCCGACGACGACGTCGTGCACGTCGAAGGCGCGGTGAACCCGCAGAACGACATGGAGACGATCAACGCCGAGCTGCAGCTCGCGGATCTCCAGACGCTCGAGAAGGCGATCACGCGCTACGAGAAGGAGGTTCGCGGCAAGAAGCTCGATCCCTCCGTGCTCGAGGCCGCCAAGGCGGCGCAGGATGCGCTGCAGCGTGGCGAGCTGCTGTCGGGAGCCGCCTCCAAGATCGACCTGGCGCCCATCAAGGAGCTCGGTCTGCTGACGGCCAAGCCGTTCATCTTCGTCTTCAACGTCGACGAGGCGGTTCTCACGGATGACGCGCGCAAGGCGGAACTCGCCGCGCTCGTCGCGCCTGCACAGGCGGTGTTCCTCGACGCGAAGATCGAGTCGGAGCTCATCGACCTCGACCCCGAGGAAGCCGCCGAGCTGCTCGCCTCGACCGGTCAGGACGAGTCGGGCCTCGACCAGCTCGCTCGCATCGGGTTCGACACGCTGGGCCTGCAGACCTACCTCACCGCGGGTCCGAAGGAAGCACGCGCCTGGACGATCGGCAAGGGCTGGAAGGCTCCGCAGGCCGCCGGCGTGATCCACACCGACTTCGAGAAGGGCTTCATCAAGGCCGAGGTCATCTCGTTCGAGGACCTCGTCGCGACAGGCTCCGTGGCCGAGGCCCGCGCCAAGGGCAAGGCGCGCCTCGAGGGCAAGGACTACGTCATGCAGGACGGCGACGTCGTGGAGTTCCGCTTCAACGTGTAGTCCTGCTCGCTCCACTTCTGCCAACCTGGCGAGGTGGAGCGCCGTGAGGCACGACGTGCAGCTCGGTGGGCAAGGGTACTGCCAGCGATCATCATTCTGCTCGCCACGTGGCTGCTCCGCTTCACCGGGTGAAACCTCGTCATCCCATGCCCCTTCGGAGCTATAAGTACGACGCGTATCGATCAAACGGTTGATTTTCGCTCGTGGGTGCGTCCTATGCCTTGTTTCATGGCGCACGGTTTCCCTGAGTCTCTTTGCCGCGAGAAATCGCGAAACACCGGGACCGATCACGAGATGTATCGACGAGAACTCTCAGTCCCTGCCGTCAGTCCCGTTCGCAGCCTCCTTTCTGTCTGCTCGTACAGTCGACAACGAATCTCATCCATCGTTGTCTCGCGTCGGGGCCACCGACCGCTCCGCGGAATGCGCTGAAGAAGGAATGCCATGACTACTGACTGGCCGATGTTCTGGGTGCAGGTCGTTGTCGGCCTGGGCACGCTCGCTCTCGCGTGGGTGTCGAGTTCGGCAGCGCGACGCGCCGTCGAGTCCTCGCGGGTCGCCAACGCGCTCAGTGAGAAGGCGTCGAAGGATGCGGCCGCCGCGCATCGCCGCGACGCCGAGAAAATCGAACGAGAGCAGGCCAGTAAGATCTGGGTGTCGATGATCGTGATCACGGATTCATCGAGGGCAGGCGCCCCCATCCACGGTGTCCTGCTCATTCGTAACAGCTCGGACCGTCCCGTCAGCGATGTCCGTATTCTCAGCCGCGGCTGGAGCAGTGCGAAGAAGCAGTGGTTTGCGAAGGAAGAGTGTCATATACCGGTTGTATACCCGGGAGATACGACTGTCGCGAGCCGAAACAGCAAGACGGACTGGGATGTGCCCGAGCACTATTTCCCCCACTTCGGCGCCGACTACAACCATGCCGGTGGCCCCCGAGACGACCCGTACTACGTCCAATCGGTGGCGTTCACCGATGCCGACGGTCGTCGGTGGCACCTAACCAGCGGGCACCGCCTGCAAAGGGCCGAATCGGCGACGTAAGGGGGGCGCACGCCCCGTACCAGCCTCCGGGCGATCCATCAACCGGTGGGCGCCGCCGCGCCGTCCTGCCTAGCGTGGACGTCATCTCGACTCGAGGAGGCAACACCATGGCCACGAACACCACCACCACGCGTAACAAGCGCCGCGCTTCCGGTGCCGGTCTGACGAACGAGCAGAACGCCGAGAGCGGTTTCCGCGCTTCGCAGAAGCTCAGCGAGAACACCCAGAAGGTGCTCGTCGACCTCATCGAGCTGTCGCTCCAGGGCAAGCAGGCGCACTGGAACGTCGTCGGACGCAACTTCCGCGACACCCACCTTCAGCTCGACGAGATCATCGACGCCGCGCGCGAGTTCGCCGACACGGTCGCCGAGCGCATGCGTGCCTTGCACGCCCTCCCGGACGGCCGCAGCGACACGGTCGCCGAGACGACGACGCTGCCGGAGTTCCCGCAGGGCGAGATCGACACCGCCGAGGTCATCGATCTGATCACCGAGCGCCTCGAGGCGACGATCGGGACGTGCCGCGACGTTCACGACGAGGTCGACGAAGAGGACCCGACGACCGCCGACATCCTGCACTCGATCCTCGAGCGTCTCGAGCAGCTCGCCTGGATGGTCAGCGCCGAGAACCGCAAGCCCCAGGGCTGAGCGAAAGCCCCGGCCGGGCAGAACCGGCGACGAAGACCCCGCCCGCGACCACCAGGTCCGGGTGGGGTCTCCGCGTGCCGTGCGTCAGATCAGCTGCGGGTCGATCATCGTCATGCCCGCCGCCGGCGAGCTGTCCATGTCCGGAAGCAATCGCGCACCTTCCTCCAGCCCGACGACCCGCTGCACGAGGTCCTGCGGGCGCAGACTGCCGTCGCCGATCAGTGCCATCATCCCGGGGTAGTCCACCGCCGCCATGCCGTGGCTGCCGAGCAGATCGAGCTCCCAGGCGATGACGCGGGCCAGGGGAGCGGCGCTGCGGCCGGATGCCGAGGGCAGCAGCCCGATCTGCACATGACGTCCCCGGCGGCGAAGGCTGAGGATCGCATCGGATGCGGTCTGCTCGCTCCCCACGGCGTCGACGGAGACGTGGCTGCCGCCACCGGTCAGCTCGTGTACGAGTGCGGGGATGTCGCGACCGTCTGCGGCGAGAACATGCTCCGCGCCGAGTTCCGCCGCCGTCTCTACGGCGGCGGGAGAGCGGTCGACCGCGACGACGCGCGCACCGAGCGCTCGCGCGATCATCACCGCGCTCAGGCCCACCCCGCCCGCGCCGACGATCGTGATCCACTCGCCGCCACTCAACGCGGCCCGCGAGATCAGCGCCCGGTAGGCGGTGGCGAAGCGGCATCCGAGCGCTGCTGCGGCCTCGAACGAGACACCATCGGGGATGCCGACGAGGTTGATGTCTGCAGCGGGCACGACCACGCGCTCGGCGAACGACCCGGCGTAGGTGAAGCCCGGCTGCCGCTGGTTCGGGCAGACCTGGGCATCGCCGCCCGCGCACCATTCGCAGCGACCGCATCCGATGACGAACGGCGTAGTGACGCGGTCACCGATCTGCCAGCCCTCGACATCCGTCCCGATGTCGGAGATGACACCCGAGAACTCGTGCCCGGGAGTGTGGGGCAGGGTGATCTCCTCGTGGCCCGCCCAGGCGTGCCAGTCGCTTCGACAGAGCCCTGTAGCTCGCACCGACACCACGACGCCGTCGGCAGGCACGACGGGATCCGCCACCTCGCGGACCGCCACGGGCCCGCGGATGCTGTCCATGCCCATCGCTCGCACGATCGGCCACGCTACGCCATCGGGGCTATTCGCGCAGGAGGCCACGAGGAGTGTGACCCGAGAAGTCAGGCGTCGCGGAAACCCTCGAGGTCGGGGTCCCACTGCGCGGGAGGTTCGTCGTCGACGGCGTAGAGGTGGGGCCCTTCGGCGCGTCGCTGCGGGTAGCTCTCGTGCGTGCGGAGGTGTTCGGCACCCTCGGAGAAGTCGGGCTCGTCGGCATCCCAGTCGACCGGGGCGGAGAGCACGTCGTTGCCGACGCCGATCACGAGTTCTGCCTCATCGACGCGTCCGTCGTTCTCGAGCACGATCGGAATCCGCACGGCTTCCGCGCGACCGTAGTTGGCCACCGCGGCGGTGAGCTCGACGAGCGCCTCCGCGACGTCGTCCGTCGTGATCACCGTGTCGCCTGCGTACGTGATTCGTCTCATGCCTCCACTGTGTCTCGTGCACGCGACAGGCACCTCGCACTTGCGTCCGCGAGAGGCATCGGATAGGGCGGAGCGACGTGGGATCATCGCACGCGGTTCGCGGCTGGTCAACGCGCCTGACTCGGCCGCCGCCCCTGCCTAGCGTTGACCGCGAGCGTCGGAATCGGCGCGCCGCGAGCGAGGGAGACGCCATGAGCCAGCAGGACCCGACCGCCGAGCAGGAGCCGCTGTCCGAGCCGGAAGCGGTGCGCAAGGACATGCGGTACAGCCCGGCGAGCGACACCGAGACGCGCGAGAAGCAGGACGAGGCGCCCACGAGTCCCGACGCCGACGTCGATGACGACCTCGTGCGTGCGCGTCCGGGCACCGGGGGCCCCGACGACGTCGGGGACGTCGACGTGCCCGCCGAAGAACTCAATCTGCCGTGGCGAGACGACGAGGCGGGCGCCTGACGACACCGAGACGCGGGTCAGGGGGGGATCAGTTCCACCCGACGGCGTTGAACCATTCCGCGCGGGCAGTGGCCTCGGCGGCATCCGTTGTTCCACGGAACGCGTCGTGCCGGTCGAGGCGGCCGTCGCACACCTCGACGAACGCCGTGCATACGGGGCAAAGCCCCCGTCCGAAAGGGAACCCGCCCGACACGGGTCGTGCCGGTTCGGCGGGCGCGCCGCTGCCGCTGCATCTCGGAGGGTCGGCCTGCGCGTCGGACCACATCTGCGACGTGCCCAGGCGGTTGTGCAGTCCGGCATGACCGCGCGGACGCGTGCACAGCGCCGACCCGCGGCGCGAGCGGCACCACAGGGCGGTCGGATAGTCCGCCGGGGCCGGGTCGCTCACCCGATCAGATCCGGATGCCGCAGATGCCGCACTCGCCGGCGGCCGACACCTCGACGAAGCAGTCCGGGCACATCGCGCGGACGACGTCCGAGGGAGCGGGCGCCTTCGGCGTGCGCGCCGTGGCGGCACGAGGTGCGGCGCGCCGAGCGGGGGCCGGACGCGTGACAGCGGCGACGGGCTGCTTGCGCTCGGGCACGTGTGCCTCGCAGTAGAACCGGACGAAGCCGCCGTGGTTGGTCGGGTGGCGGTGCTTGACCGCCCACAGGTGGTCGCGGTCGTGAGCTCCGGCATCAGCAGGGCATGCGGCGCAACGCGCAGGATCACCCGGCATGACGTCGGCGACGCGGTAAGGCGTCTCGTAGGTGAGGCGATCGCGCCAGTCGGCCGAGTCGACGATTCTCATGGTGGTCCTCTCCGGCACTCGCGCGCCGGATTCCAGCGTACCCGCGGCCCCGGGGAGGCGGTCCGCCCACCATCGGGTGAACATTCGCCGAACGAGGTGCGCCGCCGTGCTCAGGGCCGGTACGCCTTTGCGACAGTGAGGGAGTCACCACCGGCGAGAGGGCCCGAATGGCAATGGCGACCCCGGCACCGCTGGACGTGCTTCTTCGACCCGCCGCGTTGGCGCGCGCATGGATGGGCCCCGGCCGTGATCAGGAGACGATCGCCGTGCCCGGCGTCGCGCTGGGTCGCGGCGACGTGTTGGTGCGCATCGACCTCGTCGCCATCACCGAGGACGACCTCGCCATCACAGACGGAGATGAGCCGTGCCCGGTGCCGACCGTGCTCGGCAGCGAGTTCGTCGGCCGCGTCGCTGCTCTCGGCGGCATCGTCGCCGCCGCGGACGGCGTCCCACTCGAGCTCGGCGAACGCGTCGTGAGCGCGGCCGGACGGCACGAGCGCATCGGCGCGCACCGCGAGCTCGTGGGCGGCTTCGCGACGCACGTCCACCTCGCGGCGGGCACGCCGATCGTCCGGGTGGGCGAGGTGCTCCCGGCCTGCATCCTCGCCCCGGTGCCCGGTGCCGTCTCGCGCGCGGCCGCGGTCGTTCGGCAGATCGAGGCGACAGGCGATCCCGAGGAACTCGTCGTGACGATCGCGGGCACCGGCGCCGACCCTCTCGTGCTGGCCGCGATGATCGCGGAGGCAGGCGGGCGGCCGCAGCTGGCTTCGCCCGATCCGCGCGTGCGCGCCGGCGCCGGGCGTTTCGGGGCGGTGCTCTCACCGCGGCGCATCCTCGAGACCGACGTGAGCGCACGGTTCTCGATGCCCGATGACGGCTCACGAGAGCATGTCGTCCGAGCCGGCGCGCTGACAGCGTCCGATCTGGAAGCGGCCGTCGCATTCATGCGCGCGCCCAGCACCCGGCGCTACCCGTTCGCCGACCTCGTGTCGGCGCCGTTGCCCCTCGACCGCCTCGACGACGCGATCGAACTCGCGCGCAGCGGTCGCCACCTGCGCGTGGCGATCGCCCCCGGAGCATGAGCTCACGGGGGCGATCGGATGCCGCGTCGGCGGCCGGGGCGGGACGGCTCAGGCGGTCTGACCCGAGTGCTTGCCCTCGCTGATCTCCTCGACCACCTTCGCGTTGAAGGCGGGCAGGTCGTCGGGAGTGCGGCTCGAGACGAGTCCCTGATCGACGACGACCTCCTCGTCGACCCACGTCGCGCCCGCGTTCACGAGATCGGTGCGCAGACTCGGGAAGCTCGTCAGCGTGCGCCCGCGCAGGACATCGGCCTCGGTGAGGATCCATGCTGCGTGGCAGATGGCGCCGACAGGCTTGTGCTGCTCGAAGAACGAGCGCGCGAAGTCGACAGCGTTCGCGTCGAGCCGAAGGTTGTCGGCGTTGACGACTCCGCCCGGCAGGACGAGGGCGTCGTATTCGTCGGCTTCGGCGTCGGAGGTGACTGCGTCGACCTTCTGGGTGTGGCCGTTCTTGCCGGTGATCTCGCCCGACTCGGGAGCGATGAGGACGACCGTCGCGCCGGCGTCGGAGACAGCCTGCCACGGCGAGGTCAGCTCACTGTCTTCGAAGCCGTCGGTTGCCAGGAATGCGATCTTCTTGCCATCGAGAGTGCTCATGGGCCCGACGCTACGCGTGGCCGTCGGGCGCTGCGACGCGCTTGACAGGCTCGGCGACCCATGGTCCGCTGCGGGGTTACGATGGCGATATGTCCACAGCATCCACGCCCCAGCCTCAGACACTGCAGCCGGTTCCCGATGAGAAGAACCTGCTGGTCACCGCGAACGACGACGCAGGCTCCTGCTGCGGCGGGGGATGCTGCTCGACCTCCTGAACGTCGCCGCGAGGCGTACGACGAAGCCGCCGGTGCATGATGCACGCGGCGGCTTCGTCGTGTCAGGCTTGCGGAGCCGATGACGCTCAGTGCGCGGCGGGCGCGCCCTCGGGGCTGTCGGCCGGCTTGCGGATGAGGAATGCCCCGATGATCAGGGGCGACGCGATGATCGCGGCCACGAGGAACGCGGCGCGCGCACCCGCCGCGCCTGCGGCGGTGGTTCCGGGTTCGATCGCTCCGGCCTCTGCGGCGGCCATCACGGTGATGAGCAGGGCGATGCCCGCGGCGCCTGCGACCTGCTGCACGGTGGAGACGATCGCGCTTCCGTACGAGTAGAACCGCGGCTGGAGCGAACCGAGCGAGGCGGTGAAGAGCGGAGTGAACGACATCGCCAGCCCCAGTGAGAGCAGGGTCTGCAGCGACAGCAGCAGCCAGACCGAGGTGTTCTCGGTGAGGGTGGTGAAGGTCCACAGGATGCCGGTGACGATCACGGCGCCGGGAACGAGGAGCACCCGCGTGCCCCATCGGTCGTAGATTCGGCCGATGAACGGCCCGGCGATGCCCATCGCGAGCGAGCCCGGCAGGACGACGAGCCCGGACTCGAGCGCGGAGAGGCCGAGGACGTTCTGCATGTACAGCGGCAGCAGGGTGATGGCACCGAAGAACGCCATCGACATGACCGCCAGCTGAGCGACCGACAGCGAGAAGTTGGCGGAGCGGAACACCCGGAGGTCGAGCAGCGCCTCGTCGGAGCGCTGCAGTGCGAGCTGACGCCAGACGAAGGCACCCAGCGAGAGGACTCCGACCGTGAGCGCGATGATCAGCGGCAGATTGGACGCCGGAGCGGCAGCCGCGGCATCCCCGCCGCCGTGGCCGCCTGCCCCGATCTGGCTGAGCCCGAACACGAGGCCGCCGAAGCCGAACGCCGACAGCACGACGGAGAGGACATCGAGGGGAGCGCGGCGCGTTTCGCCGAGGTTGTGGATCCACCGGACACCGATCGCCAACGAGATGAGGGCGATCGGGAGGACGACAGCGAAGATCCAGCGCCAGCTGAGCGTGTCGAGGAGGAACCCGGAGAGAGTCGGCCCGATCGCCGGCGCGAGCGACATGACGATGCTGACGCGGCCCATCATGCGGCCCCGGGCGTGCGGCGGGACGACCGTCATCAGGGTCGTCATGAGCAGCGGCATCATGATCGCCGTGCCCGAAGCCTGCACGACGCGAGCGACGAGGAGGAACTCGAAACCGGGCGCGAGGACGGCGATGAGCGTTCCGGTCGAGAAGAGGCTCATCGCGGCCGTGAACACCGCGCGCGTCGTCAGACGCTGCAGCAGGAAGCCTGTGATCGGGATGACGACGGCCATCGTGAGCATGAACGCGGTCGTGAGCCACTGCGCCGCCACGGCGGTGATCTGGAAGTCTGCGATGAGATGGGGGATCGCGACGCCCATCGTCGTCTCGTTGAGGATGGCGACGAATGCGGCGACGAGCAGGAGCCAGATCACACGGTTCGCCTCGGCCGTGACGACCGTAGGCGGGGCGGGCGGTGCAGTCGATGTGGATGCGGTGGTGGACGACGGCGCGACGGCCATGGGCAACTCCTCGGTCGGATGATCGGTCGTCACCCGAGGGCGGACACCGCAGGGCCAACGCCCCGACGGAACGATTATTCCCGGGAGCACCGACACAGCGCCAGCATGCGTGCCCGGGCGGTCAGCGTTCCGGCGCGTCGGGGATCACCAGAGCCGGGCGATGCCCCACAGCTCCGTCGTCGCGGGGTCCGTCGCGCGGTGCTCCGGCGCTCGCTCCTGGAAGTCGCGGACGAGCTCGCCGACGCGGCGTCGGTACTCGGTGTCGGGGTGGGTCGCGGCGATGCGAACGAGGGGAGGGACGTCCATGTCGAGCACGAGGCGGACACGCGCTGCCGCGGCGGCGCGGGCGTCGGCCGCATCGAGCACCGCGAGCCCCGAACGCAGCGCATCGAGATAGTCGACGAGGACGGGCAGCTGCGCACGGTGCTGGGTGATCGATGACCCGTCTGCGCGTTCGCGCCAGTGCACGACGACGTCGGGGATCACGTCGAAGGCTCGAGCGCGCGTGTACATCTGCTGCGCGACCAGCTGGTCTTCGTACAGGCGGTTCTCGGGGAAGCGCAGGTGATGACGACGCCAGAACTCGATACGGCTCGCTTTCGACCACGCGACGATGTTCCCCGAGGCCTCGGGATGATCGGCGAGAGTCACCCCGGTCCGCGCAGGCTGCGTGGCTGCCGCGACCCACGGCTGCACGGGCCCCGGGACATAACCCTCGTCGGTCGGTCGCAGCCGCACGTAGGCTCCGGCGACGAAGTCGGAACCCGATGCGTCGAGTGTGCTCACCCATCGCTCGAGCGCGTTCGGGGTGAGGACGTCGTCGGCGTCGAGGAAAGCCACGACGGGCGTGTCGACGCGATCGAGGCCCGCATTCCTCGCGGCGCCGAGCCCCCGGGGACGGTCGTGCGAGACGACGTGGAACCGCCCGTCGGATGCGGCCGCATCGGCGAAGACGCGCCCCGTCGCGTCACGTGATCCGTCGTCGATGAGGATCGCGGTCCAGTCGACGAGCGTCTGAGCGCGGAGCGAGGCCAGGGCGTCTTCGGCGTACGGGGCGACGTCGCGGCCGGGAACGATGACGGTGACGACGGGCGAGCTCACGAGCCCGATCGTACTGCTGAGACGGCGTCGGCCACGGCACGGGCGAGCTCCGACGCATCGGGCGGGGCCGCTCGATCGAAGCTGAACCTCACCGCGGTGCGCGCATCGTCGGCATCCCGGCCCATCGCGATCAAGACGTGCGAGGGCTCGTCGCTTCCGGCGGCGCAGGCCGATCCGCTGCTCGTCACGATCCCGCGCCGTTCCAGCTCGAGCAGCACGGCCTCGCCGGAGGTCGCGGTGAAGGTGAACGATGCGAGGCCCGGCAGCCTGAGGTCAGGGTCGCCGGTCACGCGCGCACCGGGCACGGTGTCGAGGACGCGGCTCGTGAACGCCTCACGTGCGGCGGCGGCGCGCGCGGCGGCCGCGGGGCGCTCACGTTCGGCGAGTTCCAGCGCCACCGCGAGCCCGACGGCGCCCGCGACGTTCTGGGTACCGGAGCGACGCCCGCGCTCCTGGCCGCCGCCGTGCAGGACGGGTTCGAGCGGAATCCTCCCGCGCACGGCCAGCAGGCCGATGCCCTGGGGTGCGCCGATCTTGTGCCCCGCGATGGAGAGTGCCGACGCCCCGGTGCCGGCGAGCGGCAGCCACCCGGCGGCCTGCACGGCGTCGACGTGCACCGGCACCGCTCCCGCGGCGCGCGCGATCGCGGCGACGTCCTGCACGGTTCCGACCTCGTTGTTGGCGTAGCCGACGCTCACGACGGCGGTGTCATCGCGCAACGCACCGGCGACGGCGTCGGGGGAGACGCGTCCGCTGGAGTCCACCGGGAGGACGTCGATCGCGTACCCGTGCATGCGCTGGAGGTAGTGGCAGACGGCGAGCACGGAATCGTGCTCCACCGCGGTCGTGACGATGTGGCCGGGACTGCGCCCGCGGGCTCCGAGCGCGATACCCGCGATCGCGAGGTTGTTCGCCTCGGTGCCGCCGGACGTGAAGACGACGTCTCCCGCGCGCACGCCCAGCACGGCGGCGGCTCGGCGCCGGGCGTCGTCGAGTGCCCGTGCGACATCCTCGCCGACCGTGTGGACGCTGGACGGGTTGCCGAATCGGCCGGTGAGGAACGGGGCCATCGCCTCGAGCACCTCTCGGCGCACCGGCCCGCCCGCGGCGTGATCGAGGTAGAGCATCAGGGCACGTCGACGACGAGATCGAGCCCGAGGTCGAGAGCCGGTGCGGAATGCGTGAGGGCTCCCACCGAGATCACGTCGACACCCGTCTCGGCGATCGCGCGCACGGTCTCGAGCGAGACGCCGCCCGATGCCTCGACCGTCGCGCGCTCGCCGATCATCTCGACACCGCGGCGGAGATCGTCGAGCGAGAAGTTGTCGAGCATGATCGTGTCGACACCCGCCGCGAGCACCGATTCGATCTGATCGACGCGATCGACCTCCACCTCGACGTGGGTTGTGTGGGGCAGGTGCGCCATCGCTCGCCGCAGCGCTTCGGTCAACGACGTTCCGTCTGCCGTGATCACGCCCAGATGGTTGTCCTTGAGCATGACGGCATCCGACAGCGAGAACCGGTGGTTGTGGCCGCCGCCGTCTCGAACGGCCTGCCGCTCGAGAATGCGCAGACCGGGGGTCGTCTTGCGGGTGTCGACGATGCGCGCCCGGGTGCCCGCGACCGCGTCGACGTACCGGCGGGTGAGGGTGGCGATCCCCGACATCCGCTGGGCGAAGTTCAGCCCGACGCGTTCTGCGGTCAGTACAGCGCGCGCCGGCCCCCGCACCATCGCCAGGGTCTCGCCCGGGGCGATTCGCGACCCGTCCGCGACCGCGATGTCGACCTCGCAGTCGGCATCCGTGAGGGCGAACGCCGCCGCGAACACGCCGGACCCGCTGAAGACGCCGTCGACGCGCGAGACGAGCGCCGCCGTCGCACGAGCGGACTCGGGCACGAACGTACTGCTGGTGAGATCGCCCCAGGGGGCGTCCTCGTCGAGGGCGGGGCCGACGACGGCGACGATCTGGCGGGGAGTGAGCATCATGCGACCTTCTCGGAGAAGACGGCGGACGGGTCGTCGCGCCGGTGGTGCGCGCCGACCGACCCGGGGCGTTCGAGCGCGGCGGCCACGACGGAACGCGCGACGAGCAGCAGGTTGGCGTCCTCGTGCTCGCGCCGGGAGAGCGGCGTTGCCCGCGAACCCGACCACGCGTCGATCGTGCGCAGCGCGATACCGAGCCCGTCGGCGTCGCGGTCGAGCCCGACGTGCCGCCACATCAGCGACTGCAGGGCTTCGCGAGTGAACGAATCGCCCTGCGGCATCGTGTGCGGTCCGGCGGGCGACAGCGGCGACGACTCGGGGCGAGCGCCGGCCTCGGGGACGGCCGGTGCCATCCGCGGCGATACCGCCCGAGGCGAGCCGCTCGCGATGGCCGCTGCGGCGCGGATGCCGAACACGACGGCTTCGAGCAGTGAGTTCGATGCCAGACGGTTGGCCCCGTGCACGCCCGTGCGTGCGACCTCGCCGACGGCGAACAGCCCGTCGAGGTCGGTCCGGCCATCGAGATCGGTGGCCACGCCGCCCATCATGTAGTGCGCGGCGGGCGTGACGGGCACGGGATGCCGAGACCAGTCCCATCCCCGGGCGCGGACGGCCTCGTCGATCGTGGGGAAGCGGTGAGCGAGGAACGCAGCGGACGCCGTGGGCGTCGCGCGGAGCCCGGTCGCGTCGAGCAGCACCGGCCGACCGTCCTGACGCGCCATCGCCGTCGCGATCGCGCGGGCCACGACGTCTCGGGGAGCGAGCTCGGCGTCGGGGTGCGCATCCACGCAGAAGCGGTGCCCGCTCTCATCGACGAGCACTGCGCCCTCTCCGCGCACCGCCTCCGACACCAGCGTCCCGTCGATCAGCGCTGTGGGGTGGAACTGGACGAACTCCAGGTCGGCGACGGTCGCACCGGCGCGGAGGGCGAGGGCGAGGCCGTCTCCGGTCGCCACCGCGGGGTTGGTCGTGTGCGCGTAGAGCTGTCCGGCCCCACCGGTGGCGAGGACCACCGCGTCGGCCGCCAGGGTCTCGGTGAGCCCGCCCGAGAGCACGCGGACGCCCCGCACGGCGCCGTCCGCGACCACGACCTCGGTGACGAGAGTGTCGGTGCGGATCGTCACCGGCGAACGGTCGAGAGCCCGGTTCAGCGCCCGTTGGATCGCAGGCCCCGTCGCGTCTCCGCCGGCGTGCAGGATGCGGGGGACCCGGTGCGCGCCCTCGAGGCCGAGCCGTAGCGCGCCGCTCTCGTCGCGGTCGAACGCGACCCCGATCGCCTCGAGCGCCGCGACGGCCCCCGGCCCCGACGATGCCAGCGTGTTCACCGCGGCGCGCTCGCCGAGGCCCGCACCGGCGCGAAGGGTGTCATCGACGTGGGCGAGCACCGAGTCGCCGGCGGCGGTCACCGCGGCGATGCCCCCTTGCGCGTAGGCGGTGTTGCCCTCGCCGAGCGCGCCCTTCGTGACGAGGACGACCTCGCAGCCCGCATCGGCGGCCCGCAGGGCGCACACGCCGCCGGCGAGGCCGGAGCCCACGACGACCACCCGCCGGGTCATGGCCGTGCCGCCAGCATCCGTTCGAGGGCGGCCCGCGCGGGAACCGCCACATCGTCGGAGACCCGGATGCGGTTGGGCGTGCGTCCCTCGCGGAGCTCGTCGAGGACCCATGCCAGGTAGCCCGGGTGGATGCGGTACATCGTCGAACACGGACACACCACGGGGTCGAGGCAGAAGATGCGGTGCTGCGGGTACTGCGCGGCGAGCCGCTGGACGAGGTTGATCTCGGTGCCCACTGCGAACACCGTGGGTTCGGTCGCGCCGTCGATCGCGCGGCGGATGTACTCGGTCGAACCCGCCTCGTCCGCGGCGTCCACGACCGGCATCGGGCACTCCGGGTGCACGATCACGCGCACTCCCGCGTGCTCCGCACGGGCCCGCTCGATCTGGGCGACGGTGAAGCGACGGTGCACGGAGCAGAACCCGTGCCAGAGGATGACCCGCGCGTCGCGCAGGGACGCCTCGTCGTTGCCGCCGAGCGGGCGGCGGGGGTTCCACATCGGCATGCGTTCGAGGGGCACGCCCATCGCTTTGGCGGTGTTGCGGCCGAGGTGCTGATCGGGGAAGAAGAGCACCCGCCGCCCCCGCGCGAACGCCCAGTCGAGCACCGTGCGGGCGTTCGAGGAGGTGCACACGATTCCGCCGTGCCGGCCGACGAAGCCCTTGATGGCGGCGGAGGAGTTCATGTAGGTGACGGGGATGACCGGGAGCAGCCCCTCGCCGTCGGGCGTGTCGAGGTCGCCGTAGATGTCCGCGAGCTGCTCCCAGCATTCCTCGACCTCGTCGATCGACGCCATGTCGGCCATCGAGCACCCGGCGGCGAGGTTCGGCAGGATGACGGACTGGTCGGGCTGGGAGAGTAGGTCGGCGGTCTCGGCCATGAAGTGGACACCGCAGAAGACGATCGCTTCGGCCTCGGGATGCGCTCGCGCCGCCTCGGCGAGCTGGAACGAATCGCCCACGTAGTCCGCGTGCCGGACGACCTCTTCGCGCTGGTAGAAGTGCCCCAGGACGACGACGCGGTCGCCGAGGGCGGCCTTGGCCTCGGCGATGCGGGCGTGCAGCTCGGTCTCGTCGGCGGTCCGGTAGTACTCGGGCAGCTCGCCCTGGCGCGGCGACCCCGTCGGGATGACGTCGCCCATCGACGATCCCGGACCGTAGCCGGGCCGCGTGTCGAAGGTCCACGGCCCCGCGGCGAGGTCGGTGTTGCAGGTCTCGTCGGTCGACGCGCCGGCGACGATCGCCTGGATCCCGTGGTCGACGCTCGGGTCGATCGGTCGCGGCGCCAGCGTGAGCGGAGAAGTGGTCATGCGCGTTCCTTCATCGGGGGAGCGGCCCGCGGTCGGCGAGCTCGACGTCGTGGTTGTAGCGGTAGAGGCGGGCGGGCCGGTGGCTGCCCGTGCGGAACTCCCGCGTCGGGATGAGGGTGCCCGACCCCTCGACCTGACGGCGGAAGTTGGCCGGGTCGAGGCGCTTGCCGCCGATCGCCTCGTACACCTCGCGGAGCTCCGCGAGGGTGAACAGCTCGGGCAGGAGGCCGTGCGCGATCCGGCTGTAGCCGACCTTGTTGCGCAACCGCCACAGTGCGTACTCGACGATGCTCCCGTGGTCGAACGCCAGCTCGGGCAGGTCTGCGGTGTCGAACCACGCGACGTTCTCGTCCTCGGGCAGCGGGGTCGCGGCGATGTCCTCGCGCACGAGGGCCCAGTAGACGATCGACACGACACGCGAGGGCGAGCGCCCGACGTCGCCGAACACATAGAGCTGCTCGAGGTAGCTCGGCGCGAGCGCGGTGGTCTCGGCGAGGGTGCGGGATGCCGCAGCTTCGAGGTTCTCCGACACGTCGAGCCAGCCGCCCGGCAGGGCCCACTGACCTGCGTGCGGGTCGCGCGTGCGACGCACCAGCGGGAGCACGACGGAGGGGAGATCGCCACCCCCGTGGCGGAGGCTGAAGATCACGGTCGACACCGCGACCCGGATCTCGTCGTGCGTTGTCCCGCCGGTGGTTCGTGTCATCGTGACCCTAACTGCTCGAGCCGATCTTATAGTCATGGAGACACGAACCGCAAAACGGAGGACTCACAGCGGAGCACCGTACGCTGAGAGCCTTCCCGAGGAGGTCCTGTGCTGCTGGTCGACGTCATCGTCGTGATCCTCCTCGTCGGCTTCTTCGCCATCGGCGTCACCCGGGGCCTCGTCGCGATCGCGGGGTCGCTCGCCGGGCTGGTCATCGGCTCGCTCCTGGCCGTGTGGGCCGTGCCGCTCATCGCGCCCGGCGTCGCCGACTGGGAGTACCGCTCGCTCGTGCTCGCCGTGTGCGCCATCGCGATCATCGCGCTGTGCACCGCGCTCGGCACCGCTGTCGGAGCTGCCCTGCGCCGCGGCGTCGACCGGGCCAAGCTGCGCATCCTCGACCGCATCCTCGGCGCCGGCGGGGCAACGATCGCCGGCGGCCTCGTGCTGCTCCTCGGCGCCGGCGCGGTGACCGCGAGCGGGATGCCCGTCGTCTCGACCGCTGTCGCGTCGTCGCGGGTGCTCTCGTTCATCGACGGCCTGACCCCCGACCCGGTCGACACCGCGCTCGCCGAGGTCCGCGGGTTCGTCGTCGACGAGGGCATCCCGCGTATCGGCGAGCTTCTCCGCCCCGAAGTCGCGCCGACCGCACCTGCCGTCGCGCTCGACGATCCCGAACTGCAGCGCGCCGCGGCATCCGTCGCTCGCATCAGCGGAACGGCGTATGCCTGCGGCGTCTCGATGACCGGCTCCGGCTTCGTCGCCGCAGACGACCTCATCGTCACCAATGCCCATGTCGTGGCAGGTGTCGACACGCCCGTCGTCGAGCTTCCCGGTCGCGATGCGCGCGAGGGACGCGTGGTCTACTTCGACCCGATCGACGATCTCGCCGTCATCGCCGTCGGTGGTCTGGGCGCCGCACCCCTGCCGGTCGTCCCGCCGGTCGCGGCCGGTGCCGCCGTCGCGGTGCAGGGCTATCCGCTCGGCGGCCCGTTCACGAGCGGCGCCGCATTCGTGCTCTCGGTGGGCTCGGCGCCCGTCCCCGACATCTACGACCAGTCGAGCACGCCGCGTGAGATCTACGCGCTCGATGCCGACGTCCGCCCGGGCAACTCCGGCGGACCGCTGCTGACCGACGCCGGCGAGGTCGCCGGCGTCGTGTTCGCGCGCGGGGCGGACGACGAGAGGCGAGGGTACGCGATGACGACGACGGAGCTGCTGCCCGTGCTCGCCGGAGTCTCCGCGGATGCTCCGGCAGTGCAGGCCGGGAGTTGCACGCGCTGAGCGGCACACCCGGTCGGCGCCTGCGCGGTCTCGCGCGGTGACGCTATGCTGATCGCGCAACTGAAGACAGGCCGCATGACGCACGCGGGAGAGCCCCGGAGCAATCCGGGCACCGAAGGAGCAAGCCTCCCCGCCAATCTCTCAGGTCCGCGTACCGCGCGCGTCCGGCCGCTCTGGAAAGCGATCCCCTCGGGGGTCCGCCGACGGTGAAAGCCGGGTCCGCCCGGTGAAACTCTCAGGCCCAAGACAGAGGGGGAGTTCCGGATGCCGCAGCCGTGGCAGCCGCCCGCCCGCAACGGGAGAACTCATGTCAGATCCCCGCTCCACCGTCCTGCACCATCGCCACGCCGCCCTCGGCGCGTCCTTCACCGACTTCGGCGGCTGGCTCATGCCCGTGCGCTACACGTCCGACCTGGCCGAGCACCATGCCGTGCGCACCGCCGCGGGTCTGTTCGACATCTCGCACATGGCGGAATTCGAGGTGACCGGGTCCGTCGCCGGCGAATGCCTCGACGCCGCCCTCGCCGGCAGCCTCTCGACGATGACGGTCGGAAAGGCCAAGTACTCGCTCGTCCTCGCGGAGGACGGCGGGATCATCGACGACGTCATCGTCTACCGGCTCGACGACGACCGTTTCCTGATCATCGCCAACGCCGGCAACCGCGAGCCCGTGTGGGCTGCGCTGCAGGAACGGGCCGAAGGCTGGGACGTCGAGGTGCGAGACGTCACCGACGCGTACGCGCTCCTGGCCGTCCAGGGCCCCGCCGCACTCGCGGTGCTCGAGGCTACACCGGGCCTGTCGACGGCCGACGTCGCGCTCGCGGACACGCGGTACTACGCCTGGACCGCCGGCGAGTTCGCGGGCGAGCCGCTGCTCCTCGCACGCACCGGGTACACGGGCGAAGACGGATTCGAGCTGATGATCCCGGCTGTAGCCGCCGAAGCCCTCTGGGATGCCGTGCTCGCCGCGGGAGAGCCGTTCGGCCTCGTGCCGGCCGGGCTGGCCGCGCGCGACACTCTGCGGCTCGAGGCCGGGATGCCCCTCTACGGACACGAGCTCTCGCTCGACGTCGCCCCGGCCCAGGCGGGACTCGACCGCGTGGTCGGCGCCGACAAGGGCGCGTTCGTCGGCCGTGAGGGTCTGACGAAACGCGCATCGGCATCCGCGCCCGTTCTCGTCGGTCTCGTGTCGGAGGGACGCCGCGCCGGTCGCGCCGGGTACGCCGTGCTCGGCCCCGACGGCGAGCGCGTCGGCGAGGTCACGAGCGGCGCGTTGAGCCCGACGCTCGGGCACCCGATCGCCATGGCCTACGTCGCGCCCGAACATGCCGCGCCCGGCACCGAGCTCGCGCTCGACGTCCGCGGCACCCGCATCCCCGCCACCGTCACCCCGCTGCCGTTCTACCGGAGGAAGAAATGACCGATCTCGACGCCCTGAAGTACACCGCCGAGCACGAGTGGGTCGACCTCTCGGGCACGACCGCGACCGTCGGCATCACCGACTACGCCGCCGAGAAGCTGGGCGACGTCGTGTTCGTCGACCTCCCCGCCGTGGGAACCCGTGTGACCGCCGACGCCGTGTGCGGCGAGATCGAGTCGACGAAGTCGGTCGGCGAGCTCTACGCACCGCTGAGCGGGACCGTCGTCGAGATCAACGAGGCCGTCGTGGACGACCCGTCGCTCGTCAACGCCGGGCCGTTCGCTGAGGGGTGGCTCGTGCGTATCGAGATCGATCCCGCGGACGCCGGTGCATTGCTCGACCGCGCCGCCTACGTCGAGCTCACCGGCGGAGACCGATGACCTCCGCTTTCGCCGCCCGCCACATCGGCACCGACGGCGCTGCTCAGCAGCGGATGCTGGATGTCCTCGGCTATCCGGACGTCGATGCCCTGCTCACCCGGGCCGTGCCCGCGGCCATCCAGGTCGACGCGGTACCCGACAGCGTCATCCCCGCGGCAGCCGCTGAGCACGAGGCTCTCGCGGAGCTGCGTGAACTTGCGTCGCGCAATCGCGCCGCACGGCCGATGATCGGCCTGGGGTACTACGACACCTTCACGCCGGCCGTCATCCAGCGCAACGTCCTCGAGAACCCGTCCTGGTACACCGCCTACACGCCGTACCAGCCGGAGATCTCGCAGGGCCGCCTCGAGGCGCTCATCAACTTCCAGACGATGGTGACAGACCTCACCGGACTGGCCACGGCGAACGCCTCGATGCTCGACGAGGCCACGGCCGTCGTAGAGGGCATGCTGGTGGCCCGTCGGGCGTCGAAGTCGCGCGGCGACGTCTTTCTCGTCGATGCCGATGCGCTGCCGCAGACCAAGGCGCTGCTCGGCCATCGCGCCGAGGCGCTGGGCATCGAGCTGCGCGAGGTCGACTTCGCCGGCGCCCCCGCCGCGGTCGCGTCGGACGAGCCGGTGTTCGGGGCGTTCGTGCAGTACCCCGGGGCGTCCGGTCGCGTATGGGATCCGAGCGCGGTCATCGGCGAGGTGCAGGCCGCGGGCGGTCTCGTCGTCGTCGCCGCCGATCTGCTCGCGTTGACGTTGCTGCGCTCGCCCGGCTCGCTCGGAGCCGATGTCGCCGTCGGGACGACCCAGCGGTTCGGCGTCCCGATGGGCTTCGGGGGCCCGCACGCCGGCTACATGGCGGTGCGTGCCGGTCTCGAACGCCAGTTGCCGGGGCGCCTCGTGGGAGTCTCCGTCGACGCGGTGGGAGACCCGGCCTACCGCCTGTCGCTGCAGACCCGCGAGCAGCACATCCGCCGCGAGAAGGCGACCTCGAACATCTGCACCGCGCAGGTGCTGTTGGCGGTCATGGCGTCGATGTACGCCGTCTATCACGGGCCCGAGGGACTCCGGCGCATCGCCGAGTCCGTCGCCGGGCACACGGCCCTCCTCGCCGAATGGTTGGCCGACGCCGGTGTCGACGTCGAGCACGACTCCTTCTTCGACACGCTGACGGTGCAGGCGCCCGGCCGGGCTGCCGAGGTCGTCGCGGCGGCCCGGGAACTCGGCTACCAGCTGTGGCACCGTGACGACGACACCGTCGGCGTCTCGGTCGACGAGACGACGACCGTCAGCGACCTGCACGCCGTCGTGCGCGCCTTCGGCGGCCCTGAGCAGCGCGCGTTCGCGTTCGTCGCCGGGTCGATGTGGCGGGAGCGGCACGCTCCGGCCTCGCTCCGGCGCGAGGACGAATACCTCACGCATCCGGTCTTCACGAGCCACCATTCCGAGACGGCGATGATGCGGTACCTCAAGCGTCTCGCCGACCGCGACTATGCGCTCGACCGCGGCATGATCCCGCTCGGGTCGTGCACGATGAAGCTGAACGCCGCCACCGAGATGGCCGCCGTCACCTGGCCGGAGTTCGCGCGCGTGCATCCGTTCGCGCCCGCCGACGACGTCCGCGGATACCTCGAGCTCGTCGACCAGCTCGAAGCGTGGCTCGCCGAGGTCACCGGCTACGACGCCGTCTCGCTGCAGCCGAACGCCGGTTCGCAGGGCGAGCTCGCCGGGCTGCTGGCGATCCGCGGATACCACCGTTCGCGGGGTGACGACGACCGTACGGTCTGCCTCATCCCGTCGTCGGCGCACGGCACGAACGCCGCATCCGCCGTGCTGGCGGGCATGCGCGTGGTGGTCGTCGCCTGCGACGAGGCGGGAAACGTCGACCTCGACGATCTCCGCGCCAAGATCGACGAGCATGCCGCGGCGCTGTCGGCGCTGATGATCACCTACCCGTCGACGCACGGTGTGTACGAGCACGAGGTACTCGCGATCACCGAGGCCGTGCACGCGGCAGGCGGTCAGGTGTACGTCGACGGCGCGAACCTCAATGCCCTTCTCGGCTTCGCCCGCTTCGGCGATCTCGGCGGAGACGTGTCGCACCTGAACCTCCACAAGACGTTCGCCATCCCGCACGGCGGTGGCGGACCGGGTGTGGGTCCGGTCGCGGCGAAGGCGCACCTCGCAGCGTTCCTGCCCTCGCATCCGTTCGCGCAGCGCGCGGAGCACGCGGGCGGCTTCGTCTTCGATGGCGGCCCCGTCTCGGCGGCGCCCTACGGCTCGGCATCCATCCTTCCCATCTCGTGGGCGTATGTCCGGATGCTGGGTGCGCGCGGTCTGCGCGAGGCGACCGGAGCGGCGGTGCTCGCGGCGAACTACGTCGCGGCACGGCTGCGCGACCACTACCCGGTGCTGTACGCGGGCGAAGGGGGTCTCGTCGCACACGAGTGCATCCTCGATCTCCGTCCGCTGCGCGAGCGGACCGGCATCACCGTCGACGACGTCGCCAAGCGACTGATCGACTACGGATTCCACGCCCCGACCATGTCGTTCCCGGTGGCGGGGACGCTGATGGTCGAGCCGACCGAGTCGGAGGACATCGCCGAGATCGACCGCTTCGTCGAGGCGATGATCGCCATCCGCGCCGAAGCCGAGCGCGTGGCCTCGGGGGAGTGGCCCGCCGACGACAACCCGCTCGTCGGCGCCCCGCACACGGCGGAGGCGGCGGTCGCGTCGGAGTGGTCGCATGCGTACTCGCGCGAGGAGGCGGTCTACCCCGTCCGTTCGCTCGTGCGGGGCAAGTACTGGCCGCCGGTGCGACGCATCGACCAGGCCTACGGCGATCGCAACCTCGTGTGCGCCTGCCCGCCCCCGGAGGCGTTCGCCTGACGCCGGGCCGCTTCGCGAGAGCGCACCGTTTCGCCGAGCACGTACCCTCCGAGGTGCGTGCTCGGCGGGACGGTGCGTTCTCGTCGGGCTCGGGGTCAGGGTGCGGGGCTCAGAAGAGACCGGGCCACCACGATGCGGCCAGCGGATAGCCGATGAAGGCGACGAGGTCGATCACGACGTGGGCGACCACGAGCGGCATCACCCGGCCCCAGCGGTGGTACACCCATCCGAAGACCACGCCCATCGCGATGTTGCCGAAGATCGGACCGATGCCCTGGTACGCGTGGTACAGGCCGCGCAGCGCCGCCGTCGACAGGATGATCGCCCACGTGCTCCAGCCGAGCCGCCGCAGCCGGTCGAACAGATACCCGATGAAGATGACCTCTTCCGTGAGGCCCGCGCGCAACGCGGCGAGGGCGAGGAGGAGGACGGCCGTCCACCCGCCGTCGAGCGGAGCCGCGCCGACCTGGACGGTGATGCCGAGCGCGCGCCCGAGGGCGTAGAGGCCGAGGCCGGGAACGCCGATGAGGGCGACGAGCAGGATGCCGGCGCCGGCATCCCTCCCGAACATCCGGAAGTCCAGGCCGATGCGGCGCAGCGCCGACCGGCCCGGCTCCCAGAGGAAGTAGATCGCCAGCGCCACCGGGGCCAGGTTGAACAGATTCGAGAAGACCTGCGAGACCACTGACCAGGCATCCGCCGTCGCGGCGCCCGGGTTGAGCGAGGTCGACTGGTCGCCCAGGCTCACCTCGCTCGTCACGGCCTGCAGGAACGACAGCACCGAGAAGAAGGCCGAACGGCCCACGGAGACCGCCAGGACGAGGGCGATCTCCCACCAGAGCCGACTCCGCGACACGTGCGTCATTGTTCCTCCCCGGTCGATGTTAGGCCCGGGGGTGGGGCGTCACGGGCGGCGCCGTTTGCGCGCGGGAGTCTCGGTCGCCAGCACGTGCTGCAGCGGTTCGGGATCGGCGAGACGGCCGATGGCGAGCATGGTCTCGACGCGGTCGATCCCCGGGATGGGCCAGACCTCTTCGACGAGCAGCCGCTGCAAGTCGGCATGGTCCCGCACGCGGAACCGCGCCATGAGGTCGTACCCGGCGGCCAGCACGATGACCTCGGTCATCGCGTCGATCGCCTTCAGCGCGCTCAGGACCGTGGCGGCGTCTGCGTCGCCTGTCAGGCGCAGCGGCATCACCACGAGCATCGGGTAGCCCAGTGCCGCCCAGTCGAGTTCGATCGTGTGTCGCCGGATGACGTGACCTCGCTCCATGCGGGCGATCCGCTCGGCGACGGCCGGGGCCGACATTCCCACCTCCGCCGCGATGCTGCGCATCGACGCCCGTGCGTCCTCGTGAAGGCGATGGAGGATGCGCCGGTCGATGTCGTCGATCTCGAGCACGTCGCGTTCGGGCTCGAGCAGAGAGCGCAGTCGCGCTGGGTCGGTCGTCATGCCCCTCCCCGGGCGGTGTCGGCGAAGCCGCTTCGTTCGAGCTCTCGGAAGACGTCGAGCGTGAACTGCACGTGATCGAGAAAATCCTCGACGTAGCCGTGCTCATCGTAGCCGTGCATGTTTCCGGCGGGTCGCAGGGTGCCGGTGGGGGAGATGATCGGCGCGCCGAGGTGCTCGAGGAACAGTGCCCCGGGTCCTGCCCCGGTCATCACGTCGTAGACGACCGCCTCCGCGCCGAACGCGCGTCCGGCGGCGCGCACGACGGCTTCGCCGAAGGCCGATTGCACGGGCGAGTAGGCGGGCGCGAGCGCGCGGATCACGGAGACCGCGACATCCGGATGCCGTTCCGCGAGGTGCGTCCGCACGGCGGCCACCACGCGCTCGGGCCGCATCCCCGGGACGAGCCCGAAGCGCACGCGAGCCGTCGCCGACGCCGGGATGCTCTGACGCACTCCGTCATCGAGGTCGAAGCCCGAGAGGCTCATCGAGGGTTCGAACACGAAACGCGTCGAGAGCTGCGAGTCTGTGCCGGGAAGGTACGGCGAGACTCCGTCGCGCGCGATCGACGGTCCGGGCAGTGTGATGTCCGCGGTGCGGCGACGTGCCCGCTCGTCGGGGACGAGGGCGTCGTCGCGCACGCCGGCGACGGCGATCCGGCCGTCTTCGGTGCGCATCGACGAGATGGCCGCCATCAGCTCGAGCGGTGCGGACCGCAGGATCGACGAGTACGAGGGATGCTGTGCCGAGGCGAGGATGTCGAGAGAGAGCTCGATCTCGAGCGAGCCGCGGCACCCGAAGCCGACGGCGGGGCGGCCGTCCTCCTCGCGCAGGTAGCTCTCCCACAGGCACGCATCTGCTCGGAGCTCTGCCGCGTGCGCGGCGAGTACCTCTCCGAGGCCCGGGCTGCCGATCTCTTCGCACGGGTCGGCGAGATAGATGACCCCGAAGGGTGTGCGTCCGTCGTGCTCGTCGATCCAGAGGCGCAGCGAGGCAAGACGCCCGGCGACGTCTGCTTTGTCGTCGCACGCGCCGCGCGCGTACATCGCGCCGTCTCGGATCTCGGCGGCGTAGGGCGGAGACGACCAGCGCGACGGGTCGCCCTCGGGCTGCACGTCGTAGTGGTTGTACAGCAGCAGCGATGCGTCACTGGCTCCGGCGCGGAAGCCGACGACGACGGGGCCGTAGTCGGGGATCTCGTAGCGCACGACGCGGTCCATCAGCGGAGCGAGTCGTTCCTCGATCCAGTCCGCCGCCGCCGCGATGGCATCCAGGCGACCGGCGACCGTGGGGAACCGGCACACCTCCTGCCAGCTCGCGACGATGGTGTCGGCGGCCTCGTCGATCCGCGGGTCGCGACCCATCGTCACTTGCCTCGGGGCAACGACACCGGAACGAGGTCGTAGGGGTAGTCCGAGATGAGCTCGTAGCCGTCCTCGGTCACGAGCACGATGTCCTCCAGGCGAACGCCGCCGAAGCCCTGCCGATAGCAGCCCGGCTCGATGGCGATGACGTCGCCGGCGACGAGGACCGCATCGTTCTGGTTGAGGCTCGGCGGCTCGTGGACCTCGAGCCCCACGCCGTGCCCGAGCGAATGGAAGTAGCCCTCGTCGAGCACCTCGCCGGGCTTCTTGGTCAGTTGGGTGGGCTGGCCCGCGGCTTCGATCGGCTCGCACGAGATGCGGTGGAGCTCGGCCACCGGCAGACCGGGGCGGATCGCGGCCAGCGTCGCGTCGAACGACTTCTTGACGATGTCGTAGTAGAACGCGAGCTCGTCGTCGATGTCGCCCTTGACGAACGTGCGGGTCATGTCGGAGTTGCCGCCCGAGGCGATGTCGCGCGGGCAGATGTCGACGGTCACGGGCTCGCCCTCGAAGATCTGTCCTGACCCCGCGTGGTGACCGATGCAGGTCTGCGCGCCGTGGGCGACGATCATGCCGGCGTCTTCGCACCCGTTGCGCAGGAAGACCGAGCGGATGCGGTCCTTGAGGTCCTCGCACGTGAGCGGCACACCGTCGAGCATGAGCCCGCCGTCTGCTGCGACCGTCGAGCGGTGCATCGCGTCGGCGACGAGCGAGACACCCGCTTCCGCGGCCACCTGCGCACGGCGGATGCCGGCGAGCTCGTGCGGAGTCTTCACGCGCCGACGCTGGACGAAGAGGTCGCGGTCGACACGCACGTCGATGCCGTTGGCGCGCAGGTGGTCGGCGACCTCGAGCGGGAAGGTGGGCGGCACGGCGGCGCCGGTCACGCCCAGACGGCGGCAGGCGGCGACCAGGGTGGAGAGCTCGGCGAGGTCGGGGTCTTGGCCGGCCGCACGGAACTCGTCGAAGCCGAGCTCATCGAGCGGGAAGACCGTCATGCCCGGGACGTCGCGCATGCGTGCCGCTTCGAGCGACTTGATCGCCACGTGCGGCGCTCCCGCGATCTCGATGTAGAGGAACGGGTCGTGCACGTCGTGGGGGATGACGTGGCGCATGTCGGCTGCCAGCGTGCTCGCGTAGATGAGGATGGCGTCGTCCACCACAGCGGCTCTCCTTGGATCGGGTGTCCCGCCGAGTGCGAGACCGAGATGTCCCGACTTTACATCAGAGCTGTTACCGAACAGATTCACCTTGCTATCGAAGGTACGCAATTCCTCTCGCCATACTTAGTAAGCCCCTTCCTGGGCTGTGTCGGAGCGGTCTCGGTGCCCCGGATGACGCACCGCGCAGGCATCGACACGCAGCCGACGCAGGATGACAACCCCGCCGCCGCGATTGTTGCCGACATGTAACGGTTTGGGCCTGGATGCGGTCACAGGGGCGGCTCGCGCTTATCGTCGGGGGTATATCCCGTGCTCCGGACACCGGTGTGTCTTCACCACCGTCCACCGTGAGTGCGTACCCGTCACCCAGGAGGAAACATGTCGAGACGACGTTGGGGAGTCGGCGCGATCGCGCTGGTGTCCGCCGTCACGCTCACGCTGGCCGGTTGCTCGGCCGGCGGCGACAGCAACACGGGCGGGGGCTCCAACGCCTCCGCGATCATCACCACGAACGGCACCGAGCCGCAGAACCCGCTGCTGACCTTCGGCACCACCGAGACCGGCGGTGGCCGCATCCTCACCTCGATGTACGCGGGTCTGGTCAGCTACAAGGCGGACGGCACGATCGAGAACGAGGTCGCTTCCTCGATCGAAAGCGACGACAACGTGGTGTGGACCATCACCGTCGCCGACGGCTGGAAGTTCAGCAACGGTGAGGAGATCACCGCGAAGACCTTCGTCGACACCTGGACCGCCGGCGCGCAGGACGAGAACGGCGCGTACTGGTTCTACACGATCGAGGGTGCGTCCGACGACGGCAGCACCGCCCCGACGGGCCTCGCGGTCGTCGATGACATGACCTTCACGGTCACGCTCAAGGCTCCCGACGCCGACTTCCCGCTGCGTCTCGGCTACACGGCTTACATGCCGCTGCCGTCCGTCGCTTTCGAAGACCTCGAGGCGTTCGGCGAGAACCCGGTCGGCAACGGCCCGTACATGCTCGACGGCGAGGGCGCCTGGCGCCACAACGAGGGCATCAACCTCGTTCCGAACCCCGACTACAAGGGTGTGCGCGAGGTCAAGAACGACGGTCTGAACATCGTCTTCTACACCTCTCTCGAGTCGGCTTACGCCGACGCGCAGGGCGGCAACCTCGACGTGCTCGACACCGTTCCCGACACCGCGTTCGCGACCTACGAGACGGACTTCCCGGAGCGTTCGGTCAACCAGCCCGCCGCGATCTTCCAGGGCTTCAACATCCCCTTCTACCTGCCGAACTTCGGCAACGACGAAGAGGGTCAGCTCCGTCGCGCCGCCATCTCGATGGCGATCAACCGGGAAGAGATCACCGACACGATCTTCCAGGGCACGCGCACGCCGGCCACCGACTTCACGTCGCCGGTCGTCGAGGGCTGGAGCGACGACCTGCCGGGCTCCGAGGTTCTCGAGTACAACCCCGAAGAGGCGAAGGCGAAGTGGGCCGAGGCCGAGGCGATCAGCCCGTACGCCGGACCGTTCACCATCACGTACAACTCCGATGGCGGCCACCAGGCTTGGGTGGATGCTGTCGCGAACAGCATCGCCAACACGCTCGGTATCGAGGCGGTTGGTTCACCGCAGCCGACGTTCGCCGCTGCGCTCGACCTGCGCACGTCCGGCACCCTCACCGGCGCCACCCGCGCCGGATGGCAGGCCGACTACCCGTCGCAGGGTAACTTCCTGTCGGCGCAGTACAGCACCGGCGCGAGCTCGAACTACGAGGGCTACACCAACCCCGAGTTCGACCAGCTGCTGACGCAGGCCGCATCGGCTCCGTCCATCGAGGACGCGGCCGGCCTGTACGAGCAGGCTCAGGAGATCCTGATGCGCGATCTGCCCAGCGTTCCGCTGTGGTACCAGAACGCCGTCGGTGTCTGGGGCGAGGGCGTCGACAACGTCGTCTTCGGCTGGGACTCGGTGCCGCTGTACAACCAGGTCACCAAGGGCTGAGTTCGGCTCCAGGCGATCATCGAGTACGGTGTCCGGGGCGCATTCGCGTCCCGGACACCGTGCTGACCGGGGCCTATTCGCCCTCACTACCCGAACCCATTTAGGAACTATTCGTCGATGCTCTGGTTCATCGGTCGACGGCTGCTGCAGCTGATCCCCGTCTTCTTCGGGGCGACCCTTCTCATCTACGCCCTCGTCTTCCTCTTGCCGGGAGACCCGATCGCCGCCCTGTACGGCGAGCGTCAACCGTCTCCCGCCGTCATCGAGGCGGTGAGGGCGCAGTACAACCTCGACAAGCCGTTCATCGTGCAGTACTTCCTGTACATCGGGGCGCTGCTGCAGGGCGACTGGGGCACGACGTTCTCGGGCCGTCCCGTCATCGACGTGATGGCTCAGGCGTTCCCGATCACGCTGCGACTGGCGGTCCTCGCCCTCGCGATCGAAGCGGTCTTCGGCATCGTCGTCGGTCTCATCGCGGGCCTGCGCAAGGGCAAGCTCTTCGACGCCACCGCCCTGGTCGTCAGCCTGCTCCTCATCTCTGTGCCGACCTTCGTCATCGGCTTCGTTTTGCAGTACGTCCTCGGCATCCAACTCGGGTGGTTCCGCACCACCGTCAGTGCGGGTGCGCCCTGGAACGAGCTCCTCCTGCCGGCGATCGTGCTCGCGACGGTCTCGTTCGCCTACATCGTCCGGCTCACCCGCTCATCGGTCGCCGAGAATCTCTCCGCCGACTTCGTCCGCACGGCGACGGCGAAAGGCCTCAGCCGCCCGCGCGTCGTCACGGTGCACGTGCTCCGCAACTCGCTCGTTCCGGTCGTGACCTACCTCGGCGTCGATCTCGGATCGCTCATGGTCGGGGCGATCGTCACCGAGAGCATCTTCAACATCAACGGCGTCGGCGGCACGATCTATCGCGCCATCACGATCGGGGAGGGGCCCACCGTCGTGTCCTTCGTCGCCATCATGGTCATCATCATCATGCTGGCGAACCTGCTCGTCGACCTCCTGTACGCCTGGCTCGACCCGAGGATCCGCTATGCCAAGTAATCTCCGCCGGAATCAGGAACACTTCGTCGCTCCCGAAGAGGAGACGCCGCTCCAGGCGATCGACGCGGTCTCGACCGACGACAAGCCGCGCACCGTCTGGAGCGACGCGTGGCAGTCGATGCGCCGCCGACCCATGTTCTGGGTCTCGGCCGTCCTCATCGTGCTGATCCTCTTCGTCGCGATGTTCCCCGGGCTCTTCTCGCCTGTGTCGCCGACCGCGAATTGTCAGCTGGCCGACAGCAACGCCGGGCCGCGCGCCGGACACATCTTCGGGTTCACCCGTCAGGGCTGCGATGTCTACGCCCGCGTGATCTACGGAACGCAGTCGTCGGTCATGGTCGGCTTCATCGCGACGCTGATGGTCACGATCTTCGGCTCCGTCGTCGGCGCCCTCGCCGGGTACTACGGCGGCATCCTCGACGCGATCCTCTCGCGCGTGGCCGACATCTTCTTCGCCATCCCCACGGTCCTCGGTGCCATCGTCTTCATGTCGGTCGTCCCCGACCGGACGCCGCTCGTCGTCGCCCTCGTCATCGCCGTGTTCGCGTGGCCTCAGATCGCCCGCATCATGCGCGGTGCGGTCCTGACGGCGAAGCAGGCGGACTACGTCGTGGCGTCCATCGCCCTCGGCGTCTCGCGGTGGCGCGTCCTGCTGCGTCACGTCCTGCCCAACGCGATCGCTCCGGTGATCGCCGTGGCCACCGTCTCGCTCGGCACGTTCATCGTCGCCGAGGCGACCCTGTCGTTCCTCGGCATCGGCCTGCCCGGCACGGTGATGAGCTGGGGCAACGACATCAACTCCGCGCGTCAGTCGCTCACCACGAGCCCGATGGTGCTGATCTACCCCGCTGCCGCGCTGTCGGTGACGGTCCTGTCCTTCCTCATGCTGGGCGACGTCGTGCGCGACGCCCTCGACCCGAAGGAGCGTGCCCGCCGATGAGCGACACCACGTCCTCGGATGCCACGCCGCTGCTGGACATCCGCAACCTCCACGTCGGGTTCCAGACGAAGGCCGGGCTCGTTCCCGCCGTCCGTGGCGTCGACCTGACGATCTATCCGCGCCAGTCGGTGGCGATCGTGGGCGAGTCTGGTTCCGGCAAGTCCACCACCGCGCAGGCGATCATCCGTCTGCTCCCCGGAACCGGACGCATCACCGACGGTCAGATCATGTTCGAGGGCCGCGATCTCGCGGCGCTGACGAACCGTGAGCTGCAGGCCGTGCGCGGAGCCCAGATCGGTTACGTCCCGCAGGACCCGATGTCGAACCTCAACCCCGTGCTGACCGTGGGCTTCCAGGTTCGCGAGGCCGTCCGGTCGAACCGCAGCGCAACGGGACGGGCAGCCGTCCGCGACCGCGCGGTCGAGGTGCTCACCGAAGCCGGTCTTCCGGATGCCGAGGATCGGATGCGGCAGTACCCGCACCAGTTCTCCGGCGGAATGCGCCAGCGTGCGCTCATCGGGATCGGCTTGTCGGCCCGCCCGAAGCTTCTCATCGCCGACGAGCCGACGTCGGCTCTCGACGTGACGGTCCAGCGCCAGATCCTCGATCACCTGGGCTCCCTCACGTCCGACTTCGGCACCTCGGTGCTGTTCATCACCCACGACCTCGGACTCGCCGCCGAGCGTGCCGAGCACCTCGTCGTGATGTACCGCGGCCGCGTGGTCGAGTCGGGGCCGTCGCAGGAGATCCTCGCCGACCCCAAGCACCCGTACACCAAGCGGCTCGTGTCGGCCGCGCCGAGCCTCGCCTCACGCCGCATCCAAGCCGTGCGTCACCACGAGGACGTCGACGTGTTCGGCGCCGGGGAGGAGTTCCTCGCCCGGGCAGAGGAGCGCGAAGCCGAGGCGGAGTCGGTCGCCGCTCGCAGCGACTTCATCGACATCCGCAACGCGCGACGCGTCTACAAGGTGCGGACCGGCGGGCTCTCCTCGAAGGAGATCGTCGCGGTCGATGACGTCAGCATCCAGGTGGCCAAGGGGACGACGACCGCGATCGTCGGCGAGTCGGGGTCGGGCAAGTCGACTCTGGCGAAGCTGTTCCTGCAGCTGGAGCGACTGACCTCGGGCGAGATCCACTTCGACGGCAAGAAGCTCGGTGGGCTCAACCGCGCCGAAGAGCTCGCCTTCCGCCGTCGTGTCCAGCCGGTCTTCCAAGACCCGTATGGAACTCTCGACCCGCAGTACAGTGTCGGCGACACGATCGCCGAGCCCATGCGCGTGCACAAGTTCGGCAGCCAGAAGGAACGGTCGGCACGCGTACGCGAACTGCTCGACCAGGTGTCGCTTCCGACGGCGGCGAAGGACCGGTATCCGAGCGAGCTCTCGGGCGGTCAGCGCCAGCGAGTCGCGATCGCTCGCGCCCTGGCGCTGAAGCCGGACGTGCTCGTGCTCGACGAGGCCGTGTCGGCGCTCGACGTGCTCGTGCAGGGACAGATCCTGAACCTGCTCACCGAGTTGCAGACCGAACTCGACCTGACGTACCTCTTCATCACGCACGATCTCGCGGTCGTGCGTCTCGTGGCCGACAACGTCTCGGTCATGCGCCGGGGCCGGCTCGTGGAGTCGGCGACCACCGACGAGGTGTTCGATCACTCGACGGAGGACTACACGCGCGAACTGCTCGCGGCCATCCCCGGTGCGGGATTCCAGTTCGGCGTCTGAGCAGCCCGGTATGAGCAAGACCTACCGTCCGGCGTCGGCGACCATCGCGGTCGTCGGCGCCGGTCTGCTCGGTGCCTTCCTCCTCGGGGACGCCTTCGTGCGGGGCGGCGTAGTGCAGGGGCTGCTGCTCGCGCCGTGGGTCCTTCTCGCGGTGTGGCTGATCTATACGCTGCTCTACGCTCCGTACGTGGCGACCGACGAGCGGGCGATCGTGATCGCGAACCCGCTCCGTGTGACACGGGTGCCGTGGCCGGCGGTGAGCGACATCCGGCTGCGCTGGCAGGTCACCGTAGACACCGTCGACGGGCGGTCCATCGCGGCCTTCGGCGGGCCGTCGCCGAGCAGACCGGCGCGCGTCGGACGCGGCGCCTGGTCGAGCGTGCGCGAAGAAGCAGCGAAGATGCCGACCGCGGTGAGAGAGATCGAAGAGATCCGCGCCGCGTGGGATGAGAACGCCTCGGAGGCACCCGCAGAGCCCATCACCCGCTCCTGGAACCGTGCCGTGCTGATCCCGCTCGCGGTGATCGTCGTGTGGGCGGCGATCGCGCTCGTTTTCGGCGGCTGATCACCGCTCGCGCGGCCGGAGTCGGGTCACCCTCCTGCGCGGATGCAGCGCGGGTGCACAAGTGCTCAGCCCCGCCGCTTCGCAATGAGCAAGGCGTACGCCGTCGGCGGCATGCGTAGGACACATTTTGCTAACGAACTCGTTTCGCGCAACACGTTGGAAACGAACGCACGCAAGGGTAGTTCTCATCTGAGCTCGGCGACCAGGTCACCGAGCGGGGAACGGAAAGGTCTTCCGTCGCCCGGATCATCAAGAGAACAGGAGTGGGAATGCGTTTTACGCGTATCTCCATGGCGGCCGCGAGCGCCGCAGCCCTGGCGCTCGTCGTCGCCGGCTGCGCGCCGGCGGACGGCGGCGACCAGGAGGCGAACTCGACGAGCCAGTCGATCGCCGTTTCGGTCGGTCCGAACGACTTCATCAGCTACAACGGCTTCACGCCGGAGACGTACTCGACGTACAACTCCGCGATCGTGGACCGGCTCCTCGCGGGCTTCAGCTACTTCGACGAGGTCGGGGCCATTCAGCCCAACGCCGACCTGGGCTCGTATGAGCTGATCTCCGAAGACCCGATGGTCGTCGAGTACACCATCGCCGATGACGCGAAGTGGTCGGATGGCACGCCCATCACGGTCGCCGACGCCGTTCTCGCGTGGGGCGTGCAGAACCCGAACCTCGCCGGCGCCGAGGGCCCCCTCTTCAACTCCGTTTCGCAGGACCTGGGCGACACCGTTCCCGCGGGCCCGCAGGGTGACGCCGACGCGAAGTCGTTCACCGTCGAGTTCGCCGCGCCCGACCCCGACTGGCAGATCCAGACCTGGCTGCTCAGCCCCGCGCACGTCGTCGCCGAGCAGGGCGGCCTGTCGACCGAGGAGCTCGTCGAGGCGATCCGCGGCGGCGACGCGGCTGCTCTCGCCGACGCGGCCGACTTCTGGAACACCGGATGGAACACCGCGCCCGGCACTCTGCCGGACGAGGCGCTCATCCCCAGCTCCGGTCCGTACGTGCTCTCGTCGTGGGAGGCCGGACAGTCGGTGACCCTCAAGCGCAATGAGAACTACTACGGCGAGCCCGCGGCCAATGACGAGCTCGTCATCCGCTTCGTCGAGCAGGACGCAATGGTCCAGGCGCTGCAGAACGGTGACCTCGACGTCATCGCCCCGCAGCCCTCGGTCGACACCGTCTCGCAGATCGAGGAGCTCGGCGACGCCGCTCAGCTGCTGACCGGCCAGACCCTGACGTGGGAGCACCTCGACTTCAACTTCAAGGGCAACGCGTCGCTCGCGAACAGCCTCGAGCTGCGCCAGGCGTTCGCGATGTGCGTTCCGCGCCAGCAGATCGTCGACAACCTCATCAAGCCCGTGAGCGCCGACGCCGAGGTCATGAACGCCCGCGAGGTGTTCCCGTTCCAGGAGAACTACGACGAGGTCGTCTCGGCTGCCTACGACGGCCGCTACGACGAGCCGAACCTCGAAGAGGCCAAGGCCCTCGTCGACGCCGCCGGTGCTGCCGGCACGGTCGTCCGTATCGGCTACTCGGCGCCCAACCCGCGTCGCGCTGACGAGGTCGCCCTCATCAAGTCGTCCTGCGACCAGGCCGGCTTCGACATCCAGGACGTCGGCAACGCCGACTTCTTCCAGCCCGGCGGAACCCAGGAGCGCGGCGACTACGACGTGGCACTGTTCGCCTGGGCCGGCTCCGGCCAGATCACCTCGGGCCAGAACATCTACGCCACCGACAAGCCGCAGAACTACGGCGGCTACTCGAGCCCGGTCGTCGACCAGGCGTGGCAGACGCTGGTGACGAGCCTCGACGAGTCGGTGCACCTCGAGCAGACGAAGATCATCGAGAAGCAGCTGTGGGACGACCTGTTCGGCATCCCGCTGTTCGCTCACCCCGGTGTCGACGCTGCGGCCGCCGACATCCAGAACGCTCAGCACTCCGTGGGCCAGACCGGCATCATGTGGAACGCCGAGAAGTGGTCGCGCGCAGAATAAACGTATTCTGTCTCTGACACGTCCAGAGTGTGGGCCGTCGCTGCGGTGACGGCCCACACTCCCGTGAGGGGCACATAGGTGCCCCGCGTACGACCAAGGGACCTCGACTTCCGTGCTGAAATTCATCATCCGCCGTCTGGCGGCCGCGGTGGGCATCATGCTCGCCGCATCCCTCCTGATGTACGTCCTCACGATCAACTCCGGCGACCCGCTCGCCGACCTCCGCGAGAGCAACGCGGACAACCGCGAGCAGTTGATCGCCCGGCGTATCGAATACATGAACCTCGATCAGCCCTGGTTCGCCCGGTATCTCACCTGGCTGCTCGGGGCGAGCAAATGCCTCATCGGGCAATGCGATCTCGGCCTCACCCGACAGGGCGTCGAAGTGTCGACACTCGTCGGGCAGGCGGCGGCCTCGACGCTGAGGCTCGTTCTCCTGGCCACCGTGCTGGCCCTCATCATCGGCATCGCGATCGGTATCGTGACGGCTATCCGGCAGTACTCGGGCCTCGACTACGCCGTGACCTTCGCCACCTTCCTCTTCTTCTCGCTGCCGGTGTTCTGGGCCGCGGTGCTCTTCAAGGAGTACCTCGCGATCGGGTACAACGACTGGATCCGCGATCCGCAGCTGTCACCCGTCCAGATCATCGTGATATCCGTCTTGATCGGCTTCGTGGTGCAGGTCTTCGGCGGTGGCTCGTTCAAGCGTCGCGCGGTCACCTTCGCCTTCACCACGGTCTTCATCGGCGTCGCGCTGTCGCTGATGCTCGCGACCAATGCGTTCCGTGAGCCGCGCCTGACCATCATCGGCGTGGCCGTCCTGACCGTCCTGCTCGCGCTGAGCGCGACGGTGGCGTCGGTCGGTCTGCACAACCGGCGGGTCCTGGTCGTGGGCCTGTCCAGCGCCGGGCTCGTGGTGGTGATGCATCTGGCACTGACGAACGTGTTCATCTACTACATGAACTGGGGCGTCCTCGCCGCCGGCGCACTTCTGGCCATCGTCGTGCCGTTCGTCATCGGACGCTTCTTCGGCGGGCGTTTCCGCGGCCCGGCGACCGTCGTCGCGTTCGTGACGATCTTCGGCGGAGCCCTGCTCACCGTCGTCGACTCGTTGTTCCGCGTCTGGCCGTCATTCCTGCAGCGCAAGCCGCGGCCCATCTCGACGATCGGCGCTCAGACGCCGAACTTCGACGGGACGTTCTGGCAGACGTTCCTCGACATCGGCACGCAGATGCTGCTGCCGACGCTGCTTCTGACGGTGATCTCGCTCGCCTCGTACAGCCGCTACACGCGGACGTCGATGCTCGAGGTCGGAAACCAGGACTTCATCCGCACGGCGCGGGCCAAGGGCGTGCCCGAGCGACTGGTGATCTTCCGCCACGCGTTCCGCAACGCTCTGATCCCGATCGCGACGATCGCCGCGTTCGACTTCGCGGGCCTCATCGGCGGCGCGGTCATCACCGAGCGCGTCTTCGGCTGGAAGGGCATGGGTGACCTCTTCTCCACCGGTCTCGCCCAGGTCGACCCGAACCCGGTCATGGCCTTCTTCCTCGTGACCGGCCTGGCCGCGATCGTCTTCAACATGCTGGCGGACATCTTCTATGCCGTCATCGACCCGAGGATCCGAGTATGACGAACCCGAACGACAACGTCCCGACCACGACGTCGGTGCTCTCGGTCGCCGAGGCGGAGGACGCAGCTCTCGCCAAGAGCACCGCGGCGCCTCGCTCGCAGGCCCGGATCGTGTGGGGGCGCTTCCTGCGCCACCGCGCGGCGACGATCTCCGCGGTCGTGCTGATCTTCCTGACCCTGCTGAGCTTCACCTCCGTCGGCTTCGCCGGCATCCCGGGGTGGTGGCCCTATGACTACCGCGCCGCGGGCGACGTCGTCAACGGCGGCCTCCCGACGTTGAGTCTCATCCCGGAATGGCTCGGGGGCGACGGCATCCACATCGGCGAGCACCCGTTCGGTCAGGAGAACACCGGTAAGGACTTCTTCGCCTTGACCATGATGGGCACGCAGCGCTCGATCCTGCTCGGGCTCGTTCTCGGCATCTCGTCGACGGTCATCGGCACCGTGATCGGGGCCGTCGCGGGGTACTACCGCGGCTGGGTCGACTCCGTGCTGATGCGCATCACCGACCTGTTCATCGTCATCCCGCTGCTCGCCCTCGCGGCCGTCGTCGGTCAGATCGCGGGCAACCTCGGCAAGAACCCGATCCTGCTCGCGTTCCTGCTCTCGTTGCTGACCTGGACCGGGCTCGCCCGTCTCGTGCGCGGTGAAGTGCTGTCGCTCCGCGAGCGCGACTTCGTCCTCGCAGCCCGCGCCTCGGGTGCCGGGGGAGCGCGCATCATCTTCCGTCACCTCATCCCGAACGTCATCGGGGTCATCGCCGTCAATGCCACGTTCGCGATCGCGGGAGCAATTCTTCTGGAGAGCTCGTTGTCGTTCCTCAACTTCGGCGTGCAGCCCCCGGAGACCTCTCTCGGTCTGTTGATCAGCCAGTACCAGGGCAGCTTCACGAGCCGTCCGTGGCTGTTCTGGTGGCCCGGAATGATGATCCTGGCGATCGCCCTGTCGATCAACTTCCTGGGTGACGGCATCCGTGACGCGTACGACCCGCGGCAGTCGCGCAGCGTGCGCCGCGAGATCAAGAGGAGGAACCGCGCATGAGCGTCACCGCCACGCGAACCGCACTGAAGTTCACCGACCTCTCGGTCACGTTCCTGACGGGCTCCGGAGACGTCGATGCTGTCAAAGGCATCTCGCTCGACGTAGCGCCGGGCGAAGTCGTCGCCGTCGTCGGCGAGTCGGGCTCGGGCAAGTCGGTCACCTCGCTCGCCGCGATGGGTCTCCTCGCCGAGAACGCGATCGTGCGCGGCTCGGTCACCGTCGGCGAGACCGAGGTGATCGGCATGCCGAACGAACAGATGCGCAAGCTCCGGGCGAGCGAGATCGCCATGGTGTTCCAAGAGCCCATGACGGCACTCAACCCGGTGCTGACGATCGAGCGTCAGCTGACCGAGATCTTCGAGCTGCACGACGTCGCCTACGGCGAAGACGCGCGCGATCGGTCCATCGAGCTGCTGCGGATCGTCGGCATCCCGGAGCCTGAGCGGCGGATCAAACAGTATCCGCATCAGTTCTCGGGCGGGCAGCGTCAGCGCATCGTCATCGCGATGGCGATCGCCCTGAACCCGAAGGTCATCATCGCCGACGAGCCGACGACTGCCCTCGACGTCACGGTGCAGGCCGAGATCCTCGACCTGCTGCGGCGACTCAAGGACGAAACCGACGCCGGCATCCTCCTCATCACGCACAACATGGGTGTCGTGGCCGACATCGCGGACCGCGTCGCGGTGATGTATCGGGGCGACCTCGTCGAGGTCGGCGCGGTCGAGGATGTCCTCACGCGGGCGCAGCATCCGTACACGAAGAAGCTTCTCGCGGCGGTCCCGCGCCTCGACCCCGAGCTGACCTCGAGGGCCGCGATGAGCGCGTCGCGCGACGTCGTGCTCGAGGCCAAGGGGCTCGTCCTCGAGTACGCCGGTCGGGGCAAGACCTTCCGTGCGGTCGAGGATGTGTCGTTCGACCTCGCCGCCGGCGAAGTCCTCGGGATCGTCGGCGAGTCGGGATCGGGCAAGTCGACGATCGCGCGCGCCGTGCTGGGCCTCATGCCCATCGCCGACGGCACTCTGCGCCTCGGCGGCCAGGACCTCGCCAAGCTCCGCGGGCGCAACGCGAAGAACGTGCGGCGCGAGATCGGGGTGGTGTTCCAGGACCCGGCGGCCTCGCTCGACCCGCGTTTCCCGATCGGCGACTGCATCATCGAGCCGATGGCGATTCATCGCGTCGGTACCAAGGCCGAGCGGCTCGACCGCGCGCGCGAGCTGCTCGACGCCGTCCGGCTGCCGCGCGATGTCCTCGAGCGTTACCCGCACGAGCTGTCGGGCGGTCAGCGGCAGCGCGTGTCGATCGCGAGAGCCCTCACGCTGCGCCCGAAGCTGTTCGTCGCCGACGAGCCGACCTCGGCTCTCGACGTCTCGGTGCAGGCCGCGGTGCTCGACATGCTGAAGGAGCTGCAGGAGACCTACTCGTTCGCCTGCATCCTCGTCAGCCATGACCTCGCGGTCGTCGACCAGCTCTCGGATCAGATCCTCGTGCTCAAGTCGGGCCGGACCGTCGAGCAGGGTCCGACCTCGCAGGTGCTGCTGCAGCCCCGCGAGTCGTACACGCGCGAGCTGCTCGCCGCATCTCCTGTGCCCGATCCGGTCGAACAGCGTCGGCGCAGAGAAGAGCGTCGCGCGGCTCTCGACGCCTCCTGAGGCCCGACCCCGGCCTCTCCGCAGGCGCCCCGCGAACTCGCAGGGCGCCTGCGTTAAACTGTCCCGTCGGCATCCCGGCGTTTTCCCTTCATCCTGAGGACCCCCTTCATGGCGCATGCCCTTCGTCCTGACCTCCGCAACGTCGCGATCGTCGCGCACGTCGACCACGGCAAGACGACGCTCGTCGATGCCATGCTCCGCCAGACCGGCTCGTTCGGAGAACACGCGCACGTCGAGGAACGTGCGATGGACTCCAACGATCTCGAGCGTGAGAAGGGCATCACGATCCTCGCCAAGAACACGGCGATCACCTACAACGGCGTGCACACCGACGTGCCGGTCACGATCAACGTGATCGACACCCCCGGCCACGCCGACTTCGGTGGCGAGGTCGAGCGCGGCCTGTCGATGGTCGACGGTGTGGTGCTGCTCGTCGACGCGTCGGAAGGTCCGCTCCCGCAGACCCGCTTCGTGCTGCGCAAGGCGCTCGAGGCCAAGCTCCCCGTCATCCTGCTGGTCAACAAGACCGACCGCCCCGACGCCCGCATCGCGGAGGTCGAGGAAGAAGCGCACGACCTGCTGCTCGGCCTCGCCGGCGACCTCGCGGACGACGTCCCCGATCTCGACGTCGACGCGCTGCTCGACGTCCCGGTCGTCTACGCCTCGGGTCGCGCGGGCGCCGCGTCGCGCAACCGTCCCGGCAACGGCGAACTGCCTGACAACGACGACCTCGAGCCGCTCTTCGAGGCCATCCTCGAGCACGTTCCGGCTCCGTCCTACGACGACGAGGCGCCGCTGCAGGCGTGGGTCACCAACCTCGACTCGAGCCCGTTCCTCGGCCGCCTCGCCCTGCTGCGCGTCTTCAACGGCACGCTGAAGAAGGGGCAGACCGTCGCATGGGTGCGCGCGGACGGCACGACGAGCAACGCCCGCGTCACCGAGCTGCTGAAGACCCGCGCCCTCGAGCGCTTCCCGGCCGACGACGCCGGCCCCGGTGACATCGTCGCCA
Source organism: Microbacterium arborescens (assembly GCF_030369635.1). Lineage (NCBI taxonomy): Bacteria > Bacillati > Actinomycetota > Actinomycetes > Micrococcales > Microbacteriaceae > Microbacterium > Microbacterium arborescens. Next base: position 1,868,987 of record NZ_CP128474.1, on the reverse strand, counting down.
TCGCGGGCTTCCCCGACATCACGATCGGCGAGACCATCGCCGATCCCGAAGACGTGCGGCCGCTCAAGGCGATCACGGTCGACGACCCGGCGATCTCGATGACGATCGGCACCAACACCTCGCCCCTCATGGGCAAGGTCAAGGGCCACAAGCTCACGGCGCGCATGGTCAAGGACCGGCTCGACCGCGAACTGATCGGCAACGTCTCGCTGAAGGTCGTCGACATCGGACGTCCCGACGCGTGGGAGGTTCAGGGCCGCGGCGAGCTCGCTCTGGCGATCCTCGTCGAGAACATGCGCCGCGAGGGCTTCGAGCTCACCGTCGGCAAGCCCCAGGTCGTCACCAAGCGCGGCGAGGACGGCAAGCTCAAGGAGCCGTTCGAGCACCTGACCATCGATGCCCCCGAAGAGCACCTCGGTGCGATCACGCAGCTCATGGCGGCGCGCAAGGGGCGGATGGACGGCATGAGCAACCACGGCACCGGCTGGGTGCGCATGGAGTTCGTCGTCCCCTCCCGCGGTCTGATCGGCTTCCGCAGCGAGTTCCTCACGATCACGCGCGGCACCGGCATCGCCAACGCCATCTCGCACGGCTACGACGACTGGGCCGGCTCGATCACGACCCGTCAGAACGGCTCGATCGTCGCCGACCGCTCGGGCGTCGTGACGCCCTTCGCGATGATCGCCCTCCAGGAGCGCATGAGCTTCTTCGTGCAGCCCACCGAAGAGGTCTACGAGGGCATGGTCATCGGCGAGAACTCCCGCGCCGACGACATGGACGTCAACATCACCAAGGAGAAGAAGCTCACGAACATGCGTTCGTCGACCTCCGACTCCTTCGAGTCGATGACCCCGCCGCGCGTGCTCACCCTCGAGGAGTCGCTCGAGTTCGCCCGCGACGACGAATGCGTCGAGGTCACACCCGAGAAGGTGCGCATCCGCAAGGTCGTCCTCGCGGCGACCGACCGCGCCCGGGCCACCGCGCGCCTCAAGCGTCAGGATGCCAACGCCTGATCACGGCTCAGCCGCATCGCCCGCGACCCCGGAGCGCCGACCACGGCCTCCGGGGTCGCGGCGTCGGTGCCCGGGCGGCGCTCAGCCCCGCAGAATGCGCGACATCTGCTTGCCGCGCGCGACCTCGTCGACCAACTTGTCGAGGTAGCGGATCTTCCGCATCAGCGGGTCGTCGATCTCTTCGACCCGGATGCCGCAGATGACGCCGGTGATCTTCGTGGCCTCCGGGTTCAGGTGCGCCGCGGCGAAGAAATCCTCGAACGTCGTCCCGGCGGTCAAATGGGCCTCGAGCTCTGATTGCGAGAAGCCCGTGAGCCAGCGCGTCACCTCATCGACGTCGGCGCGCGTCCGGCCTTTCCGCTCCGCCTTGGCCACGTAGTGGACGTAGACCGACGCGACACTCATCGTGAACACGCGACTCATTCCGTCAGGGTATCCGGCGTCGGCGGGACGGGTCGATAGCATCGGAGCGATGGAGCAGGATGCCGCGACGCGGCGCGCGTGGCGCGATGGGATCGGGGTGGCGGTCGCGACGAGCGCTTACGGCGTGTCGTTCGGTGCGCTGGGCGTCGCCGCGGGGCTCGACGTCTGGCAGACCTGCGTGCTCAGTCTCCTGATGTTCACGGGCGGGTCGCAGTTCGCGTTCGTCGGCGTCATCGCCACCGGCGGCTGGGCCGCCCTGCCCGCAGCCATCGCCTCCGCTGCACTTCTCGGCGTCCGCAACGTGGCCTACGGTCTGCGCATGGCGCCGGTGGTCGGCGGCGGTATCGCGCGGCGGCTGAGCGCGTTCCCCTTCACGATCGACGAGTCGACGGCCGTCGCGCTCGCCCAATCAGGCCCTCGCGCGCGGCGCATCGGCTTCTGGGTGACCGGGGTGGGCATCTATGTCGGGTGGAACCTCTTCACGCTCCTCGGGGCTCTGCTCGGCGACATCCTCGGCGATCCGCGTGCCTACGGTCTCGACGCGGCCGCCGCCGCAGCCTTCCTCGCACTGCTGTGGCCACGGCTGCGCCGGATGGAGGCGATCGTGGTCGGGATCGCCGCGGGTGTCGTCGCAGGTGTCGCCACGCCCCTCACGATGCCCGGCATCCCCGTGCTCATCGCCGGTGCCGTCGCGATCATGGTCGCTGCGGTGCTGCCGGGCAGACGTTCACCGGACACGGATTCCGAGAAGACGAAGGCGGGGGAGGCGCGATGACCCCCTGGACCGGCATCCTCGTCGCGTCGATCATCTGCGTGGCGTTGAAAGCCCTGGGCTACCTGCTTCCGCCGCGATGGTTCGACGGCGAACGCGCGCAGCGCATCATCGATCAGCTGACGATCGCCCTCCTGTCGGCTCTCGTCGTCGTGCAGACCCTCGGTGCCGGCACCGCGATCGTCGTGGACGCGCGGGTACCCGCCGTCGTGGCCGCCGCGATGCTTCTCGCTCTGCGAGCGCCGTTCCTCGCGGTGGTGGCGGTGGCCGCCCTCGTGGCGGCGGCGCTTCGAGCGTGGGGGTGGGCCGCCTAGACTGGCTCGGTGACTCAGACCTGGTCCCGCATGGCGGGATGGCTCGTCGCCGCTGTCGCGGGGGCCGTCTACGGTGTCGCCGGGACCATCACCCAGGCGTACGTCTGGGGCGTGCTTCCCATCGGGCTGATCGTCGCGACCGCCGGCATCACCGCTCTGGTCGCCGGCCTGCGCCTGCTCACGAGCGATCGCTGGGCGGCATTGGCCTGCGGTCTCGGTGCCCTCGTCGCCACCGTCGTCTTCTCCGGCCGCGGACCGGGCGGATCGGTCGTGGTGCCGGCTCCGCCGGAAGGCCAGCTGAGCACGGGCCTGATCTGGACGTTCGCGCTGCCGATCATGATCGCCGTCGTCGTCGGGTGGCCTTCGTTCGCGGGCGCGCGCAGGGCCGCCGCCTCCGATCGCACGAACTAGACTCGTCGTGTGACTTATGTGATCGCCCTCCCGTGCGTGGACGTGAAGGACCGCGCCTGCATCGACGAGTGCCCCGTGGACTGCATCTACGAGGGCGAGCGCTCGCTCTACATCCACCCGGACGAGTGTGTCGACTGCGGCGCATGCGAACCGGTGTGTCCCGTCGAGGCGATCTACTACGAAGACGACCTGCCCGCCGAGTGGCAGGACTACTACACCGCGAACGTCGAGTTCTTCGATGATCTCGGATCTCCGGGTGGCGCCGCGAAGGTCGGCGTCATCGCGAAGGACCACCCCCTCGTGGCCGCATTGCCGCCGCAGGGGGAGGGGCATTGAGCGTCCGCGACCTCGCCGACTACCCCTGGGATGCCGTCGCGCCGTACGCCGAACAGGCCCGACGCCACCCCGACGGCATCGTCGACCTCTCGATCGGCTCGCCCGTCGACCCGACGCCCGAGATCGTGGCGCAGGCTCTGCGCGCAGCCACCGACGCCCATGCCTACCCGCAGACCGTCGGGACGCCGGCGCTGCGCGAGGCGATCGTGCAGTGGTACGAGCGCCGCCGCGGCGTTGCCGGACTGGCCCCGGCCAACGTGCTCCCCACCATCGGGTCGAAGGAGCTCGTGGCACTGCTGCCGCTGCTGCTCGGCCTCGGCGCGGGGGATGTCGTCGTGCACCCGCGCGCCGCGTATCCGACGTACGAGGTGGGAGCGCGCCTCGTTGGTGCCACGCCCGTCGCCGCCGACGACCCCGCCGACTTCCCGGAGGGCACCCGGCTGGTGTGGGTGAACTCGCCCGGCAACCCCGACGGGCGCGTGCTCGATGCCGCGGAGCTGCGCGGGATCGTGGCTCGCGCGCGCGAGCTCGGTGCCGTCGTGGTCTCGGACGAGTGCTACGCCGAGCTCGGTTGGGACGGCCCGTGGGCGCACGACACCGTGCCCAGCATCCTCGATCCGCGCGTCTGCGACGGCGACGTCGGGGGAGTTCTTTCGGTCTACTCGCTCAGCAAGCAGTCGAATCTCGCGGGCTACCGCGCGGCGTTCCTCGCCGGCGATGCGACGATCGTCGCGAGCCTCCTGACCGCACGGAAACACCTGGGCCTCATGCTGCCCCTGCCCGTTCAGCATGCGATGGTCGCAGCCCTTCACGACGATGAGCACGTCGCTCATCAGAAGGAGCTGTACCGGCGCCGGCGAGACGTGCTGCGTCCGGCGCTGGAACGAGCGGGGTTCCGCATCGATCACAGTGACGCCGGGCTCTACCTCTGGGCCACGCTCGGCGAGGACGCGTGGTCGACACTCGGGTGGCTCGCTGAGCGCGGCATCCTGGCCGGTCCCGGGCACTTCTACGGGACGCACTTTCCGCACCACGTGCGCTTCTCGCTCACCGCGTCGCAGGAGCGGATCGAATCCGCCGCTGCGCGCCTGGCGGTTTCGTAGGTTTTCTCCTACCGATCCGCTGATCCTTTGACGCCGTACGGAGTAGGCCCGTGCGCCCGATAGGCTGTAATGACCGCACCGGACGATCGCAAGGAGGCTTCGTGAACGACACGGGCACCCCGCAGAAGGCCACCGTCACCATCGGTGACCGCACCGCCGAATTGCCGGTGCTGCACGGAACCGACGGAGTTCCGAGCGTCGACTTCTCGACGTTCACAAAGCAGACGGGCCACACGAGCCTCGACTACGGTTTCGTCAACACCGCCGCGACACGCTCGGCGATCACCTACATCGACGGCGATCAGGGCATCCTGCGCTACCGCGGCTACCCGATCGAGCAGATCGCCAAGCACTCGACCTACCTCGAGGTGGCGTGGCTGCTGCTGTACGGCGACCTTCCGACGGCCGACGAGCTCGCCGACTTCGACGACCGCATCCGTCGCCACACGCTGCTGCACGAAGACCTGAAGCGCTTCTTCTCGTCGCTCCCGCACACGGCGCACCCGATGTCGGTGCTCTCCGCCGCTACGGCGGCACTGTCGACGTACTACGAGGACCAGTCCGACCCGAACAACCCGGAGCACGTCGAGCTCAACACGGTTCGGCTCCTGGCGAAGCTGCCGGTCATCGCCGCATACGCCCACAAGAAGAGCGTCGGCCAGGCCTTCCTGTATCCCGACAACTCGCTGAGCTTCGTCGACAACTTCCTGCGCCTGAACTTCGGTGTGATGGCCGAGGACTACGAGGTCAACCCCGTCGTCTCGCGGGCGCTCGAGCGTCTGCTCATCCTGCATGAGGACCACGAGCAGAACGCGTCGACCTCGACGGTGCGCTTGGTCGGTTCGACCGGCGCGAACCAGTTCTCGTCGATCTCCGCGGGGATCAATGCTCTCTACGGCCCGCTGCACGGCGGCGCGAACGAGGCCGTGCTCGACATGCTCGCCCGCATCCGTGATTCGGGCGAGAGCGTCGAGCGGTTCGTAGCCCGCGTGAAGAACAAGGAAGACGGGGTCAAGCTCATGGGCTTCGGTCACCGCGTCTACAAGAACTACGACCCGCGCGCGAAGCTCGTCAAGGAGTCGGCCGACGAGGTGCTCAACGAGCTCGGCGTCGTCGATCCGCTGCTCGACCTCGCGAAGGAGCTCGAGGAGATCGCCCTGAGCGACGACTACTTCCGCGAGCGCCGTCTGTACCCGAACGTCGACTTCTACACGGGCGTCATCTACAAGGCGATGGGTTTCCCGACCCGCATGTTCACCCCGCTGTTCGCGATCGGCCGTCTGCCCGGCTGGCTCGCTCACTGGCGAGAGATGCAGAACGACCCGCAGACCAAGATCGGGCGTCCGCAGCAGCTGTACGTCGGCTCGGCGGAACGGGACTACCCCACCTCCTGATCGGTCGGCCGACCTCGGCTGATCGGCTCGCCGGTCTCGCGCCCCGCTTCGAGCACCCCGGCGCACCTGAGAGCTCATCTGCCTCGCCGACTCGCAGACAGGCGCCTCACTCCCCGCGGAGCTCTGGGCCGACGGGCCGCGTACCGTTGGGGTTCTGCGTTCCGCGCCCGCTGTCGCGCCCTGTCGGGTTTGAGGCGCGGGGCCCGTGGTCTCGTGCCCGCGGGGGGTCTTGTCTCCGCGTCCGCGTGCCGTTGACAGGCTTGATGCCGTCGCTGAGCGCGCCGGACGGCCTTGTCGTCACTTCAGCCTGCCGGCGGGATTCAGCCTGCCGGCGGGACCCAGCCTGTTGGTGGGGCTTCCGGCCACCGCCGCATCGCCGGAACAGCACGCCTCGGGCCCGGCGGGACGCCTGCCCCCCGCGCCGGCTCCTGATCGCCCGGCGCCGGCCACTGATATCCGGGCCGCGCTCGGCGGGACCGGTCGCGCCCCTCCGGTGCTGCCGCGCGGCTCGATCCCCTCCTGTCCCGTCCCGCCCGTGGACAGGTTGATCGTCCGGATGCCAGCCCCGCAGCGACGGCCAGCGAGCGTCATCCTGTCGGCGGCACGGACTATCGCGCCCGTCGGCCGAACGGTCACCCGAGTGTGCCTCAGCACCGAGGCTGCTGAGGTGCGATGCCGCACGTCGGCCGTCTGTGACGATGCCGTCCCGTTGACAGGCTGGCCAGCCGCAATCGCGCTCGGCGGGGGCGAGGGACGCGGGTGAGCCTGCCGACGGCACGGCTCCTCCCGCTCGAGGGCCGCGCGCCTATCGTGTCAGTGCTCGAGCAGGGTCGCCGCGTAATCGGGGACGTAGCCGTCGAGCTGTTGCGGGGGCCGCTCGTAACCGCCGGACGGCGGACGCGGCGGGATCTCGATCTCGGGCCTCTCGACGACCTCGTAGGGAATCTGCGCGAGAAGGTGGTGGATCATGTTGATCCGTCCGCGCCGTTTGTCTTCGTTGTCGACCTCGTGCCACCGCGCCTCGGGGATGTCGGTGTGGACGAACATCGTGTCCTTCGCGCGCGAGTAGTCTTCCCACTTCGTGATCGATAGCACGTCGTTGGGGGAGAGCTTCCAGCGCCGCATCGGATCCTCGTTGCGCGAGCGGAACCGCTTCTCCTGCTCGACGTCCGACACGCTGAACCAGTACTTCAGCAGCAGGATGCCGTCTTCGACGAGCATCCGCTCGAAGATCGGCGCCTGGTGCAGGAACCGGTGATACTCCTCGTTCGTGCAGTAGCCCATGACGCGCTCGACCCCGGCGCGGTTGTACCACGACCGGTCCATGAGGACGATCTCGCCCGCGGCGGGCAGATGCGCGACGTAGCGCTGGAAGTACCACTGCGTCCGTTCGCGCTCGGTGGGCGCGGGGAGGGCGACGATGCGCGCGACCCGAGGGTTGAGATATTCGGTGACACGTTTGATCGTCGAGCCCTTGCCCGCGGCATCGCGTCCCTCGAAGATCACGACGATGCGCGCGCCGGTGGCCTGTACCCAGGCCTGCATGTCGACGAGCTGCGCCTGGAGTCGTCGAAGCTCGGTTTCGTAGACCTTCTTGGGCAATCGATCCGACATCGGGCTACCTCCTGACGCGAGCATACGCCCCCCTCGCGCGCGCCTCCGGCCCGGTCTAGGGTGGGCCGCGACGGACGAGCAGGGGAGCGACGTATGTGGTTGCAGACGACGGATCCGCTCGGCTCACTCGCCCTGTCGGCACTGGTCGCCGCGATCCCGATCGTCGTGTTCCTCGTCGCGCTCGTGGGTCTCCGCCTCAGCGGCATCCTCGCCGGTGTCATCGCCCTGGTCGCGCAGCTGCTCGTCGCCGTACTCGGATTCGGGATGCCGCTCACCGCCGTCGGAGGCGCGGGCCTGCTGGGCCTGCTCACCGCGATCTGGCCGATCGCGTACATCATCGTCATGGCGGTCTGGCTCTACAAGCTCGCCGTCGCCAGCGGGCGATTCGACGTCATCCGATCCTCGATCGGCGGGATCTCGACGGACCAGCGCATCCAGGTGCTGCTCATCAGCTTCTCGTTCGGCGCCTTCCTCGAAGGCGCGGCCGGCTTCGGCGTGCCGATCGCTATCTGCGCCGCTCTCCTGGTGCAGCTCGGGTTCCGCCCGCTGCGTGCGGCGATGATCTCGCTGGTCGCGAACGCGGCCGCCGGTGCCTACGGCGCCATCGGCATCCCCGTCATCGTCGGCGCCCAGGTCAGCGGTCTCGAGGTGCAGGAGCTCTCCCGCGCGATGGTGCTCATCCTCCAGCCGCTCACGCTCCTCATCCCATTCCTGCTCGTGATCATCCTCGACGGCCTCCGAGGGTTGCGAGAGACCTGGCCCGCTACCGTGCTGGTGACGATCGTCTTCAGCGGCGTGCAGGCGGGCGTGCTCTGGTTCCTCGGGCCCGAGCTGGCGGACCTCGGCGCGGGACTCGCAGCGATGGTCGCTCTCTTCCTCCTCGGACGGGTGTGGCAACCTCGTCGCGTCCATCGCGAAGCCGACGCGCCCGAGCCCGAGCCCCACCACGCGGGCCTGCGCGAGGTGGTGGCGGCGTGGAGCCCGTTCTACATCCTGACCGCCGTCATCCTGGTGTGGAGCCTGCCGGTGTTCAAGAACCTCTTCGCCGCGGGCGGCCCCTTGTCGGCCCTCGTCGTGTCGGTTCCGATGCCCGGGCTCACCGGCAGCGTGCAGACCCCTGCCGGCGACGTCGTCACAGCGGCATGGAGTTTCACGCCGCTCAACGCGACCGGGACAGCCATTCTGCTGGCGGTGATCGTGTCGTTCCTCACGACGCCGCGTCTGCGCGCGAGCGACCTCCTCTGGACGCTGGCAGAGACGGTGCGGGGACTGTGGCGCGCACTGCTGCTCATCGCGATCATCCTCGCCCTCGCGAACATCGCCAACTACTCCGGAGGCTCGGCCTCGATGGGGACGGCGCTGGCCGCGGTCGGGCCCCTCTTCCCGCTGCTCGCACCCATCATCGGCTGGATCGGGGTGTTCCTGACGGGTTCGGTCGTCAACAACAACACCCTGTTCGCACCGCTCCAGGTGGCCACGGCCGAGCAGATCGCGGTCGACCCGGCGCTGCTGGTCGCGGCGAACACCGCGGGCGGTACCGCGGCGAAGGTCATCTCACCGCAGTCGATCGCGATCGCCGCCGGCGCCGTCGGTCTTGCCGGGCGCGAATCCGAGATCCTCCGCGCGTCGCTCTGGTACAGCCTCGGAATGCTCGCCGTCGTCTGCCTGTGGGGCGGGCTGCTGTCCGTGCTGCTGGTCTGAGCCGCGGCGCGTGCCGGGCAGTCGGGCGATCAGGCGTGCAGGACCTCGTTGAGGGTGACGCCGACACCGGCTCGGCGCACGGCTTCGACGGCGCCCGTGAGCGAGTTGCGGCGGAAGAGGATGCCGTCCCGGCCGGAGAGGTCGGCACCCTTGACGCTCGGGCGCTCACCCGACGCCGTGACCGGCTCGTCGGCGAGCACGATCTTCGAACCCGCGGTGACGTAGAGCCCGGCCTCGACGACGCAGTCGTCGCCGAGCGAGATCCCGATGCCGGCGTTCGCGCCGAGAAGTGTGCGGCGTCCGATCGACACGCGGTGGCTGCCGCCCCCGGAGAGCGTGCCCATGATCGACGCGCCGCCGCCGATGTCGCTGCCGTCGCCGACGACCACGCCCTGCGAGATGCGCCCTTCGACCATCGAGGCGCCGAGGGTGCCGGCGTTGAAGTTGACGAACCCCTCGTGCATCACGGTGGTTCCCGGAGCCAGGTGGGCGCCGAGGCGCACGCGAGATGCATCGGCGATACGCACCCCGGGAGGGGTGACGTAATCCAGCAGACGCGGGAACTTGTCGAGGCTGTGCACCTGGATGCCGTCGCGCTGCAGCAGCGGACGGCGGCGCGTCGCCTCGTCGGGGTGCATCGGTCCGGCGGTGGTCCACGCGACGATGGGCAGGTGCCCGAAGATGCCGTCGAGGTTGACCGTGTTCGGCGCGGCGAGGCGGTGCGAGATGACGTGCAGACGCAGGTAGGCGTCGGGGGTCGAGGCGGGCGCCGCATCGAGGTCGACGGAGACGGTGACAGCCTCGACCGTCACGCCGCGGCGCTCGTCGTCTGCGGCCAGCGGGGCCCAGGTGACCATGGCGGCTGCGGATTCGGCGGCCGCGGGCGTGCCGAGCGCGGGTTCCGGGAACCAGGTGTCGAGTGTCGTGCCGTCGCTGCTCGAGGTCGCGAGTCCTACGCCCCATGCCCACCGTTCGCTCATGCCCCCAGATTATCGGTGCGGCGGTCGCCGATAGAATCGGCGGCATGCCTGAGCTCGATCTGACCGTCTCCAGCGCCGATCTGACCCGGGCCGTCTGCGACATCCCGAGCGTGTCGGATGACGAGACCACCCTCGCCGACGCGATCTTCGCAGCGGTGTCGCCCTTGGAGCACCTCGAGGTCTTCCGCGACGGCGACACGATCGTGGCTCGGACGCAGCTCGGCCGCGCGCAGCGCGTCGTCATCGCGGGCCACATCGACACGGTGCCGATCAACGACAACCTCCCCGTGCGCGAGATCGTCGACGAGGGGGAGCCGTTCCTGTGGGGGAGAGGGACCGTCGACATGAAGGCAGGCGTCGCGGTGCAGCTGAAGCTCGCCGCCGAACTCGTCGAGCCGCGCGTCGACATCACGTGGATGTGGTACGACCACGAGGAGGTCGCGGCTGAGCTGAACGGCCTGACACGCCTGGCGGCGAACCGGCCCGACGTGTTCGCCGGCGACTTCGCCATCCTCGGAGAGCCCTCCAACGGCCAGGTCGAGGGGGGATGCAACGGCAACCTGCGGGCCGTCGTACGGACGCGCGGCGTGCGTTCCCACAGTGCCCGGGCGTGGATCGGCGACAATGCGATCCACCACGCGGCACCCATCCTGCAACGTCTGGCCGACCACACCCCGGAGGACGTCGAGGTCGAAGGTCTCGTCTACCGCGAGGGGTTGAACGCCGTGCGGATCTCGGGCGGCATCGCCGGCAACGTCATCCCCGACCTGTGCGAGGTCGAGGTCAATTACCGTTTCGCGCCGAGCCGCACCCCTGACCAGGCGGTGGAGATCATCCGCGACTTCTTCGCCGGATTCGACGTCGAGGTGGTCGACCTCGCGGGAGGGGCACGGCCCGGGCTCGACGCGCCCCTCGCGCAAGAGTTCGTCGCGGCCGTGGGTGCGGAGCCCCGTCCCAAGTACGGCTGGACCGATGTCGCGCGCTTCTCGGCGCTCGGGGTGCCGGCGGTCAACTACGGCCCCGGCGATCCCTCGCTCGCGCACCACGACCAGGAGCGGGTGCCGCTCGCGCAGATCGATGCCGTCGAGCGCGGCCTGCGCACCTGGCTCACCCGGCGGTGACGCCTCGAGCATGAGATCGCTGCGCCGCGCCGCGATCGCGCTGCCCGCCGCTGCCGCGATCGCGTTGGTCTATCTCGCCTCGCGGGCCGTGACCACCGCCTTCCTCCTCGGGGCGGCCGAGCTGAGCGGTCCACAATCGCGGTTCGGAGCGGATGCGACGCTCGGCACGCTGACGATGGGCTGGGACGCCCAGTGGTACTGGCTCATCGCGTTCAGCGGGTATCCCACTGAACTGCCGCTCGACGCCGCGGGTAACGTCGCCCAGAACGCGTGGGCGTTCATGCCGGTGTACCCGCTGGTCACGGGCACCGTGGGCTGGATCGTCGGCGGGTTCCCGGTCGCCGCGCCGCTGGTGTCGGCGGTGGCGGGGTATCTCGCGTGCCTCGTCCTGTTCGCCCTGTTGCGGCGACGGATCGGCCGGTCGGCGGCCATGTGGGCGGTCGCCTTCTTCAGCTTCGCGGGACCCATGGCGGCCCTCTTCCAGCTCGGCTACGCCGAGTCGCTCTTCCAGCTCTGGCTATTGCTCGCCCTGCTCGCCGTCGAGCGCCGCCGGTGGTGGCTGCTGTATCTCTGGATCCCGCTCATGGCCTTCACGAGGCCGGGCGTGCTCGCCTTCTCGCTCATGCTCGCCCTGTACGGTATCTGGCGTTGGTCGCGGCGTGCCGGCGATGAGCTGCCGCCGCGCGAGGTCGTCCACATCGTGGCGAACGGGCTGCTGGCCGCCGTGTACGGCTTCGCATGGCCCGTCATCACCGGCGTCGTGACAGGAGAGGCAGGGGCGTACCTGCAGACCGAGCTCGCGTGGCGACGATCGTGGGTCGGAGATCACGGCGGCTTCATGCCCTTCGACGGCACGGTACAGGCAGCCGTCCTGTGGGCGGGCATATGGGGCGTCCCCGCCTGGGCGTGCCTGGCCGGGCTCACGACGATCGTCGTCCTCGCGACTGCGCTCATCGTCGCCGACCGCCGAGTGAAGCGGCTGGGTGTGCCGATCCGCCTCTGGTCCGGCGCGTACCTGCTCTATCTGCTTGCGGTGTTCTTCCCGCAGTCGAGCACCTTCCGTCTGCTCGTACCCCTGTCTCCGCTCTGGGGAGCCGTCGCCGTGCCGCGCGCACGCTGGTGGCGGATCGGGGTGCTGCTCCTCGGGATCGCGGCGCAATGGTGGTGGATCTACACGATGTATGCGCTCGGGAGCACCTTCGCTCAGATTCCCTGAGGCGCGTGTCCGCGCCCTGCCTGCGCTGCACGATAAACTCTTCAGGTAGTCCTCATGACGAAAGGGAGCCGCGATGGCAGCCATGAAGCCGCGAACCGGAGACGGACCGATGGAGGCCGTGAAGGAGGGGCGCCTGATCATCGTGCGTGTCCCCCTCGAAGGCGGAGGGCGTCTGGTCGTCTCGGTCAATGATGAAGAGGCCAAGGAACTCCACAGCGTGCTGAGCGGAGTCGTCGGCGCCGCCTGACGACGATGCCACGCGAAACGGCCGGTCCCCCTGGGGCCGGCCGTTTCGCGTGAGCGCAGAGAGTGCGGTCAGGGGGCGGACACCGTCGTGAGCTGCAGCAGTCCTTCGCCCACGATCGAGAGGGCGCCGAGGACGGCGGGCGAGGACTGGGTCTCGTGGATGAGAGAGCGGTAGGCGCGGGTGATCTCGTCGCGTCGCACGGGGTCGGCGACGGAGCCACCGGCCAGCACACGCGGGACGAGGACCATTCCGCCCGGGCGCACGAGCCGGAGCCCGTGCTCGACGTACTCGATGACGCCGTCTGCATCCGCGTCGACGAGGACGATGTCGTACGACGCCTCGTTCATGCGGGGGAGCACGTCGGCGGCGCGGCCGGTGATGAAGCGTGCGCGAGCGGGGGGGACTCTCGCCTCGGTGAACGACTGCCGGGCGACGGCGAGGTGCTCCGGCTCGATGTCGATCGTGGTCAGAGTCGCGCGCGGCGACCCGTGCAGCAGCCACAGCGCCGACACGCCGCCGCCCGTGCCGATCTCCACGATGTTCAGCGCGCCCGTCGCCGCGGCGAGGACAGCGCACTGCGCACCCACCGGAGGGCTGATCGGGGCGGCGCCGATCTCGAGGGCGTGTGCGCGCGCGCGAGCGATGTGCTCCGGCTCCACCGTCGCCTCCATCGCGAACCTGCGGATCGCTTCCTGATCACCCATGCATTCCTCCTGGTTCCAGCGTAGGTGTGCAGATGGCTCCGGCCGCTGAGGCGCACGGGTAATCTGGGGTCATGTTCTTCGGCCTAGACGGGGACAAGCTCATCCTCATCGGGGTCGCCGCTGTCCTGCTCCTCGGACCCGAGCGCCTTCCGCAGCTCGCGGAGATGCTCGCGCGGTTCACGGTGCGGGCCCGCGACTGGGTCAACGGCGCGAAGGACCGCGTCAAGGACGAGATGGGCGAAGACTTCTCCGACGTCGAGTGGCGCAAGCTCGACCCGCGCCAGTACGACCCGCGGCGCATCATCCGCGATGCCCTGCTCGAAGACGCGCCCGTGCCCACGGTGCGGGCCGCCGCAGCCGGAGCCGCCATCAGCACCGCGACCGCCGTGGGGATGGATGCCGCAGGCGAGGCGGCGAAGCGCTTCGAACGGGGCGCCGCGGTGCCCTTCGACGACGAAGCGACCTGATCAGCCGACCCGCAGGGGCAAGGGACGACCGCTCAGCTCGCGTCCTCCGCGCGCGATGCTCGCCGCGATGCTCGTGATGGCGGCCGCGGACGGGTCGTCGGGATGCGCGACGACGACCGGCACTCCGCCGTCGGCATCGCTGCGCAGGGCCGGACTGAGAGGTACGGAGCCGAGCAGCGGCACCGGCTGGTCCGCCGACAGCGCCTCAGCCACACGGGTGCCGCCGCCACTGCCGAAGAGGTCGAGCGATGTGCCGTCGGGCAGCGTCATGGCCGACATGTTCTCGATCACCCCGATCACGCGTTGGCCGGTCTGCCGGGCCACCAAGCCGCTGCGGACGGCGACGTCGGCTGCTGCCGACTGCGGGGTCGTGACGACCACGACCTCGGCGTGGGGGAGCAGCTGCCCGACGCTGATCGCCACGTCGCCGGTGCCGGGAGGCATGTCGATGAGGAGCACGTCGATGTCGCCGAAGTACACGTCGGTGAGGAACTGCGAGACGGTGCGGTGCAGCATCGGGCCGCGCCACGCGACCGCGCCGGGGGCCTTCTGATCGCGCGGCAGGAACATGCCGATCGAGATCGTCCGGACGTCGTGGGCGATGGGCGGGACCATGAGTCCGTCGATACGCGTCGGCTGCGGCGGCAGACCGTCGGTGTCGACGAGACCGAGCAGCGCGGGGATGGAGAAGCCGTGCACGTCGGCGTCGATGAGCCCGACGGCGAGACCTCGCTGGGTGAGGGCGACGGCGAGGTTCGCGGTGAGCGTCGACTTGCCGACGCCGCCCTTGCCGCTCGTGATCGCGATGACGCGCGTGAGCGAATCGGGGCCGAAGGGGTTCTCGCGGGCCGTCCTGCCGCCGCGCAGACGCTCCGTCAGGGCCGCACGCTCAGCCGGCGTCATGACACCCACGTCGACCGACACCGTGTCGATGCCGGCTGCGGACAGGGCGGCCTCGCGCACATCGCGCTCGATGCGGTCCGCGGCGGGACACCCGACGATCGTCAGGGCGATGCCGACACGGGCATGCCCGCCCTCGACGGCGATGTCGCGCACCATGTCGAGCTCGCCCAGGGGCTTGCGCAGTTCGGGGTCGCGCACGGCGGCGACGGCCGCGCGGACGGCGTCCGCGCTCATCGTGCGTCCGGTCGCTCGTCGGACTCGAGGCGGTCCAGTGCCGTCCGGAGCTCGGCACGCAGAGTCTCCTTCGTGACGAGCCCGTCGGTGAGGTCGGAGATCGCCATGCGCAGAGCGACGACCTCGCGAGCGAGGTACTCGGTGTCGGCGAGGTTGCGCTCGGCGCGCTGGCGGTCCTGTTCGATCTGGACGCGGTCGCGGTCGTCCTGACGGTTCTGCGCGAGCAGGATCAGTGGCGCTGCGTATGAGGCCTGCAACGAGAGCATCAGGGTCAGCGCCGTGAAGCCGTTCGCCGCCGAGTCGAATCGAAGCTCGACGGGCATGAGCGTGTTCCAGGCGAGCCACGCGGCGCAGAAGAGCGATAGCCCGACGAGGAAGCCCGGTGTTCCCATGGCTCGGGCGATCCACTCCGTGAAGCGTCCGAAGCGGTCTCGCGACGGCTGCGACGTGCGCTGGCCCAGGACGCCGGTCACACCGCTGCGACGCCCGCGGGGCGCTTCGAGCGACGGGGTCTTCGACGAGCGGGGCATCAGCGGCGCCCCCGCATCGCTGCGGCATCCTGCGGCTCGACGTCCTGCGACCGCCAGTCGTCGGGGAGCAGGTGATCGAGCACATCGTCGACGCTCACGACGCCGACGAGCCGGCGGGCTTGGTCGACGACCGGCACCGAGACGAGGTTGTAGCTGGCGAGCATGCGCGCAACCTCGGCCGCCGACGACGACGCGGCGACCGGGTCGACCGTGTCGTCGATGATGGCGCCGAGCCTCTCGTGCGGGGGGTAGCGCAGCATCCGCTGGAAGTGCACGGTCCCGAGGAGGCGACCCGTCGGCGTCTCGTAGGGCGGAAGCGTCACGAAGACGGATGCCGCGAGGGCGGGGTGGAGCTCGTGTCGGCGGATGAGGGCCAGTGCCTCGGCAACCGTCGCCTCGGCGGACAGGACGATCGGATCGCTCGTCATGAGACCGCCCGCCGTGTCGGGGCCGTACTCCAGCAGGGCACGGACGTCCTCCGCCTCTTCGGGCTCCATGAGGTCGAGGAGTTGCTCGATACGGCCTTCCGGCAGCTGACCGAGGAGGTCTGCGGCGTCGTCGGGCTCCATGGCGTCGAGGATGTCGGCGGCGCGCTCGTCGCCGAGCCGTTCGAGGATGTGCACCTGCTCGTCTTCGGGCATCTCCTCGAGGGCGTCGGCGAGCCGCTCGTCGGGGAGCTCCTCGGCGACCTCGAGCAGTCGTTCCTCCGGAAGGTCGAGCAGCGTGTTGGCGAGGTCGGCTGGTTTGAGCTCCGAGTAGGTCGCGACCAGCTGCTCGGCCGACTGCGCGGCGCCCGACGACTGGTCCTCGCGGACGTCGCCCCAGGAGGCGAAGGTCGTCGGACCTTTGGCGAACGGCGACGCGCTCGTCTTCGGGCGACGCAGGAAGAGCTGCCCGATGTCCCAATCGCCGAGCCGGTTCCGCTCGATCGCGACGTCCTCGATGACCGCACCGCCGGATCCGTCACGGAGGTAGACCTTGCGGCCGAGGAGCTCGGCCATGACCCGCACCTCGCCGCCGCGCTGCTGGAACCGCCGGACGTTGATGAGGCCGGTCGTGATCACCTGTCCGGTCGCGATCGAGGTCACGCGTCCGATGGAGAGGAAGACATGGCGCCTGCCCGGGATCTCGACGACGAGGCCGATGACGCGCGGAGGGTCCGATTTGCGGAAGATGACGACGACATCGCGGACCTTGCCCAGACGGTCGCCTGCGGGATCGAACACGACGCACCCGACCAGGCGCGCGACGAAAACCCTCTGCGTACTCACCGCTCCAGCGTAGTCGGCGACCGCAAAGGTGGCCCGTGACACAATGACGGAATGAGCATGATGGGCGGGACGCCCGCGATCACGGGTGAGAAGGTCGCCGAGTACGCCTCGTACGAGGCCGCGCAGAAGGCGGTGTCGACCCTCATCTCGGCCGACATCCCGGCGCGTGAGATCGCGATCGTCGGCTATGGCCTGCGGTCGGTCGAGACCGTGACGGGCCGCCTCGGCTACGCCACCGCGGCGCGCACCGGGGCGATCAACGGCATCCTCCTCGGGTTGATCTTCTCGCTCATCTTCGTCTTCGGAACACCGGATGCCGCCATCCAGCTCTTCCTCGGGGTGATGCTCGTGGGCGTCGCCATCGGCATGATGATGAGCCTCGTGATGTTCGCCCTCGTCCGTCGGCGGCGCGACTTCGCCTCGGTGACTCAGGTCGTCGCCGACCACTACGAGGTCACGGTCCAGGCGAACAGCATCCATCGCGCCCGGGGCGCGCTCAACGTCTCCGCGGCGCGCCCTGCGACGCCCGCCGTGCCGGTGCCGGACGGTCCGCCCCGCTACGGTGAGCGCATCGACCCCGCGCCGGCCCCGTCGGGCGACCGGCCCGCTCCCGGGCCGGCGGTGCCGGAGGGCAGCCCAGCAGCGCCGCCGTCGGGCTCGCCCGCATCCGCGCCGTCCGATGCGCCGCTGCCGCCCGCCGTGGGCCCGGTGCCCGGCGGCGAGGCCCCCGGACCCTCGACTCCGGGCACGCCCGAACCCCCGTCGACCGAACCGCAGCGATGATCGACGCGGTTCCGGTCGACGTCGCGGCCGGGACCATCGACCTATCACTCCGGCACGACGGCGCTGCACGAGCGGGCGCGGTCCGTCCCCGCGCGGTGATGATCCTCGCGCACGGCGCCGGTGCCGGGCCGGATCACCCGTTCCTGTACGGCTTCGCCCGCGCGGGCGCGGCGGCCGGGCTCGAGGTCGTCCGCTTCCCGTTCCCCTACGTCGTGGCGGGTCGCCGGCTTCCCGGTGCTGCAGGCGACGCCATCGCGTCGTGGACGGCTGTCCACCGGGCGGTCGCCGACGCCCGCCCCGGTGTGCCGATCGTTGCTGTAGGCAAGTCGTACGGCGGCCGGATGGCGTCGATGGCAGCCTCCGTCGGAGCGATCGATCCGGCGATGCTGATCTACCTCGGCTATCCCCTCCACGCGCCCGGCAGACCCGACCGCCCCCGCGCGGAGCACCTTCCCGCTATCGCGGCGCCGCAGCTGTTCGTGTCGGGTACCCGCGACCCGTTCGTCGAGCCGCTCGCCGATCTCGAGGCGGTCGTGGCGACGTGCGCCGACGCCGAGCTGGTCTGGATCGAGGGCGCCCGTCACTCATTCGAGATCGCGGGGCGCAAACGCGACGCAGCCGAGGTCGGTGCGAGCACGGCGGAGCTGGTCATGCCGCGCGCCCTGCGCCGCCTGAAGGTCTGACGGCGGACGTTCGGGGTCACCGGCCCGCCGCGTAGCCCTGCATCCCGCGCGGGTTCGCCGCGGCCCAGAGCAGCCCGCGCGCACGGTCGATGCCGACGGCGGAGAGACGCCCGAGGGCCCACGGTCCGACCTGCGTGACATCGTGTCCGCGCGCTCGGAGTCCCGCGGCCACCTTTTCACCGAGGCGGTCCTCCATCACGACTCCGGCGGGAGTCCAGGTGCGGGGCCAGAACGAGTCGATCATCGACGTGGTGTGCAGAGTCGGCGCGTCGATCGCCGATTGCGCGTCCCACCCGCCGACGATCATGCGCAGCAGCATCGGCAGCTGCCATTGGTCCTGCTGATCGCCCCCGGGCGTTCCCATCGCGATGTCCGTCCGGTCGCCGGTCATCACCAGCGTCGGGGAGAGGGTCGTGCGGGGGCGGGCACCGGGCCGCAGCGCGGCGGGCGACGTCTCGTCCAGCCAGGTCATCTGCAGACGCGTGCCGAGGGCGAACCCGAGCTCCGGAATGGTGGGAGACGACTGCAGCCAGCCGCCCGACGGCGTCACCGAGATGATGTTGCCCCATCGGTCGACGACGTCGATGTGGCAGGTGTCGCCGCGCGTCTCACCGGCGCGGCCGACGGTCGGCTCGCCCGTGCCGGCGACGCTCGTGCCGTCGGGGCGCACGAGCGGCGGGCGGTGCGGCGCCCGGCCCGGCAGGGTGCCCGGGCGCCACTCACGGGATGCCTCCGGCAGCAGCTGAGCGCGACGATCGGCCAGGAACGCGGGATCGAGGATGCCGGCGATCGCGCTGTCGTCACCGAAATGGGCATCACGGTCGGCGAGGGCGAGCTTCAGCGCCTCGATGATCGTGTGGGCGCCCTCCGGCGTCGCCGGGTCGAGGCGGTCGTCGGGGAAGGGATCGAGCAGGGCGATGGCCTCCAGCAGCGCCGGTCCCTGCGTCCAGCCGCCCGCCTTGACGATCGTCCGCCCGCGGAAGACCGCGGTGAGGGGCTCCTCGTATCCTGCCGAGAAGGAGGCGAAATCGGCCTCGGCGATCACTCCGGCGTGCTGGCCGCCCGTCGAATGGCGATGCGGCCGGGCGACGAACGCGGCCGTTGCCTGGGCGACGAGTCCCGTCTTCCACTCGGAGCGTGCCGCCTCGATGCGCTCGCCACGGTCCGCCGCGTTCCGCCCCGCATCGGCGAGACGCTCGAAGACCGTCGCCAGAGCCGGGTTGCGGACGAGGTCGCCGGCCCGGGGTGCGACGCCGCCGGGCAACCACAGATCGGCAGAAGAGGGCCATTCGTCGCGGAAGAGCTGCGCGACGCGCTCGATCGTCGCCGCGGCCGAAGCGAGGATCGGATGGCCGTCACGGGCATATCCGATCGCGTAGGCCAGGATGTCGGAGAGCTCCCACGTGCCATAGTCGCGCAGCAGCATCAGCCACGCGTCGACCGCGCCGGGGACCGCGGCCGCGAGCGCGCCGGCGCCGGGAACGGTGTCGAGGCCCTCTGCCCGGAAGTGTTCGATGGTCGCGCGCTGCGGAGCGGGGCCTTGTCCCATCAGCACCCGGGGCGACGCATCGTCGGCGGCGTGGAATAGCCCGACGAGGTCGCCGCCGGGGCCGTTGAGGTGGGGCTCCACGACCTGCAGGACGAAGCCGCCCGCGACCGCCGCGTCGAAGGCGTTGCCGCCGCGCTCGAGGACCGCCTGGGCGGTGGCGGTCGCGAGCCAGTGCGTCGCGGCCGCCATCCCGAAGCTCCCGGTCAGCAGCGGGCGGGTCGTCTGAGCCGGCGGTGCCGAGAAGCGCGCGGTCACGAGGCGGAGCGTGCGATCCAGGCCTCGACCTCGTCCGCGGTGCGCGGGATGTCGGCCGAGAGGTTGACCGGGCCGCTCTCGGTCATGAGGATGTCGTCCTCGATGCGCACGCCGATGCCGCGATACTCCTCGGGCACCGTGAGGTCGTCGATCTGGAAGTACAGGCCCGGCTCGATCGTGAAGACCATCCCCGCTTCGAGGACGCCGTCGTAGTACATCTCGCGGCGTGCCTGGGCGCAGTCGTGGACGTCGATGCCGAGGTGATGGCTCGTGCCGTGCACCATGTATCGGCGATGCTGGCCGCCACGGTCGGCGTCGAGAGCCTCGTCCGCCGTCACGGGGAGCAGACCCCACTCGGCGACGCGGGCGGCGATCACACCCATCGCCGCCTCGTGGATCGAGCGGAACGTCACGCCCGGGCGTGCGGCGGCGAAGGCGGTGTCGGCGGCCTCGCGCACGGTCTCGTAGATGCGCCGCTGGATGTCGGTGAACCGGCCGGAGACGGGGATCGTGCGCGTGATGTCGGCGGTGTACAGGCTGTCGACCTCGACGCCGGCATCGATGAGGATCAGGTCGCCGGGCACCACCGGGCCGTCGTTGCGTGTCCAGTGCAGGTAGCAGGCGTGCGGTCCCGATGCGGCGATCGTGTCGTAGCCCTCGCCGTTGCCGTCGGCGCGTGCGCGCAGGTGGAAGACGCCTTCGACGACGCGTTCGCCTCGCGGGGTCGCGATGATGCGCGGGAGGTCGGCGACGATGTCGTCGAAGCCGCGGGCGGTCGCGGCGACCGCGAGCCGCATCTGATCGACTTCGTACTCATCCTTCGTGAGGCGGAGCTCCGACACCATCCGCGTGAGGTCCGCGTCGGCGTCGAGGACGAGATCATCCGCGCGCAGCTCGACGTCGGCCAGGTGCGCGGTCGCGATGCCGAGATCTGCGGCGACGTCGTCGAGCGCGGGGCGGGGCCCGATCCAGAACTCGCCGACGGCCGCATCGGCGTAGAACTCGGCGGTGGTCCGGTCGGCGCGGTCGCGGAGGTAGAGCGTGACGTCGTGCCCGGCTTCGGTGGGCTCGAAGACGAGCACCGAGTCGGGCACGGCGTCGCTGCCCCATCCCGTCAGATGCGAGAACGCGGAATGCGCGCGGAACGGGTAGTCGGTGTCGTTCGAGCGCTGCTTGAGCGAACCCGCCGGAATGACCAGGCGCCGACCCCGGAACTCGCGTGAGAGCCGCTCGCGGCGAGCCGCGGCGAAGCGCGCCACCTCACGCGCGGTCGTCGGCGTCTCGATGCGCGCGGCCCACCCCTGCGAGATGGTGTCGAGGAAGCCCTGCGGGAACGGCTGACGCCGGTTGGTGTTCTCGGCGGGGGCGTCGGAGGCAGCCGCCGCGTTAGCGGGCGTTTCGGTTCCGGTGGTCTCGCTCGTGCTCATGGATCCAGTCTCGCACCCGCCACCGTCGGCCGGGACGGATCAGCGCCGCGTGTACTGCACGACGAGAGGGCGGTGATCGCTGCCGGAGTCGTCGAGCGACGAGATGACCACGGAGCCCTCGGGCTGCCATGACGGGGTCGCCATGATGTGATCGATCGGTGCGCCCAGGGGAGCGGGGACGTCCGTCGGCCAGGTGCCGATGCCGCCGTTGCCGGTGGACCGGGCGGCGTCGTGGCAGCGCCCGAAGTCGGCGTCGTCGATGCCGAGACGCGCCATGTGGTCGAGCGTCGCGTTGAAGTCGCCGGCCATGATCACGTCATCCGTGGCGCACTGGTCGGCGAGCCATTGCAGGTCATTGCGCCAGCTCGCCATCTCGTCGGGTCTCGGTGCCACCGCGTGCACGGCGACGACGACCGGGCCGTCGCCGTCCACGGGCATGGCGACGGCACTCGGGACGATCGTGGTGTTCGTCGTGCCCGCGGCTTCCGACTCGATGACCGAGTAGTCGCCGAGCTCGGGCGAGATCAGCAGTGCCGTCGAATTCGCGTCCCAGCTGTCGGGACCGTCGTAGCTGTCGACGTGGGCCCACATCGGGCGACCGCGCTCGCGCATCGCCACCGCCACCGCACGCCCGGTGTCCATCGTCGTCTCCGGCAGCGCGAGGATGTCCGCCTGCATGGCGACCGCCGTCTCGGCGATGGTCTCGGCATCGGTCGCCTGGCCGGCGGTGTTCCAGGTCATGACGCGGATGCTGTCGTCGGTCTTCGGCGGCAGGGTCTCGGCCCCCAGCCCGCGCACGGCGAGCGTTCCGGCGCCGCCGGCGGCGGCCACAAGAGACACGAGCGCGACCCACAGGCAGAACGCGCGGATGCGGCGTCCGAGCGAGAGGAGCAGGAAGACGAGGGCGATCGCGACGAACCCGCCGATCAGCAGCGGGCGCAGCGCAACGAGCTGCGCGAACGGGAACTCGCGCTCCAGCCGCAGGAGCTCCGGCCAGGTGATCACGACGGCCGCGGCCGCGAACAGGGCCACCACGAGGGCTCCGAACACGCGCTTCACCCCTCGACTCTAAGAGAGCGAGCCTGGACGATCGCCGGGCACGGCTACGCTGTGGAGGATGGGAACGGCAGAGCGCGCACCGGGGTTCCACGGCCCCAGCGACCTGCATCTGCACTCCGTGCGCTCGGACGGCACGGAGTCGCCCGCGGGAGTCGTGCAGGCGGCGCACCGAGCCGGACTGCGGACGGTCGCTCTGACGGACCACGACACGACCGCGGGCTGGGCGGAAGCCGCGGAGGCGACGGCCTCTCTGGGCATGACGCTGATCCCGGGCATGGAGCTCAGCGCGCGTCACGAATGGCGGACCGTGCATCTGCTCGCCTACCTCTTCGACCCCGACCATCCCCGACTGCGAGCCGAGATGGAACGCATCCGCGAAGACAGGGTCGGGCGCGCCGAACGGATCGTGCGCAGCATCGCGCGCTCCCACGACCTGACGTGGGACGACGTGCTCGCCCAGACGGGGGCCGGCGCGACGGTAGGACGACCGCACATCGCCGACGCCCTCGTCGCACGGGGCCTCGCCGCCGATCGTGCCGCCGCGTTCGCCGGCATCCTGCATCCCAGTCAAGGGCACTTCACCCCGCACTACGCGCCCGACCCGATCACCGCCGTCGAGCTGGTCGTGGCCGCCGGGGGAGTGCCGATCCTCGCGCATCCGTCGCCGAGCGGACGCGAGCGCATGATGCCGGCCGGCGTGTTGCGAGAACTCGTAGCCCACGGCCTCGCCGGCTTCGAGATCGAGCACCGCGAGAACACCGTGGACGGAAAGCGCGCCCTCCGCGCCATCGCCGCCGACCTCGATCTCATCGTGACCGGGTCGAGCGATTACCACGGTCTCGGCAAGCCGAACCAGCCCGGCGAGAACACCACCGACGACGAGATGGTCGAGCGGATCATCGCCCGTGGCAGCGGAACGGCGCCCGTCTACGCATAGACGAGCGCCGTTCGTGCGCGATCAGACCCGTGCTCAGCCCGCGGCAGGAGCCGTCGCTCCCGCCGATCCCGAGCCGCCACGGCGACGGCGGCGACGCCGAGGCGAGGTCTTGCCGTCGCGGTGCTCGGAACCACCGCCGTCGTGCGTGCCCGTGCCGGCATCCGTGGCGACGGGTGTCGCGCTCTCGGACGCCGCGGCACCCTCGCCCGTGCCGCGTGAGCGGCGACGCCGCGGACGCTTCGACTCGCCCTCGGCCGATTCCGCCGGGACCGTCTTCACGCTCTGCGTCGTGGGCAGCTTGCGCAGCCGACCCTTCGTGCCGGCGGGGATGTTGAGGTCTTCGAAGAGGTGCGGGCTCGACGAGTACGTCTCGACGGGCTCGGGCTGACCGAACTCGAGCGCGCGGTTGATGAGCGCCCACTTGTGCAGGTCTTCCCAGTCGACGAAGGTCACCGCGATGCCGGTCTTGCCGGCACGGCCGGTGCGGCCCGCGCGGTGCAGGTAGGTCTTCTCGTCGTCGGGGATGGTGTGGTTGATCACGTGAGTGACGTCGTTCACGTCGATGCCGCGGGCGGCGACGTCGGTGGCGATCAGGACGTCCTTCTTGCCGGCTTTGAACGCGGCCATCGAGCGCTCGCGCGCCTCCTGGCTCATGTCGCCGTGGACGGCGGCGGCGTTGAAGCCGCGGTCGCCGAGC
This sequence comes from Microbacterium arborescens, assembly GCF_030369635.1. Classification (NCBI taxonomy): domain Bacteria; kingdom Bacillati; phylum Actinomycetota; class Actinomycetes; order Micrococcales; family Microbacteriaceae; genus Microbacterium; species Microbacterium arborescens. Next base: position 1,844,843 of record NZ_CP128474.1, on the reverse strand, counting down.
TCGTCGACGAGCTTCTGGGCGGCACGCTTGGTGCGCGTGAAGATGACGGCCTTCTCGCGTCCCTCGGACTGCAGGATGCGGGCGATGACCTCGTCCTTGTCGAGCGAGTGCGCGCGGTAGACGAGGTGCTTGATGTTGGCCTGCGTCAGACCCTCGTCGGGGTCGTTGGCGCGCATGTGGATCGGGTTCGACATGAAGCGCCGCGCCAGAGCGACGATCGGTCCCGGCATGGTCGCGGAGAAGAGCTGCGTGTGACGGACCGCGGGAACCTTCGAGAAGATCTTCTCGATGTCGGGCAGGAAGCCGAGGTCGAGCATCTTGTCGGCCTCGTCGAGCACGACCTCGGTCGCGTTGGAGAGGTCGAGGAGTCGCTGGCCCGCGAGGTCGATCAGACGGCCCGGCGTGCCGACGACGATCTGGGCTCCGGCCTTGAGCTGGTCGATCTGCCCCTCGTAGGCCTTGCCGCCGTAGATCGCGACGACGCTCGTGGGGCGGTTGCGGGTGAGCATGTCCATGTCTTCGAAGACCTGGACGGCGAGTTCGCGCGTCGGGACGACGATCAGTGCCTTCACACCCGGCGCCGGGTCGAGTCCCAGACGCTGGACGACGGGGATGCCGAAGCCGAACGTCTTACCGGTTCCCGTCTTGGCCTGGCCGATGATGTCCTGGCCGGGAAGACCCAGCGGGATCGTCTGCTCCTGGATGGGGAAGGCATCGACGATGCCCTTCTCGGCGAGAGCGTCGACGATGTCCTGGTCGACGCCGAGATCAGCGAATGTGGTCATGGATGACGTGCCTGTCTGGCGGTGAGAAGCCGCCGGTGATGTGGGTCCACGCCCTTCACTCAGCCACAGGCGCGGGGCCCCGGTCCGATGCCGGGGCGCATCCAGCCTACCGCGACCCTAGGCTGGAGCCGTGGTGAGCTGGTTCTTCAAGCGCAAGCGTCCCGTCGGCCGCACCCTGCGGCTGCGATCCCGAGGCGACTACGGGGATGTCCGCCGCGTCGACTTCGAGGAGCTCGCTCCCGACGTCGAGACGTTCCTCGGCCAGGCCGCCTATCTGCAGCTCGGCTACTTCGAGACGCTGAGCGACCTCATCGCCTCGACTCCCGAGCTCTCTCAGAAGGAGTCCCTGTCGCTGGCGGCGGGCACAGCGCTGCTGAAGCACCGCGAGCTCGTCGGAGTCATCCGCGACCGCGGCGCCGATCCGCTTGAGCTCATGCTGCCCTTCCGGGAGCCTCTCGATGCGTTCCGCCGCGCGACCCACGGGGCACGGCCGCTCGAGACGATGCTGTCGGTGCACCTCACGGCCGGGATGCTGGACGACTTCTACCTCGCCCTATCGGCGAGCTACGGCGAGACCGGACGCCAGGTCGCCGTCATCCTGCGAGCCCACGACGATCGCAGCGCGCTGGTGCGGATCATCACGGACGCGATCGCCGCCGACGAGCAGTGGCGCGGGCTGCTGTCGCTCTGGGGGCGGCGTCTCGTCGGAGACACGCTGCTGATCGCGCGCGCGGCGCTGCGATCGACCTCGCTCCAGCCCGCCGATGAGAAGCGGGTCGAGCCCACGTACGCGGATGTCATCGCGGCGCATTCGCGCCGCATGGCTGCGATGGGGCTCGAAGCCTGACGGGCTCCGGACGGTCAGCCGATACGCAGACGGCTCCGCTCCGCCGCGTCGGTTCGAGCTCGCGATCGTGTCATCAGCACGAGAACGAGGGGCACGACGACGGCGGGCGCCAGAATCGACACCACCCAGATGACGGGGTTGTCGAACGAGATGCCCGCCCAGGTCAGCGTCGCCCAGGCGATACCGCCGATGACGGCCCCCAGGACGGGGGCAGCCGCGGCACCCCGCGCCTCGCGCCCACGCACCACGAATTCGGCTGCGAGCCCGATCGCAGCGCCGATGATGAGCGCCAGGACGATCTGCACGGTCAGGCCACGAAGCCCACGCGTCGGGTCTGGTCGGTGCCGACCTCGACGAAGGCGATGCCGGCCGTCGGGACGATGTAGGAGCTGCCCTTGGCGTCGCTCAGCTCGACGAACGGAGCGCCGGAGGTGAGGGCTTCGGAGACGGTCGCGCGAACCGCTTCCGCGGACTCGTTGGATTCGAGGCTGAGCTCGCGGCCGGTGTTCGCGATGCCGATACGGATCTCCACGGATACATCCTCCTCCGCGTCCGTGCCTCGGACGCTCTTCGACTCTACGACACCGTCCGGGCCGGGATGCCGGTACGGTCACGCCCTGGGCGAACGCTGTCGGCGTCGCGGTGTCGGCGGGGGCGGTTAGCGTGGATGGCATGGCTCACGTCTCGGTCGGCATCACGCCCGATGCCGCTCAGGCGCAGGTGCTGGCGCTCCCCGCCGAGACGAGCGCCGTCGTGGTGGGCGCCCCCGGAACGGGCAAGACACGGACCATCGTCGAACGGGTGCGCCGTCTGGTCGCCGACGGACTCGACCCCGACACCCTCGTCGTCCTCACGGCCACGCGTCAGACCGCGACCGACCTGCGCGACGATCTCGGCGTCGCGGTCGGCGTCGCCACGGCAGGCCCGCTGGCACGCTCGGTGCCCGCGTTCGCGTTCCAGATCGTGCGCGCAGACGCGGTGAGACGGGGCGTCGACCCGCCGCGTCTGCTGACCGGCGGCGACGAAGACGCGATCATCCGTGACCTCCTCGACGGTGACGCCGACGACGAGATCGCCGGGCGACCCCGGTGGCCGGCCGAGCTGCCTGCGCACGTTCGCGACTCGCGCGGTTTCCGAGCGGAACTCCGCGCGTTCATCGCGGAGTGCACCGCTGCGGGCATCGATCACCGCGTTCTCGCCGCGCGCGCGGTTCGAGAGGGCAGACCGGCGTGGCAAGCGGCGGCGTCGTTCATGTCGGAGTACTTCGCGGTGCGCGACGCCATGCGCGGCGCACATCGCGACGCCGCAGGGCTCATCCGGGAAGCGGTCACGATCGTCTCGCGGCACGGGGTCCCGCGGTTGCGGGTCGTGCTCGTCGACGACGCGCAGGAACTGACCGCCGGCGGCGTCGACCTCCTCGAGGCATGTCGCGCGCGCGGCATCGCGGTGGTCGCCTTCGGTGACCCGGATGTCGGGTCGGGCGCGTTCCGCGGCGCGACTCCGGAGAACTTCGCTCGACTCGCGGCCGGGGGCGATGTCCTCGTGCTCGACACGGTGCACCGGGCGGGGGGCCGCCACGCGGCGCTCGTCTCGACGGTCACCGCCCGCATCGGTGCGGTGGGCTTGGTCGCGCATCGTCGGGCGCCGGATCAGGAGGGCACGATGGCGGGCGTTCGCGCCCTGGCGCTGCGGTCCCGCTCCGAGGAGTTCGACGCCGTGGCGCGACTGCTTCGCGAACGGCATGTGCACCACGGCGTCCCGTGGGAGGAATGCGCCGTCATCGCCCACGACAGCCGTCAGGTGACGGCGCTCGAGGCCGAGCTCGCCGCCCGCGATGTGCCGACGGCGACCTCGGGCACGGGTACCTCGCTCGGCGAGTCGCCCGTCGTGCGCGACCTGCTGCGGCTCGTCGACCTGGCGGCACGGCCGGGGGAGACATGGCAGCGCGACGAGGTCATCGCCGCGCTCTCCGGTGCGGGGCTCGATGCCGTGGACCAGCGCCGGCTGCGTTCGGCGCTGCGCCAGGCGTTCCCACCGGATGAGAGCGAGCCCGTCTCCGCCTGGGAGTTGCTGCGGTCGGCGATGCTCCATCCCGCGGAGCTCGCCCTCCTCGACCTGCGTGAGGCTCGGCGCGCCGCGCGGGTCGCCGAGACGCTGCGTGGCGTCGCCGACCTCATCGCCGACGACGCCACCGCACACGAGCTGCTCTGGGCGGCCTGGGAGGGGTCGGGCCGCGAACGGGGTCTGCGCGAGGCCGCGCGGGGCCACGGACCGTTGGCCGCACAGGCCGATCGCGACCTCGACGCCGTCGTGGCGCTGTTCCAAGCGGCCAAGCGGCATGGCGAGCGCGAGGACGGCACGACGCCCGTGGCGTTCCTCCGCGGCATCCTCGACGCCGACGTCGGCGACGACCGCTTCGTGCCGCCGCCGATGAGCGGCGCCGTCCGCGTGTTGACGCCGGCGGCGGCCCTCGGCACCGAGTTCGACACCGTCGTCGTCGCGGGTGTGCAGGACGGGATCTGGCCGAACCTGCGGGTGCGCGGCGGCCTGCTCGACACGTGGCGGCTGCCGTTCCACGATCCCGCGGTCGCGGACGCACTCGATCGTCGTCGGGGCGTGCTCCACGACGAGCTCCGGCTGTTCGCCCGAGCGGTGTCGCGGGCGCGAGAACTCGTCATCGTCACGGCGGTCGACGACGACGACACCGGGCCCAGCCCGTTCTTCGAGCTTCTTCCGGAGGCCGAGGGCGCCCCGCCCGAAGCCGCCCATCCGCTGACGCTCCGAGGTCTCGTCGCGCGGCACCGCCGCACGCTCACCGATTCCGGCTCGACCGAGGGTGATCGCCGCAAAGCGGCCGGGCAGCTGGCGCTCCTGGCCGATGCGGGCATCGCGGGCGCCGATCCCGGCGACTGGTTCGGGGTGCGGCCTCTGACCACGACGGCACCGCTGCGCGATCGCGAGGTCGAGACCATCCGCGTGTCGCCCTCGCGTCTGGAGACACTCGAAGAGTGCCAGCTCAACTGGGTCATCGCCGACCTCGGCGGCGATACGTCCAGCGCCACCGCGGGAATCGGCACGATCGTGCACAGCGCCCTCGAGATCGCGTCTCCCGACGAGGAATCCCTGTGGCAGGCGGTCGCGTCGCGCTGGAGCGAGCTCGAGTTCGAGTCCGCCTGGCGCGAGCGTGCGGAGCGTGCCCGTGCGCGCGATCTGGTGCGTCGTCTCGCCCGGTACCTGCGCGACTTCGACCGTGACGGCGGGCGCCTGTTGGGAGCCGAGCCGCGTTTCGAGGTCGAGCTCGCCCATGACGACGCCGAGGGACGCATCGTCCTGAGCGGTGCGGTCGACCGGGTCGAGCTCCGTGCAGACGGGAGTGTCGTCATCGTTGATCTGAAGACCGGTAAGCGCGAGCCGCAGACCGACCGTGCCGTGACCCAGCACGCACAGCTCGCCGCCTATCAACTGGCGCACGAGCACGGCGCGATCCCCGCGGCAGCCGGGCTGCCACCGGGCGGAGCGATGCTGCTCGTGCTGCGTCCGACCGCAGCGACGAAGGACTACGCGGCGCCGCGCCAACCGCCTTTCGGCGACGAAGAGCGTGCCGCCTTCCTCGGACGGGTACGCGGAGCCGCGCGCGTGATGGGGGGAGACAGCTTCGAGGCTCCCTTCGAAGAGCACTGCCGAGACGATCATTCCTATGGGCTCTGCCGGATCCACACGATCGCGGCGGTGAGCGCGACATGATGGTCTCTCCCGCGGCCTTGGCGGCCGCCCTGGGCCAGTTCCCGCCGACACCCGAGCAGAGCGCGGTGATCGCCGCGCGGCTCGCGCCTGCCCTCGTCGTCGCCGGAGCGGGCAGCGGCAAGACCGAGACGATGGCGGGCCGCGTCGTCTGGCTCGTCGCGAACGGGCATGTCGCGCGATCGGGCATTCTCGGTCTGACCTTTACGCGCAAGGCAGCGGGCGAGCTGAGCGAACGCATCCGACGGCGCCTCGACCGTCTTGCCGAGTTCGAAGACGCCGGCCTCGTGCCACACCTCGACGCGCTCCACCGTCGCGGCGCGCTCGACGTCTTCGTCGAACTCGAACGGACGGGCGATCCGGGCGGCGCCCGGCGTCACGCCGCCCAGCGACGCCTCGTCGACGACACGGGGGCCGCGACGCTCGGGCCCGAGACGGACTCGCTGCTCGAGCGCCCGACCGTGTCGACCTACAACAGCTTCGCCGACGGCATCGTCCGTGAGAACGCGGTGCGCATCGGGCGCGACCCCGAGGCGGCGGTCCTCAGCGAGTCGGCTGCATGGCTGCTGATGCGTCGCGTCGTCCTCGATTCCGACGACGAGCGCCTCGAGACGCGCGACAACGCCCTGCGCAGCATCATCGACGGGGCGCTGCGGATCGCACGCGACGGGGTCGACAACCTGGTGGACTTCGACGAGCTCGCGCGTTTCGGACTCGCCTTCCAAGATGTGCTGGAGCGCCCCTCGACACGCAGCGGCACCACGGTCTACGCCGACGTCGCACGGGCCGCCGAGCAGGTCGCGGGCCTGCCTCTGCTCGCCGATCTCGCGGTCGAGTACCAGCGGCGCAAGCTGCGTTCCGGCGTCATCGACTTCTCCGACCAGGTGGCGGGGGCGTTGACGATCGTGCGCACTCACCCGGCGGTGGCGGCGGACCTCCGCTCGCGATATCCCGTCGTCCTGCTCGATGAGTATCAAGACACCTCAGTCGTGCAGACCGAGTTGCTGAGTGCCGTGTTCGCCGGGACGTCGGTGATGGCCGTCGGCGATCCCCACCAGTCCATCTACGGCTGGCGAGGTGCGAGCGCGGGCAATCTGGGCGACTTCGCCGCCGCGTTCGCGCCCGAGGGCGGGTCGGGCCGGTTCTCCCTAGCGACCAGCTGGCGCAACAGCGAGCGGATCCTGGATGCCGCCAACGCGGTGCTCGCACCGCTCGCGGAGCGGTCCCCGGTACCCGTCGACCGGCTCCGCCCCCGCCCGAACGCACCCGACGGCGGGGTCGAGATCGCGTTCGAAACCGACCTCGACGCCGAGACCGAGCGGGTAGCCGCCTGGTTCGAGGAGGTTCGGGCGCAACGGCACGGACGCGGGCTGCCCACGAGCGCGGCGATCCTCCTGCGCAGCAAGAAGCACATGGTGCGCTTCGCCGATGCCCTCGCGCGACGCGGCATCCCGCACCGGATCCTCGGGCTGGGCGGACTGCTCAGCACGCCCGAGGTCGTCGACGTCGTCTCCGCGCTGCGGGTGATCAGCGATCCCACCGCGGGGTCGGCGCTGCTGCGGCTCCTCGGCGGACCTCGATGGTCGATCGGTCTTCGAGATCTGCGCTCGCTCGCCGAGCTCGGGCGGCGGCTCGCGCGCTCGGACGTCGCACTGCAGCCGCTCACACGCGAGAGCGCGACGGACGAGAACGCGTCGCTCATCGATGCGCTCGACTTCTTCGTGCGCGTCGGACCCGATCATGGATGGCTCGCCGACTTCAGCCCCCTCGGCCGCGATCGCCTCCGCGAGGCTGCCGCGACGTTCGCCGGTCTGCGGCGGGCCTCGTCGATGCCCATTCCCGAGCTCGTGCGGCTGATCGAGGCGGAGCTGCGTCTCGACATCGAGTTGGCGGCGAACGAGAGCCGGGGGCCCGCTCGTATCGCATCGGATCAGCTGCGAGCCTTCGTCGACGAGCTGCAGGGGTTCCTCGCGACCGACGAGTCAGGATCGCTCCCGAGCCTGCTCGCGTGGCTCGACCACGCCGAGCGGCAGGACGAGTTCGCGCCGCGGACCGAGCCGCCCGAAGACGACGTGGTGCAGATCCTGACGATCCACGGCTCGAAAGGCTTGGAGTGGGATGCGGTGGCCGTCGGCCGGGTCGTGGCCGACGAACTGCCCGCCCGCCCACGCGACAAGCAGGGCTGGCTCGGTTTCGGAGTGCTCCCTTATGCGTTCCGAGGTGATGCTCGCTGGCTGCCCCCGTTGGGATGGGAAGCACACGCCGCACCGACGCAGCAGGATCTGAAAGCCGCACTCACCCGGTTCGCCGAAGACAACGCCGATCGTCAACGCGAGGAGGAGCGCCGTCTCGCGTACGTCGCGGTGACGCGCGCGCGTGACGCGCTTCTGCTGAGCGGTTCGCACTGGTCGGGCACCCGCAACCCCCGCGGTCCGAGCCCCTTCCTGCGCGAGATCGCGGGCGCGCTCGGCGCAGACCGGCCCGACGCTGAACCGGGGGAGAACCCTTACAACGACCGTCGCCAGACCATGCGCTGGCCGCTCGACCCGTTGGGGGCGCGCCGCTCACGAGTCGAGTCGGCCGCCGAACTCGCACGTGCCGCGCGAGCGAGCGACACGCGCGACGCACCCGAACGTGACCTGGCCCTCCTTCTGGCGGAGCGCGAGGAGCGCGCCGCGGGCACCCGACGCGTCGCGCCCACCCGCATCCCCGCGTCACGCTTCAAGGACTTCGCCGCCGACTACGACTCCGCGGTGGAGTCGACCCTGCGCCCGCTTCCGGAGCGGCCGTACCGGGAGACCCGGCTGGGAACGCGATTCCATGCATGGGTCGAGCAGCGCTCCGGGATCACCGCGCGCGGCCCGCAACCAGACGCGCCCCTGTGGGATGTCGACGACCCGGTCGACGGCATCGGCGGTGGCGCGGCGGACGGCGACCTGAGCCGGCTGCAGGAGGTCTTCCTGCGGTCCGAGTGGGCCGATCTGCAGCCGATCGAGGTCGAGACCGAGATCGATTTCGCCGATGACCGGATGCTCGGCGACGGCCGCCCGCACGTCATCATCTGCAAGCTCGACGCGGTCTACCGCCGTGCCGACCGAGGCGGCCGCATCGAGATCGTCGACTGGAAGACCGGGCGCCCGCCGCGGACAACGGCCGAGCGAGCCGAGCGGATGTTGCAGCTCGAGCTGTACCGCCGGGCGTACTCGATCCGGCACGGCATCCCCGAGTCGGAGATCGACGTCGCGCTGTTCTACGTGGCCGACGACCTCGTCCTGCGGGGCTGAAGCGCGCCGGACGACCGTCTCGCGTTCAGTCGGCCGACGAGGACCAGCGCCGCAGCGCGTTGCGTGCCGCTTCCGCGTGCTCGGGATCGTCGGCATCGTCAGCCGACGATCCCGCCGGAGTCCCCGAGGGAACGGCTGAAGCAACGGTGGGAACGGCACCGGTGTCGCCGCGACGGTCGCTGGATGCGCCCTCGGGCGTCCAGTCCGACAGATCGATCGGGATCGTCTCGATGTCTGCTTGCTCGGCGGTGTCCTGGTCGGCGAGGTAGGCCGCCAGCAGCGCCGGATCGTACGTGTCGGTCTGCATCGAGGTGTCTCCGGCGCTCACCGCAGCGGGGGTGCGTCCGAGCAGTTCCAGGGCGTCGTCGACGGTGCTGTAGTCCTCGGGAAGGAGCGGCTCGTCTCGGACGCCGTCGTCGAGGGCGGTGAGCAGGGCCACTGCGTCCTCCACCACGCGCTGCGCGCCGGTCTCGTGTCCGTGGGCCAGCCAGCGGGCGAACTCGAGCTCCGCGTACAGGCGCGAGCGCGCGGCCAGTGCTGCATCGGGCGTGTGGTGGGCGGCCTCGGCGTACGCGGCGAGCACGTCGTCGCGTGCATCCGGCGCCGAAGCGAGCCAGCGGAGGTCTTCAGCGGGGTCGCCGACCCCGAGGCCGTGCCATGCCAGCAGGCCGGTCACCGTGGGGCCGGCGGCGGTGTCGCTCAGGACGAAACGGCCGGGGTCGACACCGCCGAGTGTCACGGTGGCCTCGAAACGCCACAGCCGATCTTCGCCGAGGGCTGTGCTCCACCGTCGGAGCAGCCCGAAGGGAAGCGATCCGGTGGCCTCCGCACGGTCGAGCAGTCGTTCGGCATCCTGGCGCACCTCGGCGCTCGTACGGGTGCGCAGGCCGGCGTCTCGCGCGACGGCATGCGGAAGCGCGTGGACGCGGGCGATCGCCGAGCCGAGCGACCAGGCCGCTCCGCGCCCGGGAGGAATGTGGCCGGCCTCGACCCGATACCCGGGGACGTACTCCTGGACGACGGCGGTGAAGCCCCCCATCCGGGCGGTGCCGAGCACCGTGGGCGCTTCGAACGGCAGCAAGCCGCGGACCCCCGGCGTCAGCGCGCGGAGCGCACGGGTGTCGGCGACGAGCTCGAGGTCGGCATCGACGTCGACCGGGACGCGCACGACCACCCGTCGGCCGTCCTCGAGGGTCACCAGAGCGCTGTCGTAACGGCCGTCCGCTCGCTCGGTCAACTCCGCGGCGCCCACCACGGCGGCGCCGGGAAGAGCCGAACTGACGGACGCGGCTAGAGTGAAGGGAGAGCGAGCCATGCCATCAGGGTAGGTCGGGCGGCCGCGCAGGCCGACGCGCCACGCCCGCGAGAGAGGTCCCCGAGATGCGAATGCAGCCGCCGGCGCTGGCCCGGTCCGTCTTCGAACCGTCACCGGAAGAGCGGTCCGACGAGACGCTCATCGATCGTCTTCGTACCGACTCGACGACCCGGGTCCTGCGCGTGCGGGGCGATCGCGCCCGGATGCGCGGAGAGCGACTGGTCTGGGACTCGCCCGCGGATGCCGTGGACATCGCCGACGCGACCGAGTGGGCCTTCCTCGGACGCGCCGCAGACGGCTCGGCACGACTGATCGCCGCCGAAGGCAAGCCCGTCGACAGCGATGACGAGGACGATTGGGCGTCGCTCCGGCTGTCGGGGGGCGACCTCGTCGACGAGGACGCCGGGGCGTTCGTGACCGCGGTCGCGCTCGGACGCTGGTTCGCCGACTTCCGCTTCTGCCCGCGATGCGGTTCACCGGCGCGGTTGCGCTCTGCCGGGTGGTCGCGGGTGTGCACTGGATGCGGACGCGAGCAGTTCCCGCGTACCGATCCGGCCGTCATCGTGGCCGTGAGCGACGCCCGCAACGAGCGGCTCCTCCTCGGGCAGAACGCCGCCTGGGCGGTGGACAACAGGTTCTCGACGTTCGCGGGGTTCGTCGAAGCCGGCGAGTCGCTCGAGACCGCGATCCGCCGCGAGGTCGCCGAGGAAGCCGGCGTCGTCGTCGATGACCTCGTCTATCGCGGGTCGCAGGCGTGGCCGTACCCGCGGTCGCTGATGCTCGGGTTCCGCGCCGTGGCTATCGACGCGTCGCGTGCCCACCCCGACGGCGAGGAGATCGTCGCCGTCCGTTGGTTCGATCGCCAGGAGATCCGCGCATCGCTCGACGGCGCCGGGCCGGTGATGTTGCCGGGCTCAGCCTCGATCGCGCGCCGCCTGATCGTCGACTGGTGCGGGGACGAGGCGTGAGCGACCCGCTCTCCGGACTCGACGAGCAGCAGCGCGAGGCGGCGTCGGCGCTGCGCGGTCCCGTCTGCGTTCTGGCGGGCGCGGGATCGGGCAAGACCCGTGTGATCACGCATCGCATCGCACACGGGGTCGAGACCGGTGCGTACTCGCCGAGTCGCGTCATGGCGGTGACCTTCACGGCGAAAGCAGCGGGGGAGATGCGGGGCCGGCTGCGCGCCCTGGGCGTCGGCGGCGTGGCCGCGCGGACCTTCCACTCGGCGGCTCTGGCGCAGCTGAACTACTTCTGGCCCCAGCTCGCCGGCGATGCGGCGCCGACGATCCTCGGAAGCAAGGTGCGGCTGCTCGCCCAGGCGGCTGATGCGATCGGTCTGGACCCTGATCCCGCGGTTCTCCGCGACGTGGCCACCCGGATCGAGTGGCGGAAGATCACCATGCGCTCCATCGATCGGTACGCGCTCGACCGCCCCGAGCCGGTCGGCTCGCTCTCCCTCGACGCTGTGGTCGCGTTGCAGCGGTCGTACGAGCAGCTGAAGGACGAGCGGCGCCAGCTCGACTTCGAGGACGTGCTCCTCGCGTGTGCGGGGATGCTCGAGGCCGAGCCGCGCGTCGTCGCGGAGGTTCGCGAGCAGTACCGGCACTTCACCGTCGACGAGTTCCAGGACGTCTCGCCGGTGCAGCACCGACTGCTCGAACTCTGGCTCGGCGAGCGCCGCGACCTGTGCGTCGTCGGCGACGCGAGCCAGACGATCTACTCCTTCGCCGGTGCCGACCCGTCGTACCTGCTGGACTTCGGGGTGCGGCATCCCGACGCCCGGATCCTGCGCCTCGAGCGGAACTATCGATCCGAGGCGGGCGTCGTCGCGGTGGCGAACTCGCTCATGCGTGGTCGCCCCGGAGCCCTCGAGCTCACGGCCCAGCGCGCGACGCCGGATCATCCGCGACCCACGATCCGGGCGTTCGCCGATGACACCGCCGAGGCCGACGGGGTGGCTGCAGCGGTGGCCGAGCAGCTCTCGCGGGGAATCGATCCTCGAGATATCGCCGTCCTGTACCGGGTCAACGCCCAGTCGGCACCGCTTCTGGCGGCGCTGGCGCGGCGCGGCATCGCCGCCGCGGTGCTCGGCGGCAAGCGCTTCTTCGACATCCCCGAGGTCCGCCAGGCCGTGATGGCGCTCCGAGGCGCCTCGGTGGCACCCTCGTCGGGTGACCTCGTCGCAGACGTGCGGTCGATCCTGCGCTCGCTCGGTCTGACGGATGAGCCGCCGCCCGCCGGTGGTCCGCTCCGTGATGCGTGGGAGGCGCGCGCCGCGCTGCTCCGGCTCGCGGAAGAGGCGCCCACCGGAACCACGATGCGGGCGTTCACCGACGAGCTTCAGGTGCGGGCGAGGGACCAGCACGAGATCGCCACGCGCACCGTGACGCTGTCGACGCTCCACGCCGCGAAGGGCTTGGAGTGGGACCATGTGCACCTCGTGGGCCTTGCGGAGGGGTTGCTGCCGATCGCGTACGCCACCACGTTCGAGCAGATCGACGAGGAGCGCCGCTTGACCTACGTCGGTGTCACGCGGGCCGCGCGCACGCTGACGATTTCGTGGGCGCGGACATCGGGGCGCTATGAACGCCAGGTGTCGCGCTTCGTCCGGGAGATCGGCACCAGCACGCTCGATGAGGTTCGTGGTACTGCCACGTCGGCTCGTCGGACGACGCCCGCACGGTCATCGAGCGGCTCCGGCCCGTCACGGGCGCACTGACCAGCTGCACCGACGCCGCGCACGCCGCCGTGATGAGCGCGGGATCGGTGGGCGGGCACGGGCGGGCCAGCAGTTGCGCGGCGATGGTGGGCCACGCGGGGTCGCAGTCGCGTCGGTGCGCGTGGAGACAGGCGAGGCAGCCGGTGCGGCCAGGGAAGACGAGCGGACCCGCCGTGGCGCGATCGCCGGCGAGTTCCAGCGCGAGATGGGGTACGTCGTCCGAGACCAGAGCGGAGGCGCGGCGCGGTTCGACGAGTCGGGAGGCGACCAGGATGACGACTCGCCCCGGCACCCCGAGGGGGATGCCGGTCTCCACCGTCCCGACGCTGGCTCCCGCGGCCGCGAGCGCCTCCGCGACGACGACCCGGTCCTCAGAACCGACGCCGTCGGCGAAGGACACCGCGAGTGCCGGAACACGACGCGGCGCCGCGAGGGATGGAGCCACGATCTCGCGTAGGCGTGCCACCTCGTCGACGGAAGCTCCTGCGTCGCGGGCGATCACCTCGAACAGGCCGTCCGGGATGCCGTCGACCAGGGCGTGGAGCACGCGTTCGTGCCACGGCTCGACGGGGTCGATGACCGCAGCGCCGGGCTCGTCGCCGAGCTGCACGACGGTGGGCGAGCGCCAGAGCGGTACGGCTGATGCGTCGAGACGGAGCATGTCCCCGATTCTCGACGCCCCCGCCGCCGACTCGCCGGTGTCTCCACAGGCGCCTGCCGCGCCGACCACAGCGCCCCCCCTGGGGAGGAGCGGCGCCCGGAGGCGGGTCGTGGGTCGCTCGTCAGACGGGTGTGGGACCTTCGGGGCCGTCGTCGCGTCGGCCGCGCGCATCGCCGGGCTCCTCGCCGGTCGTGCCGCCCGCGTCGTCTCCGGCCGCGGCAGAGGCGAGCAGCGCGTCGAGTGCGTCGTCCATCTCGTCACGCTCGGGAGCCTCGCCTCGCGCCCGCGCCTGCAGGCGTCCGATGAGCGCAGCAGGATCGTCCACATCGGCAGGGGTGGGCATGAGGTCCGGGTAGTCCCAGAGGCTGTCGCGGGCGTCGGCGCCGACGGCATCCGTGATCGCACGCCACATCGCCGCGGCCTCGCGGAGGCGACGCGGACGCAACTCGAGTCCCACGAGCGACGCCATCGCCTGTTCGGCGGGGCCACCGACGGCCCGGCGCCGGCGCACCGCCTCGGCGATCCGGTCGGCCGCCGGAAGCCGGGTCGTCGCGTCGGCGGAGACGACGTCGACCCAGCCCTCGATCGTCGCGAGCAGGTGCTCGAGCCGGGTGAGCGCGGCCGCCTGTGCTTCGGAGCGCTGGGGGAGCAGCACCCCGCTCTCGAGGGCCTGCCGCAGCTCTTCGGGCTGGGAGGGGTCGAAGCGCGACGCCAACTCCTCGAGGGCATCGGTGTCGACGTGGATGCCGCGGGCGAAGTCCGTGACCTGGGAGATGACGTGCAGCCGCAGCCAGCGGGCATGACGGAACAGCCGCGCGTGCGCGAGCTCGCGGGTCGCGAGCGACAGGGCCAGCTGCTCGTCGTCGATGCCGAGGTCGCGACCGAAGTCAGCGAAATTCTGGGGGAGGATCGCCGCTTCGCCATCGGGCATGACGGGGATGCCGACGTCACCGCCCGAGACGACCTCGAGCGAGAGCTTGCCGACCACCGCGCCCAGCTGCGCGGCGAACAGCGAGCCGCCCACCGTGCGCATCAGGCGGCCGGCGCCGGCGATCATGCTCTGCATCTCTTCCGGAGCCTGCGACTCGAGTGCGGCGGTCAGCGCATCGGCGACGGAGGTGGCGACCGGCTCGGCGAGCTCCTGCCACACCGGAAGCGTCGCCTCGACCCAGGCGCCGCGCGTCAGCGCCCGGGGCGGGGTGGGCAGGTCGGAGATCGTCGTGGCCTCGCTCAGCCACAGCGTCGCCAGGGCGAAGGCCTCGGAGAAGTCCTGGCGATCGCCGGCGCTGATGCCGTGACCGTCTTTGTTGGCGAGGTGGAGGGCCTGCGTGCGGGTCGCGCTCCAGTCGACCCCGCCGTCGCCGCCGGCAGCGAAGGCGCCCTGCAGATGATGCATCATCTGCTGCAGCATCGCGGGGTCGACGCCCATCGCCGACAGGCGTTCGAGCTGCTCGGGCCCCAGGGAGCCGCCCTGGCCGAGCAGGTTGCGGAGCATCTCCTGGAACTCGTCCTCGGGAGAGCGGTCGTCATCAGCCATGTCAGGCGCCTTTCAGCAGGGCGGTCAGCTCGCGTTCTACGCTAGCCGCACGACCTCGTCGCACGGCGCGAACGGACCCCGTTCGCTTTCGCCGGTCGCGAACGACCGGGACCAGAAAGCAGCACGTGTCACTTTTCGACGAGAACGCCTCCGCCCCCGCGCCCCGACGACGTATGAGCCGGGCCTCGCTCGCGGGTCTCTGGGCGGTGTCCTTCTCCCTCGTCGCACTGCTGGTCCTGACGATCGTGCCGACCTCGTTCGTGATCCAGCGTCCCGGCCCCGTCTACGACACCCTCGGGTCGGTCTCCTCCGGTGACGGGGAACGGCGGCCGCTCATCAGCGTCGAGGGCGCCGAGACGTTCCCGACGTCGGGCACGCTCGACCTGCTGACGGTCGAGGTGCTGGGAAATCGCGAACGCACGCCGTCGTGGCTGGAGCTCGCCGCCGCCTGGTTCGATCCCGCGCGCGCGGTCGTCCCGATCGACGAGATTTTCCCCGAGGGCGTCACGACCGAGCAGCGCAACGACGAGAACGCCGCCCTCATGGTCGACTCGCAGAAGGAGGCGACCGCCGCGGCGCTGAGCGAACTCGGCTACGACGTCACCTCGCTCGTGCGTGTGTATCGACTCGCCGACGACTCACCCGCGACGGGCCTCCTCGAGCCCGATGACGTTATCCGCTCCGTCGACGGTGAGCCCGTCGCCACCACCGCGGCACTGCGCGCCGCCGTCAACGCCGCCGGTGGACGTCCGCTCAGCCTCGACGTGGACCGCGCGGGGGAGCAGCGCACCGTCGAGGTCACCCCGACGCAGATGACGACGGACGGCGAGACCCGGTGGGTCATCGGTGTCACGATCGCGCAGGACTTCGACTTCCCGATCGACGTCACCCTCCAGCTCGACAACGTGGGCGGCCCGAGCGCGGGGATGATGTTCGCCCTGGGCATCATCGACACCCTGACGCCGGGCGAGCTCACCGGTGGCGAACGGTTCGCGGGGACCGGCACGATCGATGCCGAAGGCAACGTCGGCCCGATCGGCGGCATCCGTCAGAAGCTCTACGGCGCCAAGGACGCCGGCGCGGACTGGTTCCTCGCGCCCCAGCGCAACTGCAACGAGGTCGTCGGCCACATCCCCAACGGACTCCGGGTGTTCTCGGTCGCGGATCTCGACGACGCCCTCTCGGTCGTCGAGGCCGTCAGCGAGGGCGGCGACCTCGACGCCCTCCCGACCTGCACCGCCGACTGAGCCTCGGCTTCCCCCCAGCGGGCGGCGCCTAGGATGGAGAGGTGACCACGACCTCAGCGCCGAACCCGGCCACACCCAGCAGATCCCGCCGCGCCGTCGGCATCACCCTCGCCGTCATCGCGGCCGTGGTGGTGGCCTTCTTCATCTTCGCGAGCCTCTACGCCGATTGGCTGTGGTTCCGGCAACTCGGCTTCGACGGTGTACTGGTGACCCAGTGGACCGCTCGCGCGATCATGTTCGTCGTCGGATTCGTCGCGATGGCGGTACCCGTCTGGCTCTCGATCCAGCTCGCGTACCGGTTGCGGCCGGTGTACGCGCGTCTGAGCTCGCAGCTCGACCGCTATCAGGAGGTCGTCGAGCCGCTGCGCCGTCTGGGCATGTGGGGTATCCCGACCTTCTTCGGGTTCTTCGCCGGCTTCGCAGCATCCGCGCAATGGGAGACCGTGGCGCTCTGGCTCAACGGGGGCACCACCGGCACCACCGACCCGCAGTTCGGGCTCGACACCGGCTTCTACCTCTTCACGCTGCCGTTCCTCTCGGCGGCCGTGGGGTTCGTCTCGGCGATCGTCATCGTGTGCCTGCTGGTGACCGCCCTCGTGTCGTACCTGTACGGCTCCGTCCGGGTCGGACAGCGCGAGCTGCGGATCTCGAAGTCGGCGCGCATCCAGCTCGCCGTCATCGCCGGCATCTACCTGCTGGTCCAGGGCGTGAGCATCTGGATCGACCGGTACCGCACCCTGGTCACGCCGAACGACCGCATCACGGGCGCCGCGTACGTGGACGTCAACGCCGTCATCCCCGGGCAGACGATCCTCGCGATCGCCGCTGCGATCGTGGCGGTGCTCTTCTTCGTCACCGCGATCATCGGCCGCTGGCGCTTCCCGCTCATCGGCACGGGGCTCCTGGTCGTGACCTCCCTCGTGGTCGGCGTCGCCTACCCGTGGTTCGTCAACAACGTGCAGGTGCGCCCGAACCAGCTGACGCTCGAGTCGCAGTACTACGAGCGCAACATCGAGGGCACGAAGGCCGCGTACGGCATCGCCGGACTCGAGAAGACCGACTTCCAGGCCGTCACCGACGTCGAGCCGGGTCAGCTGCGCGCCGATGCAGACACGACCGCGTCGATCCGCATCATGGACCCCGCCATCATCGGACCGACGGTGCGCCAGATCGAGCAGTACCGCTCGTACTACCAGTTCGCCGAGCCTCTCGACGTCGACCGCTACGAGATCGACGGACAGTCGCAGGACACCGTCGTCTCGGTTCGCGAGCTCAACGTCAACCAGCTCGGTGACGCGGCCTCGTGGTACAACACGACCCTCGTCTACACCCACGGCTACGGCATGGTGGCCGCCAAGGGCAACGAGCGCACGGCCGACGGCAACCCGGTCTTCGTCGAGCGCGGCATCCCGGCATCCGGAGAGCTGACGGCCGGCCAGGCGTACGAGCCGCGCGTGTACTTCGGCGAGTTCTCGCCCACGTACTCGATCGTCGGCGCCCCCGAGGGCTCGTCGCCCATCGAGCTCGACTACCCGCGCGGTCAGGAGGGCGAGAGCCAGACGAAGACGACGTTCGAGGGCGACGGCGGTCCCTCGATCGGCGACGTCTTCCACCGTCTGATCTACTCGCTGAAGTTCCAGTCGACGGACATCCTGTTCTCGGACGCCATCAACGACGACTCGCAGATCCTCTACGACCGCGACCCCGCGACGCGCGTGCAGAAGGTGGCGCCGTACCTCGAGCTCGACAACGACCCGTACCCCTCGGTCGTCGACGGGCGCATCGTGTGGATCGTCGACGGCTACACGTTGAGTGCCAACTACCCGTACTCGTCGATCGTCAGCCTCAGCGACGCGATCTCGGATTCGTCGAACCCGCAGCCCCGCGTCGCACTCGACAACATCAACTACATCCGCAACTCGGTGAAGGCGACGGTCGACGCGTACTCGGGCGAGGTGACGCTGTACGCGTGGGACGAGACCGACCCGCTGCTGCAGGCCTGGCAGAAGGTCTACCCCAACACGCTCAAGCCGATCAGCGAAATGAGCGGCGATCTCATGAGCCATGTCCGGTACCCCACCGACCTGTTCAAGGTGCAGCGCGCGATGCTCGGCACCTACCACGTCGACACGGCGCAGTCGTTCTACTCGCGCGACAACGCGTGGAAGACGCCGAACGACCCGCAGCAGGACACGCAGCTGCAGCCGCCGTACTACCTGACGATGAAGATGCCCGGCCAGGACGCGCCGTCGTACTCGATGTTCTCGTCCTTCATCCCCGGTGGTCAGGACACCCGTAACGTTCTGATGGGCTACCTCTCGGTCGACTCCGACGCCGGTTCCGAAGCGGGTGTCGTCAGCGGTGAGTACGGCAAGCTGCGGATGCTCGAGGTCAATGCCGAGACGCCCGTCCCCGGCCCCGGCCAGGTGCAGAACACGTTCAACGCCGACCCCGTCGTGTCGTCGTTCTCGAACATCCTGCGTCAGGGACAGTCCGAGGTCATCAACGGCAACCTCCTGACGCTGCCCGTCGGCGGCGGCCTGCTCTACGTGCAGCCTGTGTTCGTGCAGTCGAGCGGGGCGACAAAGCTCCCGACGCTGCAGAAGGTGCTCGTCGGTTTCGGCGATCAGGTCGCTTTCGAGGACACCCTGCAAGCGGCCCTCGACAAGCTGTTCGGCGGTGACTCGGGCGCGAGCACGGGAGACACGGATGTCGTGCCCGAGCCGAGCCCCGGCGACGAGGCGACTCCGGGCACCGGTGACGGCGGGACCGCGCCGACGACACCCGCCGCGGACTACCAGGCGGCCCTGAACCAGGCGCGCGATGCTCTCGCCGAGCGAAACACGGCCATGCAGAACGCTGACTGGGCGGCGTACGGCGCAGCGGATGCCAAGCTCACGGAGGCGATCTCGCGCCTGCTCGAGCTCGGTGAGCAGGGCCAGAACTGACCCACCCGCAACGCAGAGAGGGCCCCGACTGCTGTCGGGGCCCTCTCTGCGTGAGCCCCGCCCTGCGCCCTACCCCGGGCCGAGTGGCCAGGATGCACGAACGCACGGTGCCAGGGGGCTGGAACCGTGCGTTCGCGCGCTCTCGCGGAGCGTGCGGTGAGAGGGGAGGGTCAGTCGCGGGTGTAGCGGCGGGCCCGGGCCGAGAGGCCGGCGAAGTGGAACGGACCGGGGGACTCGGGGGCGATCGTCACGTCGACGGTGCTGTCGCGGTGCGCCGCATCGTGGAGGTCGCGGTAGGTCGGGACGTCGACCGGGGTGCGTGCGGCGAGGATGGCCTCGGTCTCCGCTCCGCGCGTCGCGTCGCGGTAACCCGGCTGCACGACGAGCGTGAAGAACTCGCTCACCGACCCCGAACCGTAGCTGAACAGGCCGATGCGCGATCCCGTGAGGTCGTTCTCGCCTTCGAGGAGCGCGGCCAGGGCGATGTAGAGCGATGCGGTGTACGAGTTGCCGATCCGGCGGTTGTAGCCTGTCGTGGCCGTCACCAGCTCCGGGTCGAGCTCGACGCCCAAGTGCTGCCCAAGAGCGCGGTGCGCTTTGACCGCCATCTTGGTGAACGGCTGGTGGTGGCAGAACCAGTCGATCTGGTCGATGTCGACTCCGCCGCGCGAGCGGTAGTCATCCCACGCGCCGGCGACGCCGTCGAGGTAGGCGCTGACCGAGAGCTTTCCGTCGACGACGGCGGTCACGCTGTCGTTCGGCCGCCAGAAGTCGTCGACCTCGGCGGTGTAGACGCCCGCAGCGGTCTCGAGGACCGCGATGGCCGGGTCGGCGGAGACGAGGAAGGCGACCGCCCCGGCACCCTGCGTGGGCTCGGCCGCGGTGTCGAGCTCGTAACGGGCGACGTCGCTCGCGATGACGAGCACACGCTCGTCGGGGTTGCGTGCGATGAGACCCGCAGCCGCCTGAAGAGCGGCCGTCGCGGAGTAGCAGGCCTGCTTCAGCTCGACGACGCGCACCGACCGGGGCAGACCGAGCAGCTCGTGCACGTGCACGCCGGCTGCGCGCGACTGGTCGATGCCGGTCTCGGTCGCGAAGAACAGCGTACGGATGCCATCGACGCCGTGGCGGTCGATGATGCGCTGCGCGGCGGCGGCCCCCATCGTGACGATGTCTTCGTCGAGGCCCGGGATGCTCATCTGCTCCTGACCGAGCCCGATGCGGAACTTCGCGGGATCGATGTCGGCGCGTGCCGCGAGGTCGTCGAGCTCGACGACGTGCGAGGCGGTGGCGACGGCGAGGTCGTGGATGCCGATGGTGGTCACTTCGTGGAATCCTTCCGGCGCTCGAGGAGCAGGTGCGACTGCATGAGCTCCCCAGGGTTGGTCTGGGCGGCGAGCAGGGAGAGCTCACCGCAGAGGACGGTGGCGGCGATCAGACCGGCGAGGCGCCGGGCGTTCTCGCCGGCGGGGCGCTCGTCGCGGCAGCCGAGGCGGGCGAGGGCGTCGTCGACGGCCGGCAGGTCCTTGCCGTTGCCGACGGTGCCGACGATGAGGTGGGGGAGAGTGCACGAGAAGTACAGGTCGCCGTCTCCGCGCACCTCGGCCCACGTGAACCCCTGGGAGCCCTCGACGATGTTGGCGGCATCCTGACCCGTGGCCAGGTAGAACGCCAGGAGCATGTTGGCGTAGTGGGCGTTGGCCGAACGCAGCGCGCCCGCGATGGTCGATCCGACGAGGTTCTTCTGCACGTTGAGGTCGACGATGCGCTGCGCGGTCGAACGCAGTTGCTTGTCGACCAGTTCGGCCGGGATGAGGATCTCGGCGATGACGTTGCGCCCGCGTCCGAGGATGCCGTTGACGGCGGTGGCCTTCTTGTCGGTGCAGTAGTTGCCCGAGATCGAGCCGTACGAGAGCTCGGGGTGCCACGAGAGAACCCGCTCCATCAGGGTCTCCGCGGCGAAGGTCACCATGTTGTGGCCCGAGGCGTCGCCCGTTGTCAGCGCGAAGCGCACGTACAGGAGGTTGCCGACGATCTCGGTGTCGAGATCGATGAGCTTCGCATGCCGGCTGCGCTCGGAGACGGCCGCGGCGAGCTCGTCGAAGCGTGCGACGATCGCGCGGGAGGCGGTGACGGCGGCGGCAGCGGTCTCGGCGACGAAGAGCGACGAGCGCGTCATCCGTTCGTCCACCACCGTCACCCGGATGCCGTCGTCGACGAGCCGGGAGATGCGCGCCCCCCGTCCGACCGAGGGCCACAGCGGCGATTCGTAGGTCGCGAGGGGCACCTCCTGCTCGGTCTCGACGTCACCGGTCAGCCGGAGCGGCCCCACCCAGCGGAGGGGGATCGGGGTGAACTCGGTGCTCATCGCGGGTCCTTCCCGCCGGCGCGGTGCGCCAGGCTGTCGATGTCGATGCCCCGGGCGCGGGCGTACTCCGCCGCGCGTCCGTGGATGATCAGGTCGGTTCGGCGGAGGTCGTCCGGACGGGTCGCCCCCACCAGCGAATGCAACGCCGTGAGGTGGTCTGACCATTCCCGGATGCGAGAAATCAGCGCTTCCGCGCCCCCGTCGAGCACGACGGACAGGAACGACCCGGACGCGCCGACCGCTCGGGCGCCGAGCGCGAGACCGCGGGCGACGTCGAGGGGGGTCCGGACCCCTCCCGAAGCGAGCAGCACGGGAGCGTCGGCCGGTGCCTCCAGCAGGCATTCGACGGCCGACTGCCCCCACCCGGCGAGGTAGGCGTAGTCGCGGCCCGAGCGGCGGTCGTTCTCGATGCGCATGAAGTCGGTCCCGCCGACCCCCGAGACGTCGGCGAAGCGCACGCCCATGCCACCGAGCCGGGAGAGCGTCTCGGCGCTCAGGCCGAATCCGACCTCCTTCACCACGACGGGGACGTCGACGGCGGCGACGATGGCTTCGAGGGATGCCGGCCAGCTCGAGAACGAGCGGCTGCCCTCGGGCATGACGGTCTCCTGCATCGCATTGACATGCACCTGGAGGGCGTTGGCCGCCAGGGCGTCGACGGCACGCTGCGCGTCCTCGGGCGAGCGCTCGATACCGACGTTGGCCATGACGAAGCCATCGGGGTTCTCGTCGCGAATGACGCGGAAGGTCCCCATCAGCTCGGGATTGTCGAGCGCGATGCTCAGCGAACCGGAGGCGATCGCGACGCCCGTCTCGCGCGCGGCGATCGCGAGGTCGCGGTTGATCGCGCCGGTCGAAGCGCTGCCTCCGGTCATGGCGTTGACGTAGAACGGCAGTGCCCAGCGCGTCCCGGCGACCTCGACGCCGAGGTCGACGCGGTCGGCATCGACACCCGCGAGGGCGTGGTGGACGAAACGCACGTCGTCCCAGCCATTGGGTCGGGGCGACTCCTTCTGCTGTGCGGCGGCCAGACGGACGTGGTCGTCCTTGCGCTCGGAGGCCTGTTCAGCCGGCATGGTGCTCTCCTTCCGGCGGGTGCACGCCGATCGTGAGGTGTCGGATGTCGTTGGTCTCCCAGACCCGCAGCATCCCGGCGACGTCGGAGTCGGCGGGCGCGAGGACGATGCCGCAGTCGCCGCCACCGGCGCCGGAAGGCTTACCGGCGGCGCCGATCGCCTCGGCCGCATCGCACAGGACGCGCAGCCGGTCGGTCTCGATGGTCACGCCCGTCCGCGCCCCGAGCGCCTGCAGGAGACGTCGGTTGCGGCGCAGCGCGTCGAGAGCGAGCTCGTCGTCGGATCCCGCGCGGCCGGCGTCATCGGGGCGGACGGCGAGTGCGCGCCACAGGTCGCCGACGCATGCGCGTGAGGCCTCGAGGAACCCGGTGTGCGCGTCGCCGGCGACGTTCGTGCCGCGCGAGACGCCGCTCACCAGGCGCTCGGTGGAGGCAGGGTGCCCAGTCCACCCGACGATCAGGTCGAGGCCGGACGGGGGAGTGAGGCGGATGATCTCCGCGCCGTCCCAGGCTTCCGATCCGAGCACCGCTGCGACGCCGCGCTCGCGTCGTGCCGCGCGCAGCCGCTCTCGATCGGGCGAGCGGTACCCGATCCACCCGCCGTAGGTGCTCGCGGCGACGTCGCCTCCCGAAGCGTTCGGGGCGACGGCGATGGTGGCGAGCATCGCAAGCTCGTAGCGCCCGCGGGTGCCGAGGTCGAAGCCGTAGAACCGGTCGATCGCGGCGATCGTCGCGACGGTCACGGCGGCTGACGACCCGAGCCCGAACTTGCGGCCGCTGGGATCGTCGAGGCCGCTCTCGATGAACAGGTCGAAGAAACGCGGACGCAGGCCCCGTTCGGCGCGCAGCCGCTCGGATGCCTCGATCGCAGCGATGACGTAGTCGTACGGATGGTGCTCGCGGTCGAGGGTCAGCCCGTCCTGGCCGCGGGTCCAGCGCACCGGCATCCTGCTGTACTCGGGCGAGTGGATGCTGCCCTCGTCGACGCTCTCGGTGAGTGACACCGTCAAGTAGCGGTCGACGGCGATGAGTACGGCGGGCTCGCCGGGGGAGACGACAGCGTACTCACCCGCGATGAAGAGCTTGCCGGGCGCGTGCACGACGATCGCGCCGGTCGGGTCGGCAGGCGTCATTCGCCTGCTCGCGTCACCAGAGCGGCGGCGGGGCCCGGGCGGGCGACGGCGAGCTCGGCGAGCCCGTCGAGCGACGCGGTCACAGCGCTGACCGCGTCAGGCCGGGTCAGCACGACGACGTTCGGACCGGCGTCCGCGGTCGCCCAGGCTTCGACACCGGCTTCGCGCAGGGCTGCGACACGGTCGAAGATCTCGACGCTGACGGGGCTGAGGTAGCGGATCGGCGGGTCGCACGACTGGATCAGCGCGTGCATCCGCAGGGCGTTCACCTCGGTGATGCGTCCAAGCCGCTCGACGTCACCCGCGCGGCACGCCTCCGCCGCGGCCTCGAGACTCTCTGCCGTCGAGGAGACCCACGCCGGGTAGAACGGTGACGTGAGCACCGTGCGGCGCATGGCCTCGCGGCTGGAGACCGGCTTCTCTCGCTTCTCGACCATGGCGACGACCATCGCGAGGTCGGGCGCGTCGACGGGCTCCGCGAAAGAGGTCTCGTCGCTGTCGCCCGCATGCCAGATCGCGAAACCGGGTATGACCGACCGTGATGCGGACCCCGAGCCGCGCCGGGCGAGGCGACTGAGGGCGCGGGTGTCGAGATCGAGCCCGTACGCGCGGGCGGCAGCCACGGCCAGAGCCGCGAAGCCCGAGGCCGACGATGCGAGCCCCGCGGCTGACGGGACCGTGTTGACGGTGTCGACCCGAGCCGCGACCGAGCTGCCCGCGAGCTCCCGCACGATGTCGAGGAATCGCGAGACGCGCTCGGCGGGCCCGTCGACCCGCTCGTCGCCGTTGAACACGAGGACGTCACCGGTCGCGGTCTCGTCGAGGCTCACGGTCGTGGTGGTGGGGAAGATGTCGAGCGTCATCGAGAGGCTCCCCGTGGCGGGGAGGTTCAACACGCTGTCGCGTTTGCCCCAGTACTTCACGAGCGCGATGTTCGGATGCGCGATGGCTGTCGCGGTGCTCATGCGGCTCCTTCGACGGTGGTGGTCCAGACCGCGGCGGCGCCGGCGCGGGTGAGTCGTTCGCCGAGCTCGGCTGCGGCGGCGGTGTCGCGGGCGAGCGCGAGGACACAGCCGCCGCGACCGCCGCCGGTCAGTTTGGCTCCGAGCGCGTCGCCTGCCATCGCCGCGTGCACGAGGTGGTCGAGGGCCGGATCGCCGACCCCGAGCCCGTTGAGGAGCACGTGGGCGCGGCTCATCGCGCCGCCGATCGCCTCGCGATCACCGGTCGAGACGTCGCCGCGCAGCGCGGTGGCGAGCTCGCCAAGTTCGTCGAGGGTCGATTCCACGCCTGCCGGATCGCTCTCGCGGCGTTCGGCGACGGCGGCGACGGCCTCGCGCGTCCGGCCGCGGACCCCGGTGTCGGCGATCACGAAGACGAGATCAGCGCCCACGGAGACGGGCTCGATGCGGCCCCGGTCGAACCACACCGCCTTGCGAGCGCGCACCGTGCGGGCGTCGAGTCCGCTCGGCGCGCCGTGGGCGGCGCGCTCGGCGGTCTGGATCAGCTCGTGCATCATCTCGTCATCGGCCGCGAGGCCGCACGCGCCCAGCACCGCTTCGATGACCGCCGCCGACACGGCGGCGCTCGATCCCAGCCCGCGTTCGGCAGGGATGCTGCTGTTGATGGAGATGTCGAGGGCGGCGTCCGGCCTGCCGGCGGCGGCGAGCGCCGCCCGCATGGCCGTCAGCGTCACGTTCAGCCGGTCCGGGGCGTGCGCGATGGGCCCGTGATACAGGGTGCTGGCGAGATGACCGCGACCGTCCGTCGGATGCGCGTGCGCCTCGACACCGAGAGCGCGGACGGGGATAGCGATCGCCGGGCGACCGTAGACGACGGCATGCTCGCCCAGGAGGATAGCCTTCGCACCGGCGCGGCCCGTTGCTCCGGGCTCCGCGGCCGAGCCGTGCGTTGCCACGTGCAGACGGGCGTCCGGTGCGATGGGGACGTCGGTCGGTGCAGTCATGGAATTTCGTCGAGCGTAACAGTCCGCCCCGGGGCGGGACCCGAGTGTGCGCCGATGCGACCGGACGCGGTCGCGACCGCTATCATGGGCGCCGCACCCAGCAACCTTTAACACCGTCCTGTGAGGCGGAGAAGGGAGCGGCGGATGAGCACGCGCACCGTGCTGCATGAAGCCGACATCGCCCGGGCCCTGACGAGGATCTCCCACGAGATCCTCGAATCCAACAGGGGCCCCGCCGACCTCGTCATCCTCGGCATCCCGCGGCGGGGAGTTCCCCTCGCCGCACGCATCGGCTCTCTCCTCGCGGAGATCTCCGGGACGGTCGTCCCGGTCGGAGCACTCGATGTGACGATGTATCGCGACGATCTGCACCGCAATCCGACACGAGCTCCGCAGCCGACGGCGATCCCCGCCGGCGGCGTCGACGGCAAGGTGGTCGTCCTCGTCGACGACGTGCTGTTCTCGGGGAGGTCGATCCGGGCGGCCCTCGACGCATTGCAGGACGTCGGCCGCCCCG
Organism: Microbacterium arborescens; assembly: GCF_030369635.1. NCBI lineage: Bacteria > Bacillati > Actinomycetota > Actinomycetes > Micrococcales > Microbacteriaceae > Microbacterium > Microbacterium arborescens. Next base: position 1,818,700 of record NZ_CP128474.1, on the reverse strand, counting down.
CGGCGGTGCGACTGGCAGCTCTGGTCGACCGCGGCCACCGTGAGCTGCCGATCCGGCCCGACTTCGTCGGCAAGAACCTGCCCAGCGCCCGCGATGAGCGGGTGAACGTGCGCCTGCGCGAGATCGACGGCGTCGAAGAGGTGACGATCGGATCATGAGGCACCTGCTCGACACCAAGACCCTCGACCGGCTCGACGCGCTTCGTATCCTCGACGTCGCCGAGGACATGTCCGCCACGCAGCAGCGCGAGGTGCGCAAGCTCCCCACGCTCCGGGGCAAGACGGTCGTGAACCTGTTCTTCGAGGACTCCACCCGCACTCGGATCTCGTTCGAGGCGGCGGCGAAACGCCTCTCGGCCGACGTCATCAACTTCTCGGCCAAGGGTTCGTCGGTCTCCAAGGGCGAGTCGCTGCAGGACACCGCGCAGACGCTGCAGGCCATGGGCGCCGACGCCGTCGTGATCCGCCACGGCGCGTCCGGTGCGCCGCAGACCCTGGCTACCAGCGGCTGGATCAGCGCGGGAGTCGTCAACGCCGGCGACGGCACGCACGCTCATCCGACGCAGGCCCTGCTCGACGCGTTCACGATCCGCAAACGATTCTTCGGCGACGACAGCCGCGGTCGCGACCTCGCGGGTCTGCGGGTCACGATCGTCGGCGACATCCTCCATTCGCGCGTCGCGCGGTCGAACGTCTGGCTCCTGACGACGCTGGGCGCCGAGGTGTCGCTCGTCGCGCCGCCCACGCTCGTCCCGCAGGACGTCTCGGCATGGCCCGTGCGTGTGGCCTACGACCTCGACGAGGCCCTTGCCGAGAGGCCCGACGCGCTCATGATGCTGCGCATCCAGCTCGAGCGCATGAACGCGGCGTATTTCCCGACTGAACGGGAGTATTCGCGCATGTGGGGGCTGGATGCCGCGCGACTGGCGGCCCTTCCGGCCGATAGCATTGTCCTGCACCCCGGCCCGATGAACCGGGGGATGGAGATCTCCGCCGCCGCCGCCGATTCGCCGCGCTCGACCGTGCTCGAGCAGGTCGCGAACGGCGTCTCGGTGCGGATGGCCGTGCTCTACCTGCTGCTGGCGGGCGAGCGCACCGAAGCTGAGGAGGACGGACGATGAGCGAGAGCTTCCTCATCCGCGGAGCGCGCCGCGCCGGGGGCGACGCCGTCGACATGGTGATCGCCGACGGGATGATCACCGAGGTCGGCTCGGGTCTCAGCGCCGACGGGGCGACCGTGGTCGACGCCGACGGGCTCGTGGCGCTCCCCGGGCTGGTCGACCTGCACACGCATCTGCGCGAGCCGGGCTACGAGGCCTCCGAGACCATCCTCACCGGCTCGCGGGCCGCCGCGGCGGGGGGTTTCACGACCGTCTTCGCCATGCCGAACACCTCGCCCGTCGCCGACACCGCCGGCGTCGTCGAGCAGGAGCTCGCCCTCGGTGAGGCCGCCGGGTATGTCCATGTGCAGCCCATCGGGGCCGTGACGATCGGGCAGAAGGGCGAGCGACTGGCCGAGCTCGGGGCGATGGCCGCCTCGCGCGCACGAGTCCGTGTCTTCAGCGACGACGGGTTCTGCGTCTTCGACCCCCTCATCATGCGTCGCGCCCTGGAGTACGTGAAGTCGTTCGACGGCGTCGTGGCGCAGCATGCGCAGGACCCGCGGCTGACCGAGGGCGCCCAGATGAACGAGGGCACCGTGTCGGCCGAGCTCGGCCTGACCGGGTGGCCGGCGGTCGCCGAGGAGTCGATCATCGCGCGCGACGTGCTGCTGGCCGAGCACGTCGGGTCGCGTCTGCACGTCTGCCACCTGTCGACGGCCGGCTCCGTCGACATCATCCGGTGGGCCAAGAAGCGCGGCGTCAACGTGACCGCCGAGGTCACACCCCATCACCTGCTGCTGTCCGAGGAACTCGTTCGCGGTTACGACGCCCGCTTCAAGGTCAACCCGCCCCTCCGGCGTGACGAAGACGTGCAGGCGGTGCGCGAGGGGCTCGCCGACGGCACGATCGACATCGTCGCGACCGACCACGCACCGCACCCCGCCGAGGCGAAGAGCTGCGAATGGGCCGCGGCCGCCAACGGCATGGTGGGCCTCGAGTCCGCACTGCGCGTCGTGCAGCAGGCGGTCGTCGACACCGGGATGCTCGGGTGGGACGACGTCGCCCGCGTGCTCTCGGCGGCCCCTGCCCGGATCGGTCGCCTGACCGACGCGGGCACGCCGCTGGAGGCGGGCCGCCCCGCGTCGTTCACGCTCTACGATCCGCGCCCGGTGCGCACGTTCACGGATGCCGACCTCCGCGGACGCAGCGTCAACTCGCCCTATCTCGACCGCGAGCTGCCCGGCGAGGTGCGCTGGACGTTCTTCCGCGGCACGGCGACGGTCGCCGACGGCGGTCTGCTCGACCGGCCGGGAGCGCGCGCGTGAGCCGCGAGGGCGCCCTGCTCGTCATGGTCGCTGTCGCCCTGGTGCTGCTCGCACTCGGGGTCTGGGCCTGGCGACGACGAACGAGGCGCGACAGCGGCCTCACGGCACCGTTCGGCGAACTGCCCGCGGGAGCCGTGCAGACGGCGGCGATCTCGGGACTCTACGTCGCGACGACCCGCCACGACGAGCCGCTCGAGCGCCTCGCCATCCGCGGGCTCGGATTCCGCTCCCGTGTCGACGTCATCGTCGCCGCGGGCGGTGCGGATGCCGGCGTGGCCATCGACCTGACCGGTCAGCCGCGCCTGTTCATCCCCGCCGCGCGCGTCGTCTCCGTCGATCAGGCCACCGTCGCGATCGACCGCGTCGTCGAGAAGCAAGGCCTGACGCGCCTGAGCTGGCTGATCGACGACGAGACGACCGTCGACAGCTACTTCCGACCCCAGACCGCATCGGCCCGTGCGCTGGCCGATGCCATCCAGACCATCGTGACCCCCACCCAGACCCCAGGAGGCGACGCGTGACACTGTTCACCCGCGACCCCGCCGTGCTCGTGCTCGAGGACGGATCCCGCCACATCGGCCGCGCCTACGGCGCGCGCGGCACCACTCTCGGAGAGGTCGTCTTCGCCACCGGCATGACCGGCTACCAGGAGACCCTCACCGACCCGTCCTACGCCGGTCAGATCGTGCTGCAGACCGCCCCCCACATCGGGAACACCGGCATGAACGGCGAGGACGTCGAGTCGCGCCGCATCTGGGTCGCCGGATACATCGTCCGCGACCCCTCGCGCGTCGTGTCGAACTGGCGCTCGGAGAACTCTCTCGACGAGTCGCTCGAGCGCGACGGCATCGTCGGCATCAGCGGCATCGACACGCGCGCCGTCACCCGCGTCCTGCGCTCGGCGGGATCGATGCGCGGCGGCGTTTTCAGCGGTGATGCCGCCGACATCGATCCCGACGAGCAGCTGCGCATCGTCCGGGAGGCGCCCGAGATGACCGGTCGCAACCTCTCGGCTGAGGTATCGGTGCCCGCCGCCGAGGTGACGCCGGCAACGGGGGAGCGGCTCGGAAACCTCGCGGTGCTCGACCTCGGGGTCAAGCAGGCGACGGTGAACAATCTCGCCGCCCGCGGGTTCGACGTCCACGTGCTGCCTCAGGACGTGACCCTCGAGCAGCTGCGCGCGATCGACCCCATCGCGGTGTTCTACTCCAACGGCCCCGGCGACCCGGCCGCGAGCGACCGCCACGTCGAGCTGCTGCGGGGCGTGCTCGCCGACAAGCTGCCGTTCTTCGGCATCTGCTTCGGCAACCAGCTCCTCGGCCGCGCCCTCGGCTTCGGCACGTACAAGCTGCCCTTCGGCCACCGCGGCATCAATCAGCCCGTGCTCGACAAGCAGACCGGACGCGTCGAGATCACCGCGCACAACCACGGCTTCGCCGTCGATGCGCCCATCGAGGGCGTCGTCGACAGCCCGGCCGGCTTCGGCCGCGTCGAGGTCAGCCACGTCGGCCTCAACGACAACGTCGTGGAGGGCCTGCGCGCCCTCGACCTGCCGGCCTTCTCGGTGCAGTACCACCCGGAGGCCGCCGCCGGACCGCACGATGCCAACTACCTCTTCGACCGCTTCCGCGACCTCGTGATCGCGACCCAGGAGAACAAGAACTGATGCCCAAGCGCGACGATATCCAGAGCGTCCTCGTCATCGGGTCGGGCCCGATCGTCATCGGCCAGGCCTGCGAATTCGACTACTCCGGCACCCAGGCGTGCCGCGTGCTCCGCGAGGAGGGCGTCCGCGTCATCCTCGTCAACTCGAACCCGGCGACGATCATGACCGATCCCGACTTCGCCGACGCCACCTACATCGAGCCGATCACGTGGCAGGTCATCGAGACGATCATCGCGAAGGAACGCCCCGACGCGATCCTGCCGACGCTGGGCGGCCAGACCGCGCTCAACGCCGCGATCGACCTGCACAAGCACGGCATCCTCGAGAAGTACGACATCGAGCTGATCGGTGCGAACTTCGAGGCGATCAACAAGGGCGAGGATCGCCAGATCTTCAAGCAGCTCGTCATCGACTCGGGAGCGGATGTCGCCGACAGCCGCATCTGCCACACGATGGACGAGGTGCTCGCCGGGGCCGCCGAGCTCGGCTACCCGCTCGTCGTGCGCCCGTCCTTCACGATGGGCGGACTCGGCTCCGGCTTCGCGTACGACGAGAAGGACCTTCGCCGCATCGCCGGGGCGGGCCTGCGCGACTCGCCGACGACCGAGGTCCTGCTCGAGGAGTCGATCCTCGGTTGGAAGGAGTACGAGCTCGAGCTCATGCGCGACTCGGCCGACAACACCGTGGTCGTGTGCTCCATCGAGAACGTCGATCCGGTCGGCGTCCACACCGGCGACTCGATCACCGTCGCCCCGGCGCTGACCCTCACCGATCGCGAGTACCAGAAGATGCGCGACATCGGCATCGACATCATCCGCGCCGTCGGCGTCGACACCGGTGGCTGCAACATCCAGTTCGCTGTCGATCCGCAGACCGGTCGCATCATCGTCATCGAGATGAACCCGCGCGTGTCGCGTTCGTCGGCGCTGGCGTCGAAGGCGACCGGATTCCCCATCGCGAAGATCGCTGCGAAGCTGGCGATCGGCTACCGCCTCGACGAGATCCCGAACGACATCACCAAGGTCACCCCGGCGAGCTTCGAGCCGACCCTCGACTACGTGGTCGTGAAGGTGCCGCGCTTCAACTTCGAGAAGTTCCCGGCCGCCGACACCACGCTCACGACCACCATGAAGTCGGTCGGCGAAGCGATGGCCATCGGACGGAACTACGCCACGGCGCTCCAGAAGGCCCTGCGATCGCTCGAGAAGCGAGGCTCGAGCTTCCACTGGGGCGACGAGGAGCGGTCGGTGGACGAGCTGCTCGAGATCGCCAAGACCCCGACCGACGGCCGTATCGTCGTGCTGCAGCAGGCGATGCGCAAGGGTGCATCGATCGAGCAGGCCTTCGAAGCCACCGCGATCGACCCGTGGTTCCTCGACCAGATCGCGCTCATCAACGAGGTCGCCGCGTTCGTCGCCGGCGCCGGCGAGCTCGACGAGCACGTCATCCGCACGGCCAAGGACCACGGGTTCAGCGATGCCCAGATCGCGCAGCTCCGCGGCACCACCGAAGAAGAGGTGCGCGGCATCCGCTACGCCCTCGGCCTGCGCCCGGTCTTCAAGACGGTCGACACCTGTGCCGGCGAGTTCCCCGCGCTCACGCCGTACCACTACTCGTCGTATGACACCGAGACCGAGGTCACACCGTCCGATCGCACCAAGGTCGTCATCATCGGCTCGGGCCCGAACCGCATCGGTCAGGGCGTCGAGTTCGACTACTCGTGCGTGCATGCGAGCTTCGCGCTGGCGGATGCCGGGTACGAGACGATCATGGTCAACTGCAACCCCGAGACGGTCTCGACCGACTACGACACGAGCGATCGGCTCTACTTCGAGCCGCTGACCCTCGAGGACGTCCTCGAGGTGCTGCACGCCGAGTCGCAGTCGGGCACGATCCTCGGGGTCATCTGCCAGCTCGGCGGACAGACGCCGCTCGGGCTCGCGAAGGGCATCGAGGCCGCCGGGTACGGCATCCTCGGCACCCAGCCCGAGGCGATCGATCTCGCCGAGGAGCGCGAGCTCTTCTCGCGTCTGCTCGACGAAGCAGGGCTCGTCGCCCCTCGCAACGGCACCGCGATCGACGTCGACGGGGCTGTCGAGGTCGCCGAGTCGATCGGTTACCCCGTGCTCGTGCGCCCGAGCTTCGTCCTGGGCGGACGCGGCATGGAGATCGTCTACGACACCGAGAGCCTGCGCGACTACTTCGTTCGGGTGGCCGACCAGGCGATCATCGGCCCGGGCCTCCCGCTGCTGGTCGATCGCTTCCTCGATGATGCGGTCGAGCTCGACGTCGACGCGCTGTTCGACGGTGACGAGCTCTACATCGGCGGCGTCATGGAGCACCTCGAGGAGGCCGGCATCCACTCCGGCGACTCGAGCTGCACGCTGCCGCCGATGTCGCTCGGACGCACCGAGATCGATCGGGTGCGCGATGCGACTCTCGCGATCGCACGGGGCGTGGGCGTGCGCGGTCTGCTCAACGTGCAGTTCGCCGTGTCGGCGGGTGTGCTCTACGTCATCGAGGCCAACCCTCGCGCGAGCCGCACGGTGCCGTTCGTGTCGAAGGCGCTGGGCATCCCGCTCGCCAAGGCCGCGTCGCGGATCATGGCCGGCTCGTCCATCGCCGAGCTCAAGGCCGAGGGTCTGCTTCCCGCCGAAGACGGCTCGCGCGTCCCGCTCGATGCGCCGGTCGCGGTGAAGGAGGCCGTCCTGCCCTTCAAGCGGTTCCGCACCGCCGACGGACGCACCGTCGACTCGGTCCTCGGGCCCGAGATGCGGTCCACGGGTGAGGTGATGGGCATCGACCGCGACTTCCCGACCGCTTTCGCCAAGAGCCAGGCGGCCGCCTACGGCGGGATGCCGACTTCGGGGACGGTGTTCCTCTCCGTGGCCGACGACGACAAGCGGGCTGTCATCCTCCCCGCCCACCGGCTGCAGGAGCTCGGGTTCCGGCTGGTCGCGACGGAGGGCACCGCGGAGATCCTGGCCCGCAACGGCATCCGCGTCGAGGTCGTGGGCAAGTACTCCGAGACGCAGGCCTCGGGTGAGCGCAACGTCGTCGACCTGATCAACGCCGGTGAGATCGACATGGTCGTGAACACGCCGTCGGGCGGTGTCGCTCGCGCCGACGGTTACGAGATCCGAGCCGCTGCCGTCGCCGGCGACCGCGCCCTGTTCACCACGATGGCCGTCCTCGGTGCCGCCGTCAGCGCGCTGCCCGTCCTCCGCGAGGGCTTCCAGGTGAAGAGCCTGCAGGACTACGCCCTCGAACGGGCAGGGCGCCGGTGACCGCATTCGGGGAGCGTCTGTCCGGCGCGCTCGAGACATACGGGCCGCTCTGCGTCGGCATCGACCCGCACGCGGCACTGCTCGCGGACTGGGGCCTTCCGGCCTCAGCCGCGGGCGTGCGCGAGTTCGGCATGCGCGTGGTCGATGCCGCGCGCGGCCGTGTCGGGGTCGTCAAACCGCAGGTCGCGTTCTTCGAGCGATACGGATCGGCCGGCTTCGCCGCCCTCGAAGAGGTGCAGGCTGCAGCACGTGACGCGGGGCTCATCGTGATCGCGGATGCGAAGCGCGGAGACATCGGCAGCACGATGGACGGCTACGCCGCGGCGTGGCTCGAGCCGGGCGCGCCGCTGGAGGCGGATGCCGTGACGGTGAGTCCGTACCTCGGTCCCGGCTCTCTCCGCGGCGCGATCGCCGGCGCCGCGCGTGCCGGCAAGGGCGTCTTCGTTCTCGCTGCGACCAGCAATCCCGAGGCATACGGCCTGCAGTCCGCGGAGGTCACCGCGGTGGACGCGCGACGCGGTCAGACGGTCGCGGACTGGGTCGCGTCCGGCGTCGGCTGGGCCAACCGGTCGGCCGCCGACGCGGGAACGCTCGGTCACGTCGGACTGGTCGTCGGGGCGACCGTCGACCGCGGCGAGCTCGGTCTCGCCGACGAGTCACTGCGCGGCGCACCGATCCTCGCGCCCGGCTTCGGTGCGCAGGGGGTGGCGCTCGGCGACCTGCGGTCGGTGTTCGGCGCGCACGCGGGCCAGGTGATCGCGAGCGCGAGCCGCAGTGTTCTCACGGCCGGTCCCGATGGCATCGTGGGCGCCATCGACGCGCACCGCCGCGAGCTGGCGGAGGCAGAGGAGGAAACCCGTGGCTGATCGTCCCCACCCGCCCGAGGTCGACCGTGCGGCAGCCTCGCGTCGCGCCGTCGCCGCGCGCCGTGAGCGGGCAGCGCTGAAGAAGGACGTCGCGATGCGCGTCATCTCGCCTCAGGAGCTGCTGCGGCGTGCCCTCGCCGATCCCGAGTCGGCCGCTGGCGCGATGCGGGTCACGGACTTCCTCACCGCGATCCCGGCGATCGGTGAGAACAAGCGCGACCGCATCCTCGCGGACCTCGACATCTCACCCGTCAAACGCCTCGGCGGTCTCGGCTCGCGCCAGCGGCTCGCGTTGCAGCGGTTCCTCGATGCCCGCCTCCCCGAACCCCAGCCGCGCACCGGGCGTTCCCGGCTGCTCGTGCTGGCCGGGCCGACCGCCGTCGGCAAGGGGACGGTCGCCGCCCACATCCGCGACAACCACCCGGAGATCCTGCTGTCGGTGTCGGCGACCACCCGGGCGCCGCGACCGGGCGAGGTCGACGGCGAGCACTACTACTTCGTCGACGACGCCGAGTTCGACCGCCTCGTCGCCGAGGGGGAGCTTCTCGAATGGGCGACGGTGCACAACCGTCATCGGTACGGCACCCCCAAGGCACCCATCGAGGCGGCACTGGCCGAGGGGCGCACGGTGCTCCTCGAGATCGACCTGCAGGGAGCCCGTCAGGTCCGCGCCGCCGCGCCCGACGCGACCCTGGTCTTCCTGCTGCCCCCGAGCTGGGACGAGCTGGTCGATCGGCTCGTCGGCCGCGGCACCGAGGATGCGGAGGAACGCGCCCGCCGTCTGCGCACAGCGCGCGTGGAACTCGCCTCGCAGAACGAGTTCGACTACCGCGTCGTCAACGACACCGTCGCCCGCGCGGCCGACGAGGTCGCCGCGCTGGCGAACTGATCGCGTAGACTGGGGGGATGCCTGCGCCTGCGGCGCGGCAGCAGACTCTCCACCGACATCGATCCCGGAAGGATCCGCCATGGCCGGAAGCAACGAAGGCATCATCGACCCGCCCATCGACGCCCTGCTCGACAAGGTCGACTCGAAGTACCAGCTGGTCATCTACGCGTCCAAGCGCGCGCGTCAGATCAACGACTACTACTCCGACCTGCACGAGGGCAACCTGTTCGACAACGTCGGACCGCTCGTCGACTCGTCCGTCGAGGACAAGCCGCTGACCATCGCGATGCACGAGATCCACGAAGACAAGCTCCGCCTGCGTTCGCTCGACTGACCCGGCGGTAGACCCGTCACATTTCTGCCCGCGGCAGCCGGATGTCGGCTGCCGCGGGCAGAATCGTCTTCGTCCCGATCCCGCCCCGTTCCGTCTCTCAGGGAGCCCCGATGAGCCAGCTGCGCCTGTTCACGTCCGAGTCCGTCACCGAGGGGCACCCCGACAAGATCTGCGACCAGATCTCCGACAGCATCCTCGACGCGCTGCTGACCGTCGACCCCGCCTCGCGCGTCGCGGTCGAGACTCTCGTGACGACGGGGCTCGTCCACGTCGCGGGTGAGGTGCGCACCGACGGCTACGCCGACATCCCCGGCATCGTGCGCGGAGTGGTGAACCGCATCGGCTACACCTCGAGCGAGACGGGCTTCGACGGCGACTCGTGCGGTGTGACCGTGTCGATCGGCGAGCAGTCGTCCGACATCGCCGCGGGGGTCGACAACGCCCTCGAGCACCGGGAGCAGGGCTCGATCGATCCGACCGACGCCCTCGGCGCGGGCGATCAGGGCATCATGTTCGGCTACGCGACCAACGAGACGCCCCAGCTCATGCCGATGGCGATCTGGACGGCGCACCGCATCGCCGAACGCCTGACGTCGGCTCGTCGCACCGGCGCGCTGCCGTTCCTCCGGCCCGACGGCAAGACGCAGGTGACGCTCGGCTACGACGGCGCTGTGCCGCGCACGGTCGAGACCGTGGTGCTCTCCACCCAGCATCAGCCCGACATCTCCTTGCCCGCACTGCGGGCGGCCGTCCAAGCCGAAGTCATCGAGCCCGTCCTCGCCGAGACCGGCCTCGACATCTCCGACGTCGAGTACGTCATCAACCCGGCCGGTCCCTTCGTGGTCGGCGGTCCGAAGGGCGACGCGGGGCTGACGGGTCGCAAGATCATCATCGACACCTACGGAGGTGCCGCTCGACACGGCGGCGGAGCGTTCAGCGGCAAGGACCCGTCCAAGGTCGACCGCTCAGCGGCCTACGCGATGCGCTGGGTGGCGAAGAACGCGGTCGCGGCAGGACTCGCCGACCGGCTCGAGGTGCAGGTGGCGTATGCCATCGGGCGCGCCGCCCCCGTCGGGCTCTACGTCGAGTCATTCGGCACGGGACACGTCGCAGACGACGTTATCTCCGCGGCGATCCGCGACGTCTTCGACCTCCGGCCGCAGGCGATCATCGACCGTCTCGATCTCCTCCGGCCGATCTACGCCCAGACCGCCGCCTACGGCCACTTCGGCCGTGAGCTGCCCGAGTTCACCTGGGAGCGCACCGATCGCGTCGAGGAGTTGCGCGCCGCCGCGGGGCTGTGAGCGACGCGCCGCGGCGGGTCGCTCGGGTTCTCATCGACTCGCCTCTGCCCCAGCTCGACCGTCTGTTCGACTACCTCGTCCCCGACACCCTCCGCGAGGCTGCGCTGCCCGGTGTGCGGGTGAAAGTGCCGCTCCGCACGGTCGGGCGCACCGTCGAGGGCTACCTCGTGGAACTCGGTGACGAGACCGACGGCGATCGCCCCCTGTCCGAGCTCGAAGACGTCGTGTCGCCCGTCGAGGTGCTCCCGGAACGGCTCTACGCGCATGCGCGTCGGGTCGCCGACCGGGCGGCGGGATCGGCGAGCGATGTCCTGCGGCTGGTCATTCCGAAGCGCATGGTGCGGGCGGAGAAGGCGTGGGCGGCATCGGGCGCCCCCGAGACCCCCGTCGTGCGCGACGACGCCCTCGCGTGGGCGAGGGAGACCGCCGCCGCCTACCCCGAGCTCGAGGGCGCGGTCGCCGACGGCGAGCGTGTGGCCGTCGACGCGCCGCCGCGTCCGGCGGACGACGTGCCCGCATGGGCGGAGCTGCTCGCTGCGCTGGCGGTCCTCACGCTCGCACGGGGGAGGAGCGCGATCGTCGTGGTCCCCGATCACCGCGACGAGGCCCACGTGCTGGCCGTCCTCGCCCGCCGGGTGGACGATGCGGCCGTCATCCGCGACGACGCGCGGCGTTCGGGACCGGAACGCTATGCCGGATACCTGCGCCTGTTGGCCCCGGTGCCCTGCATCGTGGTGGGCAACCGATCGAGCGTGTACGCGCCGGCGCACGATGTCGGTGCGGTCCTCCTGTGGGACGACGGCGATCCGCTGCTCGCGGAGCCGCTGAGCCCAGGGGTGCACGCGCGCGACGCCGCGCTGGTGCGTCAGGAGCTGCAGGCGTGCGCCCTGGTCTTCGCGGGGCTGACGCGAACGACCGACGTCGAGCGGCTCGTCGCTCTCGGCTGGGTGCGCGACATCCCGGCGCGGCGCCGCGAGAGTCCGCGGGTGGTGCTCTCGGCCACCCGCGAGGGGGAGTCGCGGGGAACGCGGGTGCCGTCGGCGGCCTTCGCCGCGGCGCGGGAGGCGCTGGTGCACGGTCCGGTCCTGGTCCAGGTCGCTCGCCCGGGGTACGCTCCCGTCCTCGTGTGCGCCGACTGCCGCACGCCGGCACGCTGTGCGCATTGCGCGGGGCCGCTGCGCGCCCGCCGCCCGGGAGCCGTGCCCGAGTGCGCCTGGTGCGGGCGTGCAGCGCCGGCCTGGGCATGTGCGTCGTGCTCGTCGCAGCGCCTGCGCATGGCTTCCTCTGGCAGCGAGCGCACGGCCGACGAGCTCGGTCGCGCTTTCCCGAACACCCGCGTCATCGTGTCCGACGGCGACCATCAGGTCACCCACGTCGACGCGAAGCCGGCGCTCGTGATCGCGACACGCGGCGCCGAACCCTTCGCAGTCGGCGGATACCGCGGTGTGATCCTGCTCGACGGTGATCGGATGCTGATGACCGAGCAGCTCCGGATCGCCGAGGCGTGCCTGCGCTGGTGGTCGGATGCGGCGGCTCTGGCCGCGCCGGGCGCCCCCGTGCATCTCGTGGGTGTCGCCGGCCCGGCAGCCCGCGCACTCGCCACCTGGACGCAGCCGGCCTACGCCCGGGCGGAGCTCGCGGAGCGCGCGCCGCTCCAGATGCCGCCGACGGTCCGCGTGGCGGCCGTCGAGGGAACGCCAGCCGCGGTTTCGGAGGCGATCATGCAGCTCCGCGCGGACGTTCCCGCCTTGACCGACACATCGATCCTCGGTCCCGTACCCCGCGACGACGCCGTCCGTGCGCTCGTGCGTTTCGAGTATGCGCTCGGGCGCCCGGTGGCCGAGTCCCTCCGGGCGTCGGTCGTCGCGGCAGCGCTGCGCGGACGGCGACGGCGCGGGGCGCCGCCAGGACCGCGCAATACACTCAGAGTACGTCTCGACGTGCCCGATCTCGATCTGTGAGGAGCGCCATGCGCATCGTCTTCGCCGGCACACCGGAACCCGCCCTGCCATCGCTCCGGCGACTCGCCGCTTCGCCGCACGAGATCGTCGGGGTCGTCACGCGGCGCGACGCGCCGCTCGGCCGCAAGCGGGTGCTCACGCCATCGCCGGTGGCGGCCCTCGCCGCCGAGCTGGGGCTCCCGGTCCTGAAGACCGACCGCCTCGATTCCGACGCGACGCAGACGATCACCTCGTGGGGAGCCGACCTCGGCGTGATCGTCGCCTACGGGGGACTGGTGCGCGAGCCGCTGCTGTCCACGCCGCGGCATGGCTGGATCAACCTCCACTTCTCGTTGCTGCCCGACTGGCGGGGCGCCGCACCGGTGCAGCACGCGCTCATCGCGGGTGATCGGGTGAGCGGGGTGAGCGTGTTCCAGCTCGTTCCCGAGCTCGACGCGGGTGACGTCTTCGCGCAGAGCCGCCACGCGGTCGGCCGCGGCGCGACCGCCGGCGACCTGCTCTCGGAGCTCGCCGGCCTTGGCGCGGACACCCTGTCGGACGTCGTCGACGGGATCGCCGACGGCACGGCCCGAGCCCTGCCGCAGACAGGTGAGCCGACGTTCGCGCCCAAGCTGACCCTCGCAGACGGAGTCCTCGACTTCGAGCTCCCCGCTGAGACCGTGCTCGACCGCTTCCGGGGGACGACCCCCGAGCCCGGCGCGCACACCACGGTGGCCGGGCAGCGGCTTAAGGTGCTCGCGGCCCGCCGGGGGACGGAGGCAGCCCTCGCTCCCCGCGAGATCCGTCTCGTCGGCAAGGAGGTCCTCGTGGGAACCGCCGACGGCACAGTCGCGCTCCTCACCGTGCAGCCCGCCGGTCGCGGCGCGATGCCGGCGCCGGACTGGTGGCGGGGGCAGCGCGCCGAGAGCATCGAGGCGGGCTCGTGAATCCGGCACGCCGCCTCGCCTTCGACGTCCTCCGAGCGGTCGCCGACTCGGATGCGTACGCCAATCTGCTGCTTCCGCAGGAACTCCGCCGTGCGGGTCTCACACCAGCGGATGCGGGACTGGCCACCGAACTGACATACGGCACGCTGCGCCGTCAGGGTACGTACGACGCGATCATCGAACAGGCGTCGGGACGCGCGATCGACACGATCGATCCACCGGTGCGCGACGCGCTGCGCCTCGGTGTCCACCAGCTCCTGTCGACGCGGGTGGCCTCGCACGCGGCGGTGAACGAGAGCGTCGAGCTCGTGCGGCGCGCGGGCGCGTCCAACGCCGCCGGCTTCGCCAACGCGGTGCTCCGGCGCATCGCCCGGGACAACCCGGGGGATTGGCTGCAGCGGGTCGATGCCGGCGCGCGCTCGGATGACGAGCGGCTCGGCCTGCGCTACTCCCATCCCGTATGGGTCATCCGGGCGTTCCGTCGGGCGCTCGCGGCAGAGGGGCGCGCGGACGAGCTCGAAGACCTGCTGGCGGCCGACAACGTCTCGCCGAGCGTCACGATGACCGCGCTCCCGGGCCTGGCCGACATCCCCGCCGATCGCGCTCGGACCCCCTACTCACCGCTCGGATTCCGACTCGACGGCGGCGACCCCGAGCCGCTGGTGCGTGGCGCGGAGGGCCGCATCCGTGTCCAGGACGAGGGATCGCAGCTCGCCGCGCTGGCATTGACACGTGCGCGTCCCGTCCGCGCGGGTGAGCGCTGGTTGGACCTGTGCGCAGCGCCGGGCGGCAAGACGGCCGTCCTGGCTGCGGAGGCGCTCGCGGGCGGGGCCGCCCTCGAGGCCAACGAGATCTCACCGGCGCGCGCACGGCTCGTGCGCTCCTCCGTCGCCGGGGTGCCGCTCGAGGTTCCGGTGTCGGAGGACGACGGCCGCGAACGAGCGGGACGGGGTCGGTATGACCGCATCCTCGTCGACGCGCCCTGCACGGGGCTCGGCGCGCTTCGCCGCCGTCCCGAGGCCCGCTGGCGCAAGAGCCCGTCCGATGTGCCCGACCTCAGCGCTCTGCAGCGCGAACTGCTCGGCGCGGCCGTCGCCTCACTCGCCCCGGGCGGGATCGTCGCCTATGTGACGTGCTCGCCTCACCTCGCCGAGACCTCGGTCGTCGTCGCCGACGTGCGCGCGTCTCACTCGGACCTCCGCGAGCTCGACGCCCGGGAGGTCCTCCGGTCGGTCAGCCGCCGCGACATCGACCTGCCCGAGCCGCAGGACGGGTCGGGGCGCGCGCAGCTGTGGCCGCATCGCCACGGGACCGATGCGATGTCGATCACACTCCTGCAGAAGCCGTGACCGGCGATAATGGGGGCGTGAGCGACGCCGACGCCCTGCGCATCAACCCCAGTATCCTGGCCGCCGACTTCGTGAACATGGAGGCGGAGCTCGGCCGCATCCGCTCGGCGGACTTCGTGCACGTGGATGTCATGGACAACCACTTCGTTCCGAATCTGACCTTCGGCCCGCAGATGGTCGAGCGGATCCAGGCGACGAGTCCCGTTCCCCTCGACGTGCACCTGATGATCTCCGACGTCGACCGCTGGGCGCCCGGCTATGCCGAGCTGGGGGCCGCGAGTGTGACCTTCCACCTCGAGGCGGCGACCGACCCCGTCGCCCTGGCGCGACGCCTGCGGGCGATCGGGTCGCGCGCCGGTGTCGCCGTCAAGCCCGCCACGCCCGTCGAGGGGCTCTTCGAGGTCCTCGACGAGTTCGATCAGGTCCTCGTCATGACCGTCGAGCCGGGTTTCGGTGGCCAGAGCTTCATGGCCGACCAGATGCCCAAGCTCCGCCGTCTCGCCGACGAGGCGCGTCGTCGCGGCTCCTCCGTCTGGCTGCAGGTCGACGGCGGCATCTCGGAGTCGACGATCGCGCAGGCCGCCGAGGCCGGGGCAGACACGTTCGTGGCCGGATCCGCGGTGTTCGGCGCGGCCGATCCGGATGCCGCCATCGCGAGCCTGCGCGACCGGGCGCAGCGCGCGCATCGACACTGATCCATCCGTCGCCGCGGTCGGAGTCGCCGTCACGGGCCGGTACCCTGGCTAGGTGAAGACGTTCGACGCCCTGTTCGCAGAGCTCACCTCTATCGCCGAGATCCGGCCCGAGGGTTCGGGCACGGTCGCGCAGCTCGACCGCGGTGTGCACGCCATCGGCAAGAAGATCGTCGAGGAGGCCGCTGAGGTCTGGATGGCGGCGGAGTATCAGTCCGACGTCGAGACTGCCGAGGAGATCTCGCAGCTGCTGTATCACCTGCAGGTGCTCATGATCAGCAAAGGTCTGAGCCCCGAAGACGTCTACCGACATCTCTGAGCGACGCCCCGCCCTCCCGCTCCGAGACAGAAAGACCCCCATGCTGCGCATCGCCGTTCCCAACAAGGGATCGCTCGCCGAGACCGCCGCCGAAATGCTGGCCGAAGCCGGCTACACCGGTCGTCGCGACTCGAAAGACCTGCACGTCATCGACCCCGTCAACGAGGTCGAGTTCTTCTACCTGCGTCCCAAGGACATCGCCACCTATGTCGGCTCGGGCGCGCTCGACGTCGGCATCACCGGTCGCGACCTCCTGCTGGACGCCCGCATGCCCGGCGCGCGCGAGATCGAGCGGCTCGGCTTCGCCGGCTCGACCTTCCGCTTCGCCGCGCCCACCGGCACGTTCTCCGACGTCACCGAGCTCGCGGGTAAGCGCATCGCCACCTCGTACCCCGGGCTCGTCGACGCGTTCCTCGACGAGCGCGGCATCGCCGTCGATCTCGTGCCCCTCGACGGCGCGGTGGAGTCCGCGGTCCGTCTGGGCGTCGCCGACGCCGTCGCCGATGTGGTGGAGACGGGCACGACCCTCCGCCAGGCGGGGCTCGAGGTCTTCGGGCCCGAGATCCTGCGGTCCGAGGCGGTCCTCATCGCCGGTCCGCACGACGCCGACGGCACGGAGCGCCTGCTGCGGCGTCTGCGTGGCGTCCTGGTGGCGCGACGCTACGTGATGGTGGACTACGACCTCCCGGCCGCCCTGGTCGACGAGGCCGTCGCCGTCGCGGGCGGCATCGAGTCGCCCACGATCTCGCCGTTGCGCGACCCCGAGTGGGTGGCCGTCCGGGTGATGGTGCCGCGCGCGAGCGTGAACACGACGATGGATGACCTCTACGCCATCGGTGCGCGTGCGATCCTCGTCACCGCGATCCACAACGCGAGGCTCTGACATGACGCTGGCACGCCGCGTCATCCCGTGCCTCGACGTCGCTGCGGGACGCGTGGTCAAGGGTGTGAACTTCGAGAACCTGCGAGACATGGGCGATCCGGTCGAGCTCGCCCGGCTGTACTTCGAGCAGGGCGCCGACGAGCTGACGTTCCTCGACGTCACCGCGACCGTCGACGGTCGGGCCACGACCTACGACGTCGTGCGTCGCACCGCAGAGCAGGTCTTCATCCCCCTCACCGTCGGCGGCGGCGTTCGATCGGTCGACGACGTCGCGCGCCTGCTGTCGGTGGGGGCCGACAAGGTCGGCGTCAATTCGGCGGCGATCGCGCGCCCCGAGCTCATCGGCGAGATCGCCGACCGTTTCGGGGCTCAGGTGCTCGTGCTCTCCCTCGATGTGAAGCGCGCACCGGGCACCGCATCGGGCTTCGTCGTGACGACGCACGGCGGGCGCACGGCGACATCGATCGACGCGCTCGCCTGGGCGCGCGAAGCGATCGAACGTGGCGCGGGCGAGCTGCTCGTGAACTCGATCGATGCCGACGGCACGAAGGACGGATTCGATCTCGAGCTCATCGAGCTGATGCGTGAGGCCTCGTCCGTGCCTGTCATCGCCTCGGGCGGCGCCGGCGCGACCGAGCACTTCGCCCCCGCGATCGAGGCGGGCGCGGATGCCGTGCTCGCCGCATCCGTGTTCCATTCGGGCCAGCTCACGATCGGCGACGTGAAGGACGCTCTCACGGCGCAGGGGATCGAGGTGCGGCCATGACCGAGAGTATCGAAAGCCGCATCGAGCGCGTGTCGTTCGACGCGAACGGCCTCGTCGCTGCGATCGTCCAGCAGCACGACACGCGCGAGGTGCTCATGCTGGCCTGGATGGATGCGGAGGCGCTGCGCCGCACGCTCACCAGCGGCCGTGTGACGTACTGGTCGCGCTCGCGCCGGGAGTACTGGCGCAAGGGCGACACGTCCGGCCACATCCAGCTCGTCCGCGGGGCACGGCTCGATTGCGACGGTGACGCCGTCCTCCTGCTGGTCGAGCAGGTGGGCGCGGCCTGCCACACCGGCACGCGCACATGCTTCGACACGGACGACCTCGACCCCGTCGTGGCGGTCTCATGACTCGGCGCTCCCGGACGTTCGCGGTTCTCGCCGCTGTTGTCGGCGGCGGCCTCGCGGTCATCGGAGCGACGCAGCCGTGGCTGGAGGCGACGTTGCGTGACGGCGCTCAAGCGGTCCTCCCGGTGCCGGGCACCGAGGCGCTCCCGCTGGTCACTCCACTGGGCCTGGCAGCGCTCGCCCTCGGGCTCGCGCTCTCGATCGTGGGCACGGTGCTGCGCTACGTCTTCGGCGTCGTCGGGGTGCTGATCGGCGCCGCGCTCCTCGCCGAATCGCTCCGTATCGCCCTGACGGCGCCGCCCGAGGCCGTGGTCGGCGTCGTCGCCGACGCGACCGGACTCGCGGGCGTCGAAGCGGTGGGCACGCTGGTCTCGACGATAACGGTCACCGCGTGGCCGTGGATCACGGCGGTCGGCGCCGCCGCGGTGTGCGCGGGCGGGGTGCTGACCCTCGTGACGGCTCGCTCGTGGCGCAGCACCGCGCGCCGTTACCGCACCGATGCGGCCGCCGAGGTCCGCCGCCCCGGTGGTTCGCGTCCGCACGATTCCCACGATCCGATCGATTCGTGGGACGACCTCAGCCGCGGGTCCGATCCGACCGCTTGAGCCCCGGTAGACTGACCTCAGCCCGAGAAATCCCGCGAAGGAGAACAATGAGCAACATCGGCGACCCCGGCCACGGACACTCCCCGGCGGCGTGGACCGCTGTGGTGATCATGCTCCTGGCGTTCGCGCTGGGCACCCTGTTCTTCTGGCTCGACATGCCGGTGCTCGTCTGGGCGTCCGCCGGTCTGCTCGTGGTCGGGCTCATCGTCGGCTGGGCCATGGCGAAGGCCGGGTACGGCGCGTACGGCGACAAGTACACCCCGAAAGCGCACTGACGTGCTGGCCGGTCTCACGGCCGGCGCCGTCGAGGATGCCGAGGCCCGTGCGGCCGAGCGGCCCCTCGCCGTCGTCGAGCGCGACGCGCTCGCTCAGAGCCCGGCACGCGACGCCCTTGCGGCGCTCGCCCCGGCCGAGCGGGTCAGAATCATCGCCGAGGTCAAGCGTGCGAGCCCGTCTCGCGGCGATCTCGCCGCGATCCCCGATCCCGCTCTTCAGGCGGCTCGGTATGAGGAGGGCGGCGCTTCCGTCATCTCCGTGCTGACCGAGGGGCGGCGATTCAAGGGCAGCCTGGCCGACCTCGAGGCGGTTCGCGCCGAGGTGTCGATCCCCGTGCTGCGCAAGGACTTCATCGCCAACCCGTACCAGGTGTTCGAGGCCCGTGCGGCCGGCGCAGACCTGGTGCTCCTGATCGTCGCCGCGCTCGAGCAGCCGCTGTTGGCCGAGCTGCACGAGCTGGTGCTCGAGCTCGGAATGACGCCCCTGGTCGAGACCCACTCGCTCGACGAGGTGCACCGCGCCGCCGACATCGGAGCGCGGCTGGTCGGTGTCAACGCCCGCAACCTCTCGACCTTCGAGCTCGACCGCGACCTGTTCGGCCGATTGGTGGAGCATCTGCCCGCGGATGCTGTCAAGATCGCCGAGTCCGCCGTGCTCACACCGCACGACGTGGCCCACTACCGTCGAGCGGGCGCCGACGCCGTCCTGATCGGCGAGGCGCTCGTGACGAACGATCCCGTTACCACCCTGCACGCATTCCTGGAGGCCGGCGCGTGAGCCTGCGAGAACAGCACGGTCCCTTCTTCGGCGAGTTCGGCGGGCGGTTCATGCCCGAATCGCTGATCGCCGCGATCGACGAGCTGACCGCGGTCTACGAGTCGGCGATGGCCGACCCCGAGTTCGCGGCCGAGCTGACGCGCACGCTCGCGACCTACGCGGGGAGGCCGTCGGCGCTGACCGAGGTGCCGCGCTTCGCCGAGCACGCCGGCGGCGCGCGCGTCTTCCTCAAGCGTGAGGACCTCAACCACACGGGCTCGCACAAGATCAACAACGTGATCGGTCAGGCCATGCTGACCAAACGCCTGGGCAAGACCCGGGTGATCGCCGAGACCGGAGCCGGCCAGCACGGCGTGGCCACGGCGACGGCCGCGGCATTGTTCGGCTTCGACTGCACGATCTACATGGGCGAGGTCGACACCGAGCGTCAAGCCCTCAACGTCGCACGCATGCGCCTGCTCGGCGCCGAGGTCGTGCCGGTGACGACCGGGTCGCGCACGCTCAAGGACGCGATCAACGAGGCCTACCGCGACTGGGTGGCCTCGGTCGAGACGACCAACTACATCTTCGGTACCGCAGCCGGGCCGCATCCGTTCCCCGCCATGGTGCGCGACTTCCAGAAGATCATCTCGGAAGAGGCTCGCGAGCAGCTGCTCGCCGAGACCGGACGGCTCCCGGATGCCGTCGTGGCATGCGTCGGTGGCGGATCCAACGCGATCGGCATGTTCGACGCGTTCCTCGACGATGAGGGCGTCGCGCTCTACGGCGTCGAGGCCGCGGGCGAAGGAGTCGACACGGAGCGCCACGCCGCGTCCATCGGGCGGGGCCGCCCGGGCGTCCTCCACGGCGCGAAGACCTTCGTGCTGCAGGACGAGGACGGCCAGACCGTCGAGTCGCACTCGATCTCGGCGGGACTGGACTATCCGGGTGTCGGGCCCGAGCACGCGTGGCTCGCGTCGATCGGTCGTGCGTCGTACATCCCCGCCACCGACACCGAGGCGATGGAGGCACTGAGACTGCTGAGCCGCACCGAGGGCATCATCCCCGCGATCGAGTCGGCCCACGCCCTGGCCGGTGCGCTTCGGATCGGACGCGAGCTCGGCCCCGACGCGATCATCGCGGTCAACCTCTCGGGGCGCGGTGACAAAGACATGGACACCGCGGCCCGTTGGTTCGAGCTCTACGACGAAGGCGCGGAGCCGGTCGTCGAACCCGACCACGACGAAGCCGCCTCGGGAGAAGGGGTGGAGCTGTGAGCTCCCGCGTCGCCGCCGCGATCGATGCCGCACACGCCGAGGGGCGCGGCGCGTTCGTCGGCTACCTGCCGCTCGGCTTCCCCGATCTCGAGACGAGTGTCGAGGCCGCCGTGGCGCTGGCCGAGGCCGGAGCCGATGTCCTCGAGCTCGGCCCCCCGTACTCCGACCCCGTGATGGACGGCGTTGTGATCCAGGAGGCGACGCAGGTCGCTCTGGCAGCGGGCTTCCGCCTGCGTGACACGTTCACAGCCGTCCGTGCGATCGCGGAGCGGGTCGACGTCCCGATCCTCGTCATGACCTACTGGAACCCCGTGCTCCAGTACGGCGTCGACCGCTTCGCCGACGAGCTCGCCGCGGCAGGCGGGGCCGGCCTGATCACGCCGGACATCACCCCGGATGCCGCGCCCGAGTGGATCGCCGCTTCGGAGCGCACGGGGCTCGATCGCGTGTTCCTCGCGGCGCCCACCTCCACCGACGAGCGACTGCGGATGATCGTCGAGGCCTCGACGGGCTTCGTGTACACGGTCTCGACGATGGGGATCACGGGCGAGCGCGCCGAGCTCGACGCCGCAGCCCGCACCCTGGTCGGGCGCCTGCGCGAACTCGGCGATGTGCACGCGTGCGTCGGCATCGGCATCTCCACCCCCGATCAGGTCGCGGGAGTCGTCGACTACGCCGACGGAGCGATCGTCGGAACAGCCCTCGTACGCGCGTTGCGCGACGGGGGAGTCGCCGGGCTCGCCGACACCGCGCGTGCTCTTGCGGCGGGCACCGCCCGCGAGCGCGTCTAGACTTTTCCGGTCGCACGACCGCCGATTTCCGAGGGACGATCCGATGATCCATGCCGCACACACGCTCGTCGCGAGCATCCCGAGCCCGTCGGTGAGCTACATCGACCTCGGTCCGCTGCGCATCCACTTCTACGCCCTGTGCATCATCGCGGGCATCATCGTCGCGACCCTGATGACCAATCACCGCCTCACGCGGCGTGGCGCGGAACCGTGGGTCGTCATCGACATCGCGCTCCTGGCCGTGCCGCTGGCGCTGGTGGGAGCGCGCGCGTTCCACGTGCTCACGCACCCGGGGTTCTACTTCGGCCCCGACAAGAACCCCTGGGCCGTGCTGTTCATCTGGGAGGGCGGCATCGCCATCTTCGGTGCGCTGATCGGCGGCGCCGTGGGCGCGTACCTCGGCTGCAAGTGGACCGGCATCCGCTTCTGGAGCTTCGCCGACGCGCTGGCGCCGGGCATCCTCCTCGCCCAGGCCATGGGCCGGTTCGGCAACTGGTTCAACCAGGAGCTGTTCGGGCTGCCCACCGACCTGCCATGGGGGCTCGAGATCGATCGCGACAACCCGGCCTTCCCGGCAGGGCTCGCACCCGACACCCTCTTCCACCCGACCTTCCTCTACGAAGTGATCTGGAACGGGCTCGGCGTGCTCGTGCTGCTGTGGGTCGGCCGCAAGGCGTGGGCGCAGTGGGGCAAGCTGTTCGGTCTCTACCTCGTCTGGTACGGCGCGGGGCGCATCGTGTGGGAGTCCATCCGGATCGATCCGAGTGAGATCATCCTCGGCATCCGCACGAACGTCTGGGCCGCGATCTTCGCCGTCCTGGTCGGAATCGCGATCATCGTGGTGCAGACGCGACGGCACCCGGGCGACGAGCCGTCGCCTTATCAGCCCGGTCGCGAGTGGGTGGCTCCGAGCGCGCTACAATCGCAGAGCACTGAAGACTTCGTGGATCTGAGCGCACCCCCGACGCCCGAAGCTCACGCAGACAGCGCCACAAGCGCAGTCACCTCGAAGCAGTAGTTCCCCAGGGCCGACGTCGTCCCGGTTTCAGCACCAATGTGAGGACGGTCAGTATGGCCTCGAGCCCTCGACCCCAAAAGTCCGGATTCGGTTCTTTCCCTCCCCAGCAGGGCATGTACAACCCGGCCTTCGAGAAGGATGCCTGTGGTCTGGCGATGGTCGCCACGCTTCGCGGCGAGGCCGGGCACGACATCGTCGAGCTCGCGCTGACGGCGCTGCGGAATCTGGAGCACCGCGGGGCCATCGGTTCGGACGCCGGAACCGGTGACGGCGCCGGCATCCTGACGCAGATGCCCGACGCGTTCCTGCGCGCCGTCGTCGACTTCGACCTGCCGCCCGCGGGGGAGTACGCCGCGGGTATGGCCTTCCTGCCACGTGAGGCCGACGAGCGGCACGCCCTGAAAGCCGCGATCGAAGCGCTCGCGGCGTCCGAGGGGCTGATCGTCCTGGGCTGGCGCGAGGTCCCGACCGAGGACGAGAACCTCGGCAAGCTGGCGTTCGCGGCGCGGCCGGCGTTCGAGCAGCTGTTCGTCTCGCGCCCGGCGGTCGGCGACGCGCCCGCCCTGTCAGGCATCGAGCTCGACCGCCGCGTCTACCGGCTGCGCAAGCGCGCCCGCCACGAGCACGACGCGTACTTCGTGTCACTCTCGAGCCGCACGCTCGGCTACAAGGGGATGGTCACCACCCTGCAGCTCGAGCCGTTCTACCCCGACCTGCAGGACGAGCGCTTCGCGTCCGAACTCGCAGTCGTGCACTCGCGGTACTCGACCAACACCTTCCCCTCCTGGCCGCTCGCCCAACCCCTGCGCATGCTCGCGCACAACGGTGAGATCAACACGGTCAAGGGCAACCGCAACTGGATGCGGGCGCGCCAGTCGCAGCTCGAGTCCGAGCTGCTCGGCGACGTTCAGCCGCTCCTGCCGATCTGCACCGACGGTGCCAGCGACTCGGCCTCGTTCGACGAGGTGCTCGAGCTGCTCACTCTCACCGGCCGCAGCCTGCCCCACGCCGTCATGATGATGGTGCCCGAGGCCTACGAGAAGCAGACCGACATCGACCCGGATCTGCGCGCGTTCTACGACTACCACTCCATCCAGATGGAGCCCTGGGACGGTCCGGCGGCGCTCATCTTCACCGATGGCACGCTCGTCGGTGCGACGCTCGACCGCAACGGGCTGCGTCCCGGGCGCTGGACCGAGACCACCGACGGACTCGTCGTGATCGGCAGCGAGACCGGCGTGCTCGACTTCGCCCCCGAGCGGATCAAGCGTCGCGGACGTCTGCAGCCCGGTCGCATGTTCGTGGTCGACACGGCCGCGGGTCGCATCGTCGAGGACGAGGAGATCAAGCGCGAGCTGGCGACCCTGCACCCGTGGCAGGAGTGGCTCGATGCGGGCCGCGTGCGGCTCAAGGACCTGCCCGAACGCGAGCACATCGTGCATCCGATCGCTTCGATCACGCGTCGTCAGCGCACGTTCGGGTACACCGAGGAAGAGGTGCGCATCCTCCTCACCCCGATGGGACAGGTGGGTGCGGAGCCCCTCGGCGCGATGGGCAGCGACACGCCCGTCGCCGTGCTGAGCGAACGGCCCCGGTTGCTGTTCGACTACTTCACGCAGCAGTTCGCGCAAGTGACGAACCCGCCCCTCGACTCGATCCGCGAAGAGGTCGTCACCTCGCTCTCGCTCGGGCTCGGTCCCGAAGCCAACCTGCTCTCGTGGGGGCCGGAGCACACCCGCACGGTGACGCTCGACTTCCCCGTCATCGACAACGACGAGCTCGCGAAGATCCAGCACATCGACACCGCCCTCAAGGGCCGGTCGTCGGTGACGATCCGCGGCCTGTACCGCGTCGAGGCCGGTCACAAGGGGATGCAGAAGCGCCTCGCGCAGATGTGCGCCGAGGCCGACCAGGCCATCGAGGACGGCGCGGAGTTCCTCGTGCTCAGCGATCGCGACTCGAACAAGGACCTCGCGCCGATCCCGTCGCTGCTCATGCTCGCTGCAGTCCACCACCACCTCATCCGTCAGCAGACGCGCATGCGGGTCGGTCTGGTGGTCGAGGCCGGCGACGTCCGCGAGGTGCACCACGTCGCGACTCTCCTCGGCTACGGCGCCTCCGCGGTCAACCCGTACCTCGCGATGGAGACGGTCGAGTACCTCGTCCGGGCCGGCTACATCACCGGCGTCTCGCCGGAGAAGGCCGTGAAGAACCTGATCTATGCGCTCGGCAAGGGTGTGCTGAAGATCATGTCGAAGATGGGCATCTCGACGGTGTCGTCGTATGCCGGCGCCCAGGTGTTCGAGGCAGTCGGCCTGTCGGGCGAGTTCGTCTCGAAGTACTTCACGGGCACCGAGACCAAGCTCGGCGGTGTCGGCCTCGAGGTCATCGCCGCGGAGAACGCCGCGCGGCACGCGTACGCCTATCCCGAGGATGCCGCAGTCCGCGCTCACGAGCGGCTGTGGACCGGCGGCGAGTACCAGTGGCGCCGCGACGGCGCCCCTCACCTGTTCAATCCCGACACGGTCTTCCGGTTGCAGCACGCGACCCGCACGCGGCGCTACGACATCTTCCGCGAGTACACCAAGCTCGTCGACGACCAGGCGTCGGAGCTGAAGACGCTGCGCGGCATGTTCAAGCTGCGGACGGGCGTCCGCCCGCCGGTGCCCATCGACGAGGTCGAGTCGGTGGCCTCGATCGTCAAGCGCTTCTCGACGGGTGCCATGAGCTACGGCTCGATCTCGAAGGAGGCGCACGAGACCCTCGCGATCGCGATGAACCGCCTCGGCGCGAAGTCGAACACCGGCGAGGGTGGCGAGGACGTCGAGCGGCTGCTCGACCCCGAGCGACGCAGCGCGATCAAGCAGGTCGCCTCCGGGCGATTCGGCGTGACGAGCATGTACCTCACGCACGCCGACGACATCCAGATCAAGCTCGCCCAGGGCGCGAAGCCCGGCGAGGGTGGTCAGCTTCCGCCCGGCAAGGTCTACCCGTGGATCGCTCGCACGCGCGGCGGCACCCCCGGCGTCGGCCTCATCTCGCCGCCGCCGCACCACGACATCTATTCGATCGAAGACCTCAAGCAGCTGATCTTCGACCTGAAGCGCGCCAACCCGACCGCGCGTGTCCATGTGAAGCTCGTGAGCCAGTCCGGCATCGGCGCGGTCGCAGCGGGAACTGCGAAGGCGCTTGCCGACGTCATCCTCGTCTCGGGCCACGACGGCGGCACCGGTGCGAGCCCGCTGAACTCGCTCAAGCACGCCGGCACCCCGTGGGAGCTCGGCCTCGCCGAGACCCAGCAGACGCTCATGCTCAACGACATGCGCGACCGCGTCGTCGTCCAGGCGGACGGGCAGCTCAAGACCGGTCGCGACGTGGTCATCGCCGCGCTGCTCGGCGCCGAGGAGTTCGGCTTCGCGACGTCGGCACTCGTGGTGGAGGGCTGCATCATGATGCGGGTCTGCCACCTCGACACGTGCCCGGTCGGCGTCGCGACTCAGAACCCCGTCCTGCGCGAGCGCTTCACGGGCAAGCCCGAGTTCGTCGTGAACTTCATGGAGTTCATCGCGCAGGAGGTGCGCGAGTACCTCGCCGAGCTCGGTTTCCGTTCGCTCGACGAGGCCGTCGGACGCACCGACGTCCTCGACGTCGACGGCGCGATCGAGCACTGGAAGGCGAGCGGACTCGATCTCGGGCCGATCCTCACCGGGCCCGCGTTCGCCGACGATGCGCCGCGGCGTCATCAGCGTGACCAGGACCACGAACTCGACGAGCACTTCGACGTCCAGCTGATCGAGCGGGCGCAGGATGTCGTCGCCCACGGCGGACACATCGAGATCGACCTGCCGATCCGCAACACCGAGCGTGCCGTGGGCACGATGCTGGGCAACCGGGTGACGCTCGCGCACGGCGAGAACGGCCTGCCGGCCGACTCGATCGTCGTGAACCTCACGGGTTCGGCCGGTCAGTCGTTCGGGGCCTTCCTCCCCGCCGGCATCACGCTGCGCCTCGAGGGCGACTCGAACGACTACGTCGGCAAGGGGCTCTCCGGAGGCCAGATCGTCGTGCGGCCCCCACGCGACGCCGCATTCGACGCCTCCGAGAACGTCATCGCCGGCAATGTCATCGGTTACGGCGCGACGCAGGGCACGATGTTCCTGCGCGGTGTCGTGGGGGAGCGGTTCCTGGTGCGCAACTCCGGCGCGACCGCGGTGGTCGAGGGCGTGGGCGACCACGCACTGGAGTACATGACGGGCGGCCTCGCCGTGATCCTGGGAGCGACCGGGCGCAACCTGGGTGCCGGGATGTCGGGCGGCAACGCCTACGTCTACCGTCTCGAGACCGCGAACGTGAACCGCGAGGCGATGGCCAGCGGTGAGCTCGTGCTCGAGGAGATGGGGTCCGGCGACGCCGAGATCCTCCGCGACCTGCTTGAGCGCCACGTCGCCGAGACGGGGTCCGACCTGGCGGCCCGCCTGCTCGAGGACTTCGAGACCGAGGTCGCTCATTTCGTCCGTGTGGTGCCGCGCGACTACGCCGCGGTGCTCGAAACCCGACAGACGGCGGCCGCCGAGGGGCTCGACCCCGACGGCGACGAGGTCTGGAGCCGCATCCTGGAGGTGACCCGTGGCTGACCCCAAGGGCTTCCTGAAGATCACGGAGCGCGAGCTCCCCAAGCGCCGGCCCGTCCCGGTCCGCATCATGGACTGGCGCGAGGTCTACGAACCCGGTGACACCGCGGTCCTCCGCCGTCAGGCGGGCCGCTGCATGGACTGCGGCGTTCCGTTCTGCCATCAGGGATGCCCGCTGGGCAACCTGATCCCGGAGTGGAACGACCTCATGTGGCGGGGCGAGGGGCGCTCGGCCATCGAGCGTCTGCACGCCACCAACAACTTCCCCGAGTTCACCGGTCGGCTCTGCCCCGCGCCGTGCGAGAGCTCGTGCGTGCTCGGCATCAACCAGCCGCCGGTCACCATCAAGCAGATCGAGGTCTCGACGATCGACGAGGCCTTCGCCAACGGCTGGGTCGAGGCCGAGCCTCCGGGGCGACTCACCGGCAAGACGGTCGCTGTCGTCGGTTCCGGGCCCGCCGGGCTCGCCGCTGCGCAGCAGCTGACGCGCGCGGGACACACGGTCGCGGTCTACGAGCGTGATGACCGCATCGGCGGCCTGCTGCGGTACGGCATCCCTGATTTCAAGATGGAGAAGCGTCACATCGAGGCGCGGCTGCGTCAGATGCAGGACGAGGGGACGCGGTTCCGCGCCGGTGTCGAGATCGGCAAGGACATCACGTGGGATGCGCTGCGCGCCCGCTACGACGCCGTCGTGGTGGCGACCGGGTCGACGCTGCCGCGCGACCTCGCCATCCCCGGCCGCGATCTCGCAGGCGTCCACTTCGCGATGGAGTACCTCGTGGAGTCGAACAAGGCCGTCGCGGGCGACCAGGTCGCCAACCAGATCCACGCCGAGGGAAAGCACGTCGTGGTCATCGGCGGCGGTGACACCGGCGCCGACTGCATCGGCACCGCGCACCGGCAGGGCGCGCTGAGCGTCACCAACCTCGCGATCGGCAAGCAGCCGCCCTCCGAGCGCCCCGACTCGCAGCCCTGGCCGATGATGCCGACGATCTTCGAGGTCGCCTCGGCGCACGAGGAAGGCGGTGAGCGCAGCTACCTCGCCTCGACCGTCGAGTTCCTCGCGAACGACGCCGGCGAGGTTCGCGCCCTCCGAGTCGCCGAGACCGAGTTCATCGACGGGCGCCGGGTTCCCAAGAGCGGCACCGAGCGCGAGATCCCCGCAGACCTCGTGCTGATCGCGATGGGTTTCACCGGCCCGGAGCGCAGCGAGCTCGAGGCGCAGCTCGGTACCGTGTTCACTGATCGCGGCAATGTCGAACGTGCCGACGACTACCAGACGACCGCGCCGGGCGTGTTCGTGGCGGGCGATGCCGGCCGCGGGCAGTCGCTCATCGTGTGGGCGATCGCGGAAGGCCGCGCCGCGGCCGCCGCCGTCGACCGCTACCTGATGGGCGACACCGACCTGCCGGCGCCGGTGCGTCCGACCGACGTCGCGATCGGGCTCCAGCGGGCATAGGCTGGACCCAACCCCCCTCCCGACCAGATACCACCGGAGATTCAGTGAGACGCGCCAAGATCGTCGCCACCCTGGGACCGGCCACAGCCAGCTACGAGATGGTGCGAGCCATCATCGACGCCGGCGTGGACGTGACCCGATTCAACCTCAGCCACGGAGACTATTCGGAGCACGAGGTCCGCTGGGCCAACGTGCGCAAGGCCGCCGACGACGCGGGCCGCCCCGTCGCGATCCTGGTCGACCTTCAGGGCCCGAAGATCCGTCTGGGCAAGTTCGAGAACGGACCTCACCAGCTCGCGGTCGGCGACATCTTCAAGATCACGACCGACGACATCCTCGGCACGAAGGAGATCGTCTCGACGACCTTCAAGGGCCTGCCCGGTGACGTCAACCCCGGCGACTTCCTCCTCATCGACGACGGTAAGGTCCGCGTCGAGGTCGTCTCGGTCGAGGGTCCCGTAGTCACGACCAAGGTGATCGTCGCCGGTCCGGTCTCGAACAACAAGGGCATCAACCTGCCCGGCGTCGCCGTGAGCGTGCCCGCACTGTCGGACAAGGATGAGGCTGACCTGCGCTGGGGGCTGCAGCAGGGGGCGGACATCATCGCGCTGTCGTTCGTGCGGGATGCGTCCGATGTCACCCGCGTGCACGAGATCATGGCGGAGGAGGGCCGCAAGGTCCCCGTCATCGCGAAGATCGAGAAGCCGCAGGCCGTCGAGAACCTCGAAGGGATCATCGACGCGTTCGACGGCATCATGGTCGCGCGAGGCGACCTCGGCGTCGAGCTCCCGCTTGAGGCCGTTCCGATCGTGCAGAAGAAGGCCGTGGCGCTCTGCCGCCGCATGGCCAAGCCGGTGATCGTCGCGACCCAGATGCTGGAGTCGATGATCGAGAACCCCGTACCGACGCGCGCGGAGACCAGCGACGTCGCCAACGCCGTCCTCGACGGTGCCGACGCCGTCATGCTCTCGGGCGAGACCAGCGTGGGCAAGTACCCCGTCGTCGTGGTCGAGACGATGGCCCGCATCGTCGACTCGACCGAGACGCACGGACTCGAGCGCATCGCGCCGCTGACGGCGAAGCCGCGCACGCAGGGCGGCGCCATCACGCTCGCCGCCATGGAGGTCGCGCAGTTCATCGACGCGAAGTTCCTCTGCATGTTCACCGAGTCCGGTGACACGGCGCGCCGGATGTCGCGTCTGCGGCCCGAGATCCCGATGATCGCGTTCACGCCGGATCCCGCGATCCGACGTCGCATGGCGCTCACCTGGGGCATCCGTTCCAGCCTGGTCGAAGAGGTCGCTCACACCGACCTGATGTTCCACCAGGTCGACGACTACTTCCTCTCGAACGGCCTCGCCGAGGTGGGGGACAAGGTCGTCGTGATCTCCGGATCCCCTCCCGGAATCCAGGGATCGACCAACGACATCCGCATCCACAAGATCGGCGACGCCGTCAACGGTCGCGCACCGATCTACCAGGCGATCCAGTAACCGCCCCAGTGAATGCCGAAGGGCGGGCACCTTTTACGAGGTGCCCGCCCTTTCGTCGTGCCGGTGGTGGGAGTCGAACCCACACGTCCGAAGACAACCGAGTTTGAGTCGGTCGCGTCTGCCATTCCGCCACACCGGCGCACGCATAT
Source organism: Microbacterium arborescens (assembly GCF_030369635.1). NCBI lineage: Bacteria > Bacillati > Actinomycetota > Actinomycetes > Micrococcales > Microbacteriaceae > Microbacterium > Microbacterium arborescens. The sequence continues at coordinate 1,788,223 of NZ_CP128474.1, read as the reverse complement.
CGACAATACCGCCTCGTCGAGCGTCGCCTGACGGAAGCACGGCCGGAACGCCATACCGTAGGATCAAAAGGTGACAGAGCAAGAAGAGGCCCCCACGTCGGCCGCTCCCGCACCACGCCGTGTCGTCGTGGCCGAAGACGAGTCGCTCATCCGGCTCGACATCGTCGAGATCCTCCGCGACAACGGATACGACGTCGTCGGCGAGGCGGGCGATGGCGAGACCGCGGTGCAGCTCGCGACCGAGCTCCGCCCCGACCTGGTGATCATGGACGTGAAGATGCCCGTCCTCGACGGCATCTCCGCGGCTGAGCGTCTCGGTAAGGCGCACATCGCGCCCGTCGTGCTGCTGACCGCGTTCAGCCAGAAGGAGCTCGTCGAGCGCGCGACGGAGGCCGGCGCGCTCGCGTACGTCGTGAAGCCCTTCACCCCGAACGATCTGCTGCCCGCCATCGAGATCGCGCTGGCCCGCTATGAGCAGATCATCACCCTCGAGGCCGAGGTCGCCGACATGGTCGAGCGCTTCGAGACCCGCAAGCTCGTCGACCGTGCCAAGGGGCTGCTCAACGAGAAGATGGGCCTGAGCGAGCCGGAGGCATTCCGCTGGATCCAGAAGGCATCGATGGACCGCCGTCTGACCATGCAGGATGTCGCGAAGGCGATCATCGAGCAGCTCGCTCCCAAGAAGTAGTCCGGCGCCGCGCCGTCAGAGGCCCCCTCCCGATCGGGAGGGGGCCTCGTCGTTGCCGCGTCGGGCGGAATCAGGATGCCGCCGGAGCGTCCTTGATCATGTTCGTGATGCGGATGGTCGAGCACCGACGGCCTTGCTCGTCGGACACGACGATCTCGTGCACCGTCATCGAGCGGCCGAGGTGCAGGGGAGTGCACACACCGGTGACGGTGCCGCTCGTCGCCGAGCGCGTGTGGGTGGCGTTGATGTCGACGCCCACGGCGAGACGCCCCGGCCCGGCGTGCATGTTGGCCGCCATGGATCCGAGCGACTCGCCGAGCACGACGTACGCACCGCCGTGCAGGAGACCGACGGGCTGGGTGTTGCCTTCGACGGGCATCGTGGCGACGCAGCGCTCGGTGGTGAACTCGATGAAATCGATTCCCATGCGCTCCGCGAGCGCTCCCTTGCCGCGGCCCTGCGCCCAGGCGAGGCCGGTGTCGATGTCGGTCTTCTCAGGCATGCTCCACCCTCGGTCGCAGCGGGTCGTGGTGTCCGCCGTCGTCGTTAGGCTGGACGGGTGACGGACTCCGCAAAGCCTACTCTTCTCGTCGTCGACGGCCACTCGCTGGCCTACCGTGCCTTCTTCGCGCTGCCGGTCGACAACTTCACGACGAAGGACGGCCAGCACACCAACGGCATCTACGGGTTCCTGTCGATGTTCGTCAACCTGATCAAGGCCGAGAAGCCCACGCACCTGGCGGTCGCCTTCGACACCTCGCGCCAGTCTTTCCGCACCCGCGAGTACACCGAGTACAAGGCCAATCGTGCGGAGTCGCCGGCTGAGTTCAAGGGGCAGATCCCGCTGCTGCAGGAGTGCCTCGCCGCGATGAACGTCACCGTGCTGACGAAGGAGGACTACGAGGCCGACGACATCCTCGCGACCCTCGCGACGCAGGGTGCCGCCGAGGGCTTCGACGTTCTCGTCTGCTCGGGCGACCGCGACACGATCCAGCTCGTCACCGACGACGTCACCTTGCTCTACCCCAGCGTGCAGGGCGTCTCTCAACTCAAGCGCTACACCCCCGAGACGGTCGTCGAGAAGTACGGTCTCCCGCCCCAGAACTACCCCGACATCGCCGCGCTCGTCGGTGAGACGAGCGACAACCTCCCCGGGGTCCCGAAGGTGGGGGAGAAGACCGCGGTGAAGTGGCTGACGCAGTGGGGATCGCTCGACGCACTGCTCGAGAACGCCAACAAGATCGGCGGCGTCGTGGGCGGCAACCTGCGCGAGCACCTCGATGACGTTCGACGCAATCGTGCGCTCAACCGCCTCCTTCGAGATGTCGAGCTCGGTGTGACACCTGCCGACCTCGCCGTCGGTCCGATCGATGCTGAAGCGGTTCGCGACATCTTCGCCCGCCTCGAGTTCCGCACGCTGCTTCCCCGGGTGTTCGAGGCGGCCGGCGCCGACCCCGCGATGGCTGCCGAGACCACCGCTCCGGCGGTGCCGGCTCCGGCTGCCGCCGAGGTGTCTGCGGCTGATCTCGCCGCTTGGGCCGCCGCTCGGACGGGCGAGGTCGGGGTGACCGTCGTGGTCGCGGGCGGCTTCCCGCAGCGGATCGGCCTGGCGGGTCCCGACGAAGCGGTCGAGGCGACCTGGAACGACGACGTCGCCGACGCCCTGCGTCCGTGGCTCGAGTCCGACGCGCCGAAGGTGCTCTCCGACGCGAAGCTCCAGGTCAAGGCACTCCGCCGTGGCGGTGTTCGCCTGGGCGGCCTCGTGTTCGACCCGATCCTGGCCGGGTGGCTTCTGCGCCCGAGCTTTCCCGACAAGACCCTCGCCGACCTCGTCCACCGGTACCTCGACGAGAAGCTGCCCGAGGCCGACCCGACCCAACTCGTGCCTGAGACCGAAGGGGCGACACCGGGCCAGCTCTCGTGGTTCGCGCTCCGCGTCGCGGAGGCGGTGCGCGCGGAGATGCCCGCCTCCGTCCTCGGGGTGCTGACCGACATCGAGCTCCCCACCCTCGACACCCTCGCCGACATGGAACTCGCGGGCGTCGCGGTGTCGCACGAGAAGCTCTCCACGTTCTCCGCCGAACTCGCCGCGCGAGCCGACGACATCGCGCAGCGCGCGTACGCCACGATCGACCGCGAGGTGAACCTCGGCTCGCCCAAGCAGCTGCAAGAGGTGCTGTTCGAGCAGCTCCAGCTGCCGAAGACCCGCAAGACCAAGACCGGGTACTCCACCGACGCCGCGGTGCTGGCCGACCTGCAGGAGTCGAACCCTCACCCCTTCCTCGAACTGCTCCTGCAGCACCGTGAAGCGACGAAGCTGCGGCAGATCATCGAGTCGCTCGACACCGCGATCGCCGCGGACGACCGCATCCACACGACGTACGTGCAGACCGGAAGCCAGACCGGCCGGCTCTCGAGCACCGATCCCAACTTGCAGAACATCCCGATCCGCAACGAGGAGAGCCGACGCATCCGCGCTGCCTTCGAGGTCGGCGAGGGGTACGAGACCCTGCTGACGGCCGACTACTCGCAGATCGAGATGCGCATCATGGCGCATCTGTCCGAAGACCCGGGCCTCATCGAGGCGTTCGTGTCGGGCGAAGACCTCCACCGTTTCGTGGGTGCGCGGGTCTTCGGCGTCGAGCCCGCCGACGTCACACCGGCGATGCGCACGAAGGTCAAGGCCATGTCATACGGTCTCGTCTACGGACTCTCCGCATTCGGCCTGTCGAAGCAGCTCCGCATCGAGCAGTCCGAGGCCAAGCAGCTGATGCTCGAGTACTTCGCCCGATTCGGAGCGGTGCGCGATTATCTGCGTTCGAGCGTCGAGCAGGCTCGTATCGACGGGTACACCGAGACGATCTTCGGCCGCCGCCGGCCGTTCCCCGACCTCGCGAGCCCCAACCGCGTGCTCCGCGAGAACGCCGAGCGCGCAGCGCTCAACGCTCCGATCCAGGGCAGCGCGGCCGACATCATGAAGATCGCGTTGTTCCGCATCGCCCGTGAGTTCCGAGCCGAAGGCCTCCGCTCTCGTGTCCTGCTGCAGATCCATGACGAGCTCGTGGTCGAAGTGGCTTCGGGGGAGTGGGATGCCGCCGAGCGCATCGTCCGCGATCGCATGGGCGACGCTGCGGCGCTCACCGTTCCGCTGGATGTGCAGATCGGTCGCGGCGGCGACTGGGATGTCGCTGGTCACTGACCCGGCCGCGTGGGGGCGCCGCAGTAGGCTCGGAGGATGACCGAAGCACAGCGCACCCCCACGCAGATCGACCGGATCGCCGACGCGTGGGTCGACACCCTGGCCGAGCTCTCACCCGGGCTCGCGACGTACATCGGCCGTTTCGAGCACAATGCGCGACTCGACGACTACTCGCCCACGGGAACCGCGCGGGCGCTCGAGGCCGCGCGCAGCACCCTCGCAGCGCTCGAGGGGGCCGAGCCCGAGGACGACGTGGATGTCGTCACGAAAGCCGACCTCGCAGGCGATCTGCGGCTGCAGATCGATCTGGTCGAGGCCGGCGCACACCTGCGCGACGTCAACGTGATCGCGTCCCCGGCGCAGGAGATCCGCAACACGTTCGACCTCATGCCCACGGAAACCGTCGACGACTGGAGCGTCATCGCCGCACGCTTGGCCGCGGTGCCCGCTGCCGTCGACGGATACATCGAGACCCTCCGGGAGGGCATCGCCCGCGGGATCGTGCCGGCGCGTCGTCAGGTCACCGAGGTCGCGACCCAGATCGGCCGTTACACCGCCGACACCGGATTCTTCGCGACCTTCGCCGCCGACGCAGCCCCCGCGGAGGGCGGGCTGCCGGCATCGCTGGCCCGCGACCTCGCCGACAACGCCAACGCCGCACGCGTCGCCTATGACGCGCTGGCTGCGTTCTTCACCGGAGAGCTGCTGCCGGAGGCGGGTGAGACCGATGCGGTGGGACGCGAGCTCTACACGTTGCACTCGCGCCGCTTCCTCGGTGCGACGATCGACCTCGACGAGACCTACGAATGGGGTCTCCAGGAGCTCGCGCGTATGGTCGCCGAGCAGGAGTCCATTGCGAACGAGATCCTCCCGGGCGCAACGGTGGAGGAGGCCGTCGCTCATCTCGAGAAGGACGAGTCTCGCAAGCTCCACGGCGCCGAGGCGCTGCAGAAGTGGATGCAGGAGACGAGCGATCGCGCCGTCGAGGAGTTGGGGCGAACCCACTTCGACATCCCCGAGCCCATCCGCACGCTCGAGTGCATGATCGCCCCGACCAACGAGGGCGGGATCTACTACACCGGTCCGACCGATGACTTCTCGCGGCCGGGGCGGATGTGGTGGTCCGTGCCCGAGGGTGTCGACTCGTTCGACACCTGGCGAGAACTCACCACCGTCTACCACGAGGGCGTTCCGGGGCACCACCTGCAGATCGCTCAGGCGGTGTACAACCGGTCCGAGCTCAACTCCTGGCGCCGCCTCCTGGCCGGGTCCAGCGGGCACGCGGAGGGATGGGCCTTGTACGCGGAGCGCCTGATGGAGCAGCTCGGCTACCTGGACGACCCGGCGGACCGCTTGGGCATGCTCGACGGTCAGCGCATGCGTGCCGCTCGCGTCGTGCTCGACATCGGCGTGCACCTGGGCAAGGTCCGCCCCGACGGCGAAGGCGTCTGGGATGCGGACTATGCGCTGGAGTTCATGAAGCGCAACGTCAACATGCCCGAGGAGTTCATCCGCTTCGAGGTCAACCGCTACCTCGGTTGGCCGGGCCAGGCGCCGTCGTACAAGGTCGGTCAGCGCATCTGGGAGCAGATCCGCGACGACTACGCCGACCGTGCCGGAGAGCAGTTCGACGTCAAAGCGTTCCACATGACGGCGCTGCGGCTCGGCGGCGTCGGGCTCGACACCCTGCGGATGGCTCTCGCGCAGGACTGAGAGGCATCGCAGACGTCTGAAAGCGCAGACGACGACGGGGTGGGAATAGATCTCCCGCCCCGTCGTTGTATGCGCATGAATGAAAGGTTGCCCCATGACCGCGACATCCGTCCAGTTCGCCCTCGACACGTTCGGCGACGTCACCCGCGGAGCCGATGGCAAACTGCTCTCCGACGCGCAGACCATCCGCAACGTCGTCGACCAGGCCGTGCTCGCCGACGAGGTCGGCCTGAGCTTCTTCGGCGTGGGGGAGCACCACCGGCGTGAGTTCGCCGTTTCGAGCCCGGAGATCGTGCTCGCGGCGGCAGCGGCACGCACGAAGGACATCCGCCTCGGAACCGCGGTCACCGTGCTCTCCAGCGATGACCCCGTCCGCGTCTACGAGCGTTTCGCCACCCTCGACGCGGTCTCGAACGGACGCGCCGAGATCATCCTGGGACGAGGGTCGTTCACCGAGTCGTTCCCCTTGTTCGGTTTCGATCTCGCCGATTACGAGATCCTCTTCGAGGAACGGCTCGACCTCTTCGGCCAGCTGCGCGCCGAGCAGCCGGTGACGTGGCAGGGCAGAACGCGCCCCGCGCTGACGGCCGCAGACGTCTTCCCCAAGACCGAGAACGGACTGCGCGCCTGGGTCGGCGTCGGCGGCTCGCCCGAGTCGGTGCTGCGCACCGCGCACAACGGATACGGTCTGATGCTCGCGATCATCGGCGGCGGCGCGGATCGGTTCCGGCCGTACGTCGATCTGTTCCACCGCACGCGCGATGCGATGGGCGCTGGCCGGCTGCCCGTCGGAGTGCATTCGCCCGGTCACGTGGCCGACACCGACGAGCAGGCTTGGGAGGAGCTCTTCCCCGCGATGAAGGTCAACCGCGACGCGATCGGCGCCGAGCGCGGCTGGCCACCGTACTCGCGTCTTCAGTTCCAGCACGATCTCGGCCCCGACGGAGCCGTTTACGCCGGGTCGCCCGAGACGGTGGCCCGCAAGCTCGCGCAGACGATCCGTACGCTCGAGCTTGATCGCTTCGATCTGAAGTTCTCGCACGGGACCCTCGCCCACGAGAGCATGATGCGCTCGATCGAGCTGTACGGCACGAAGGTCGCGCCGCTCGTGCGCGAGATGCTCGCCGACGACTGACCAGGTGGCGCCCGGGGGCGTCGCGGATCAATAGCATGGTCGAATGACCGATACCGCGACGCCCTCGGTGGCGCGCCGCCTCGATGATCTCCCCTTCGGCCGCCGGCATCTCAGGATCCTGACCGGTTCCGGGCTCGGCTGGGCTCTCGACGCGATGGACGTCGGCCTGATCTCGTTCATCATCACGGCGCTCATCGCGCAGTGGTCACTCGACACATCGCAGGCGTCGTGGATCGCATCCGCCGGCTTCGCCGGGATGGCGATCGGGGCAAGCCTCGGCGGGCTGCTCGCCGACCGTTTCGGCCGGAGATCGGTGTTCGCGGTGACCCTGCTCGTCTACGGGGTCGCGACCGGAGCGAGCGCGCTGGTCGGCGGGCTCGCGATGCTGCTCGTGCTCCGCTTCGTCGTCGGGCTCGGACTCGGCGCCGAGCTGCCGGTCGCGAGCACGTATGTCAGCGAGTTCGCTCCCGCGCGAATCCGTGGTCGGGTCATCGTCATCCTCGAGGCCTTCTGGGCGGTCGGCTGGACGGCGGCGGCACTCATCGGCTACTTCGTCATCCCGCAGGACGAGGACGGGTGGCGGTGGGCGTTCGCCGTCGGTGCGATTCCCGCGGTCTACGCCCTGATCGTTCGCTGGGGGCTTCCCGAGTCAGCACGCTGGCTCGAGCGCCGCGGCCGGCATGCCGAGGCCGAGGCCGTCGTCCGAAGCTTCGAGAAGAACCACGGGCCCGCGTCCTCCGACCCGCGCACCGCGGCGGGGACAGAGGCGATCGGGGGCCCGCCGGCAGCGGTGTCGACGACGGGACGTCTTCGAGCCCTCTGGTCTCCCGAGTTCCGCGCCCGCACGGCGAGCCTGTGGCTGGTCTGGTTCTGCGTCAACTTCTCGTACTACGGCGCGTTCATCTGGATTCCCACCATCCTCTACACGCAGGGGTACGACCTCGTCCGCTCGTTCGGGTTCACGCTGATCATCACCCTTGCCCAGCTGCCGGGTTATGCCGTGTCGGCATGGCTGATCGAGGTGTGGGGCAGGCGCCTCACGCTGTCGGTCTTCTTGATCGGCTCCGCAGCATCCGCCGTCGTGTTCGGCACTGCCGGCACCGAGGCCGTCATCATCGTTGCGGGCATGGCGCTGTCGTTCTTCAACCTCGGCGCCTGGGGCGCCCTGTACGCCGTCACCCCCGAGATGTACCCGACGTCGCTGCGCGGCACCGGAGCGGGGTGGGCCGCCGGCGTGGGCCGCATCGCCTCGATCCTCGCGCCGCTGTCCGTGCCGCCGCTGCTGCTCTGGGGCGGAGCCCCGGTGCTCTTCGTGGTGTTCGCCGTGTTCTTCGTCCTCGCCGCCGCCGGCGCGTGGGGCCTCGCCGACCGCAGAGGGGTGTCGCTCGATGACCGCTGATCCAGAGGTGCGCTACGTCGCGATCGGTGACTCGTTCACCGAGGGCGTGGGAGACGAGCTCCCCGACGGCGCCGTCCGCGGCTGGGCGGATCTCGTCGCCGCGGGTTGGGCCGATGCCACCGGGCGGTCGGTGCAGTACGCGAACCTCGCGATCCGGGGCAAACTCGTCCGGCCGATCGTGGACGAGCAGCTCGAAGCAGCACTCGCCCTGCGTCCGACGCACCTTTCGTTCAACGGCGGGGGCAACGACATGCTGCGCCCGCGCACGTCGATCGCGCATATCGTCGATGCGTTCGTGCAGGTGCTCCGGCGCTGCGACGACGAGGGCGTGCGCCTCATCCTGCTGTCAGGGGCGAACCCGTCGGCCCAGCTGCCGCTGGGCGGACTGATCAATCGCCGCGGAGATGCCCTCTCCGCTGCCGTGGTCGACCGGATCTCGGACCGCGACGACGTCATCCGCGCCCTGAACTGGCACGATCGCGCCCTGACCCACCCGTCGTACTGGTCGGCCGACCGCCTCCACATGAACGCGCGCGGCCACCACCGCGTCGCGGCTCGCGTGCTCGGCTCGCTGGGGCTCGACGCGCCGGGGGAGTGGTGGTCGCTCCCCGTCGACGCGCCGCCCCCGACGCTCGCCCGTGGCGAGTACTTCCGCGAGCATCTTGCGCCCTGGGTCCGGCGCAGGCTGACGGGTCGCTCGTCGGGCGACCACCGTCAGCCGAAGTTCGGCTCATGGGTCGAGGTCGCGCCGCGTTCTTGACACGGGCGGAGAAGCCGTGTCAAGACGATGCGCGGCGCGACGAATCCGCGCCACGATCGTCGGGTCCGCACACCCGAAGGGAACTGACATGAGCATTGGTGCCGGAATCGCACTGTTCGTCATCGGCGCGATCCTCGCGTTCGCCGTCAACGTCGAGGTCGAGTGGGTGAACCTCGACCTCATCGGCTACATCCTGATGGGCGCGGGAGCCCTCGTCTTCCTCATCGGGCTCGTTCTGATGGTGCGCCGTCGTCAGACGGAGACCGTCAGCCGCTCCGCCGTCGACCCGGCGAGCGGTCAGCGCGTCACCCGCAACACCACGAGCACCTCGGGCGACCCGACGCTCTGACGAAGATCCTGCGTCGGCCGCGTCGGCCTCATCCCCGGCGCGGCCGTCTCGGTGCATCCATGCCGATGTGGATGCGCGTCCGCTTGCGCTCGATCGCGATGAACGTGCCGCCGATCAGCCACAGCGGGACCTGCGTGAGGAAGGCGATCCGGAACGCTTCGAGCGAGTAGGTAGCGGGAGTGCCCGCCCCCTGCAGATCGAGCGCGACACCGATGGAGAACACCGCGATCAGGGCGGCGAGGAATCCGCCGGCGTTGGTCAGCCCCGTGGCAGTGCTCAGCCGATGCGAGGGATTGTGGGTCCGGGCGTGATCGAAGGCGATCATCGACGCCGGGCCGCCGGTGGCCAGAGCCACGGCGAGCGCGACCAGGAGCCAAGCCGGTGCGGTTCCCGGCCAGAGGATGACCGCCGTCCACGCGATGAGCTGCACGGCGACGGCCGGGAGGACCAGGGCTCGTGATCTCAGGTTCGGGATGCGGCGCGAGAGCTCGCCCATGATCGGCCCGAGCGCCATCCCGGCGAACACGTACAGGGTCGTGATGAGTGTCGCTTCGCCCTGAGTGCGACCCTCGCCCGCAGTGAGGAACGGGATGCCCCACAGCAGGATGAACGCCGTGCCGGCGAACGGCGTCGTGAAATGCGACCAGAACGCCAGCCGGGTGCCGGGGTGGGCCCAAGCCGCCCGGATGCCGACGCCTGTGTCGACGCTCGAAGTGACGACCCTGATGGCACCGGTGTCGGTGTCGACGCTGACGTCGCGGTCGACCTCCGGCGGGTGGTTGCGAACGAGGAGGAAGACGAGGACCGCGAACAGGACACCGAGACCGGCGACGCTGCCGAATGTCACCGACCAACTGGTGGCGTGCAGGAGGGCGGAGAGCGGGATCACGGCGACGAGCTGCCCGGCCTGACCGAGGATGCCGGTCATCTGCACCATCAGAGGTCCGCGCTGCGCAGGGAACCACGTCGCGACCAGACGCAGCACCGCGGGGAAGATGGCGGCGTCACCGGCGCCCAGCAGCATGCGGGCGATGATCGCGACACCGACGCTGGGGGAGAGCGCCATCGTCAGCTGCCCGACAGCCATGAGCACCATCCCGATGGTCATGATGGGCCGCGAGCCGTAACGGTCGAGGAGGACGCCGATGGGAATCTGCATTCCGCCGTACACGGCCAGCTGAACGACCGCGAACATCGACAGGGTCGCGGCATCCGCGTGGAAGCGCTCGGCGGCGTCGACGCCGACGGCTGCGAGAGACGTGCGGTTCGTGATCGACAGGACGTACGCCGCGACGCCGGTTCCCCAGACCAGCCACGCCCGCACCCCGGGCCCGGCCATGCGCGCCGAGACGGTCATCTGCCGATCCGTCCGAGCGGGCGGGGCGTCGGAAAGATCACCCTCCTACGCTACTCCGGCCCCTGCGTCCACTCGTGCGAGCCCCGGTGTCCGCCGCGGTCATGGTCTGAGAGGATGCGGACATGAGTGCTCCGGTGGACCCGCGATGAGTGCGCTCTCGTCGCTCGAGAACGACGCAGCGATCGTCGTCGAGCACGTCGCGCGCCGCGAGCAGCCCGTCGATGGCGAAACCGTCGCTCGGCTGCGGACCGAGTTCCCGCGTCTGCATTCCCTCTTCCGTGCGCTCTACGGTGACCGGCCGGGTTCGCTCGAGGCGCTCGTGCACCTGATCGACGTGGTGCTCGATGGTCGTGCCGACCGCCCCGCGCAGCTGAGGCGGCTCGATCGTGACCGCGCGGCCGACCCCACGTGGTTCGAGTCCGAGAAGATGATCGGTGGTGTCTGCTACGTCGACCGGTTCGCCGGCGACCTCGACGGCGTACGCGGCATGATCCCGTACTTCCGCGAGCTCGGCCTGACCTATCTGCACCTCATGCCCTTGTTCGACAGCCCCGAGGGCGACAACGACGGGGGCTACGCGGTCTCGGACTACCGCACCGTGAAGCCGGCGCTGGGCACGATGGCAGATCTTCGCGCGCTCGCGGACGACCTCCGGGAGGCGGGAATATCCCTCGTCCTCGACTTCATCTTCAATCACACCTCGAATGAGCACGTCTGGGCGCAGCGGGCCCTCGCAGGCGACCCCGTGTACGAGGACTTCTACCTGATCTTCCCCGACCGCGAGCTCCCCGATGCGTACGAGCGGACCACGCGCGAGATCTTCCCGGACGACCACCCGGGCTCGTTCGTGCCGCTCCCGGACGGTCGGTGGATCTGGGCGACGTTCTACCGGTTCCAGTGGGACCTCAACTACGCCAACCCCGATGTCTTCACGGCCATGGCGGGGGAGATGCTGTTCCTCGCGAACCAGGGCGTCGAGGTCCTCCGGATGGATGCCGTGGCCTTCATCTGGAAACGCCTCGGCACAGCATGCGAGTCGCTGCCGGAGGCGCACCTGCTGCTGCAGGCGTTCAATGCTGTGCTGCGGATCGCGGCTCCCGCGGTGCTGTTCAAATCCGAGGCGATCGTGCATCCCGACGAGGTGCAGGACTACATCTCGCCCGATGAGTGCCAACTGTCGTACAACCCGCTGCAGATGGCGCTGACCTGGGAGGCGCTGGCGACGCGCGACGCCCGGCTGCTCCAGCTGGCGCTCGACGAGCGCCATGCCCTGCCCGCGGGAACGGCGTGGGTCAACTACGTCCGCAGCCACGACGACGTCGGCTGGACCTTCGCGGACGAGGATGCCGCGCGCCTCGGCATCGACGGTGGACCGCATCGCCGCTTCCTCAACGACTTCTACATCGGTCGCTTCGACGGCTCGTTCTCACGCGGCTTCCCTTTTCAGGAGAACCCACGGACGGGCGATGCCCGAATCGCGGGCACGACGGCTTCGCTGGCGGGCGTCGCCGCGGGAGACGACGGCGGCGAGGACCGGGTCGTGCTCGCGCACGCGTTGGCGATGTCGACCGGTGGCATCCCGCTGCTCTATCTCGGGGACGAGGTCGCGCAGCTCAACGACGACGCGTTCCAGGAAGACCCCGCTCGTCGGGGCGACAGTCGATGGGCGCACCGGCCGACGCGTCCGGAAGATCGGTACGCACGCCGCCTGGACGAGTCGACGGTGTCGGGGCGCGTGTTCACGCGACTCCGCCGGCTGATCGAGGTGCGCCGCGCGAGCCCGGAGTTCGCGGGCAACGATCTGGTGCCGTTCCACACCCCGCACGTCGCGGTGGTGGGGTTCACGCGACCGTCATCGGACGGTGACGGGGGAGCGGTCCTCGTTCTCGCCAACGTGGGCGATTCGCCCGTCGACATCCCGTCGGCTACGTTCAGCGGGCTCGACGAATCCGCGTACGACGTGGTCCGAGATCGCGCGCTCACCCTCGGTGGCGGACTCGTCCTGCCTGCGCATGCGTTCGTCTGGCTGCGCGTGCGTCGACGCTGACGGCGCCGAGCGTCACAGGACGTCTTCGAGGATCAGATCGCGAAGCGTGCTGCGCCGCAGGTCACGCGCCGTGACGACCGTGCCGTCGCCGAGATTGCTCCGGCCACCGAGGTGCTCGGCGATGCGGCGTGCCGCGAGGGCGCGGTCGTGTTCGTCGTCCAGCACGACGCCGATGGCGGTGAGGTCGCGGCCCAATGAGTTGCTCGAGTGGACGCTCGCACGGTCGATGAGCTCGCTCGCGAAGGCACGACCCTCGGTCAGCCTTCCCGCGGCGTGCACGACGGCGACGAGGACACGGGGCGACACTCGGGCCAGCTCTGTCTCGAGGAGCGCATCGAGGTCGGCGATGCACCCCGGGAGCTCGTCGGAAGCGTCGGGGAGCGATACCCCGATCGTGAGGGCGTCAGGCCGGTGTTCGGCGGTCGCGACCTGCGTCAGTGCGTCGATGATGTCGGTGTCCAAGCCGGCGATGTGCATGGCCGTCTCCCTTCGTCACGCTCCACAGGAGCGAGGCTGACCGATTACTGTACCAGCTGGACGGTAAAGTCTCACCTCGGCGGGACGGGTGTCACTCGGGGGTCACGACGATGCGACCCGGGCCGAGCGGAACCAGGGGAGCGCGATAGCTGAGGCCCGTGTCGCCAGGGTGCAGTACGACGTGCGCTGCACCGAACCGCCACAGGCGGTTGAAGAGGAAGACGGTGATCTCGACGGCCTCGTCGTCGGGCACGAGCCAGGTCCCGACGCCCCATTGCGCTGGCTGGCCGATTCCGTTCATCACGATGGTCGGCCGCACGCCGGGAATGAGATGGAGCGCGGGACGGCGCAGCACCACAGTGACGCGTCGTCCGGGCCTCGTGACGGCTTCGCTCATGAGCGCATCGCGGAGAGCGGATCGGGGCGCGATGAGGTGGCGGGATGCATGGGGTCATTCAACCAAGCGGCACCGTGCGAGCAAAACGTCCGCGGTGCGCGACAAGAGAGGGTTGATTCCAACGAACTGACATAATGTGCATTATCGGACTATACGTAGGACGCTCGTGACGCCGCGCGCGCTCGTGCCGACGGCAGCCCACCGCTGACCGCGAGCGCGCCCAGAACCGTCGCGCTGATCGTCGCCGCCGTCAAGATGGCCGTCGCGAGTGTGCGCCCGGAACCCGATGCGTAAGACGCGCACAGTGCGACGGCGGTGATCGCCGCACCGACGGTCAGTACGGGCGCGAGCACGCGCAGGCGACGTTGTGCCGCCGTCAGCACCGGCGCCGTGTGGCCCCGACGCACCGCCGTGACGAGCAACGCGGCGACCGTGCACCAGAAGCCCACGACGAGGCTGGCCGTGACGACATCGCTGGGCCGATGCCAACCGGCGGCGATGACGCCCATGCCGGCGACGGTCGCCCAGACGACGAGCACCGGTGCGAGAACCAACTTCATCTGCGACGGCGCGGCGAACAACGCCGCGCACGCCGCCGCGATGGCGATCGTCGCATGGCCCGACGGCAGCGAATTGCCATACGCGCCCCAGCCGCTCGCCAGATCGGGCCGGGCGATCACCTCGTTCTTGAGAACCTGCGTCACGACGCTGGCACCGACGAACAGGACGGATGCCGCGACGGCTTCGGCATATCGCCGCCGGACGACCGCCGCGACGATGCTGACGATCATCGTCAGCGCCGCGACGATGAGGATGTAGTTCGCGCTGACGTGCTGGGCCGCGCGCAGCACGGGGTTGGTCGAGGCCGTCGTGGCGACCATGGCCGCCTGATCCGCGTGCTGACCGGTCGCCGTGAAGACGCACACCAGGATGGTCACCGCTATGGCCGCCAGCTGAACGCCCGCCAGCTGCAGGTAGCGCACGTTGCGGTTCATACCGTCACCTCGCTCTCGTCGTCGGTCCACCGTACGAAGCCGATCCTGTGAGCGGGGTCAACACGCGGCGAACCGGGGCGAAGCCCCCACTCCCCTAGGCTCGAAGGGTGCAGGTCGTGACCGGGTTCGTCGTCGTCGGGGTCGCGATCGTTGTGGGCTACGTCATCGGCCGGATCGATCTGCTCGGGCCTCATGGCCGCCCTGTGCTCGCGCGACTGATCTTCTTCGTCCTGTCGCCCTTCCTGATGTTCGTCGTGCTCTCGCAGGCCGACGTCTCGACGCTCTTCTCGGCACTGCTGCCCGTATCCGCGATCGCCGCGGTGTCGATGTTCGTGGTCTATGCGCTGATCGCTCGGCTCGTCTGGCGCCGTTCGATCGGTGAGACGCTCATCGGAACGCTCTCGGCCGGCCAGGTGAACTCGAACAACATCGGCATCCCGCTGTCGCTCTATCTGCTGGGGTCGGCCGCCTTGCCGGCGCCCGTGATCCTCATGCAGCTGATCGTGTTCACGCCCATCACCATGGCCATCCTCGAGGCCGTGACGACCGGTCAGCGCAAGCCGCTGCCGATTCTCAAACGAACCTTCGGCAACCCGATCGTCATCGCCTCGGTCGCGGGTGTCATCGTGTCGGTCTCCGGCCTGGAACTGCCCCCGATCGTGCTCGATCCGCTGCAGCTGATCGCCGACGCATGCGTTCCCGTCCTCCTCATCGCCTACGGAATGTCGCTCCACGGTCAGCGCGTGCTGTCCGCTTCCGGTCGGCGGCGTGACATCCTCCTGGCGTCGGGGCTCAAACTCATTGCGATGCCCCTCGTCGCCTGGGCGGTCGCGGCCTTCGCGTTCGGCCTCTCCCCCGCCGACACGCTCGCCGTCACGGTCCTCGCTGCGCTCCCGACCGCTCAGAACGTCTTCAACTTCGCCCAGCGCTACGACATCGGCGAGACCATCTCGCGCGACACCGTGTTCCTCACCACACTGGGCTGCGTGCCCGTTCTGCTCGCAGCGACGCTGTTGCTCGGCTGACTTCCCCCGCGGCTGATCGGCGGCTCCGCATCTGCGGCCCTGACGGGACTCCCCCGGGTCCACTAACGTGTGGCGTGTCGGGGGCGCGCGGCTCCCGCGAAGGAGGTCCTGTCATGACAAGCACGGAGAACACCGCCGCGAGATTCGTCAGGTCACTGCGAACCTCGTTCATCGTCGGCGGCATCCTGACTCTGATCGTCGGCCTGCTGATCCTCATCTGGCCGGGCCGCACGGCTCAGGTGCTGACCGGCATCATCGCCGCCTACGCGATCATCACGGGCATCGTCTACGCCGCGCTCGGGATCTTCTCGCGGACGAAGGGCGGCTGGGCCCGCGTGGGACACATCGCACTCGGCATCCTCTTCGTCGTCGTCGGAATCGTGGCGTTCGCGAACCTCCCGGCATTCACGGTGTCGTTCGCCGTCTTCCTCGGCGTGCTGGTGGGCATCACGTGGATCGTCGAAGGCGCGGTGTCGCTGTCGGTCGTCGGCGAGTCGACGTCGCGCGGGTGGACGATCGCCTTCGCGATCCTCTCGATCATCGCCGGCGTCATGCTGCTGTTCACGCCGCTGTGGGGCGTGATCGTGCTGTGGTGGCTGCTGGGGATCTCGGCCGTGGCGCTCGGCATCGTCAACATCATCCGAGGGCTCTCGTTCCGTCCCTGACGGTCGCGTGTGGGGCGTCACACCGGCAGGTGGCGCCCCCACCAATCGAGGATGGCCTCGAACCGTTCCACGCGGTGACGCGGCCGGCCCGAACGGGTCAGCTCATGGTTCTCGCCGGGGAAGATCAGCAGCTCGGCCGCCGTGCCCTGGCGGCGCAACGCGGAGTAGTACCGGGTCGCCTGTTCGAGCGGGCACCGGAAATCGAGCTCGGAGTGAACGACGAGGGTGGGCGTGGTCACCTGGTCGACGACCGCCATCGGGCTCTGCGCCCGGATCGCGGTCGGATCGGTGCCGACGTACTCATCGCCGAAGAACGACCCGATGTCGCTCGTGCCCGAGAACGTCGTGGGGTCGAGGAAGCCGCGCTCGACGATCGCGGCGGCGAACCGGTGGTCATGCGCGATCGTCCACGCGGTGAGATACCCGCCGTACGATCCGCCCATGATACCGACACGGTCTCCATCGAGGCGCTCGTCCGCCGCCACCGCTCCGTCGAGGAAGGCGAGAACGTCGACGAAGTCGTCGGTTCCCATCCGGCCCCGGATGCTGCGGCCGTGGGCCCGCCCGTACCCGGCGCTGCCGCGGGGGTTGCAGTAGACGACGGCGTAGCCCGCGTCGACGAGGACCTGCGTCTCATCGAACAGGTGCACACCGTAGGCGGCGTACGGGCCGCCGTGGATCTGCAGCAAGACGGGGAACGGGCCGTCGCCCGGAGGCGTCGCGACCCAGCCGTGCACCGGGTAGCCGTCGGGCGCCGTCACCTCGAGCTCGCGGGGAAGGACGAACCCGGCCCGGCTGGCGGCGTCGCCGAACGAGGTGAGTAGTCGCGCGTCCACGCCTGGGGCGTCGAGGAAGAGGATCTCACCGGCCGACCGGTTGGTCGCCACCGCGCAGACGATGCGCTCGCCCGCCGCGTCGGCGCCGTGACCCACGACCTCCAGACCACGGCGGAGACGCGCGATAGCGCCGTCGCGCGATACGCGCAGCAGGTGCACTTCACCGCGGGTCCGGTTCTGCACCAGGAAGTCGTCACCGACCGCGGTGATGTGCGACCCCACCTCGCCGAGGTCGATCGTGTCGGGGTCGGTCAGTCGGCGGGGCTGGTCGCCGTCGAGGACCCACAGCGCCACGCCGGGGGCGACGAAGTCGGTCCCGGTGGGACCCGGATCGGACGCCAGGAAAGCGATGCTCCCATCGGCCGCGACGGCGATGTCGGCGATCGACAGCGTCGCCGAGAGGACGACGCGCTCCCCCGTCCCGTCCACTCGGACCGCGACGAGCGGCGAACGCAGGTCGCGACGATCGTGCTCGATCTCGTCGGTCGTCGTGAGGATCTCCGTCCCGTCCGCGGTGAACACGACTCCGTCGTGCGAACGTGAGCCGGAGGTGAGCTGGCGCGCCGCCTCGGGCACACGCCGTGCACGGGTCGACGACGAGGTCTGCGGTTCGGGGGCGGTCTCGTAGGACGGCTCGGAGCCGAGGTCGGGTGCCGCCACCACGAAGACGTGAGCGGGTCGGTCGGCGATGTATCCGACGCCGTTCGCGTGCCATCGGATGCCGGTGATGCGGCGAGGGGACTCCGCCTCCGGCACGAGACCTTCGATGGTGCCGTATCGGCCCGACTCGGGCACTCGCGCGGTGTAGGCAAGCACGTCGCCCGCCGGGGCCCAGGCGAAGGAGCCGACTCCGAGGGGTGCGTCGGTGACCTGCACGGGCTCCGAACCGGATGCCTCGATCACATGGATCTGGGCCTTGCCGTCGGCGTCGCCGCGCAGGAACGCGACATGGCCGCCGTCCGGCGACAGCCGCGGCGACGTGTCCGCGACACCCCGGGTGAGACGTCGCGGCTCGCCCGAGGGCAACTCGATGCGCCAGAGCTGCCCCACGTTCCGATCCGCGGATATGTCGGGTCGCGATGTCGCGAACACGGCGAACGAGCCGTCGGACGCGACCGTCGGACGCCCGACGGAGATCAGCGTCTCGATGTCCGTGGGGCCCACGATCACTCGCCGCCGAAGGACGAGATGTCTCCCACGAGACGGGTGTTGTCCGCCGGGATCGGCTCGACGGCCGCGAGTGCGATCTCGGCGGCGAACTCCGACACGTTGTAGAGCTTGCCGGCCGACTTCCGACGCGTCTCGATAGCGCCCGGGTTGGCACGTTCGAGCAGGGTCGCGGTGATGGTGCCCTCGATCATGTCGCCCGACACGACGACGAATCCGATCCCGCGCTCGGCGAGCTCGCCCACCCGCTCACGCAGGGCGTCCTCGCCCGCGCGCTTCGACAACGCGACGGCCTCGTACTCGGGCATCGTCGGGGTCGTGCGGATGAAGTGGGCCTGGTGGCTGGTCACGAAGACCACGCGCGATCCGTCCTCGAGGAGCGGCAGCGCCGCGTCGAGGGTGCCGAGCTGCGCGTCGCGGTTGAGGGTGAGCGCATAGTCCTCGGCCATGCCGCCTTCCATCCCGCCGGACGCGTTCAGCACGAGCAGATCGAGGTGGCCGAACGTCTCACGGACGGCGGCGAACATCTCGTCGACCGAGGCGCGGTCGGTCAGGTCGGCGCCGACGACGAGCACCTCGACGCCCAGCTCGCGCAGCTCGGCGGCGAGCTTCTCGGCACGAGGCGCCTTATTGCGGAAGTTGATGACGACGTTCGCCCCCGCCTGCGCGAGGAAGCGCGCCGTATCCGCGCCGACACCGCGCGACGATCCGGTCACCAGTGCCGTGCGACCGGAGAGGGTTCCGGCGGGAAGGGGCTGAGTCATGTGGCGCTCCTGCGGGGAAGAAAGGCTGTCGGCACGGCGGTTCACCGGCACCGCACGAGCCTATCAACCGGCCCGGATCGGACCCCTGACTGATAGGTTCGGATGAGGGACGAAGGAGCGTCGATGTTGCCTGATCTCACGCAGTATCTGTGGATAGCGTGGCTCGTGCTGGCCCTGATCTTCGTCATCGTCGAGTTGCTCACACTCGAGTTCACGTTCCTCATGCTCGCCGGTGGAACCTTGATCGGCGGTCTGGGAACGAACCTCCTGTCCGCCCCGTGGTGGCTTCAGGTCGCCGCGGCCGCTGCGGTGTCGGCGTTGCTGCTGTTCACCATCCGGCCGCTCCTCCTGCGGGCCCTGCGCCGGAGCAGTCAGCACATACCGACCAACGTCGACGCGCTCGCGGGCCTGGGCGCCCGCGTCCTCGTCCCCTTCGTCGACGGAGCAGGGTCGGTCAAGCTCGACAACGGCGAGACGTGGACCGCCCGCCTCGTCGACGATCGCGCAGACGTCCCCGTCGGTTCCCGCCTCGTCGTCCGTGCCGTCCGCGGTGCAACGGTCGAGGTCACTTCCCCCGCCCCTGATACGAAGGAGAACGCCCGTGGTTGATGTCGGCGCTTTCGTCGGGCAGATCTTCGTGATCGTGCTCCTCGTCGTCCTGGCGATCTTCGTGATCGTCGTGCTCTTCCGCTCGATCCGGATCATCCCGCAGGCCTACGCGGGCGTCGTCGAGCGCCTGGGGCGCTATCAGCGCACGCTCGCGCCCGGACTGAATCTGCTCGTGCCCTTCATCGATCGGGTCCTCCCCCTGGTCGACATGCGCGAGCAGGTGGTGTCGTTCCCGCCGCAGCCGGTCATCACCGAGGACAACCTCGTGGTCTCTATCGATACCGTCGTCTACTTCCAGGTCACCGACGCGCGTGCCGCCACGTACGAGATCAACAACTATCTCGGAGCCGTCGAGCAGCTGACGACCACGACGCTCCGAAACGTCGTCGGAGGCCTGAACCTCGAAGAAGCCCTCACGAGCCGTGACAACATCAACGGCCAGCTGCGCATCGTCCTCGACGAGGCGACCGGCAAGTGGGGCATCCGGGTCTCGCGTGTCGAGCTGAAGGCGATCGATCCGCCCACCTCGATCCAGGACTCCATGGAGAAGCAGATGCGCGCCGAGCGCGACCGCCGCGCCGCGATCCTCACCGCGGAGGGCTCGAAGCAGTCGCAGATCCTCGAGGCGGAGGGTCGCCGCCAGGCGGAGATCCTGAAAGCCGAGGGCGACAAGCAGGCTCAGATCCTGCGCGCCGAGGGCGAGTCGGCCGCGATCCAGTCCGTGTTCCAGGCGATCCACGACGGCAATCCCGACGACAAGCTGCTGGCTTACCAGTACCTCCAGACCCTCCCGAAGATCAGCGACAGCGCGTCGAGCAAGCTCTGGATCATCCCGAGCGAGTTCACCGAGGCGCTCAAGAGCATGAGCGCGGGGTTCGCGGGCCGTCGCGACGACCGGCCGGTGCCGCCCGCCGACCGTTCCGCTCCGCCCGCGCCGTGACGCATCCGTACTTCAGGGCGGAGCGACCGAGGGTGCTCGCGCACCGCGGTTTCGTGCCCCCTGACTCCGAGGGCGTCGTCGAGAACACCTTCGCCGCTTTCGCGGCAGCGCACGCACTCGGAGTCCGATACGTCGAGTCGGACTGCCACCTGAGCGCTGACGGCACCGTGATCCTCTTCCATGACGCCGACCTGTCGCGGGTCACCGGCGACCCGCGCCCGATCGCGGATGTCGGCGATCGCGAGCTGGAGGAGATCATGGCCGACCGCGGAGGGCTCGTGACTCTGGCGCAGGCGCTCGAGGCGTTCCCGTCCCTGTCGTTCAATCTCGACGTGAAGGTCGACGCCGCAGCCGAGAATGTCGGACAGCTCGTGGCCCCTCATGCGGAGCGAGTCCTGCTCACGAGCTTCTCCGATCGCACGCGCGTGCGCGCCCTCCGCGCCGCGCGTGCCGCGGGAGGAAGCCCGGCGACATCGGCGGGGACCATCCGGATCGCGGCGCTCGTCGCCGCCGTCGCTTCAGGTGTGCCATGGTTGATGGGTCGTGCGTTGCGCGGCATCGACGCGGTACAGGTCCCCGAGCGCCGGGGTCCGGTCCGCATCGTCTCCCCCCGAATGATCCGCGCGGTCCATCGTGCCGGCGTCGAAATACATGTCTGGACGGTCAACGACGCAGACAGCATGAGACGCCTGCTCGCTGCCGGCGTCGACGGCATCGTCACGGATCGGTCCGACCGCGCGCTGACCATCGCGGCGGGGGAACGCTGAATACCCCGACACGCTGAACATCGGCTGTGAAACCCCGATGACGAACCGTTGTTCGGATGATGCACACAGCTGCGCACGTTACAACTGATAGCCGACGAGAGGACCACACAATGGCAGACCGCAGCTTGCGCGGCATCCGACTCGGCGCCTCGAGCCTACAGAGCGAAGAGGGCGTCGTCTTCCACGACCGGGTCAACCACACGTACGTGTGTTCGCGCTGTGAGCACGAGACCGTCATGACGTTCGCCGCCGACGCAGAAGCGCCGGAGACCTGGGAGTGCCGCGCATGCGGCGCCGAGGCTCTCTTGCGCGTGGGCGACGGGCTCGTCGAGGTCGATCACTCGGGCGACAAGGCCGCCCGCACTCACTGGGACATGCTGCTCGAACGCCGCACGATCCCCGAGCTCGAAGAGCTGCTCGAGGAGCGTCTCGCGATGCTCCGTGAGCGCCGCGGCTCTCGTTTGAGCGCCTGAGCCTCCAGCTCCGCGCGACATGCCGTCGGTCCCTCGGGGCCGACGGCATTCTCATTCTCGCGGAGCGGAGCCCGACCGGCGGCGCGTGATGGCGACGGTCGCACCGCACGCCACGAGAGCCAGGAGGCTCCCCCAGCCGAGGATGAGCTGCACCGCTCCCCCGACCACGACGGCCGGCGTGAGGCCGGTGCGCAGCGGCACCTCGGTGAGCATCGCGCCTGCTTCGGCCGCCGGCAGTCCGTCGAGCTCGCTCCCGTCGGGCGCGATCACCTGACTCGTTCCGACGGTGGAGATGTTCACGACCGCGCGCCCGGTCTCGATTGCCCGCATCCGCGCGAACGCGAGCTGCTGCAGGTTCTCGTCGGTGTCGCGGAAGTCGGCATTGTTGGTCTGGAAGACGTAGAGCTGCGCGCCATCGCGCGCGCCCGTCCAGATGACGTCGTCGTACAGCACGTCGAAACAGATGGCGAGCCCGACACCCACACCCGACACGTCCATGAACGGTGCATTGGTCCCCGGCGTGTACTCGCGCTGGATGAGCCCGATCAGATCGGGCACGATCAGTTCGAAGAACCACCGATCGGGCACGTACTCCCCCATCGGGACGGGCCGCGACTTGTCGTGGATGGCGACGGGGTTCTCGGCGCCGGCCTCCCAGAGCATGGACGTGTTGTAGACGTCGTCGCCGCGCTGCGTCGCCGCGTTGACGAGCAACGGCGCGTCGACCCGCTCCGACAGACGGTCGAGGGTGTCGGCGACCGAGGCATTGGAGAGGGGGTCGGCGTCGATTCCGCCTTCCGGCCAGACCAACAGGTCCATCGGCTGGTCGATGATGGGCTGGGTCGCGGCGAGTTGCGAGCGCAGGACGTCGTAAGGCTCGCGCGAGTCGAAGTAGCCGGTCGGACCGTCGCCCTGCACGGAGCCGACCCGATAGGTCCCGGCATCCGCCGTCGGGAAGGCAGGCACAGCGACGAGCGCGACCGTGACGATGGCCGCGGGCAGAGCCGTGCGGACGTCGCGCAGGCGACCGAGGCGCAGCCACTCCACGACTGCCGCCGTCACGAAGACCATGAGGAAGGTAAGGCCTGCGACACCCGTCCAAGAGGCGATGTGCGCGAGCGGGCTCTCGGACTGGCTCATCCCGATCCGGCCCCAGGGGAACCCGGTGTAGGGCCAGGAGCCCATGAAGAGCTCGCGGGCGGTCCACAGCCCCGCGACGAGGGCCGGAAGTGCCACAGGCCGTCCTGCCCCGCCGGGAAGCAGCCGCGGTAGCCAGCGGTAGGCGAGAGCGATGGGGATCGATCCGACGGCGAAGAAGACGGTCTCGATGCCGGCGAGGCCGAACCACGGCAGCGGCCCGAGATACCGGGTGATCCACGAGATATGGATGAAGTAGAACGACGCCCCGAACACGGCGCCGACGGCGAGAGCCCCCCAGACCGAACGCCCGATGAGACCCACGAGCGCGAATGCGACGCCGACGAACGCCAGCGGCCACCACCCGATGTCGGGGAACGCGGCATCCAGCACGGCGCCGCCGACGACGGCGCCGATGAGTGCCAGCCACAGCGGTATCAGGGGCCGCTCGGCGGCCGGAGACGAGTCGGGCACGTGATCGAGCCTAAACGCCGGAATATGCCACGATGCCGCGGCGGACCGCTTCCAACGCCGCTCGCGCCGTCCGCGCCACCTCGGCCTCCGCGACGAGCGAGAGCTGATCGAGGAGATCGATGGTCTGCTTCGTCCAGCGCACGAAGTCGCCTGCCGCCATGTCGGCCTCCACCAGCACGCGATCGAGCATGACGCCGCGCGCCCAGGAGTGCATGGCCTTCGCCAGCCCGGTCGCCACCGGCTCCGTGCCGGGCAGACGGTGATCCTTCTCAAGGTCGTCGAGCACCGCCCACAGCTCCTGCGTTTCGGCCAGCGCCGTGCGGAAAGCTCCGCGCGGCAGGCCGTATTCACCTGGCCCGTCGCCTTCGCGACGCGGTTCGTAGACGAGGCTGCATGCCAGCGCCGCGAGACCTGCGGGGTCGAGGTTGCGCCAGATCCCTCGGCGGAGCGACTCGGCCACGAGGAGGTCGCGTTCACCGTAGATCCGTCGCATCGTCGCACCGGCCGCCGTCAGCGTCGTCGTGCCGTCGGCGTCGACAGCGACGTAATCGAGTGCGGTGAGGACATCGACCACCCGATCGAACACGCGCGCGACGGTGCCGGTGCGGGTGTCGATCTGCTGCCGCAGTTTCTGGACGTCGCGCCGCAACCGCCAATAGCGCTCGGCCCACCGAGCGTGGTGCTCACGGTCCGGGCAGTCGTGGCAGGGATGGCGCTGCATTCGCTTCCGGAGCCCGGCCAGTTCATCCTGCCGGCGTTGCCGGATCCGCGCCGGGGCTGTGCGGTCGTTGCGGTTGAGCTTCTCGAGGTCGCTCAGCTCGCGCCGGATGCCGGAGTACTCGGCGAAGTCGCCGCGGTCGCACGTCATCGAACGGGCGTACCGGTCGAGGGTCTGTTCCTTCTCTTTGACCTGGCGTGCGAGGCCCACGACGGAGCGGTCGGCCTGGAACTGGGCGAAGGACGACTCGAGGATCTCGCGGGCCTCGTCGCGTCCGAACCGGTCGATGAGGTTCACGGCCATGTTGTAGGTCGGCCGGAAGCTCGAGTTCAGCGGGTAAGTGCGCCGAGACGCCAGTGAGGCGACCGCCTGCGGATCGAGCCCCTCGCTCCACTGGATGACCGCATGGCCCTCGACGTCGATGCCCCGGCGCCCCGCGCGTCCGGTCAGCTGGGTGTACTCGCCCGAGGTGATCGCCACCCGAGCCTCGCCGTTAAACTTCTCGAGCTTCTCCAGCACGACCGTGCGGGCGGGCATGTTGATCCCCAACGCGAGCGTCTCGGTCGCGAACACCGCCTTCACGAGCTTTCGTTGGAACAGCTCCTCGACGACCTCCTTGAACGCGGGCAGCAGTCCCGCGTGGTGAGCGGCAACCCCGCGCTCGAGGTTGTCGCGCCACTCCCAGAAGCCGAGTACCGCGAGGTCTTCTTGCGCCAGCACCCGCGTGCGTCGATCGACGATCGCGCGAATCTCGTCGCGCTCTTCGGGGGTCGTGAGGCGCAGACCCGCGCGGCGAACCTGCTGGACGGCCCCGTCGCAACCCGCTCGGCTGAAGATGAAGAAGATGGCGGGAAGCAGGTTGGCCCGGCCGAGCAGCTCGACCACCGCGGGACGGTCGATGCGCTCGAGGCGCTGCACGGCTGCTGGGCGCGCGGGCGCTGTGCCGCCGCGGTGCTTGCGATGCGCCTCGCGGCCCCCTCCCCCGCGGTATCCGTGCGCGCGGCGGTTGTTCTCATAACGCTGGCTCTGGGGCGACCTCAGACGTGTGAGCTCTTGGTTGACCTGAGCCGTCGCGACACCGGAGCGGTCGTCGAACAGCGGCAGGAGATCCCCGCGCACCAGGACGTGCTGCTCGAGAGGGACCGGGCGGATCTCGGAGACCACCACCGCGGTGTCACCCCGGACCGTGTCGAGCCAGTCGCCGAATTCCTCGGCGTTCGAGACCGTCGCCGAGAGCGCCACCATCCGCACGGACGGGTGGAGGTGGATGATGACCTCCTCCCACACCGCGCCTCGGAAGCGATCGGCGAGGTAATGCACCTCGTCCATGACCACGTACCGCAGTCCGCGCAGAGCCGGCGAGTCGGCGTACAGCATGTTGCGGAGCACTTCCGTGGTCATGACCACGATGCGAGCGCTGCCGTTGATGTTGGTGTCGCCGGTCAGGAGGCCGACCTCGTCCTCGCCGTAGACGTCGACGAGCTCGCGGAACTTCTGATTCGACAGCGCCTTCATGGGCGTCGTGTAGAACGCCTTGGTGTCGGGTTCGAGCATCGCGAGGTGCATGGCGAACTCGCCCACGATCGTCTTGCCGGCGCCCGTCGGAGCAGCGACGAGGACGCTCCTGCCTTCCTCGAGTGCATGGCACCCGGCGACCTGGAACGGGTCGAGGTCGAATCGTTGCATGTCGGCGAACGCCGCCGTGAGCGGATGCGCCCGGGCGGACTGCGCCGCGAGGAATCGCTCTGCGGGACTCGCGTCGCTCACGAGAGTGGATCGGTCGTCGGGGCCGGACCGGGAACGGTGAGCTCAGGGGCACGACGCGAGCGCCGAAGATCGAGCAGGAGCGACAACGCGGCGGCCGCGAAGTAGAGCACCGTCAGGATCGACGCCAGCATGAGCATGCTGACGATGTCCGCGGCAGGCGTCGCGAGCCCCGAGAAGACGACGGCGATCAGGATCGCGACGCGCCATCCCTTGAGGATCGCCTTGCCGCTCATGATCCCGGCGAAATTCAGCGCCACGAGGAAGACGGGGATGATGAATGCGACTCCGACCACCAGCAGCAGCTTGAAGACGAAGTCGTAGTAGTACTTGCCCTCGTAGAAGTTCGCGGACGATTCCGGCGAGAACGTCGCCATGATCTCGACGATGTGCGGCATCACGAGCCAGCCGGTGTAGACGCCCGCGAAGAACAGCGGTACTGCGGCCGACACGAAGCCGACTGTGTAACGGACCTCTTTGCGCGTCAGGCCGGGCATCAGGAAGGCCCAGATCTGCCACAGCCAGACCGGGGCGGAGAGGATGATGCCGACCGAGAAGGAGATGCGCAGCCGCATGTCGAACGGGCCGGTGATCGTCGAGTACATCAGCTTGACGGCCTCGGTGTCGCCACGCTGCTCCGCAACCATCCGGATCGGCTCGGTCATCGCCCAGATGATCCAGTCGGTGAGGAAGAAGGACACCACCATCGACGCCACAAGGGCGATCGCCGAGATGATCAGACGTCGTCGCAGCTCGATCAGATGCTGTCCGAGAGACATGCGCTTGTCGCGCCGGGGCGCGCCCTCCGCCCCTGAGCGCGTGCGCTCAGCCGTCACCACGCGGGGCTACGGTGTGGGAGCCGCGGGACCGCTCTTCGGGTCCGCGGGCTTCTCGACGGGTGCGACGTCAGCCGTCGTCGAGGTGGCGGTGCCGGCGGTGGCATCGTCTTCCTTCATGGCCTTCATCTCGCCCTTGAAGATACGGGCGGACTGTCCCATGCTCTTGGCCAGCGCCGGAAGCTTCGCGGCACCGAAAAGCAGCAGAATGACGATGAGTAGGATCCACAGGTGCGGACCTGCGAACAGATTGCTCATTGAGTCTCCTCATCGATGGTTTCGCACAGTCTAACCCCCGCACTGATGCGAAAGCCCGCTTCAGCGGTACTGATCGAGAGCCGCCTGAGCCCAGTCGTGAGCTGCCCGCCGGGCCTCCGGCGGCGCGACGATCTCGACGTCGCCGCCGCTCCGGGCGACGAGTCGTTTCAGCGAGCGGGGGTCGGCGACGCGGATGAACGCCCTCCGGAATCCGCCTTCCTCGTGCACCTGCGCGTTGGCGAGGAACTCGCCGACGGCCGAGGCTGCGTGCGCCGGGTAACGGATCTCGGCGACGACCTCGTCGTCTCCCGGCTCGAAGAGTTCGGGCACCGGCTCCGAAGAGTGCAGCGCCGTGATCGAGGTGACTGCGGGCTCGGTGACGCGGTCGAGGTGGAAGGTGCGCATGGCGCGGCGCATGTGGCACCAGCCCTGCAGATACCACTGCCCCGCCGAGATGGTCACCTTCACCGGATCCACCGTGCGCGTCGTCGGATGCGCATCCGGGGCGGTGTAGGTGAACGTCACGGCGACACCCTCGCGGAGTGCGCGCGCCACCGTCTCACGGACGTCGTCGACGGGAGCGGGCGCGACGATGACATCCGCGGGCGTCTGCCCTGCACCGCGCGAGAGCTTCGAGAGGAGCCCCTGCACGACACCGCTGTCGCCGACCCCCGGAACGGCGGCGGCGAGCTGCAGCCCGGCGAGCAGGGCTGCGGCCTCGCGAGCGGTGAGGCGGGGAGACCGCTCCAAGCCGACCGCGTTGGTGATGACGATGCGGTCCTCGCGGTCGAGCAGGTCCCAGTCGATGTCGAACAGATCGTTCGCCATCTGCCAGAAACCGCCCTCGCCGGGGAGCCCGATGACGGTCAGCTTCTCGACCATCGCACGCATCTGCCGCGGTTCGACGTCGAAGTCGCGGGCAGCCTGCGCCACCGTCACCTCGCCTTGCGCGATCAGATAGGGGACGAGCTGGAGGATCAGCGCGGCACGGTCGGTCGCCACGACCGGCTGGCCGCTCACGCCGACTCCGCCGATCGGTCGCGGGCGGCGCGCAGACGCCGCATGACGGCATCCTGCAGCGCGCGCGGCTCGAGAACCATCACCTCAGGTCCGTACGAAGCGAGCTCGTCCGCGAACACCTCGAGGTCGACGAAAGGGATCTCGACCTGTCGCCCATTCGTGGCTTCGGCACGGGCCCGGCGACGCAGACGCAGTTCCGCCTCGGTTCCCGGCACCGCCGTGACGGTCGCGTTCTGACGGAGCGCGACGTCGCGAAGGCCTGATAGCGCCCGTTCGCCGGCGCCGACGCGAAGGCTCTCGTCGAATCCCTGCCGCGTCACGACGACGTCGCTGAGAACGCGGGAGAGCAGGAACGTGCGCTCGGCCTCCACGCCGGTGTCCCACCCGAACAGGTGCCAACGGGCCTCGAACTCCACCAGCGCGAATGGGCGCACCCGGCGCCGCCGGGGGCGATCGGAGCCGGGACGGAGGTAGTCGAACTCGACCTCCCGGGCCTGCTCGATAGCCCGCTGAAGGGGCAGGAACGACGCGTCGTGCAGGTCGAGCCTCGGGGCGAACCCGATGATGGGCTCGTCCACGTCGATGCCGAGCGAGCGGATCTTGCGCAGGCCCGAACGCGCGCCGGCAGACAGGGTGTGCTCACCCCACACTCCCCCGGCCAGCGTCAGCACGGCCAGTTCTGCCGGGGTGAAGGTGATGTCGGCGGGCAGCTCGTACTCCGTCGGTGGGATGCGGTAGCGCGCCTCACGGAGGTCGTCGGGGTCGGCGTAGTCGCCGATCGTCTCGATCGGCACACCGAGGCCGCGGAGGTTCTCCTTGTCGCGTTCGAACATCTTCTCGAGCGCCTCGCGTCGTGAACCGGATTCGACCTGCTCGCGGTATCCCGACACTGAACCCAGGATCGTGTCCTTCGTCACGCCCTGTTCGGTCGCCATGAGGGCGACGACCAGGTTGACCAGGCGCTCCTCGGGAGGGACGCGTGCTGGGGTGACGGACATGCCTTCGATTCTAGGCGTGCGCGCCCGCGGCAGATTCAGGACGCGGGGTCGAGGCCGAGGATGTCGACGACGAAGACGAGGGTGGAGTTCGCGGGGATCGCGCCCTGCGCGGTCTCGCCGTATCCCTGGTCCGGTGGAATGACCACGAGGACCTGCGAGCCGACGGTCTGGCCACGCAACGCTTCCGCGAATCCGGGGATCGTCTGGTCGAGCTCCATGGGCTGAGCCCCGCGATCCCACGTGCTGTCGAAGACCTTCTTGTCGGCCCACGTCACGCCGGTGTAGTGCACACGGACCGGTACATCACCGGTGACCTCTTCGCCATCACCCTTCTTCAGCACCTCGACCGCGAGATCGGTGGGCGGGTCGTTGTCGGGGATGAGGACCCCGGGGCGTCCGTCGGGGGCGACGACGACCGAGGGCATTCCTGCGCGGTCGTTGAACTGCTCCGCACCGTCGGCCGCGGCGAGGTAGACCTTCTGGAGGTCGAGCACGACGACGGTCGTCGCATCCTCGGCCATGCCGAAGCGGGCGCGCGTGTCTGCCGTCACCTCGTCGGGCCCGAGAGCCATCACGACACGAGACCCCTCGGTCGCGCAGTGCAGCGCGTCGACGAGCCCGGGGAACGTCGCCTCCCAGCTGTCGAGCGGGTAGACCTCCGACAGCTGGCCGGTGTACCCGGATGCCGCGATCGGGGCGCCGGACGAGCCGTCGATGACCGTGAGGTCGAAGACGACGTCCTGGGCATCGCTCGTGATGGCGCGGCCCTCGCCGGTGATGGTGTCACGTGCCGACAGGCCGTCGACGTGCACGGGAGCCGACAGCTCGACCGTGGGCTTGGTACCGACCGGCGTGTCGGTGATCTCGACCAGATCGAGGGCCGACGACGCGGACACGTCGCGCGTGCACGACGCCGAGCCCGAGGACGGCGTGGCACAGGCCGTGAGGGACAGCACGGTCAGAGAGAGGGCGCCGGCGGCGGCGATGATCCTACGCACCGCAGCAGTCTACGCGGACTCGCCGTCGTGCCCGTCCGACGCGGAGGCGGCGCCGCGGGCCGCGCGTTGGGCCTCACGGACGCGCTTGCGCAGGTTCTTGTCGGTGATCTCGCGGTCGCCCACGGCCCCGGGCGTCCACATCTCGACGTCGGCATCGGCATAGGACGGCTTCTTCAACGCGCGCTTGCGCACATCCGGCGGGATCGCTCCCGGCGCCAGCCGGCGGGCGGTGAGGAGGAAGCCCGTGTGCGCCACCATCCGGTGGTCGGGACGCACGGCCAGTCCCTCGACGTGCCAGCCGCGGATCATCGTCTCGGAGGCGTCGGGGTCGGTGAACAGCCCGGTGCCGCGCACGTACTCGGCCACGCGGCTGAGCTGGGTGGCGGTGGCGACGTAGCAGAGCACCACGCCGCCGGGGGCGAGCGCGTCGGCGACGGCGTCGATGCATTCCCAGGGGGCGAGCATGTCGAGGACCACGCGATCGACGGTCCCCGGCGCGACGGCGTCGGGAAGACTCTCGACCAGATCGCCGACGACGACGGACCAGTTCGCGGGGGCACTGCCCATGAACGTCGTGACGTTCGCCTCGGCGACCTCGGCGAACTCGGCGCGACGCTCGAAGGACACGAGCCGGCCCGTCTCGCCGATGGCTCGCAGCAGCCAGAGCGACAGCGCGCCCGAGCCGACGCCCGCTTCGACGACGGTCGCCCCCGGGAAGATGTCGGCGGCGGCCAGAATCTGCGCGGCATCCTTCGGATAGACGATCGCAGCCCCGCGCGGCATCGACATCACGAAGTCGCGCAGCAGCGGCCGCAGCGCGAGGTACTCGTGGCCCCCGCTGTTGGCCGCCACCGACCCGTCGGGCTGACCGACGAGCACCTCATGGCGCAGGACCCCGTGGTGGGTATGCAGCTCGCCTCCCTCGCGAAGCGTGATCGTGTGCATCCGTCCCTTGGGGCCGGTCAGCTGCACGCGGTCACCGTAGCGGAAGGGGCCGCGGGGCTGCAGGTCGTCGATCATGCGGAGGCTCCGAGTCGGTGGAGGGAGAAGAGATCGGCCAGGTCGGCCACCGAGCGTCCCGCGAGGGAGTCCCAGAGTGCATGAGCGCCGAGCCCGTGCAGCGGCACCATCAACGGCACCCCGAGTGCGACCGCGCCGGAGGCGACCGCCGAGCGCAGGCCGTTCGGAGAGTCCTCGATGGCGACGGTGTCGGCCACGTCGACGCCGAGCGCCTCGCATGCTTGGAGGTAGGGGTCCGGATAGGGCTTGGGGCGGGTCGCTTCGTCGCCGGCGACGACGGTGTCGAACGCGTCGAAGGGAATCGACGACACGACCGTGTCGGCCATGCTGCGCATGGACATCGTCACGAGCGCCGTCTTGATCCCCGCTTCGCGCAGACCGGAGAGCAGTTCGCGCGCGCCCGGGCGGAACGGCGTGCCGCCGAGGCGGAGCTGCCCCGAGACGGTTTCGGTCAGGTGGTCGATGATCTCGTGCGTCTGCATCCGAACGCCGGCGTTCTGCAGGATGCGGGCGGAATCCTCGAGTCCGAGTCCGACGAGACCGAGTGCCTGCTCGTGCGTCCACACGCCGCCGAAGCTCTCGACCAGCGGTCCCTCCGCGGCCATCCAGTACGGTTCGGTGTCGACGAGCGTGCCGTCCATGTCCCAGAGGACCGCGGCGGGGGAACGAGAAGTCATCCGCACCATGTTACCGATGCGGGGCTGAGAGGCCGCGTGGCCCGACCCGCACGCACCGGCCTCGGCGTATCGTGGAGCAGACCCGCTCGCGCAGAGCGAGCCGGCACGGAACGGAGGACGGGTTGAACAGTCTGGGACGCCGCGTCCTCGTGGTCGCGTTCGACGGATGGAACGACGCCGGCGAGGCGGCCACGGCCGCCGCCACGCAGCTGCGCGAATCCCGTCCCTACGACGCGGTCTACTCGGTCGATCCCGAGCTCTACTTCGACTACATGTACACGCGGCCGCACATCCAGGCCGACGCCGACGGCCGCAGATCCCTCACCTGGCCCGATGCGACGATCTGGCGCCCCCGCGCGACCGCGCGCGGCACCCGGCTGTGGATCCTCAGCGGCGCCGAGCCGGCGCGTGCCTGGAAATCGTTCGCCGCCGAGCTGGTGGACGCCGCGCTGCGTGAAGACATCACCGGTGTGGTGGCGCTCGGATCGATGATGAGCGACGTTCCGCACACTCGCCCCATCACCGTCTTCAGTGGAAGCGACAACGACGAGCTGCGGACGGCGCTGGGCCTCGAACGCTCGACCTACGAAGGCCCGGTCGGCATCCTTTCGGTCATCGCCGCAGCCGCGGAGGAGGCCGGAATACCCACGGCCGCGCTGTGGGCGAGCGTGCCGCACTACGTCGCGGGCCACTCGCCGTCGCCGAAAGCCACTCTGGCGCTCCTCGACAAGCTCGAGGGCATCACGGGCGCCAAGATCGCCCGTGGCTCGCTGCCGGGCGATGCACTCGCCTGGGAGGCGACGATCGACGCCGCTGCCGCGGACGATGAAGAGATGACGGAGTACATCCGGCAACTCGAGCAGACGCGCGATACCTGGGACTCCCCCGAGGCGTCGGGCGACGCGATCGCGCAGGAGTTCGAGAAGTACCTCCGGCACCGCGGCGACGGCGGTGACGGCCGCGGCCTCGGTCGCGGCCCGCATCGCTGAGAGGCGAGCCGCGTCCGGCGCTCGGCCGGTTCAGTATGCCTGGAGCACACCCAGCGAGAGCAGGACGATCAGCACAGCGCCCAGGCCGACGCGGTAGAGCACGAACGGCAGGAAGCTGCCGCGCTTGAGGTACTGCATGAGGAAGGCGATCACGGCGAGACCCACGCCGAAGGCGACGACGGTGGCGACGGCGGTGTCGACGAGCGAGAACACCGAGGCGCCGGGCTCGCGAATCGCCTGCAGCAGCTCATAGAGACCACTGCCGAAGACGGCCGGCACAGCCAGAAGGAACGCGACCTCGGCAGCGGCCGGGCGTGTGTACCCGAGCGCGAGCCCCATGGTGGTGGTGGCTCCCGAGCGCGACACTCCGGGAATGAGGGCGAGTGCCTGCGCAAAACCGAGCGCGAGACCGTGCCCGTAGGTCAGGTCGTTCTCGGTGCGGACACGACGCCCGAGGGCGTCGGCGGCGCCGAGGATGAGGCCGAAGACGATGAGGACGATGGCCACGAGCCAGAGGTTGCGGAAAGTGTCGCGGATGACGTCCTGGAAGAGGAAGCCGAGCACGCCGATCGGGAGCGTGCCGATGATGACGATCCACCCGAGTCGCACATCCGCGTCGTTCCGCGGGACCGAGCCGGTGAACGATCGGAACCACCGACCGATGATGCGGGTGATCTTCTTCCAGAAGTAGACCAGCACGGCCAGCTCGGTGCCGATCTGGGTGATCGCGGTGAAGGTGGCGCCGGGGTCCTGGGCCGATGGCAGGAACTCCCCCACGATGCGCAGGTGAGCGCTCGAGGAGATCGGCAGGAACTCGGTCAGACCCTGGACGATACCGAGGATGATGGCCTCGAGGAGCTGCATGAGCGGCCTTTCAATACGTGCGGATGAGATCGGTGAGCACGCGCTGTCCGAAGACGAGTGCGTCGATCGGGACGCGTTCGTCGACTCCGTGGAACATACCCGTGAAGTCCATATCGGCCGGGAGGCGCAGCGGCGCGAACCCGAATCCCGCGATCCCCAGCTCCGAGAGGGCCTTGTTGTCGGTGCCGCCGCCCATGAGGTAGGGCAGCACCGGAACGCCGGGGTCGTGGCGTCCGAGTGCGCCGACCATGGCATCGACGAGCGATCCCTCGAAGGGAACCTCGAGCCCGATGTCACGGTGCACGATCTCGATGCGGATGTCGTCGCCGACGATCCGCTGGATCTGTGCCAGCACGGCGTCCTCCTGCCCGGGGAGCGTACGCACGTCGATCGCGGCCGACGCGGCATCGGGGATGACGTTGTGCTTGTAGCCCGCGGTCAGGCCCGTCGGATTCGTCGTGGTGCGGAATGTCGACGCGAGGAAGGCGGAGGTCGGACCCGTCGCAGCTGCGACGGCATCGGGATCCGAGGAATCGCGCCCGCTGATGCCGGCGAGGTCGGAGACGAGGCGTCGCGTGGTGTCGGTGAGCTCGATCGGCCAGGCGGCGCGGCCGAGGGCCGCGACGGCCTCGGCGAGCCGGGTGATCGCGTTCTCCGGGTGCAGGCGACTGCCGTGGCCCGCCCGCCCGGTCGCGTGAAGTCGTAGCCAGACGAGGGCCTTCTCGCCGACCTGCAGGAGATAGGCCCGGTGCCCGTCGACGCCGATCGAGTACCCGCCCACCTCACTGATGGCCTCGGTCGCGCCGGCGAACCACTCCGGGCGGTCGCGCACGACCAGCTGGGAGCCTTCGACCCCGCCGTTCTCCTCGTCGGCGAAGAACGTCACGACGAGGTCGCGCTCGGGCTGCTCGCCCGCCCGCAGCAGCTCGGCCACGGACGTGAGGATCATGGCGTCCATGTCCTTCATGTCGACGGCGCCTCGGCCCCACAGCATCCCGTCGCGAACGACTCCCCCGAACGGGTCGACGCTCCAGTCGTCGGCGACCGCCGGCACGACATCGAGGTGGCCGTGCAGGACGAGAGCCGGCTTGGAAGGGTCGCGTCCCGGGATGCGCACCGAGACGTTCGTCCGCCGCGGAATCGGCTCGTAGTACTCGGGCCGGAGACCGAGCGCCTCGAGGTAGGCCCCCACGTACTCCGCCGCCTCGCGTTCGCCGCGTGAGCGGCCCTCACCGTAGTTGGTGGTGTCGAATCGGATCAGGTCTCGCGCGACGCGGGCGACCTCGGGCAGATCGTCGTACTCGGACATGCTCTCCACGGTAGTCGCGAACGCTTCCTGGAAATGACGAAGGGCTCCGTTTCCGGAGCCCTTCTCTCACTGTGCGCGAGGGGGGACTTGAACCCCCACGCCCTATACGGGCACTAGCACCTCAAGCTAGCGCGTCTACCTATTCCGCCACCCGCGCAGTGTTTTTCAGTTGTTCCCAACCGAGGAACAACACTAACACGTCCGTCCCGGGGTGAAGAATCGTCGGCACGCCGGGCGTGGCGCACCCCTCGGAGTCACGACCTCACGCGCGAACGCAGCACCGCGATGCGGGCCTGGAGCTGGGCCACCGTCGCGTGCGAGACGGCCGGGCCGCCGCATACGCGCCGCAGCTCCGCATGGATCTGTCCGTGCGGCTCACCGCTCTGCCGTGCGTACAGGCCCACGAGGCTGTTGAGCAGTTGGCGCTGCTCCTTCAGGGAACGGTGCAGCGGCTCCGGCAGGGTGGACTCGGCAGTGGGGGCTTCGTCGCCGGGGGTGCCGGCGGTCGCCTTCTCGCGGGCCTCCCGGCTGTGCCGATGCTTCGTCTGGCGGGACTGCCGTTGCATCAGAAGCTCGTGGACGTGTTCGGGCTCGAGAAGACCGGGGATACCGAGGAACTCCTCCTCCTCGGGGGTCCCAGGCACCGCGAGCTGCCCGAACTCCGCCCCGTCGAACAGGACGCGGTCGAAATGGGCGACCGAGCCGAGCGCTTGATAGCTGAACTCCTGGGTCAGCTCCTCGGATGCCTTGTCTTCGCTCTCGGCCTCGGCGAGCAACGTGTCTTCGAGACCGTCATCGTCACCTGCTTCACGATCCAGCGCGTGGTCGCGCTGACGCTCCATCTCCGCAGCGAGGTTGAGGAGCACGGGCACGTTCGGGAGGAAGACGCTCGCGGTCTCGCCGCGACGACGCGCCCGCACGAAGCGGCCGATCGCCTGGGCGAAGAAGAGCGGTGTCGACGACGACGTGGCGTACACCCCGACGGCGAGCCGGGGCACGTCGACGCCCTCCGAAACCATGCGCACCGCGACCATCCACCGGGAGGTCGACTGCGCGAAGACCTCGATGTTGCCCGACGCGGCCTTGTCGTCGGAGAGGACGACGGTCGGGGCCTCGCCGGTGATCTGCTGCAGGATGTCGGCATAGGCGCGCGCCGCGGTCTGGTCGGTGGCGATGACGAGCCCGCCAGCATCCGGTACGTCCTGGCGCACCTCCGTCAGGCGACGATCAGCTGACCGCAGCACGGCCGGGATCCAGTCGCCCTCGGGGTTCAGCGCGGTGCGCCACGCCTGCGACGTGATGTCCTTCGTGTTGTCCTGGCCGAGGTGGGCCTCGAACTCGTCGCCCGTCTTGGTCCGCCACTTCATGTGACCGGCGTAGACGAGGAACAGCACGGGCCTCACGACGCCGTCGGCGAGGGCTCGACCGTACCCGTAGTTGAAGTCCGTCTTGGAGAGACGAATACCCTTCTCGTTCGGGTGGTACTCCACGAACGGGATGGGAGCGGTGTCGCTCCGGAACGGTGTTCCCGAGAGCAGCAGGCGTCGCGTCGCCCTCCCGTAGGCCTCACGCAGCGCATCGCCCCAGCTCAGCGCGTCGCCGCCGTGGTGCACCTCGTCGAGGATCACCAGAGTCCGGGCGTCCATCGTCAGCCGTTGGTGGACGGATGCCTTGACGGCGACCTGCGCGTAGGTCACCGCGACGCCGTGGTACTGCCGCGACGGCATCCCGTGACGGTTGCTGAAACGCGGATCGAGGCGGATGCCGACGCGGCCGGCGGCATCCGCCCACTGCGTCTTGAGGTGCTCGGTGGGGGCGACCACGACGATGCGGTCGACGACGTCGCGGCGGAGCAGCTCCGACGCCAGGCGGAGCGCGAACGTCGTCTTACCGGCGCCGGGGGTCGCCGCGGCGAGGAAGTCGCGCGGTCCGCGCCCGACACCCTCCGGTCCGTCGGCGCCGAAGTACTGGTCCAGCGCCTCCGCCTGCCAGGCGCGCAGACGCTGAGCCGTACCCCACGGCGCACGCTGCGGGAACGAGGGTGACAGGTGCTCGGCGGCGAAGCTTCCGAAGTGCTCCTGGGGGTCCTCTGTCACGATGGACCACCTTAAACGACCCCACCCACACGATCGCCCGGCACGAGATACCGTGGCAGGTACGGAGCTTCAGGAGGGGTCATGAGGAAGAACGAGCCGTCCGAGGACGCGCGCCGCACGCCTTACGTGCCGAACGAGACCGCCCACCCATGGCGCCGCATGGTCGCGATCGGCGATTCGTTCACCGAGGGCATCGGAGATCCCGAGCCGGGGAGCCCGGGCGGGCACCGGGGCTGGGCCGACCGCGTGGCGGAGGTGCTCAGCTCGCAGGTCTCCGACTTCGCCTATGCGAACCTCGCGGTGCGCGGCAAACTGATCGGTCAGATCGTGGCCGACCAGATCGAGCCCGCCCTCGCGCTCAAGCCCGACCTGATCACGTTCTCGGCAGGCGGCAACGACGTCATCCGGCCCGGCTCCGATCCCGACGCGGTCGCGCAGCAGTTCGAGGATGCCGTCGTGCGCCTGTCGTCGACCGGCGCGACACTCGTGCTCTTCACCGGCATCGACACCGAGTTCACACCGGTCTTCCGCGGGATCCGCGGCCGCGTGGCGATCTACAACGAGAACATCAGGGCGATCGCCGATCGCTACGACGCCATCGTCGCCGACCAGTGGGCTCTGAAGGAGGTGCAGGACATGCGCTTCTTCGACGACGACCGGCTGCACTACAACTCCCTCGGGCACCACGAGGTCGCACGCATGGTGCTGCGGGCGCTCAATGTGCCGAACGATCTCCAGCCCATGCAGCCCGACACGACGCCGGTCCTCACATGGCGGGCGGCTCGCGCCAACGACCTCGTCTGGGCTCGGGAGTACCTCATGCCCTGGGTGCTGCGACGACTCCGGCATCAGTCGTCGGGCGACCACATCACGGCCAAGCGGCCCGAGCCGTTGCCCGTGCTCCGGCGCGCCGACGACCCCGAGTGATCAGCGCAACGCCCAGAGCGACACCGCGGCGGCCGCCGCGACGTTGAGGGAGTCCACTCCCCCGGCCATCGGAATCGTGACGACGGTGTCGGCGACAGCGAGGGCACGTCTGCTCAGCCCGTCGCCCTCGGTTCCCATCAGGAGCGCGACCCGATCGGGCCGCGCCGCGGCGAACTCGTCGAGCGGCACGGCCCCCTCGGCGAGAGCGAGGGCGGCGAGGTGCAGGCCGGCGTCGCGGAGCATCGGTGCCGCTTCGGACCATGCCGGAAGGCGCGTCCACGGCACCTGGAAGACCGTGCCCATGCTGACTCTAACGCTGCGACGGTAGAGCGGGTCGGCGCAGCGCTCGCTCACGAGCACGGCGTCGGCGCCGAGCCCGGCGGCGGCACGGAAGGCGGCGCCCACGTTCGTGTGATCGACGATGTCTTCGAGGACGAGCACGAGCCGGGCGTCGGCGACGACCTCGCTCACGGGAGCGGGACGCGGCCGGTGCATCGCGGCGAGGGCACCGCGGTGCACGGCGTAACCGGTCACCTGCTCGGCGACCTCGTCGGAGACGACGAAGACCGGCGCGTCGCCTGCGAGGTCGACCACATCGGGAAGCCATTTCTCCTGCACGAGGAACGAACGCGCGTGGTGTCCCGCGGCATGGGCCCGGGCGATCACTTTCGCGGATTCGGCGATGTACAGCCCGCCCGCGGGCTCGAGGACTCGCCGCAATGCGACGTCGGTCAGGTCGCGGTAGTCCGCGAGGCGGGGATCGGTGGCGTCGTCGATGCGGATCACGGGCACTCGTCCAGCCTCGCACGTCACCCGGGGGTCGCGCGGACGCTCGTAGAGTAGGACCGTGACGATTCCCGATCTCGACACGCCCGCGGGCGACGAGATCCAGAGCGCCCTCGACGTGCTCGCCGGCCGTCGAATCGCGGTGCTCACGGGCGCCGGCGTGTCGACCGACTCGGGCATCCCCGACTACCGGGGCGCGGGCGCGCCGGTGCGGACGCCGATGACGGCCCAGCAGTTCCTCGCGAGCGCGGACGCGCGTCGGCGTTACTGGGTGGGCAGCCATCTCGGCTGGCAGGCCTTCGCCGCCGCCCGTCCCAACGACGGTCACGCGGCGCTGGCCGACCTCGAGCGCGCCGGAATCGTGACGGGCGTGGTCACGCAGAATGTCGACGGACTGCATCTGCGGGCCGGGAGCAGCCGGGTCGTCGAACTCCACGGCACGATGCGGCGGGTGTTCTGTCTGCACTGCGGGCAGGTGTTCGACCGCCGCGACCTCGCAGAACGCGTCGAGCGCGAAAACCCCTGGATCACGGTGCCCGAGAACGTCGAGCTCGGCCCCGACGGCGATGTCCTGCCCGCGACGAGCGACGGCTTCATCGTGCCCACCTGCACGGTCTGCGACGGCATGCTCAAACCCGATGTGGTCTTCTTCGGCGAGTTCGTGCCCCGCGAGAAGTTCGCGGAGGCCGAACAGCTGGTGCGCACGAGCGAGGCGCTCATCGTGGCGGGATCCTCGCTCGTCGTGAACTCCGGGGTTCGCCTCGTCGAACGCGCGCGCCGGCGCAAGCTTCCCGTGGTGATCGTCAATCGTGGCGTGACGCGGTCGGACGCGAAGGCCACGGTGAAGATCGACGGCGGCACGAGTCACGTCCTCCGCGTCTTCGCCGATGCGCTCGCGTCAGAGCACTGAGGTCGAGGTCTCGCGGCGCCCCGCGTAGGGTCGAGTGGTGACCATCCTGACCCTCGTGCGCCACGGCGAGACCGACTGGAACCGCGAACGCCGGATCCAGGGCTCCACAGACATCCCGCTCAACGACCTCGGCCGCGAGCAGGCTCGCGCAGTCGCGGCGGCCCTCCGCACGTCGATCGAGGGTGACGTCGTCGTCGCCTCGAGCGACCTCTCCCGCGCAGCGGAGACCGCGCGCATCATCGCGGACGGCCTCGGCGCCGCCGCACCCCGCACCTACCCCGAGTTGCGAGAACGCAGCTACGGCGATGCCGAGGGAGTCGGCGTCGAGGAGTTCCACGCCCGCTGGGGCGAGTGGGCTGTCGCCGACGTGCCCAACGCCGAGCCATGGCCGGTGGTCCGCGAACGCGCTCTGCGCGGGCTCGAACGTGCGGTCCGTGATGCGCGCGCCACCACGGCGCCGACATCCGTGCCGCTGATCGTCGTGGCGCACGGTGCGCTCATCCGCGAGGTCATCCGTCACGCGACCGGCGAGGAGTTCCCCTTGCAGGGGGTGCGGCTGGCCAACGGCTCGGCCCACACCTTCGTCATGGAACGCGAGCGTCTGCGCCTCATCGACTCCCCCGCGCTCGCGACGACCTGATCGCGACGGCCTGATCGCGGCGGCTCCGTCGGGAGGCGCCGCTCATGGAAGGTACCTCGAGCGGTGTATCGTCCAGCATCATGACCATGCACGACCGTGTCGACCTCGCTCTGCTCGATGCCCTCGCCGACGACCCCCGTGCGACGGTCGTCGCCCTCGCCGAGCGCTTGCGGATGTCACGCAACACGGTCCAGGCGCGCATGGCGCGGCTGGAGCAGTCCGGCGTCTTCCTCTCGTATGAGCGGTCGATCTCGATGCGTGTCCTCGGCTTCCCGATCGAGGCGCTGATCAGCGTCGTCCTGCGTCAGCCCGACCTGCCTCGCATCGCTCAGGAGCTCGCGACCATCCCCGAGGTGCTGCAGGCTCAAGGGCTGAGCGGCCAGGTCGACCTGATGGTCCGGGTGGTCGCCCGAGACACCCAGCACCTGTTCGCTGTCGACGCCCGCATCCTCGCCATCGACGGGGTCGAGCGCACGGAGACCTCGCTCGTCATGGACGACGTCATCCCCCACCGCGTCAAGCCGCTGCTCGCGCAGGGACGCGCGGGCTGACGGCCGTCGTCGTCCGGTCGGCGTCGAGCCGCACGAGGACGACGCCCACGAGGATGAGCGCGCCGCCGATGAACTGCACCGGCGCGGGGGCCTCCGCCAGGAGCAGCCATGCGAAGCCCAGGGCGAACAGCACCTCGGACAAGCCGATGAACGACGCCAGACGTGATCCCGTCCGCGGAACCGCTGAGACGCCCAGCGCGTAGGCGGTCCCGGTGGCTGCGCCGACCCACAGCAGCACGACGACGGGCGGCAGCTGCATCCCGACCACGTCGGCGAGGACCGTGCTCGTGGTGAAGGGCAGGATGCCGGTGAGCAAGAGGCTGCCGATGATCGCGGTCGCGACGACCATTCCGCCGGCGGCGAGGACGAGGGGCGGCAGCGTGTCGCCGGTGCGCTCGGCCATGACGAAGTAGACGCAGGTGCACAGTGCGGCGCCGAGGGCGAGGAGCGTGCCCCAGAAGTCGAAGCGAGCCCCGGCGATATCGACGACCAGCACGAGACCAGCCATCGCGACGACGGAGCCGGCGATGACCGTGGGAGACGGCCGGCGGCGGGTTGTGAGCCAGACCCAGATGACCAGGAGCACGGGTGCCAGGTACTGGATGAGGAGGGCGACGGCGACCGGCATCCGCTGCATCGCCGAGAAGTAGAAGAGCTGGCAGCCGACGACGGGCATCGCGCCGAAGGCGATCAGAGCGAGGCCGTGTCGGCGCAGGAAGCCTCGCTCGCGCGCGACCGCTCGGATGAGGAACGGCGAGAGGATGAGGGCTGCGACACCGATCCGGATGAAGAGCGCCGCCCCGAGCGACCAGCCGCCTTCCAGCAACGGCTTGACCAGAGGTCCGCTCGACGAGAAGGCCAGTGCGGAGGCGACAGCCATGGCCATTCCCGCCGTCCGGCGGCCGGGGGCGCTCGCGGGCGCTGTCTCCGGCGAGCCTGCGATGATGGGCAGGGGCGCGGTGGGGTTCGTCATCGACAGCCTCGGTGGTCAGGGGTGAACGTTATCTACACTCGTGACAGTAATGCTCGCGATCGTCAGGAGTCAACGTGGTCTTCATCCATGACACGGAATTGTCGCTGCGCGCGACGGCTGCGCTGGTCAACACGCTGCCGCTCACGGGCGCGGACGCCGCCGACACGCTCGCCGATCGCGGCGATCTGGATGCCTTCCTCACCGAGTTCGCCTTCACGGGAGCGATCGTGCGTGACGACGCCGAGCTGCAGGCCATGCGCGCTATCCGGGCGCGACTCCGGGAGCTGTGGGAACTCGACCGCGACTCGGCTGTCGCTCACGTCAACGCCATGCTGCGCGACGGGCGTGCTCAGCCCCAGCTGGTGATCCACGACGGGTA
Source organism: Microbacterium arborescens (assembly GCF_030369635.1). Classification (NCBI taxonomy): domain Bacteria; kingdom Bacillati; phylum Actinomycetota; class Actinomycetes; order Micrococcales; family Microbacteriaceae; genus Microbacterium; species Microbacterium arborescens. Next base: position 1,746,137 of record NZ_CP128474.1, on the reverse strand, counting down.
CGACTGGCACATTCACGCGACCCCTGATGACGCGCCGCTCGCGACCCGCGTGCTCGTCGAGGCCGGGATGGCCTTCGTCGACGTCATCCGCGCCGACGCCTACGACCGTGTGCGGATCTGTGCCGCCGACGACTGCGCCGCGGTCTACGTCGACTTCTCCAAGAACGGCTCGAAGCGCTACTGCGACACCGGCAATTGCGGCAACCGGATGAACGTCAACGCATACCGTCGTCGGAAAGCCCGAGGAACCGCCTGATCGAGGCCGCCGCTTCGCGCGGCTTCTCGTAATGGATGAGGTGCCCCACCCCATCGATCTCGACGAGCTCGGCGGCGGGGAAGAGCTCGCGCAACCGGCGCTCGGCCTCGATCGGGGTGATGTCATCCTGGACAGCGGCGATGAGCAGCGTCGGCTGCGAGATGCGCGGCGCCGAAGCGCGCACGTCGTTCGAGACCGAGGTCACGAACGCATCGCGAAGCACATCACGGTCGGCGAAGCTCGAGAAGTAGGTGTCGTGCTGATCGTGGACGAATCGCCGAAGCGCCCGGTCGCGGGTCTTGACCATCGCGAGGCTCATGACCCGGACGATCATCCGATTGCGCAGGAGCGCCTCGCCGAGGCGGCCGGGCAGACGCGCTCCGACGGCGTAGTACCCGACGGCGAGGCGCGTGAAGATGCCGCGCGGTCCCTCGAGCGCCGGGGCCCCGATCGGGTTGATGAGGATCAACCGCGGTGTCGGGAGCCCGCCCGCCACCGCGGCGGCGGCGACGATCGAGCCGAAGGAATGACCGACGACGACGGCACCGGGAGCGACGGCGGCTGAGAAGGCGGTGAGCCAATCGGCGTAGGTGTCGAGGTCGTGCGCGCGTCCGGGGATCGGCGGTGTCTCGCCGAAGCCGGGCAGATCCGGCATGACGACGCGGACGTCGCCGAGGTGCGCGACGACGGGCTCGAGGCCATGGTGTTCGCCACGGAACCCGTGGACGGCCAGAAGCGTCTGCGCGGCGTCGTCGCGTCCGTACACCCAGTAGACGGTCGTCCCCCCGAGCACATCGGCCTCGTGACGCCGCACCGGGATGCGTGCGAGGAGCGGTTCGTACGGCGAGACGTTCGGCACCCGTCGAGTCTACGGAGGCGGCGCGTCGGATCCTGAGTGTCGGACCTGAGCCGTAGCCTCGAATCCGTGGAGCCGGACCGACCCCTCGCCGTGACGACGCCCGAACTCGATCTCTGGCCCTTCGGCGCACCGGAATGGTCGCGGGTGCTCGGGGTTTTCGATCTCGAGACCACGGGTGTCGACGTGACGACCGACCGCATCGTCACGGCGCACGTGGGCGTGCTCGATGCCGACGGAGTCCCGGTGCGCGCCGACAGCTGGCTGGCCGACCCGGGAATCGACATCCCCGAGGGCGCTGCGGCGATCCACGGCATCACGACCGAGCACGCGCGCCGGGCGGGGCGTCCTGCGCAAGAGGTCGTCGCAGAGGTCGCCGCCGCCTTGCGTGGGCTCTTCGACGCCGGCATCCCCGTCGTGGCGTACAACGCCCCGTTCGATTTCTCCATGCTGAAGTACGAGGCGCTGCGGCACGGCGTCACTCCGATCGTCGCGCCCTCCCCCGTCATCGACCCGCTCGTCATCGATAAGCGATACGACCGCTACCGCAAGGGCAAGCGCACCCTGTCGGTCGTCGCCGACCACTATGCCGTCACCCTCACCGGCGCGCACGAGGCCTCCGCAGACGCGATCGCGGCGGGGCGGGTCGCGCAGATCCTGGCTGAGCGGTTCGCCGACGGGCTGCCGTCGACCGCCGCGGAGCTCCACACCCGTCAGATCGGTTGGGCTCGGGCGCAGGCCGAAAGCCTGACCGAGTACTTCGTCAGCCTCGGCCGGATCGACGCCGAGGTCGACGGATCGTGGCCCATCCGCTGACGCTCGCGGGTGAGAACTACCCCGATTGACGAGGCCGCCCTCACCCGCGAGCGATGTCCCTCAGACCGCGGTCAACTCCGACGAGCGCTCGCGGGTGCGGATCGCGCGGTTGACGCATGAGACGACGGCCTTGAGGCTCGCCGTCGAGATGTCACCGTCGATGCCGACTCCCCAGAGGCGCTGGTCATCGACCTGGAGTTCGACGTAGGCCGCCGCCTGAGCGTCGCCGCCCGAGCTCAGGGTGTGCTCGACGTAGTCGTAGAGGGAGATGTCGAACCCGCGATCGCGCAGAACCTCGAGGAATGCGGCGATGGGCCCGTTCCCGACGCCGGACACGTCGGTCTGCTCGTCGCCGTCGCGCAGGGTGACGTCGAGGCGCACATCGCCCGACATGTCGCTCTGCGTGCGCGTGCCGAGAAGCTCGAACCGGCCCCACTTGTCGTCGTCGGCCGGGGCGGGCAGGTACTCGTCGGTGAAGATCGACCAGATCTGGTCGCTCGTGACCTCGCCGCCTTCGGCATCCGTCTTCTCCTGCACGACTCCCGAGAACTCGATCTGCAGCTTGCGCGGCAGATCCAGGGCATGGTCGGTCTTGAGCAGGTAGGCGACGCCACCCTTACCCGACTGCGAGTTGACGCGGATCACGGCCTCGTACGAACGTCCGAGATCCTTGGGGTCGACGGGCAGATAGGGCACCGCCCACTCGATCTCGTCGATCGAGACGCCGTCGGCCGCCGCTCGGACCGCCATCGCCTCGAAGCCCTTCTTGATGGCGTCCTGATGGGACCCGCTGAAGGCGGTGAATACGAGGTCGCCGGCCCAGGGGCTCCGTTCGGGAACGGGCAGCTGGTTGCAGTACTCGACCGTGCGCTTGATGCCGTCGACGTCGCTGAAGTCGATCTGCGGGTCGATGCCCTGTGTGAACAGGTTGATGCCGAGAGCCACGAGATCGACGTTTCCGGTGCGCTCACCGTTGCCGAACAAGCAGCCCTCGATGCGATCGGCGCCGGCCATGTAGCCCAGTTCCGCGGCAGCGATCGCTGTGCCACGGTCGTTGTGGGGATGCAACGACAGCACGACGTTCTCGCGATGAGCGAGGTGTCGGCTCATCCACTCGATCGAGTCGGCGTACACGTTCGGCGTGGCCATCTCGACGGTCGCGGGAAGGTTGATGATGACCTTGCGGTCGGGCGTCGGCTCGAAGATCTCGATGACCTGGTTGCAGACGTCCACGGCGAACTCGAGCTCGGTGCCGGTATAGCTCTCAGGCGAGTACTCGTAGTAGACGGCCGTCTCGGGGACCGTCTGCTCGTACTGCCGGCACAGGCGCGCGCCCTCGAGCGCGATGTCGATGATGCCCTGGCGGTCGGTGCGGAAGACGACCTCGCGCTGCAGGATGCTCGTCGAGTTGTACAGGTGCACGATGGCCTGCTTCGCACCGGCGATCGCCTCGTACGTGCGCTTGATGAGGTGTTCGCGCGCCTGGGTGAGCACCTGGATCGTCACATCGTCGGGGATCAGGCCGTCTTCGATCAGCTGACGAACGAAGTCGAAGTCGGTCTGGCTCGCGCTCGGGAACCCGACCTCGATCTCCTTGTAGCCCATCTTCACGAGCAGCTCGAACATCACGCGCTTGCGCTCGGGGCTCATCGGATCGATGAGAGCCTGGTTGCCGTCGCGCAGGTCGACCGCGCACCAGCGGGGCGCCGTCTCGATGCGCTTCGCTGGCCAGGTTCGGTCTGGCAGATCGACGCGGATCTGCTCGTGGAACGGCCGATACTTGTGAATCGGCATGCCCGAGGGCTTCTGGTTGTTCTCCATGGTCGTCTCGCTCTTCCTCATCCGGTGTGGCGGGCCAACGCGAAGCTCCGCGACGAGAGAGGCCCTAGAACGAGGACTCGTCGCGGCGACTAAGGAGAAGCAGTCGGCCGAAGCGCATGCGCCCAGGTTACACCCCGCTCATCCGTCCGCCGCACACAGGCGTGCCGCCGCTGAGACGATGGCGTCGTGCGCGACACTGTCGGGATATGAGTACTCCGCGCGCGGGCCTGTTCGCCCTCATCATGTGTGCGATAGCCCTGACCGCGGGCTGCGCCTCGACACCTGCGGCCGCGCCGACCTCGCTCGACCCCGCTCCGCCCGCCGGCGACGTCGTGGCCCAGGGGACCGTCCTCGACGGCGGCTCGGGCGCTCAGCTGTGTCTCGGCGCCGTCGCGGAGTCGGCCCCGCCGCAGTGCTCCGGCATTCCCCTCACGGGGTGGGACTGGGGATCTCTGACCGACGCGACCACGATGTCCGGCTCGACCTGGGGTACCTATGCCGTCCAGGGGCGTTACGACGGATCGTCGTTCGCCGTCACTGCGCCGGCGGTGCCGCTCGCGCTCTACGATCCGATGCCGCTTCCCGACCCCACCGGCGGGGTCCCCGGCAGGGCGGACGACGCCGAGCTCCACGACGTCGAACAGCGGGTGCACGACACCCTCGGCGACACGGTGCTCGCATCCGGCGCGTACGACGGTCGCCTCTGGGTCACGGTCGTGTGGGACGACGGAACGCTCCAGAAAGCGGCGGACGCCGAATTCGGTGAGGATGTCGTCGTCATCCAGTCGGCGATGCGCGAGGTCGGCTAGAAGCCGAGGCGCCCGAGCTGCTTGGGATCGCGCTGCCATTCCTTCGCGACACGCACCCGCAGCGAGAGGAACACCCGGGTCCCGAGAAGCGGCTCGATCTGAGCGCGGGCACGAGCACCGACATCCGCGAGCCGGGAGCCTTTGCGGCCGATGATGATGGCCTTCTGGCTGTCGCGCTCGACGACGATGTTTGCGTAGACGTCCGTGAGGTCGGAGCCGTCGCGAGGAGCGACGTCCTCCACCGTGACGGCGATCGAGTGGGGCAGCTCATCGCGCACGCCTTCGAGGGCGGCTTCGCGGATGATCTCGGCGATCCGGTCCTCGGTCGACTCGTCCGTGACGACATCGTCGGGGTACAGCGCCGGCCCCTCGGGCATGAGGGCGAGCAGCTCGTCGGACAGCACGTCGAGCTGCTCGGCCGTGACTGCGGAGAGGGGGATCACCGCAGCCCAATCCTCGCGGAGGCTGTCGACCTCCATGAGACGCTCCATGATCTCGTCACGGCCGGCGAGATCGGTCTTCGTCACGATCGCGACCTTCTTGGCGCGCGGGTAGCCGTCGAGCGATGCGGCGATGCGGCGGTCGCCGGGGCCGACCTTGTCGACGGCGGGAACCAGGAAGCCGATGACGTCGACGTCGCCCAGGACCTGCTCGACGAGGTCGTTCAGCCGCTGGCCGAGCAGCGTCCGCGGCTTGTGGATGCCGGGTGTGTCGACGATGACGAGCTGGCCGCCGGGCCGATTCAGGATGCCGCGGATCGCGCGCCGCGTCGTCTGCGGCTTGTCGCTGGTGATCGCGACCTTCTCCCCCACGAGGGCGTTCGTCAGAGTGGACTTGCCGACGTTGGGGCGACCGACGAAGGTCACGAACCCCGACCGGGTCTCTGCTGCGGTCATCTGCTGTCTTCTCCTCTTCGTGCCACGCGGACCTCGCCGGTACGCGGGTGTGCCATGTCGTCCGTCTCGTCGGCCGGGGCGCGTTCGACGAAGACGGTCGCGAGACCCCGCCCGCGTCCGCGTGAGACCCCACCGGTGATCGTGATCCCGTCGACCGTCACCGTCGCGCCGGGCATCGGGACCCGTCCGAGCGTCTTGCCGAGCAGACCGCCGATCGAGTCGACGTCGTCGTCGTCCAGCTCGATGCCGAACAGCTCGCCGACCTCATCGAGGCCCAACCGTGCACTCACGCGGTATCGGCCGGGCTCGAGCTCGACGACCTCGGCGGCGCCCCGGTCGTACTCGTCGGCGATCTCGCCCACGAGTTCCTCGATGAGGTCTTCGAGGGTGATGAGCCCGGCGACCCCGCCGTACTCGTCGACGACGAGGCACACGTGGACGGCATCCCGCTTCATCTGCTGCAGCAGCGACTCAGCTCGCATCGACTCGGGCACGAACACGGCCGGCCGCGCCACTCGTCCCACGGGGACGTCGCGCCAGCCCGACGCCTCCCCGTACGAGAATTGCACGAGGTCCTTCAGGTAGACCACACCGACGATGTCGTCGCGCTCGTCGTCGGTGACCGGCACCCGTGACACACCCCGCTCGAGGAAGAGCGCGAGCGCCTCGTGCGTCGTCGCGGTCTGCGGCACCGTGACCATATCGGTCCGCGGCACCATCACCGACCGCACGAGCGTATCGGTGAAATCGAAGACGGAGTGGATGAGGTCACGGTCATCGGCCTCGATCAGGTCTTGCGAGACCGCCTCGTCGACCATGCTCAAGAGCTGTTCCTCCGAGGCGAACGACGTGCCGCGGGAGACTCCGGGGGTCACGCGGTTGCCGACGATGACCAGGAGGTGAGCGAGCGGGCCGAGCACGATCCGAGCACCGCGCACGATCGGGGCGCAGGCGATGAGCAGGCCGCGGGCGTGCTGGCGCCCGACCGCCCGCGGGCTCGCGCCGACCAGGACGAACGACACCGCCGTCATCAGAAGGGCGGCGACGAGGATCGCCCACCACAGGTTCTCGAGCGCCAACGTCAATGCAGCCGTGACGAACACCGCAGCCGTCGACTCCGCGAGGATGCGGATGAAGACGACGGCGTTCGCGTGCGCCGTCGTATCGTCCGCGATGCGACGCAAGGCCTGCTGCCGTCGGCTCGTCTCGGCCCAATCGGCGAGGTCGGCGCGCGATGTCACTCCGAGCGCGGCGTCGAGTGCGGCCATCAGGCCCCCGAGCGCGACGAGGAACACCGCGCCGAGGACGAGGAGGAAGACGGTCACGCGCGGCGGCGCTCGCTTGCGTGGAAGGCCGAGATCAGCTCGCGCTGGAGCCCGAACATCTCGCGCTCCTCGTCCGGCTCGGCGTGATCGAATCCGAGCAGGTGCAGCAGCCCGTGCGTCGTGAGGAGGATGAGTTCGTCGAGCGTCGTGTGCCGCGCCGCCTGGGCCTGGGCCTCGGCGACCTGTGGGCACAGCACGATGTCACCCAGGAGACCCGGAGGCGTCGGCGCGTCCTCGGTGCCCGGGCGGAGCTCGTCCATCGGGAAGCTGAGCACGTCGGTGGGCCCGGGCTCGTCCATCCACTGCACGTGCAGCGACTCCATGGCGCCCTCGTCGACGAGGAGGATGGCGAGGTCGGCATCCGGGCTCACGTTCAGCTGGGCGAGGTTGTGCTCGGTCAGCCGCAGGAGCACGGTCTCGTCGACGGACACGCCGGATTCGTTGGTGATCTCGATGGTCATGAACGTCCTCGTTTCGGGAGCCGGTCGCGCGGACCGACGGGCCGTGTCGCGGTGCGCCGCTCGGCCCGGTTGGCGAACTCGCTCGCCTCGTCGCGCTCGCGACGGGCAGCGAGGCGCTGCTCGTCGTACTCGCTGTAGGCATCGACGATGCGGCCGACCAGCGTGTGGCGCACGACGTCGTCGCTCGTGAGGGTGGCGAAGTGGATGTCGTCGATGTTCTTCAGCACGCGCGTCACCGTTCGCAGCCCCGACGTTCCCTGGGGAAGGTCGACCTGCGTGATGTCGCCGGTGACGACCATGCGCGTGCCGAAGCCCAGACGCGTGAGGAACATCTTCATCTGCTCGGGCGTGGTGTTCTGAGCTTCGTCGAGCACGACGAACGAGTCGTTCAGCGTGCGCCCGCGCATGTAGGCGAGCGGTGCGACCTCGATCGTGCCCGTGGCCATGAGCTTGGGAACGAGCTCGGGGTCGAGCATCTCGTTGAGGGCGTCGTAGAGCGGCCGAAGGTACGGGTCGATCTTGTCGGTGAGGGTCCCGGGGAGGAAGCCGAGGCGCTCGCCCGCTTCGACGGCGGGTCGAGTGAGGATGATGCGGTTGACCTCTTTGCGCTGCAGCGCCTGCACGGCCTTCGCCATCGCGAGGTACGTCTTGCCGGTTCCGGCAGGACCGATGCCGAAGACGATCGTGCTCTCATCGATCGCGTCGACGTATGCCTTCTGCCCCAGCGTCTTCGGTCGGATGACCTTGCCGCGCGACGAGAGGATCGCCTCGCCCAGCACCTCGGAAGGACGAAGGCCCTCGTCGCCGTTGCGGCGTTGCAGGATGCGGCTCGAGGTCGTGACGTCGCTCGGGTCGAGCCCCTGCCCGGCGCGCGCCATCGCGATCAGCTCGTCGACGAGCGTCTTGGCCGCCGCAACGGCATCCGTCGTTCCCGTGAGTGTGATCTCGTTGCCGCGCACGAGCACGTCCACGTCGGGGTGCTCGCGCTCGACGACGCGGAGGAGTCTGTCTTGGGGGCCCAGCAGCTGGACCATGGCGACACCGTCGGCGAGGATCGTCGCGACGGCGGGTTCGGAAGCATCAGCCACCGAGGCTCCCTTCGGAGAGGTCGCCGGCGAGGACGTGGGCGTGAACGTGGAACACGGTCTGTCCCGCGCCCGGGCCGGTGTTGAAGATCAGGCGGAAGTCGCCGTCGGCGTGCTCGGCGGCGACGGCGTTGGCGAGCCCGATGAGCTCGCTGAGGAGGGCGGGGTCGCCCGCGGCGAGCTCGACCACCGTGCGGTAGCGCTCGGTCTTGGGGATCACCAGGAGGTGGACGGGCGCCTGCGGCGCGATGTCGCGGATGGCGAACACGTTTTCGGTCTCGGCGATGATCTCCGAGGGGATCTCGCCGCGGAGGATGCGCGTGAAGACGGACGGTTCGCTCATGGCTTCAGTCTATCGACGGGGTTCGGCGCCGGGACGGGCCGGTGTCACCAGCGCCCGATGGCGACGTTCACCACGCCGAGCGCAGCGGGGCCGGCGGTCGACGTCCGCAGCACCGTGTCGCCCAGACGTACGGTGATCGCACCGGCGGCGGTCAGCGCGTCGAGTTCTTCCGGGGCGATTCCGCCCTCCGGCCCGACGACGAGCGAGACGTCGCCCTCCCCCGCGTCGACATCGCTGAGCCGTCGCGTCGCCGTCGGCTCGAGCACGAGCACGCGTTCACGGGCGCACCGCTGTGCGACCTCAGCCGTCGACAGGGGCGCCTCCACGGCGGGCAGCCACGCGCGATGCGCCTGCTTCGCCGCCTCTCGTGCGATGGTCGCCCAGCGCTGGACCCCGCGTTCCACCTTCGGGCCGCTCCAGCGCGAAACACTTCGGGTGGCCTGCCACGGGACGATCGCGTCGATGCCGAGCTCGGTGCAGGCCTGCACCGCGAGCTCGTCCCGATCGCCCTTCGCGAGCGCCTGGATCAACGTGACGCGTCGAGCGGGCTCGGGGTACTCGTCGCGGACGCGCACCTCGATGCGGACGAGCTTCGGGTCGGCCGCTGTGACGGTGCCTTCGAGCCACGCACCCGCACCATCGCCCACCGTCACCGTCTCGCCGACCCGCACGCGACGGACACCGGCCGCGTGATGCGCTTCGGCGCCGGTGAGCTCGACCGATTCGCCCGGTCGGGCGGTGAGGGGCAGGTCGACGAGGAAGTGCAGCGCCATGCGGTCAGCTGTTCCGGAACCGGTCGCGGAGCTTGGCGAACATCCCCTGGTGGAACTGCGCGAGCTGTGGCGCCGGAGACTTCGTGCGCTTCTTCAGCTCTTCGATCAGCGCTCGTTCCTTGGCGTCGAGTCGCGTCGGGGTCACGACGTGGACGCCGACACGCAGGTCGCCGCGGTTCGAGCCACGGAGAGGCGTGATGCCGCGCCCCTTGATAGTGAGGACGTCACCGGACTGCACTCCGGGACGCAGCTCGAGCTCGACGGGTCCGTCGAGGGACTCGATCGTCGTGCTGGTGCCCAGCACGGCATCCGGCATCGACACTTCGAGCGTCGCGAGTAGATCGTCGCCCTCGCGGCTGAAGACGTCGTGGGGGTTGACCGTGACCTCGAGGTACAGGTCGCCGTTCGGTCCACCGGCGGGACCGACCTCGCCCGAGCCGGGGAGCTGGAGGCGCAGTCCGGTCTCGACGCCGGCGGGGATGTCGAGCGAGACCGTTCGGCGGGCCCGGACGCGTCCCTGACCCTGGCAGGTCGTGCACGGATACGGGATGGTCGTGCCGTAGCCCTGGCAAACGTTGCAGGGCTGCGACGTCACGACGTTGCCCAGCAGACTCCGGACGGTGCGCTGGACGTTTCCCGCGCCATGGCAGACATCGCATGTGACGGGCTGGGTTCCCGGCTGGCAGCAGGAGCCCTGGCAGGTGTCGCAGAGCACCGCGGTGTCGACCTCGATGTCTCGGTGCACACCGAAGACGACGTCACCGAGCTCGAGGGTCACCCGAACGAGGGCATCCTGCCCGCGCTCACGTCGAGAGCGCGGGCGCCCGGCACGGCCACCGCCGCCGCCACCCCCGAAGAAGGTCTCGAAGATGTCGCTGAAGCCCCCGAAGCCGGCAGCGCCACCGAAACCGCCGGCGGAGTCGCCGCCCACGTCGTAGCGCTGACGCTGTTCCGGGTCGCTGAGGACGTCGTAGGCGTGCGTGACGAGCTTGAATCGCTCGGACGCGTCCTCCCCCGGGTTCACGTCGGGGTGCAGCTCTCGTGCGAGGCGTCGGTACGCCTTCTTGATCTCGTCGGGCGACGCGTCGCGCGCGACGCCCAGGACCTCGTAGTGGTCAGCCACGGATCGCCTTTCCGCCCCTGCGGGCGTGGATGGGTCGGGTCAGCGCGACTTCTCGTCTTCGTCGAGGAGCCGGCTGAGGTAGTGCGCGACGGCGCGGACCGTCGCGAGGTTCGTCGGGTAGTCCATGCGGGTCGGTCCCATGAGACCGACCCGGGCACGTGACCCCGGGACGTCGTAGTCGCTCGTCACGACCGAGGCCTCGGACAGTCCGTACGCCTCGTTCTCGCGGCCGATGCGCGCCGCGACGCCGCGGTCGTCGGCGACCATCTCGCCCATGAGCCGGAGCAGCGTCACCTGCTCCTCGATCGCTTCGAGCAATGGGTAGATGCTGCCGCGGAAGTCGGCTTCGCGCCGAGCGAGCGTCGCTGTGCCCGCCATCACCAGGCGGTCCTGGCGGAAGGTCTCGAGTTCCTCCACGAGGATGCGCGAGACCTCCCGCACGGCCTCGCCGATCGGATCGGCGACGGCATCTCCCTCTGCGAGGGCCGTGACGGCAGTGACCGCGTCGCGGACCGCCACGCCCGTCACGGCAGCGCGCAGCGTCGCCTTGGCGACCTCGAACTGCGCTCCGTCGAGAAGCGTCCGCACGACTCCGACCCGTTGCGAGACCCGGCCGGTGTCGGTCACGACGATGACGACGAGGCGTCCACCGCCCAAGTCCACCAGCTCGAGGTGCGACACCTGGGCGCGCGCGAACGACGGGTACTGCACCATAGCGACCTGACCGGTCAGCTGGGTGAGGGCGCGGACCGTGCGCACCAGCAGGTCGTCGAGGTCGGTGGGCCCGTCGAGGAAGGTCGTGATCGCTGAGCGCTGTGCAGCGCTCAGCGGGCGGAGGCCCGCGAGATGATCGACGAAGACGCGGTAGCCCTTGTCGGTCGGAACGCGTCCCGACGAGGTGTGGGGGGCGGCGATGAGCTCCTCGTCCTCGAGGAGCGCCATGTCGTTGCGGATCGTGGCAGCCGACACGCCGAACGCGTGCCGTTCGACGATCGACTTGCTACCCACGGGCTCGCGGGTGTCGACATAGTCCTGCACGATCGCCCGCAGCACCTGCAGTCCGCGCTCTGAGACCATGTCCGTCACCTCCTGCTTGGCACTCGAAGTCTGTGAGTGCCAATTCTATCGCGTGGACGACCGCGATCGCCTCCCGGCGGTCACTCCGTCAGTGCGCGAACGACGGCGTCGGCCATGAGACGTCCGCGCCGGGTGAGCACGATGCGCCCGCGCACCGCGTCGGCGCCCTCGATCAGGCCGTCGGCGATGAGCGAGGCCACGGCTCGCCGGCCGGGGTCGCCCAACTCGTCGATCCCGAGCCCTTCGACGATGCGAGAGCGCAGGAGCACGGACTCCAGCCGCAGCGCGTCCGCATCGGGGCGCTCCCGGCCCGCCGCGGGCGAGTGTCCCGCTGCCAGTCGCTGGGCGTACGCGGCGGGATGCTTGACGTTCCACCACCGGAGACCGGCGACGTGGCTGTGGGCGCCGGGCCCGTAGCCCCACCAATCGGTCCCCCGCCAGTAGGCGAGGTTGTGGCGCGAGCGTTGATCCGTCGACCTCGCCCAGTTCGACACCTCGTACCAGGAGAAGCCCGCGTCGGCCAGGCTTTCGTCGGCCAGCTCGTACATGTCGGCCTGCAGATCATCGTCGGGCGCGGCGACCTCGCCGCGTCGGATCTGCCGCTCGAGGCGCGTGCCCTCCTCGATGATCAGGGCGTAGGCGGACACGTGATCGGGCTCGAGCGAGACGGCGGTGTCGACGGAGCGTCGCCAATCGTCGAGGCTCTCCCCCGGCGCGCCGTAGATCAGGTCGACCGAGACGTCGAGCCCGGCCCCGCGGGCAGCGGCGACGGCGGTCGACACGTTGGCGGGATCATGCGTGCGATCGAGCGCAGCCAGCACGTGCGGCACGGCGGACTGCATGCCGATCGACAGACGGGTGACACCGGCGGCCGCCAGTTCGTCGGCGACTCGTGGACTCATCGTGTCGGGGTTCGCCTCGACGGTGACCTCCGCACCCGCGGCGATGCCGAACGTCTCACGCACGCCGCTCAGCATCCGCGCGAGATCTCCCGCCGGAAGCAGCGTGGGGGTGCCGCCGCCGAAGAACACCGTCTGTGCCGCACGACGGGGGCCTCGCTCGTCGATCAGGGCAGCCGACAAGGCGATCTCGCGCAGCACCTCGTCGGCGTACGCGTCCTGACGAGCACCGCGCAGTTCCGTGGCTGTGTAGGTGTTGAAATCGCAGTAGCCGCATCGCACGCGGCAGAACGGGACGTGCACGTACACCCCGAACGGAACGTCGGGGGCGATGACGAGGTCGTCGGGCAGGGTGCCGCCGACCGGCACCGGATCACCGATCGGCAGTGCCGCCCCCATCAGGCGCCGGGCGTCGCGTACAGCGGCGAGATCGCGCGAAGGTATCCCTGGAACAGCAGCCGGCGGCGGCGGCGGACGAGGCCCTTGAGCATGCGGTAGGCCAGCGCCGTCGGCCTGTCGAACGCGCGCACCACGAACCACACCTCGTCGTTGTCGCGCCACTCGAGGAGGAAAGACTCCTCCCCGCTGACCACGGAACCGCCGACCGTACCGAGAGCGAACGCGACGCGTCGGGGCTCCTCGTCGACGAAGATCACGCGGAGTTCGGCATCCGCGTTCAGACCCGACACTCGCCCATGGACCCGCAGCGTCGTGCCGGCACCCACGTAGGGAGTGCCGTCCGCCGCGAAGCGCTGCTCGTGGTCCATGCTGCTGGGCGCGACGGCGTTGCCCTGGTCGTCGAACGCGACGCCGGTGTACATCGGACCTGAGGCCGGCCGGACATCGGCCACCCGCAGCCCCGCGCCTCGGAGCGCCGCCCACGACATCAGGAGGTCGGCGGCGGTGTCGAACCGAGACTGCCCGCTGCCGATGCGCCAGGCATCCTCGGCGGGGATGCTCTGCTCCGGCGGATACGCCATCAGGTCGTGCGCGCGCGTCGCACCGACCGCCGCGTAGTCGACGGTCTCGTCTCGGAAGGTCCCGCGTCGCTGATGCATGGGTCTCCTCGTTGCTCCCGGTGGGGCTACTTCTTGTCCTTGCCTTCGACGTCGCCCGACAGCGCGGCGATGAACGCCTCCTGCGGCACCTCGACACGACCCACCATCTTCATGCGCTTCTTGCCCTCTTTCTGCTTCTCGAGGAGCTTGCGCTTGCGGGTGATGTCACCGCCGTAGCACTTGGCGAGGACGTCCTTGCGGATGGCGCGGATGTTCTCGCGGGCGATGATGCGCGCGCCGATGGCGGCCTGGATCGGCACCTCGAACTGCTGGCGCGGGATGAGCTTGCGCAGGCGCTCGGTCATCATCGTGCCGTAGGCGTACGCCTTCTCGCGATGGACGATCGAGCTGAAAGCGTCGACCTTCTCGCCCTGCAGCAGGATGTCGACTTTCACCAGGTCGGCGGTCTGCGATCCGGCGGGCTCGTAGTCGAGGCTCGCGTAGCCCTGCGTGCGCGACTTGAGGTGATCGAAGAAGTCGAACACGATCTCGCCGAGCGGCATGTTGTAGCGCAGCTCGACGCGGTCTTCGCTCAGATAGTCCATGCCCAGCAGCGTGCCGCGACGCGACTGGCACAGCTCCATGACGGTGCCGACGTAGTCCTTCGGCGCGAGGATGCCGACCTTGACGACCGGCTCCGACACCTCGGCGACGCGCCCGTCGGGGTACTCGCTGGGGTTGGTCACCACGACGGTCTCGCCGGTGTCGGTCGCGACCTCGTAGGTCACCGACGGCGCGGTGGTGATGAGGTCGAGGCCGAACTCGCGTGACAGGCGCTCGGTGATGATCTCGAGGTGGAGAAGCCCGAGGAAGCCGCATCGGAAGCCGAAACCGAGGGCGACGGAGGTCTCGGGCTCGTACTGCAGCGACGCGTCCGACAGCTTCAGCTTGTCGAGCGCCTCGCGGAGGTCGCCGTAGTCGCTGCCGTCGATCGGGTAGATGCCCGAGAACACCATCGGCTTCGGGTCGGTGTACCCCGGCAGGGCCTCCGTCGCGGGCTTCCGATGATTGGTGATCGTGTCACCGACCTTGGACTGGCGGACGTCCTTCACGCCGGTGATGAGGTAGCCGACCTCGCCGACGCCGAGTCCCTTGGTGGGAATCGGCTCGGGGCTCGACACGCCGATCTCGAGCAGCTCGTGCGTCGCGCGCGTCGACATCATCTGGATGCGCTCGCGGGGCTCGAGCTTGCCATCGACCATGCGGACGTAGGTGACCACACCGCGGTAGGCGTCGTAGACCGAGTCGAAGATCATGGCGCGCGCCGGAGCGTCGGGGTCTCCGACGGGGGCCGGGATGCGGTCGACGATGCGATCCAGCAACTCCTCGACGCCCATGCCGGTCTTGCCGCTCACGCGAAGGACGTCTTCCGGGTCGCCGCCGATCAGGTTCGCGAGCTCGGCCGCGTACTTCTCGGGGTCGGCAGCGGGAAGGTCGATCTTGTTCAGCACCGGAATGATCTGCAGATCGTTCTCGAGCGCGAGGTACAGGTTCGCAAGGGTCTGAGCCTCGATGCCCTGCGCCGCGTCGACGAGCAGGATCGCACCCTCGCACGCCGCGAGCGATCGGCTGACCTCGTAGGTGAAGTCGACGTGACCCGGCGTGTCGATCATGTTGAGCGCGAACGTGCCCGAGTCCTTCGACCACGGCATCCGCACCGCCTGGCTCTTGATCGTGATGCCGCGCTCACGCTCGATGTCCATACGGTCGAGGTACTGAGCGCGCATGTCGCGGTCGGCGACAACGCCGGTGATCTGCAGCATCCGATCGGCCAGCGTGGACTTGCCGTGGTCGATGTGGGCGATGATGCAGAAGTTGCGGATGAGCTCGGGCGGCGTTGCGGCAGGCGCGAGCGGCTGGAGTGCGCGCGGAGACATGTCCCGGGAAGTCTACCCGGGGTGGCGAGACGACACTGCCGCAGAAGCTCGCGCGCGTGATGCTACGAGGACCGGCGACGGACACGCCAGTAACTGGTCTGGTGAAAAACAATTAACCATTCCGCTACTTGCCGAACACATCAGTGGCGTCGAATGCTCAATGCGGCGGCCGGCAATTGCGCGAAATCCCCGTGCCCGGTCCGCCCCCGGGAGAGCACCGTGATCACAGCAGACCCTGTCGCGCCCGCGCGACGACCCTGGCAGAGATGGGTGGCCTCCAGCGCCGCCGTCGCGATCGTGGCGGGAGGTGTGGGATGGGCCGCGATGCCGGCGAGTGCCGCCGTCAGCGCCGACGCGCCCGTCGTGATCAACGAGATCTACGGCGGTGGCGGCAACAGCGGCGCCCCGCTGAATCGTGACTTCATCGAGCTGCGCAACACCTCGGATGCGGCCGTCTCGCTCGACGGCTGGAGCGTTCAGTACGCCTCCGCTACGGGCTCCAGCTGGCAGGTCACCACGCTGGCGGGCGCGACGATCGAGCCCGGCGGACATCTGCTGATCGGCCAGGCGCTCGGCGGCGATGCCCAGCTCCCGGGCTTCACCGCCGACATCGAGGGCTCCATCCCGATGAGCGGCACCCAGGGCAAGGTCGCGCTCGTGAGGTCGACGACCGCGCTCAGCGGCGGATCGGGCCTCGCCCACAACGACACAGTCGTCGACTACGTCGGCTGGGGCAACGCGACGGACTTCGCCGGCTCGGCTGCGGCACCCGCGACGTCCAACGCGACGAGCGTCGCGCGGAGCATGGACGGTAGCAATTCGGCCGACAATGCCGCGGACTTCACCGCGGGTGCGCCGACACCGCAAGGGCGCGTCGCAGGCCAGCCGGAAGAGCCCGGCGAGCCGGAGCAGCCGGCCGAGCCCGCGGTGGTCTCGATCGCCGAGATCCAGGGCTCCGGCGACGCCACTCCCCTTGCCGGCACGACCGTCACGACCGAGGGCGTCGTCACCGCGCACTACGCGACCGGCGGCTACAACGGTTACGTCATTCAGACCGCCGGTAGCGGCGGCGCCTACGACCCCGACCGCACGTCTTCGGATGCCGTTTTCGTCTACACCCGCACAGCGGCGGTGGCACGCGAGGTCGCACTCGGCGACAACGTGCGGGTGACGGGTGTCGCGAGCGAGTTCAACGGGCTCACCCAGCTCTCCGTCGCGGCCGGTGCGGCTGAGCGGCTGGACGCGGCCGCAGTAGCTCCCGCGCCGGTGACTCTCGCGGAATGGCCGCGTGACGTCGCTGCGCGCGAGGCGCTCGAGTCGATGCTCGTCGAGGTCGACGAGCAGTTCACCATCAGCAACACCTACTCGACCGGCCAGTACGGCGAGGTGGGTCTGGCGACCGATGGCACGCCGCTGCGCCAGCCGACGGATGCCGCGCGACCCGGATCTGCCGAGGCCGCGGCGGTCGCTGCCGACAACCTCGCACGTGGAGTCGTGCTCGACGACGGTGGCTCCATCAACTTCGCGGCGCGAGACCGCGATACGGGTGCGCTGGTGAACGGCGATCTGATCCCCGCGTACCTGTCGCTCGACGAGCCGCCCGTGGTCGGCGGCAGCGCGACCCTGAGCGGCGCGTACGTGCTGGACTACCGCAACGACACCTGGAAGCTGAATCCGACGCAGTTCCGCGTCGGCGACGCGACCGGCGCGGGCGACCAGGTCCTTTTCACCGTCGATCGCCCGGCCTCCCCGGCAGCGGTCGGCGGCGATCTCAGCGTGGCGTCGTTCAACGTCCTGAACTACTTCACGACATTGGGGGTCGACGACAGCGATTGTGACGCTTACACAGATCGCACCGGCGACGGCGTCAACGTGCAGGGCGGCTGCGATCAGCGCGGAGCGTGGGACGCCGATGACCTCGAGCGTCAGCAGGCGAAGATCGTCGCGGCGATCAACACCCTCGACGCCTCTGTCGTGGGTCTGATGGAGATCGAGGACTCCGCAGCGCTCGGCGAGACCGTCGACGAAGCGACGGCTTCGCTGGTCGCGGCGCTGAACGCTGCTTCGGAGCCCGGCAAGTGGGCCTATGTTCCGTCGTCGGCCGAGCTCCCGCCGGCATCCCTGCGTGACGTGATCACCAACGCGATCATCTACCAGCCGGCGCTCGTCGAACGTGTCGGCGATGCGCGCGCTCTCGGCACGCTCTCGGCGGACGGACAGGCATTCGGCAACGCACGCGAGCCGATCGCGCAGACGTTCGCGCCGGCCGGCGGGGGCGAGGAGTTCCTCCTCGTCGTGAACCACTTCAAGTCGAAGGGCTCGGCCGGACCGTGGCCGGGCGATGGCGAGGACCCGAACGGACAGGGCAAGTCCAACGAGTCGCGCGTGCGTCAGGCGACCGCGCTCAGCGAGTGGGTCCCGACCATCCAGGGCGACACCGACGCCGTCATCCTCGTGGGCGACTTCAACTCGTACACCCGCGAAGACCCCATCGAGGTGCTGCGAGGCGCAGGTTACGAATCGGCCGAGGTCGCTCTCGGCATCGAGAAGTCGAGCTATTCCTTTTCGGGCCTCGCGGGTTCACTCGACCATGTTCTGATGAACGACGCGGCACGCCAGCGCGCGACCGGCGCCGACATCTGGAACATCAACTCGGGTGAGCCCGTCTCGTTCGAGTACAGCCGTTACAACAATCACGGCGCCCTGTTCTATGACGACGGCCCCTACCGCTCGTCCGACCACGACCCGGTCAAGGTCGGTCTTTCGGCGGGAGCCGCTGCCCCTGTCGAGCCGATCGATCTGACGCTGCTCGGGATCAACGACTTCCACGGCCGCATCACCGGCGTCACGCCGCCCAAGCCCGCGGTCGGCGAGACCAAGGCGCAGCCGGAGATCCCCGGAACCGTCGGCTTCGCCGGGACGATCGAGGAGCTGCGAGCCGCGGCTCCCGACGCCGTGCTCCTGTCGGCCGGTGACAACATCGGGGCCTCGCTCCCGGCGTCGTCGCTGGCGCAGGACGAGCCGACGATCGACGTGCTGAACGCTCTCGACCTGCGGGCGAGCGCCGTGGGCAACCACGAGTTCGACCGCGGCTTCGCCGACCTGCGCGACCGCGTCATCCCGCGTGCCGACTTCACCCACCTCGGGGCGAACGTCTACGCCAGTGGCACGACCGACCCGCAGTTCGACGAGTACGCGCTCATCGAATCGCAGGGCCTCACGATCGGCGTCATCGGCGTCGTGACCGAGGAGACCGCGGCGCTGGTGAGCGGCGCGGGCATCGCCGGGCTCGAGTTCGGCGACCCGGTCGAGGCGGTCAACCGCGTCGCGGCCGACCTCACCGAAGGCTCGGGTGATCAGGCCGACGTCATCGTCGCGCTCTACCACGAGGGTGCGGCCGACAGCGCGTCGGACGCGAGCCTCGACGAGGCCGTGGCCGACAGTGCGGTCTTCGCTCGCATCGTCAACGAGACCTCCCCCGAGGTCGATGCCATCTACACCGGTCACACGCACAAGCTGTACGCGTGGTCGGCGCCGGTCCCGGGAACGGATCGGACGCGTCCGATCGTGCAGACCGGCTCGTACGGGGAGTTCGTCGGCAAGGTCGTCCTCTCGGTCGATCCGGCGAGCGGCGAGGTCGTCGCTCACACGCAGGAGAACGTGGGACAGACGAAGACTCCCGCCGCCGACCTGATCGCGACCTACCCGCGGGTGGCCGAGGTCGACGAGATCGTCCGGAAGGCGCTCGCGGACTTCGCCGAGATCGGCAACACGCCGGTCGCGACGATCTCCGCCGACATCACCAGCGCGTACTCGGGCGGCTCGTATGTCGATGGCGCCTACGCCGGCGGCAAGCGCGACGATCGGGCGTCGGAGTCCTCGCTCGGCAACCTCGTCGCCGAGTCGATCCGCTCGAACCTCGCGAACCTGCCGAACGGCGCGCAGATCGGAGTGACGAACTCAGGCGGCCTCCGGGCCGACCTGTTCGACACGCAGGCCGAGTTCGGCGCCAACGCGGTCGCGGGGGTACCGGACGGCACGGTCACTTGGGGTCAGGCGTATGCGGTGCTTCCCTTCAACAACACGATGGCCTTGGTGACGCTCACCGGCGCCGACTTCGTGCGTGTGCTCGAGCAGCAGTGGCAGCGTGACAAGGACGGCAACGTGCCGTCGCGCCCCTACCTGCAGCTGGGCCTGTCGGACAACGTGTCGTACACCTACGACGACACGCGTCCGGAGGGTAGTCGGATCACGTCGGTCACGGTCGACGGGCAGCCGCTCGACCTCGACGCGGAGTACCGCATCGGCACGCTCTCGTTCCTCGCGTCCGGCTCGGGAGACAACTTCCGCGCGTTCGCTGCGGGCACCGACTACGTCGACACCGGCTTCCTCGACCACGAGGCCTGGATCGACTACCTCGGCGAGCAGCAGCCGGTCGCGCCGTCGTTCGCGAAGCACGCCGTCCGCGTCCAGGGAGTCCCCGAGACCGCGGCTGCGGGCTCGATGCTCGAGCTCACCGTGTCGAACCTCGACATGACGAGCCTCGGCGCGCCTCAGAATGGCGCGGTGGATGTCTCGCTCGACGGCTCGGTCATCGCGTCGGCACCCGTGGCGGGCGGGAGCGCGGTCGTGGCGGTACCGCTGCCGGCGGGCCTCCCCGACGGCGCTGCGGAGCTGGTCCTGACGACGGATGCCACGGAGACGACCGTCACCGTCCCCGTTCGGATCGGCGAGCCGAGCACCGAGCCGGGGACCGACCCCGGCACCGGGACCTGGGCGCAGGTCGACCTGTCCACGACCCGAGTCGAGCAGGGCGGATTCATCGATGTGCGGGTGTCGGGTCTCGAGCCCGGGCAGCAGATCGGTGCGACGCTGTTCAGCGAACCGATCGAGGTTCGCGGCATCCCGGCCGCCGACGACTCCGGTGTGACCTCGTTCCGGGTGGCGATCCCTGCGGACTTCGCCGTGGGAGCCCACACGCTGCGGATCTCGACATCCGGCGAGCAGCCGCTCGACTTCGCGATCACCGTCGTGCGTGCGGGGCAGCTCGCGGTGACCGGCGCCGAGACGCCGCTCGGCGTGCTCCTCGCCGGTGCGATGCTCCTCGTGGCGGGTGGCGTGCTCGCGGTCACGCGTCGACGCAGCGCGATGCCGATGCGATGAGCGTGCGGCGACGCTGACGCGGAGTGAGGGCGGCCGGGATGACCGGTCGCCCTCACTCGTCCATGAGCTTGCTGAGCAGCTCCCCCGTGCATGCTTGCGATCCCTAGGGTGGAGACATGACCGCACAGGTGGTGCTTGTGCACGGGATCAGAACGTCGGCGACGATGTGGCGCGCCCAGGTCGCCCATCTTCGAGAGCGCGGCATCCCCGTCACCGCGCTCGACCTGCCCGGGCATGGTACCCGGATGGCCGAGACCTTCACGTTGGACGGCGCGTTCGCGACGATCGACGATGCGGTTCGGGATGCCGCCGAGCGCGGTCCGGTCCTGCTGGTCGGTCACTCGATGGGCGGGCTGCTCAGCACCGCCTACGTCGGGCGAGAGGAACGTCCCCCGGTGTCGGCGTTCATCGCCGCATCCTGCACCGCGATCCCCCGTGGATTCGGCCTCGCGGTGTACCGAGCCCTGGCCCTCGGGTTCGATCGCCTGCCGGGCCGTGGCCAGCGGATCACCGACTGGGTCCTCGACCGCACGCTCCCCGTCGAGACCCGGCCGGACTTCGGCGCCGGCGGCTACGCCTACGACGCGCAGGACGTCGCGCTGGCCAGCCTGTCGGTGCTCGACCTGCTCGCGGCGATCCGACGGATCGATGTGCCGACCTGGTTCGTGAACGGTCAGTACGACCAACTGCGCGTCAATGAACGGCTGTTCGCGAAGCTCGCGCCGGATGCCGAGCTGATCGTCGTCCCCCGCACCAGTCATCTCGTCACGGCGATGCGTCCTCGCGTGTTCAACGCCGTCCTCGATCTCGCGCTCGCCACCCTCGCCGATACCGGTTCACGCGACGCGACCTGATAGACTCTCAAGTCGGCTTGCCGTGTGGGTTCCTCCCTCACACGACCGCCGTGCGGCATCCCTCTACTGTCGTCCGGCACATCCACCGAAAACTCCGAACGAAAGATACGTCGAACGTGGCGAACATCAAGTCGCAGATCAAGCGCAACAAGACCAACGAGAAGGCGCGCGAGCGCAACAAGGCCGTCAAGAGCGCGCTGAAGACCGAGGTGCGTCGCACCCGCGAGGCCATCGCCGCCGGCGACAAGGCCGCTGCCGAGAAGGCGCTCGCGAAGGCTACGAAGAAGCTCGACAAGGCCGTGAGCAAGGGCGTCATCCACGAGAACCAGGCTGCGAACCGCAAGTCTGCTATCGCGAAGCAGGTCGCCGCTCTCTGAGCCGTCACTGTCGAAGGCCCGTCCCCGCATGGGGCGGGCCTTTCGCTTTGCCGCCGCGCGTTCAGGACCCGTAGGGTGCCCGCGTCGCGATGACGGTCACGAGCCGCTCGACAGCGAAGACCGGGTCGCGCGAGGCACCCTTCACCTCTGCGTCCGCGCGGGCGGCCGCCTGGATCGCGGTTGCGAGGGCCGACTCCGTCCAACCGACGAGGTCGCGCTTGGCTCGATCGACCTGCCAGTCCTTCATGCCGAGGCGGGCGGCCAGTGCGCCCGATGGTTCCCGCGAGCCGGCGACGCGCGCCATGGTGCGCAGCTTCGACGCGATGGCGGCGACGAGGGGAACCGGATCGGCACCGCTGGCGAGAGCATGACGCAGCGTGATGAGCGCTTCGCCGTAACGACCTGCGATCGCGGTGTCGGCGACGGCGAAAGCGGTCGTCTCCACCCGGCCGCCGTAGTACCGCTCGACGACTTGGTCGCCGATGTCGCCGGGCACATCGGAGATCAGCTGCTGACACGCGGCAGCGAGCTCGGTCAGGTCGTCGGCGAACGCCGACACGAGGGTCCGCAGGGCCGACGGCGCGATGCGCTTGCCGGCTGCCTTGAACTCCCCCGCGGCGAAGTCGAAACGGTCGGAGTCGCGCTTGATCGCCGGCACCGAGATCTCGACACCGCCTCCCGTACCCGAGCGGATGGCTTCGAGCAGCTTCTTGCCGCGGACACTCGCGCCCGTGTGCCGCAGCACGATCGTGGCGCCTTCCTGCGGGTTCTCGAGGTAGGCGAGGGCCTCGGCGAGGAAGGCGTCGGAGCACTTCTCGACACCGGCGACGCGCACCAGCCTCGGCTCGCCGAACAGCGACGGCGACGCCATGCCGAGAAGGGTGCCCGCGGCGTAGTCGTCGGCGCGGATGTCGGAGACCTCGAGACTCGGGTCTTCGGCCTTCAAGTAGTCGCGGAGACCCGCGATCGCGCGCTCGGCACACACCTCTTCAGGACCCGCGACGAGCACGATCGGAGCCGGTTCGGGGGCACGCCACGAGAGCTGCCTGATGGCCGACTTCGCAGCGCTGCGGGCGGCAGGACGGCGGGGGCTCGGCGGCATGCTCCCAGCCTAATCGCGACCACAGACCCCGTGCGGTGGCCGTTACAGGCGGACCACGAGCTTCCGTGCGGAAACACCGTCGTGGAGCAGGTTCAGCGCGTGTTGAATGCTCTCCAGGCCCTCACCGACGATCTCCGGGTCGGGCGCACAGATGTGTCTGCCCGCCGCGAGAGCCGCGGGCAGGTAGTCCCGCCAGAGCATCGGACCCACGTCGTTGCTCATGAGTGAACTGCCCCAGACGAATCGGGCCGTGACGCCGTGTGCGCGGGCTCGGACCTGGGTCGCGAGTTGCGACAGCCCGATCCTCGCCATGGTGCGCAGGAACGCCACGCTGGGACCGCCTCGCCGCGGGAGTGTCGTGAAGGCGACCGGCGGGCTCAGCAGAGCGACGCGTCGAGCTCCGCCGGCTGCCGCAATCCTCACCGCCGCATCGCCGGAGCCCGTCCCGATCGCGACGACGCCGACGAGCGGGCTCCGACCGATTCCGGCCACGACGTCGGCGACCGCCCCGGGCTCGTTGCGATCGACGACGAGGTGGGCACCGAGCTCACGCACCCGGGCCTCGCTGTGCGCTGACGCGATGGCGATGACGCGATAGCCCGCCGCAACCGCCAGCTGGATTGCGTTGCTCCCCACGCTCGTCGAGCCGCCCCACACGACCACGGTCTCCCCCGTCGGCCGCGCTTGTGCCGTCGGGGAGCGGAGTGCGAGCTGGTCGTCCTGGAAGAGCGCGGTGGCGGCGGTCGATACGGCGAGGGGCAGCACCACGGCTCGCTCGAACGGAAGGCCGTCGGGCAACGGGGTCGCCAGGTCTTCTCTGACGACGACGTAGAGCTGGAAGGCGCCCTCGGCTTCGTGGCGCCGGCCGCGCTCCATCCCGACGGCGTACGCAGCCACACGGTCTCCCACGGCGAAACGCGTCACCCCCGGCCCGACAGCGGCCACCTCACCGGCGACATCTTCGCCGAGCACCGCGGGATACCCGAGCCAGCGATACATCAGGTTCCCGGTCCACTGCTTGACGTCGTCGAGCGGGTTGACCGCGATCGCGCGGCTGCGGATGAGGATCTCCCCCGCTCCCGGCTCATGCATCGCGGCGGGTTCGACGACGAGATCCGCTCGTGGGGACGGGAGCCAAGCGGCGGTGTTCGGGGGCATGCGGGCTCCGATTCGGAAAGTGATGACACGCAATGTCATAGGTCGCGCACCCATGATGACACATCATGTCGTCAGGTAGGCTCGCGGTATGCCACGCTGGGCCCCCGATGCCGCGCTGCGCCTGGAGCAGGCAGCGGTCGAGCTGTTCCGCGCGCAGGGATATGCGCGAACGACGGTTCCGGAGATCGCGGAACGGGCGGGCCTGACGACCCGGACGTTCTTCCGGCACTTCCCCGATAAGCGCGACGTGCTCTTCCTCCGGGAACGGGAGTTCCCGGATGTCGTGGTCGAGCTGCTCGCATCGGCGCCCGCCGGGCTCGATCCGATGGCGCTCGCCATGCACGGTCTGCTCGCGGTGACGCCGGAGTTGGAAGCCTGGCGGGAGGGGATCCGTGAGCGTCGGATCATCATCGCGTCGGATCCGCACCTCATCGAACGAGAGCGATCGAAGTCTGCGGCGTTGGCGGGCGCGATCCGCGAGGGGCTGCTGCGGCGCGGGGCGGAGGAGGTCGATGCGGCCCTGACGTCCATGATCGTTGCGGGGTTGTTCGATACGGCGCTCGATCTCTGGACCGCCGCGGATGACGCGGCATCGCTCGCCTCGATCATCCTCGACCTGCACGCCAGGATGATCTCTTTCGCGAACGCGGGCGGCGGTGCGGCCCACGGCTCGCCGGGCGTCGACTGACATCGCCTCGATCAGGACCTCGCTGCGACGCGCTCGCGCCACACGCGGATGCCGTCGTCGGTCACGGTGAGCGCGGCTGCCCCGGTCTCGTCGGTGCGGACGATCTCGTGGCCGAGCGAGCGCAGAAGCGCCAGGGTCTCGTCACGCGGATGGCCGTAGGAGTTCTCCCCCACCCCGATGAGGGCGACACGCGCGTCGAGACGGCGATACAGCGATGCCGATTGGTCGGCGCTGCCGTGGTGCGACACCTTCACGACGTCGTAGGTCGCGCGCAGCGCGGCTCCGAGGGTGAGCTGGGGTCTTTCGGACAGATCGCCGAGCAGCAGCGTGGCGGGAATGCCGCCACCACGAACATCGATCACGACGCTGGTGTCGTTGCCGGGGGCGAACGCGTCGCTTCCGGGGCGTGGCCACAGGACCTGCCATTCAGCGTCACTCAAGAGGCCGGCCATACCCGCGGAAGCCTCGACGATGTTGCCACCCGCACCGGAGAGACGCGTGAGGAGCGCCTGCTCCTTCGGATCGGCCACCGGGCCGTGCAACACCGTCCCGACGCGTCCCACGATCGCGTCGGCGCCTCCGACATGGTCGAGATCGAAATGCGTCAGGATCAGCAGATCGACCCGCTCGACGCCGAAGCGGTCGAGGCATGCCGCCAAGGCAGCGGGATCGGGGCCGGTGTCGACCAGCGCGACGGTGTCGCCTGATCGGAGGAGCACGGCATCGCCCTGTCCCACGTCGCATTGGGCGACCGCCCAGTCGTCGGGTGTCCGCGCGCGCTCGAGCGGCCCGGTCACGAGGGCGGATCCCGCGGCTGCGCCGGCGACGAGGGCGACGAGCCCAGCCGAGACCCCGCGAGTCCGGCGGGGCGTGCGGGGAAGAACGGAGAGCAAAAGGGCTGCGCAGAGCACCGTGGCGAGCGCCACCCCCGGGGTATCGGGGAGCCAGTCGATGGAGTTGCCGGGCATGACGTCGACCGCCTCGGCGGTGGCGGCGATCCATGCGCAGGGAAGCCAGGCGATGACGGCGAGGCCGCTCGCCAGCCACGGCATCCCGACGCTCAGGCACGCCGCGAGACCGGCGATCGTCGCCAGCGGCGCCGCCGGTGCTGTCAGCGCGTTGGCGAGCACGGCGTACACGGGCAGCCTGGGGTCGATCATCACCAGGATCGGAGTGCATGCGAGTTGCGCCGCGGCGGGCACCGCGATAGCGAGGGCGAGAGGGCGCGGCATGGCGCGGTGGAGTGAATCGCTGACCGGACCGGCGAACAGGACGAGTGCTGCGGTGGCGGTCGCCGACAGCGCGAACCCGATGCTGCCCGCGAGCCAGGGATCGGCGATCAGACAGAGCACGATCGCGAGGCAGAGAACGGAGGCCCCCGCGCCCGCGCGCCCGAGCAGCGCTGCGAGCATCGCGATGGCGGCCATGGCAGCCGCCCGCACCACGCTCGGCTCGGGTGAGACCAGGATCACGAACCCGGACAGCGCGGCGAGCCCGATCGCGACGCGCCAGGGGCGCCGCAGCCCCAGCATCCCGGCGCCGACGAACGCGATGCCGACCACCAGAGCGCAGTTCGCCCCGGAGACGGCGGTCAGGTGGGAGAGCGACGCGGTCTTCATCTGCGCGTCGAGTTCCGCGGTGACAGCGGCGGTGTCGCCGACAGCGAGGCCGGGTACGAGCCCGGCTCCAGGCTGCGGCAGCGATGCGGCTTGCTCGATCAGCGCCTCGCGAAGCGTCGCGGCTAGAGCGAGCGGGCCGTGCGGCGTGGAGAACACGCTCGGGGGCGCGGTCGAGGTGACGACGAGGACCGCCCGCTCCCCCGCCCGGGCGGGCGAAGCCGAGCCGGTCAGCGACACGGCCGAGCCGAGGTCGAGCCCGGCGGGACGTGCCGGCGTGCGCACGATGATCGGGACCCTGACCGCGACGTCCGCATCGCCAGCATGCACTCGGCTCGTGATGGCGTCGAAGCGCCAGCCCGTCGGGGAGGCCTCGATCTTGCCCGTCACGTCTGCTTCGATGACGACCATGCGACCGCCGCTGAGCGGAAGGGCGAGCGCCTGATCGCGATCGGGCACGTTCATCGCGACCACGGACACCGACCCGGCCGAGAACGCCACCGCGACAGCGGCGATCGCGATCCACGTCGGTCGTGGCCGAGCGTCGCGACGGCGTCTGCGGGCCAGGACCGGCAGCCCGGGTAGCAGCACGCACGCGGTGGCCCACAGTACGCCGGCCAGTGCGACCGCGAGGTCGGGACGATTCGTCGCGATGAGCGCGGCGGCCCAGACGCCGAGCGCTACGGGCAGCATCCGAAGGTCACGGCGGCGGACGCGCCCGCTCACACCCGCACCCGATCGCGCAGCGCCTCGAGCATCTTCTCGCCGATGCCGGAGACCGCCAGCAGGTCATCGACACTCGTGAAGCGCCCGTTCTCGGTACGCCAGGCGATGATCCGTTCCGCGAGAGCCGGGCCCACCCGCGGAAGGGTGTCGAGCGCCGCGGCATCCGCCGTGTTCAGATCGACGACGCCGTCGGGGGCCGTTACGCCTGCGCCGCCCCCGCCCGCGGCATCCGGCGGCGGCTCCTGGCCGGGCTCGGGGACGAACAGCTGCTCGCCGTCGGTCACGGCGCGGGCGAGATTGACGCCTGCCGGATCGGCCGCTGAGCTGAACCCGCCCGCCGCCGCCACCGCGTCGACGACCCGTGCGCCGGCGTCGAGTCGGTAGAGTCCGGGCGTCACGACCGCGCCGTGGACGTGAACGTACACGGCGTCGTCGCCGACGTCGTCAGTGACGGCGGTCGGGGTGACGACGGGCGTCACCAGCGCGACCGGTGCAGCGAGTGAGCGTACGACGCCGATTCCGACGGTGACCGCCGCGGCCGCGAGGATCAGCACGATCAGCGCGCCGACTCCCAGGCGGCGCCGGGCCGGAGCAGGATCGTGAGCAGTCACGCCGTCAGGCTAGGCGCGCTGCCCCCGACCATACGGTGTCCGGCTGCTGCCTCGGGACGCCGCAGACCTCACCCCGTCTGTGGAGGGCTCGACGAGGGATCCGGGCGCCGCCGACTGCTCGGCGCTGTTCCGCCACCAGCAGCGGCGGGTGCGTCCGCCTCATGGGTGACGGGAACGCTCTTGTCCTCCGCGGTGCGCATGTCCCACGACGGCTTGCGCACGGCGTAGAAGATGAGCGGCGGAGCCCCGAGGACGATGATCACCAGCCCGACGATCCAGGGATACAGCGCCGGCGAGAAGGCGCTGAACCCCGACGGCGGGATGAACGAGAACACGAACGCGGCGAGGCTCGCGAGGAACCCGACGCCGGCGACCAGCCCCATGGCCGGTACCCGGTACGTGCGCTTCACGCCCGGCTGCGTCCGTCGGAGCACGAGCGCAGCGGCGAACATCATCATGTACATGATCAGGTAGAGCGCCGCGGCCATGTCGATCAGTGCCACGAATGCCGCGCTCACGTTGGGAACAACGATGAAGATCGCCGCCAGGATCGTGACGATCGTGCCCTGAAGCATGAGGATGCCCGACTGCACGCCGGCCTCGTTCTTCTTCTGCAGCAGCGGCGGGAGGAGCCCGGTCTCCGCTGCCGCGAGCACGCCCTTGGACGGACCCGCGATCCAGGTGATCACCGAGGCGAGAGCGCCCGCCGCGATGAGCGCCGACATCGTGGCCGTCGCCCACTGCCCCACGCCCCAGTGCTGGAAGTACTCCTGGAACGCGAGCATGATCCCGTTCGTCAGTCCGAGCTCCTCCTGCGGCACCGCAACCGAGATGGCAAGGGTCGGCAGGATGAACACCAGCAGGATCAGGATCGACGAGATGAGGATCGACCGCGGGAATCCGCGGCCCGGGTCCTTCATCTGGTTCACGTGCACCGCGTTGACCTCCATGCCCGCATAGGCGAGGAAATTCGACACGATCAGCACGATCGATGCGATGCCGGTGAACGGCGGGATCACCGCGTCGGGCGTGAGCGGCACCTGGCTCTTCTCGCCGGTGAAGACCCAGATCGCTCCGAAGACGATCAGGATGGCTGCTGGGAGCAGCGTACCGAGGATGCCGCCCCAGGAGCCCAGCTTCGCGAAGAGGTTTCCGCCGCGGAGCGTCACCAGCGTCGAGCCCCAGTACAGCACGAGGATCACCACAGCCGTGAAGAAGCCCGAGCTCGACAGTGACGGATCGAGGAAGACGAACGCGAGCGCGGCGGCGATGAACGCCAGCTGCGTGGGGTACCACACGACGTTCTGGATCCATTGGAGCCAGACGGCGGTGAAGCCCCAGCGGTTGCCCATCGCTTCACGGATCCAGACGTAGATGCCGCCTTTCCAGCCCGTTGCGAGCTCTGCCGCGACCAGTGCTGTCGGAATCAGGAAGAAGATTGCCGGGAGGATGTACAGGGTCACGCTGCCGAGGCCGAAGACCGCCATCGCCGGCAGCGAGCGGAGACTCGCGACGACGACGAGCGTCAGCAGCGCGAGTTGGCCGACACCGAGGTAGGTCGTGACGCTCGACCGAGGTGCCAGGGGATGGTTCGGCGTCGTACGGGGGGATGGCTGAGACGTGGACATGACGACGCGCCTCAGTGGTGGAACGCCGAATTCGCGGCGGCCGTGGGCATGGGCGACTGCAGGCCGTCGAGGTACGCCACCTCGCGCTGGATGTCGGCCAGCAGCGACTGGGCGAGATCCATGCTCAGCCCATTGCGCACGACGATGCGCTGCACCGTGATGTCGGTGAGATCGTCCGGCATCGGATAGGCCGGCACCAGCCAGCCGCGCATCCGCAACCGGTCCTGCAGGTCGTACAGCGTCCAGTTGTCGGTGTGTCCTTTCTTCAGACGCCACGCGAACACCGGGATGTCGCTGCCGTCGTTCCACAGCTCGAACGCATCGAGCGCGCCGATCCCGGCGGCGAGATACTTCGCGACGTCCTGCGACTCCTGTTGAACGGCACGGTATCCCTCGAAGCCGAGCCGGAGGAACAGGTAGTACTGGAGCAGCACCTGAGCGCCCGGCCGCGAGAAGTTCAGCGCGAACGTCGGCATCTCACCTCCGAGATAGCTCACCTGGAAGACGAGGTCTTCGGGCAGCCACCGCGCTTCGCGCCATACGACCCAGCCGAGGCCCGGATACACCAGGCCGTACTTGTGGCCCGAGGTGCTGATCGAGTGCACCCGCTCGAGACGGAAGTCCCACACCAGGTCGGGCTGCAGGAAGGGGGCGATCATCCCACCCGATGCGCCGTCGACGTGAATGGGGATGTCGAGACCGGTGCGTTCCTGGATCGCGTCGAGCGCCGCCGCGATCTGCGCGACGGGCTCGTACATCCCGGTGTACGTCACGCCCATGATCGCCACCACGCCGATCGTGTTCTCGTCGACGTATTTCTCCAGGTCGTGGCCGTCGAGGGTCTTGTGCTCCTCCGTGATCGGAACGAACCGGGGCTCGACGTCGAAGTAGTTGCAGAACTTCTCCCAGCACACCTGCACGGCGCTCGACATGACGAGGTTCGGAGTGGACGCGTCCTTGCCCTGCGCCCGGCGGAGCTGCTGCCAGCGGCGCTTGAATGCGAGCCCGCCGAGCATGCATGCCTCGGAGGAACCGATGGTCGAGGTGCCGATGCTGTGCCCGGCATCCGGCGAGTTCCACAGATTGGCGAGCATCCGCCAGCAATTGTCCTCGATGGCCGCGGTCTGCGGGTACTCGTCCTTGTCGATCATGTTCTTGTCGAAAGACGAGGTGTAGACGTCCTTCGCCTCGTCATCCATCCACGTGCTCACGAACGTGGCCAGGTTCAAACGTGCATTTCCGTCGAGGATCGTTTCATCCTCGACGATCTGCTTCGCGGTCGCGGGAAGCGATTCGTTTTGGGGAATCACGTGCCGCGGCGCACCCTTCGCCTCCGTGGGCCTGGTGAACAGAGGGGCTGCCGGGCTGATCGTCTCGTCGTTCATTTCGTCTCCTCATTGCACGCCGAATAGAGGCGGCGAGGGGTCGACCGTGTCCCCGCGGTCGAAGCCGCCCCTGTGAATGCCACCCAAGCTAGGACGGGCCTCCAGGCGTCACAAGGGGGGTCGACGACACCGCGAATCGACCCCGAACCTGGAGCTCGGAAACCGGATCAGACACAGAAAACGGAGGAGGTACGGTCAGATCGGGCTACGCCCGCGCGCGCCCGACAAGACCCGCCCGCTGCAGCAGCAGATACATCTCGCAGCCCAGGCAGAAGCCGAACGCGGCATTCAGGAATGCGGCTGCGAACGCGAGCGCAGCGGCGATCGGCAACGCCCACGGAACGCCTGCGAGATGCAGGAGCAGTCCCGCCGCCGTCACCGTGAGGCCCACGCCCTGCGCGAAACGCGGCGGACGCGCGTCCTCGAACTCTCGCGGGGGTGACAGGCGTGGCCGGACGACGCGGCGGAAGAGCACAGCCCAGGGCGCGGTCCGCGGTGACACGACGCCCCACAGGAACAGCAGTGCCGCGAGGAGCACGAGCAGGAAGCCCGCGTCGACGACCCGATCGGCGAGTGGCGCTGCGGCCAGGCGCCATTCTGCGCCGGCCGGCGCCGTCGCGATTCCGAGCAGCGATGCGAGGAAGGCTGCAAGCAGCAGGATGGCCGTGATGGATGCCGCGAAGCGTGGCGCACGGACGTCGAGACGTTCGATCGCGGTCATCTCACACCTCCTGCAGCAGACGGGTGAGCTCGGTCTCGAGCGCGGACCGATCCGGGACTCCGCCCGTGCGCTGACGCACCCTCCCGGCGCTGTCGAGCACGAGCACCGTGGGTGTCTGCATGACATCGAACCGGCGAGTGAGGTCGCGACGATGCGTGAGGTCCACCTCCACGTGTCGGACGCCGTCGTGGTCCCCCGCGAGCGACGTCAGCACGCGCCGCGCCGCTGGGCACCGAGAGCACAGCTCGGTGCTGAACTGCAGCAAGGTCGCGGACCGGCCGAAGGCCGGCGTGCCGACCATCGCGGGAGTCAGGAGCTCACCGTCCGCGACGTCGTGCGTACGACCGCGCGAGCGCCGGAAGATCACGCCGATCGCCGCGACCAAAGCGACGAGCACGATGGTCACGACGACGGCGGGAATCGGCTGCACGATCGCCACGGTAGCCCGCGGGCGATCGCGGCGGGGAAGTGTGTCACCCTGTGACGACTCCCCCGCCGTCGTCAGCGAGCGGTCGTGAAGCTGACCACCTTGGGTGCGCGCACGACGGCGCGTGCGATCTCACGGCCGTTCAGCGCACGGATGATCTTCTCGTCGCCCCGGGCGAGCGCCTCGAGCTCATCGGAAGAGACCTTCGCCGAGACGCTGAGCGTGCCGCGGACCTTGCCGTCGATCTGGACGACCGCGGTGACGGACTCCTCGACGAGGAGGGTCGGGTCGGGCTGGCGCCACACGGCGAGGCCGACGAACGGCTCGTGGCCGAGCGTCGCCCACATCTCCTCGGCGGTGTGCGGCGCGAACAGGTCGAGGATGACCGCGATCGCCTCTGCCGCCTCGCGGACGGCCGGGTCGGACGCTCCGGCACCGCTGTCGATGACCTTGCGGGTGGCGTTCACGAGCTCCATGAGCCGCGCGACGACGACGTTGAACTTCGTCTGCTCGACCAGCCCCGGTGCATCGGCCCACAGGCGGTGAGTGACGCGGCGGAGCGCAGCATCCCCTTCCGCCCAGACGACGTCGATCTCGCTGTCGACGTCGGCGGCGACGCGCAGGGCACGGGCGAGGAACTTCGCCGCTCCCGTCGTCGAGACATCGGCCCAGTCCTTGTCGTCCTCGACGGGGCCGGCGAAGGCGAGTGCCACGCGCAGGACGTCGGCGCCGTGCTGCTCGAGCTCCTCCTGGAAGAGCACGAGGTTGCCCTTGCTCTTCGACATCTTCGCACCGTCGAGGATGACCATTCCCTGGTTGATGAGGCTGGAGAACGGCTCGGTGAACTCCACCTGGCCCATGTCGAACAGCGCCTTGGTGATGAAGCGCGCGTAGAGCAGATGCAGGATGGCGTGCTCGACGCCGCCGATGTAGAAGTCGACCGGGCCCCACTTGTCGGCCTCGCGCGGCGCGAAGGCCTGTCCGGCGTCGTTCGGCGACAGGAACCGCAGGAAGTACCACGAGCTGTCGACGAACGTGTCCATCGTGTCGGGGTCGCGGTGTGCCGGCTCGCCCGTCTCGGGATCGGTCGTGGCGACCCAGTCGGTCGCGGCGCCGAGGGGCGACGCGCCCTTCGGGGTGAGGTCCAGTCCCTCGACGGAGGGCAGACGCACCGGCAGCTCCTCCGCGGGGACGGGAACGATTCGACCGTCATCCGTGTGGATCATGGGAATCGGGGTTCCCCAGAACCGCTGACGTGAGATCAGCCAGTCACGGAGGCGATACGTCTTGGCCGCGCGCCCGGTGCCGCTCGCGGTCAGCTGCTCGATGGCGCGCGCGATGGCGTTGCGCTTGCTCAGCCCGTCCAGTGCGCCCGAGTTGATCATGCGCCCGTCGCCCGTGAGGGCGACACCGGTGCGGGCCGGGTCGATGTCGTCGATCGCGGGCGCCGAATCGAGCGGCACGCCCTCGTCGTCGAGCTCGATGACCGGCATCGCACCGGTCACCGGGGCGGTCGTGTCGACGACGACCCGCACGGGCAGGTCGAAGGCGCGCGCGAAGTCGAGATCGCGCTGATCGTGGGCGGGAACCGCCATGACCGCGCCGTGGCCATAGTCGGCCAGGACGTAGTCGGCCGCCCAGATCGGCAGTCGCTCACCGTTGATGGGGTTGATGGCGAAACGGTCGAGGAACACACCGGTCTTCGGCCGGTCGGCGGTCTGCCGGTCGATCTCGCTCGTCTTCTGCACGGTCTGCAGATACTCGCGGAAGCGCTGCTGCACCTCATCCGACGAACCCTCCGCCAATTCGGCAGCGAGGTCGGAGTCGGGTGCGACGACCATGAAGGTCGCACCGTGGAGCGTATCGGGGCGCGTCGAGAACACCGTGACCTTCTCGTCACGACCCTCGATCTCGAAGTCGATGTCGGCGCCGACCGATCGGCCGATCCAGTTGCGCTGCATCTGGATGACCTTCTGCGGCCAGAAGCCCTCGAGCTGGTTCAGGTCGTCGAGCAGTCGATCGGCGTACTCGGTGATCTTGAAGTACCACTGCGTGAGCTTCTTCTTCACGACCTCGGCACCGCAGCGCTCGCAGTGCCCGTCGACGACCTGCTCGTTGGCGAGCACCGTCTGGTCGTTGGGGCACCAGTTGACCGGGCTCTCCTTGCGGTAGGCCAGTCCCTTCTCGTACAGCTTCTGGAACAGCCACTGGTTCCAGGTGTAGTACTCGGGGTCGCTCGTGTGGAGCACGCGGCTCCAGTCGAACGAGACGCCGTACTCGTGCAGGCTCTGCTTCTGCTGCGCGATGTTGTCGTAGGTCCAGGCGCGCGGGTCGGCGCCGCGCTTGATCGCGGCGTTCTCCGCGGGCAGCCCGAAGCTGTCCCATCCGATCGGGTGCAGCACGTTGTAGCCGCGGTGGCGCCAGAAGCGGGCCACGATGTCGGAGTAGAGGTAATTCTCGGCGTGCCCCATGTGGAGGTCGCCCGAGGGGTACGGGAACATCGCCAGGACGTACTTGCGGGGACGCTTGTCGTCGTCGCCGCCCGCGCGGAAGGGATCGGCGTCTGCCCACGCGCGCTGCCACTTCGCCTGCACGGCGTGGGCGTCGTAAGCGGCGGAATCGGGCGTGTTGGCGCGATCAGTGGAGCTGTCGGTCACGGGTGAACCAATCTGGGAATGCGAGAAAGGGCGCGAGAGCACCGCTTCCAGGCTACCGGACCCGCTCCCGCCACCGGGGCGGCAGCTCCGCACCGAGCGCGGCCAAGGGCGCCCGCGCTTTCAGCGCGACCTCGTCGACCTCGGCTTGCGGCTCGGATCCCCAGGTGATGCCGCCGCCGGCCCCGACGTAGGCGTGCTCACCGGCGACCACGATCGATCGGATGATCATGGCGAGATCCGCGTCGCCGTCCGTGCCGACCCAGCCGAAGCATCCCGCGTACGTACCTCGAGGCGCGTCCTCGAGTTCGCTCAGAATCGTCATCGCCGAGAGCTTCGGTGCACCGGTCATGCTCCCGGCGGGGAAGGTGGCGGCGAGAACCTGAGACAGGCGCGTACCCGGCTGGATCGCGCCCGACACGCTGCTGACGAGCTGATGGACGGTCGGGTAGGTCTCCACCTCGAGCAGACGCTCGACGACGACTGATCCAGGCGCGCTGACCCGCTGCAGGTCATTGCGCATGAGGTCCACGATCATGACGTTCTCGGCGCGCTCCTTCGGACTCGAAACGAGGTCGCGCACGAGCCGCGCATCGGATGCCGCGTCGCCGCCGCGCGGTCGTGTGCCCTTGATCGGGCTGGTGAGCACGGCGCCACCGGCAAGTGCGAGGAACCGTTCCGGGCTCGCGCTGATCAGAGCCCGCTCTCCCGAGCGGATCAGTCCGCCGTGGTGCGAGGATGACGCCGCCCGCAGCCTCAGGAACACGGCGAGCGGGTCGATCGGGCGATCGTCGCGGACCGAGAAGCGCGTCGTCAGGCAGAGCTGGTACGCGTCACCCCGCCGAATCGCGAGCCGGCATTCCTCGACGAGCGCGGCATACCTTTCAGGATCCACACGGGCCGCGGCGACGAGGCCCCGCTTCTGCGTTCCCGGCGCATCCACGGCATGCGCGACCGACCCAGCGCCGGAGCGGGCTGCGACCGTGGCGCGCCAACCATTGACCTCTGCCGCGAAGTCCTCGATGCTGTCGTCGGGCGCCGAGACCCACACGTGTCGTCGTGCGTGGTCCAAAGCCACGAATCGGTCGACCCGCAGCCAGAGCGCCTCGGGTTCACCGGCATCCGGCGTCGCAGGGGATCCCGCGCGCGATGCCGCAGCGTCGTACCCGACCCACCCGACCCACCCTCCGACGAAAGGTCCGATGTCCCGAGCGCCGCTCCGGCGCGACCGCTGCGATCCGTCGACCACCGGGTCCGGGGCGTCGGCGGGTGCACCCGATCCGATCCAGCTCCAGCCCTCATGCGCGTCGACGCCGGCGTCGAGCCAGAAGACGTGGTCGCCCGGCACCGCGCGCACGAGCTCGGCGGGATCGGTCCAGCCGTCGAGGCAGCGGAAGCTGGTCATCTCGGGCACCGTCACAGGTTATGTCTTAGCCGGCGCCCCTAGGCTCGGAGCGTGAACGAGATCCTCGACTGGATTCTGAACACCGTGCAGAGCATCGACCCGGTGTTGCGCACGGTGGTCGCGGGCATCGCGATCATGCTCGAGACCAGCGCGCTCATCGGGCTCGTGGTGCCGGGAGACACGGTCGTCATCGTCGCCGCGACCGCCGTCGGGAGCGTCGGCGAGGGCTTCGTGCTCGGCGCCGCCGTCGTCACCGGCTCACTCGCGGGCGAGTCGATCGGTTTCGCGCTCGGGCGCTGGCTCGGCCCCCGCATCCGCTTCTCGCGCCTCGGCCGCCGTATCGGCGAGGACAACTGGGTGCGTTCGGAGCTCTACCTCCGTCGCCGTGGCGGTCCCGCTATCTTCCTCTCGCGCTTCCTGCCCGTGCTGCATTCGCTGGTTCCCTTGACGGTCGGCATGAGCGGGTTCTCGTATCGCCGTTTCATCGCATGGACGGCGCCCGCCTGCGTCATCTGGACATCGCTGTACGTCGGAGTGGTCGCGGCCGCGGCGAAGACCTATCGCGAGATCTCCGACAACATCCAGTACGCCGGTTACCTGTTCGTCGGCGTCATCGTGGTCTTCCTCCTGCTCGCCTACCTCATCAAGCGCCTCATCTCCCGGCGCGAGGCACGTCATCTGCGGCTCGAGGAGGAGAAGACCCGACTCGCCGACGGGGACGTGAAAGACTGAAGCGATGGCTTCCTCACCCGCACCACGGAAGAAGATCCTGTGGTTGGCGCGCCTCGAGCGCCGATTCCACTCGTGGCGCGAACGTCGCGCCCGCGCGCGCGGTCAACGACCGACCGTCGCGGCGTATCCCGGCTACGGCGGCGACGGGTGGGTCCGCGTCCTCGGGCGAGTGCTGATCGCGCCCCAGAAGCGCCCCGCGAAGGGCGGCGAATACGCATCGGTCCGCGGCTGGCGCAGCTTCGCGTCGGTCCCCGTGGCCTTCGCGCAGGTGCAGGTCACGATCGCGGGCACGACCCACGAGGTCATCGCCGATCGTGGCGGGGTCGTCGACGTCGAGCTCCCCGGGGCGCTCGAGCCCGGCTGGCAGACGATCTCGATGACCGTCGAGGGTAGCGAGGTCATCGAGACACGGGTCTTCGTGATCTCCGACGACATCGACTTCGGGATCGTCTCCGACATCGACGACACCGTCATGGTCACCGCCCTGCCGCGTCCCTTCGTCGCCGCCTGGAACTCGTTCGTGCTCGATGAGCATGCCCGCCAGCCGGTCCCGGGCATGGCGGTCATGCTCGAGCGCCTGACGCGAGATCGTCCCGGCAGCCCGGTGATCTACCTCTCCACCGGCGCCTGGAACGTCGCACCGACGCTCATCCGCTTCCTGCGGCGCCACGTGTTCCCGTCCGGCCCGATGCTCCTCACCGACTGGGGACCGACCCACGACCGTTGGTTCCGCAGCGGACGCGATCACAAGGCCGAGAACCTCCGGCGCCTCGCGAAGGAGTTCCCGCACGTCCGCTGGCTCCTCGTGGGCGACGACGGCCAGCACGACGACGCGCTCTACACCGCGTTCGCCAGCGAGTACCCCGATCGCGTGCGCGCGGTCGCCATCCGCCGCCTCTCCCCCGCCGAGGCGGTTCTGGCGGGCGGCCGAACCGCGGTGAACGACCACTCCGCCGCGCAGGTGCCGTGGGTCACCGGGTCGGATGGAGCCGCGCTCCTCGACCGGCTCGCCGACGTCGGCGTCATCGCGCGCGACTGAACCGTGACCGGGTGCGGCGCACTCCGATGTTCCACCTGACCCGTACGCTGAAGAGATGTGCGGTCGTTTCGTCGTAGCCCGCGTCGGTTCCGAGCTCGCGAGCGTTCTGCGCGCCGAGGTCGTTCCCGACGACCTCCCCGGACCCTCGTTCAACATCGCACCCACCGCTCAAGCGACTATCGTCCTCGATTCCGCCAAGACCGAGCCGCCCACGCGTCGGCTGGCGTCGGCGCGATGGGGCCTCGTTCCCGGCTGGGCCAAAGATCCTTCGGTCGGATCGCGGGCATTCAACGCCCGATCCGAAGAAGCGGCCGAGAAGCCGACCTTTCGCGACGCGCTCGTTTCACGTCGCGCGGTCGTGCCCGCATCGGGCTACTACGAGTGGCAGGGCGAGCCCGGCGCGAAGACACCTCACTTCGTTCGGCCCGAAGGCGGCGAGCCGCTCTTCTTCGCCGGGCTCTACGAGTGGTGGAAGGACCCGGCACGCCCCGCCGACGACCCCGCGCGCTGGCTGCTGAGCTTCACGATCCTCACATGCGCGGCTGTCGACGGCCTGGCACAGATCCACGACCGGATGCCGCTGATGATCGACGCCGAGTACGCCGACGTCTGGCTCGATCCCACCACCGAGTACCCGGCCGACCTGCTCGACGCAGTGGTCGACGCGGCACCGTCCGTCGTCGACACGCTGACGTGGTTCCCTGTCGGGGCGGCAGTGGGCAACGTGCGCAACGACGAGCCGTCCCTGATCGAGCCTGCCTGACGCGCCGTCGCCACGCACCGGTGTCTATCCTCGAAAGGTGACACTCCGCCTCTCCGAACCCGTGACGCTCGCACCCGAGGTGTGGCGTGAACGGTCCGAGGTGCACGCGGAGCGCGCTGACGAACTCACGGCCGACCACCGCCGTCGTGCTTCCCGCGCCGAGAAGCACCCGGTAGAGGACTTCCTCTTCACCTACTACTCCTACAAACCGGCCGTCCTCCGGCGTTGGCACCCGGGCCCGGGCGTCGTCCTCGAAGGTGCTGCCGACGCACGCGGAGGGTGGCGCTGGTACGAGACAGTCCACGATGACCACGTGCGGGTCGCCGACGAGCAGTTCCGCCACGAACGTGGCTCGCTCTACCGCGGCGTCACCGGCCTCCTGCGAGCGACTCTCGACCGCCCCGCGGCGTTCGGCTGCTTCGGCCTGCACGAGTGGGCGATGGTCTACCGCGCCGATGCGACGCGCCACGAGATCCCCCTCCGGCTGGGGGCGGCGGGCACCGATGCCGTCGTCGAGGCGCATGACCTGCGGTGCACACACTTCGATGCGTTCCGCTTCTTCACCGCCGAGGCCGCACCGCGTAACCGCGAGCCGCTCGATCGCGAGGGCGCCGTCGCGCGGGAACAGCCGGGGTGCCTGCACGCAGGCATGGACGTCTACAAATGGATGCTGAAGCTCGGTCCCCTCGTGCCGGGGCGCCTTCTCCTGGACGCATTCGTTCTCGCTCGCGACATTCGTGAGCTCGATATGCGGGCTTCGCCCTATGATCTGCGTGATTGGGGCTACTCCCCCGTCGCGATCGAGACGCCCGAAGGAAAAGCCGAGTACGTTCGTCAGCAACGGCTCTTGAGCACCCGTGGGCAAGCGCTGCGCCGGGCTGTGCTCGATGTGCTGACCCCGGCCGCTGCGCGCGACTGAATCGTTGGGACGACCTCTCCGGTCAGGGGCCGAGTTGCGATCCGCGCGTGCAGATCGATCCGCCGCCCCACCATTCGAGATGTGACCGCGTCGTCGGGCCGTGTTGTTCCCCGATCCGAGGATGCAGTTGAACGTGTTCCCGGCCCGCGGAATCTCGTACCAGGACGCGGCTCGGGCCGATACGGCGGTGGATCCCTCGCCGCTCGTTCCAAGGAAACGGAAAGGATCATCGTCGACTCGAATTCGCGTGCATGCCTCGCATTACCTGCAGGGGCGCATCCGGTGAATTCGATGACCGATACAGGTCGCCTGGCGTCCGCATAAGGGACCTGTCGTGCACGACAAGAGGCGAGACGAAAAAGCCCCGCCGATGGCGGGGCCTTTCATCTTTGTTCGGTGGACCTGAGGGGACTCGAACCCCTGACCCCCTGCATGCCATGCAGGTGCGCTACCAGCTGCGCCACAGGCCCGTGGTTCCCGCTCTCGCGGCAACTCATTTAGCTTACAACATCTCCGGGTGTGCTCGTGACCACGGCCGCCTCGATGGGGATGACCGGGCAGTCCTTCCAGAGGCGCTCGAGGCCGTAGTACACCCGCTCCTCCTCGTGGAAGACGTGCACGACGAGGTCGCCGAAGTCGAGCAGCACCCAGCGCGACTCGGTGCGTCCCTCGCGGCGCAGACGCTTGTGACCGGCTTCGAGCATGCCCTCCTCGACCGCGTCGGCGATCGCGGCGACGTTGCGCTCGCTGTTGCCGCTGACGAGAAGGAAGGCGTCGACGAGCGGAAGGGGCTGCGACACGTCGAGGGCGACGAGGTCTTCGCCGCCCTTGGACTCTGCGGCCGCCGCCGCGACGGCGACCATGTCGATGACTGCTTGTGAACTCATCCGAAGACTCCTGTGAAAAGCGAGACGAGCAGAACGCCCGCCAGGGCGAGGGCGAGCGCCCCCGCGGTGATGGCGAGGGCGACCGTCCAACGGCTGCCCTTCTCCGGTGCCGGCGGACGGATGACGTCCTCGGCACTCTTGATGGTCGAGATGGCCGCGCTCGCGGCGATGGGCGTGGGTGACGATGACGCCGGAAGCTCGCCGTCCACGAGGACCGCGTCGACTTCCTTTCCGTCGGCCACTCCGGGAACGACTCCCGTCGAACCGAAGTTCTCGGGAAGCGAGAAGGTGCCCGTGATGAGGACCTCGCCCGTAGCGGTCACCGGTGCCACCAGCGGGCCCGCGTCGGGGTTCTCGGCCAGGATGAGAGCGTTCGGCGTCGTGAAGGCGCCCGTTGCCGCGGCGCTGCGCGAGAGCAACTGATCGAACGAGGCGGGTACCTCGGTCGCCGTAGCCTCACCCGCGAGCAGATCGGCACCGAGGTCGTTCGACACGACGTGACGCTCGGACTCCTCGTCGTCGCCATGCTCGGCTTCCGCGACTCCGGCATCCTGGTTCTCGGTCTTGGCCTCGGCCTCAGCGGCCGGTTCCCAGGCCCCATCGACAGCTTCGGGAGCGACGGTGTCGTGCTCGGCGTCGTGCTCGACGACTTCCGACTCATCCGCCTCGGGAGCAGCGACCTCGGACTCGCCCGCCTCGTCGGCGTGATCGGCGGCGTCCTCCTCGGGAGTTTCCTCCCCCGGGGCTTCCTCTTCCGGGACTTCCTCTTCCGGGGCGTCGGACGCGGCGTCGGCGTCCGCCCGCTCGATGTCGGCCGCAGCGGCGTCCTCGATCGACGCGCCGTCCTCGACGTGGTCAACGTCCTCGTTCGCCTGTTCGCCGGTCGAATCCGGCGATTCGGGGACGTCGGCGTCAGCGTGATCGGTGTCAGCGTGATCGCCGGAGACCGTCGGGTGCTCTCCGGTAGCCGTCACGACGGGGATGGATGCGGTGCGGATCTTCTCCTGCAAGCGGGCCTGACGACGGGTGAGCGCCGGCGATCCGAGGTCGACCGACGCCTGCGGCACAGGTGCCGGCGGCACCTCCACGGGCTCCGCGGCGCGCGGCAGCGGAGCCGGAGCCGGCGTCGGCGCCTCTCCGACCGCGGACGCGTCGTCGGTGGCGTCGGGGTCGACGATGATCGGGTTGGACGCCGTGTTGCGCAGCTCACGCAGTTGCCGGCGCGTCAGCTGCGGAGTCGATGGCTGTTGCTCGTTGTCGCTCATGCCTTGCTCCGATAGAGATGATGCTTCGCAATGTATTGGACGACCCCGTCCGGGACGAGGTACCACACCGGATGTCCGCGTCCGACGCGTGCCCGGCAGTCGGTCGACGAGATCGCCAGCGCGGGGATCTCGAGCAGGCTCACGTCATCACTGGGTAGTCCGGCACTCGAAAGCGTGTGGCCGGGACGCGAAACCGCGACGAAATGGGCGAGCTCCCACAATTCATCATGGTTCCTCCAGCTGAGAATCTGCGCGATGGCGTCGGCTCCGGTGATGAAGAAGAAGTTCGCGTCGGGCCGCTGCGCTTTCAGGTCACGCAACGTGTCGATCGTGTACGTCGGGCCGTCTCGATCGATGTCGACGCGACTCACCGTGAACATCGGATTCGATGCGGTCGCGATGACCGTCATCAGGTACCGGTGCTCCCCCGGCGACACGAAGGACTTCTGCCAGGGGGTTCCCGTCGGGACGAAGATGACCTCGTCGAGGTCGAAAGACTGGGCGAC
This sequence comes from Microbacterium arborescens, assembly GCF_030369635.1. Taxonomy (NCBI): domain Bacteria; kingdom Bacillati; phylum Actinomycetota; class Actinomycetes; order Micrococcales; family Microbacteriaceae; genus Microbacterium; species Microbacterium arborescens. Next base: position 1,704,036 of record NZ_CP128474.1, on the reverse strand, counting down.
CTCGCTCGCAGCCACGAGGTGTCCATGATGAATCGGGTCGAACGTGCCGCCCATCACGCCGATACGCGGCGCACGCGTTCCCGTCATCGGTTCGGCCTCAGTGGTGGCCGTTCTCCGTCTGCGTCAGTTGGTTGCCGTGCGCTGCTGCGTAGGCCTCGGCCTTGCCGGCGTGACGGTTGGCGACGTTGCGGTACGACAACGTCACGAGCCCCAGTGCCAAGAAGATGACCAGGGCGATGACGCCGAAGATCATCGTCTCCGCCTGCACGTTGCCGTGGTGCTCCGTCTGCTCGGCGGCGAATGCGGTGATCGTGGCGAGTGTCATCAGGGCTCCGTTCGTTTCGCGCGGCGGCGCAAGTCAAGTTTAGGTGGTCAGGCGCGCGTCTGCCCGGCGCCGCGCGCGAGCCACTTCGTGCTGGTCAGTTCGGGGAGTCCCATCGGACCCCGGGCGTGCAGCTTCTGGGTCGATATCCCGACCTCCGCGCCGAATCCGAACTCACCGCCGTCGGTGAAGCGCGTCGAGGCGTTCGCCATGACGACCGCCGCATCGACCTCGGCGAGGAAGCGCTCGGCGTTCGCCTCATCGGCGGTCACGATCGCCTCGGTGTGCATCGTCGAGTAGCGGCGGATGTGCTCGAGCGCGTCATCGAGGTCGTCGACCACCCGCATCGAGAGATCGAGGCTCATGTGCTCGGTCGCCCAATCGTCTTCGGTCGCGGGCACGGCCCGTGGCACGAGGCGACGCACGTCGTCGTCTCCGTGAATCCTGACGCCGGCTCCGGTGAGCGCTTCGGATACGGGCGGGATGAGACGCTCGGCCGCTGAACGCACCACGAGCACGGTCTCGACCGCGTTGCATACGCTCGGTCGTTGCGCCTTGGCATTCACGACGATGTCGCGGGCCCAGTCGAGCGGCGCCGATTCGTCGAGGACGATGTGGACGACCCCTGCGCCGGTCTCGATCACCGGAACCGTCGATTCCGTCACGACGGTCTCGATCAGCTGCGCGCTGCCCCGGGGGACGAGGACGTCGACGAGTCCGCGAGAGCGCATGAGGAGTCGCCCGCCCTCACGCCCGAAGTCGTCGACGGTCTGGATGCCGTCGGAATCGACCCCGGCGCGGTGAAGCGCGTTCCGCATCGACTCGATCAGGGCCGCGTTCGTCGACTGCGCGGCTGACCCGCCGCGAAGCACGACGGCATTTCCCGACCGCAGCGCGAGCGCGGTGATGTCGACGGTGACGTTGGGGCGCGCCTCGTAGATCGAGGCGACGACGCCGAACGGCACGGAGACCTTCTGCAGTCGGACACCGCCGGGCAGCTCTCGCTCGTCGAGCACACGGCCCACGGGGTCGGGAAGGCGCGCGACATCCCGAACGGCATCCGCGAGCGCGGCGACGCGCGCATCGTCGAGCACGAGCCGGTCGCGCAAGCCCGCGGAGATGCCGGCCGCGTCGCCGCGCGCGAGGTCGTCACGGTTCGCCGCAACGATCACTGCGGTGTCCGAGATCAGCGCGTCGGCGATCGCGTCGAGCAGCGCGGCCTTCGCAGCATCATCGAGGAGGCCGATCGAGCGGCTCGCCCGCTTCGCGGCGCGCAAGCGCTCAGAGACGTCGGTAGCGACGGCGGTGATCATCACGCCAGTCTAGCGACGGGCGCCTCAGCATCAGGCGACGCCGATGGCACCGGTGCCTGACGGAAGCGCCGGGGCGGGGTCGGCCTCGAACCACGTGCCGACATCGGCACCCGCGAGCGCCTCGCTGGCGAGATCGATGCTGGTGACGAGGGCCGCGACGCCGCCCTCGGCTGCCAGCCGGGCGGCGGAAGCCTTGGTAGCGGCTCCCCCGGTCCCGACGCTGTTGACGACGGTGGCCCCGAACTCGTAGCCGCTGAGATCGTCGTCGAAGGCGACCCGCTCGATGGGGCGCGCGCCGGGCTCGCTCGGCGGGCGTGTGTACAGGCAGGCGATGTCGCTCAAGAGCACCAGGGCGTCGGCACCGATGAGGCGTGAAACGAGGGCAGCGAGCCGGTCGTTGTCGCCGAAGCGGATCTCGTGCGTCGCGACCGTGTCGTTCTCGTTCACGATCGGCAAGATGCGCAGACCGAGCAGCCGTTCCATGGCGCGGCGCGCGTTCGAGCGATGTGTCGGATCGTCGAAGTCACCGGCGGTCAGCAGCACCTGACCCGCGACGATTCCGAACTGCCGCAACGCGTCCTGGTAGCGGTAGACGAGCACGTTCTGCCCTACGGCGGCCGCCGCCTGCTGGGTCGCGAGGTCTGTCGGACGCTCTGCGAGACGCAAGTAGGGCATGCCGGTGGCGATAGCACCCGATGAGACGAGGACGACCTCGGTGCCACGCGCGTGCGCCTGAGCGAGCGCGTCGACGAGAGAGTCGATCTTCCCGGCGTTGTCGCCGCTGATCGAGGATGATCCCACTTTCACGACCACCCGTCGGGCGCCGTTGAGCTCGGCGCGCGAAAGCAGGCTCACGCCTCGTCCTCTGAGGCACCTCGCGTCTTCTCCGCACGACGCTCGGCCTCGAGCTCGGCACGGGCCTCGGCCTTCGCGTCCATTCGCTCGTGGTAGCGCTCGCGACGCTGGTTCGACGTGCGACGCGGGTTGAGATCGAGTCGCGGGTCGGTTCCGCGCGGCGCCGACATCAGTTCCGCGGCGGATGACAGCGACGGATGCCAGTCGAAGACGATCCCGTCGCCTTCGCCGATGACCACCGTGGATCCCGGGGTCGCGCCGAGACGGAACAGTTCGTTCTCGATGCCCAGCTTGTCGAGACGGTCGGCGAGGAAGCCCACAGCCTCTTCGTTCTGGAAGTCGGTCTGTTGGACCCACCGAACGGGCTTCGCGCCGAGGATGCGGTACACATCGCCGTACGTCCCGCCTTCGACGCGCACGGTGAAGTCGCGTTCGGCTCCCTGGGGACGGATGACGATGCGCTCTGCGGGTACCTCGGCTGCCGCCGAGGCCCGGTGCTCGGCGACGAGCTCCGCCATGGCGAACGACAGCTCGCGCAGACCCTGCCGACTCACGGTCGAGATCTCGAACACCCGGTAACCGCGCGCCTCGAGATCGGGACGGACGAGGTCGGCGAGATCGCGCGCCTCGGGCACGTCGGTCTTGTTGAGCGCGATCAGCTGGGGTCGGTCGAGCAGCGGAACCTGACCCTCCGGCACGGGGTACGCCCCGAGTTCGGCCAGGATCACGTCGAGGTCTGAGATCGGATCGCGTCCGGGCTCCAACGTCGCGCAGTCGAGCACATGCACCAGCGCCGAGCACCGTTCGACGTGACGGAGGAACTCGAGACCGAGTCCGCGGCCCTCACTCGCGCCCTCGATCAGGCCGGGGACGTCGGCGATGGTGTAGCGGATATCGCCGGCCTGCACGACCCCGAGGTTCGGGTGCAGGGTCGTGAACGGGTAGTCGGCGATCTTCGGGCGTGCGGCCGACATCGCCGCGATGAGACTCGACTTGCCCGCTGAGGGGAATCCGACGAGCGCGATGTCGGCGACCGTCTTCAGCTCGAGCTGAACGTCGCCCTCCCACCCGGGGGTTCCGAGCAGCGCGAAGCCCGGTGCCTTGCGCTTAGGGGACGCCAGCGCAGCGTTGCCGAGGCCGCCCTGGCCGCCCGGCGCGGCGATGAAGCGCATACCGGGCGTGACCATGTCGACGAGGGTCTCGCCCTCGGGAGTCTTGACGACGGTGCCGACGGGCACCGGGAGCTCGAGGTGCTCCCCGGCCGCGCCCGAACGGTTGTCGCCCATGCCGAATCCGCCGTTGCCGCCTGAGCGGTGAGGCGAGTGGTGATACGACAGCAGGGTCGTCACCTGGGGGTCGGCGACGAGCACGACGTCTCCGCCGTCACCGCCGTTTCCCCCGTCGGGGCCGGCGAGCGGCTTGAACTTCTCACGGCGCACCGACACGCAGCCGTTCCCGCCCTTGCCTGCACGCAGATGCAGCGTGACCCGGTCGACGAACGTCACCATGCGGTGCCTCCTGGAAAACAGGGCGAGGGGCGAGCCGAAGCCCGCCCCTCGCCGCGAAGTGGTCTGGTCCGAATTACTCGGCGGCCGCCACGATGTTGACGACCTTGCGGCCACCCTTCGTACCGAACTCGACGGCGCCGGCCGCGAGCGCGAACAGGGTGTCGTCGCCGCCACGGCCGACGTTGGCGCCGGGGTGGAAGTGGGTGCCGCGCTGGCGGACGAGGATCTCGCCGGCGCTGACGGCCTGGCCGCCGAAGCGCTTCACGCCGAGGCGCTGTGCGTTGGAGTCACGACCGTTACGGGTGGAGCTTGCGCCCTTTTTGTGTGCCATCTCTGCGTCTCCCTGGCTTACTTGATGCCGGTGATCTTGACGCGCGTGAGGTCCTGACGGTGGCCCTGGCGCTTCTTGTAGCCGGTCTTGTTCTTGAACTTCTGGATCACGATCTTCGGGCCGCGCTCTTCACCGAGAACCTCGGCGGTGACCGTGACCTTCGCGAGCTTGTCAGCGTCGGTGGTCACGGCGTCGCCGTCGACGAGGAGAACAGCGGGAAGCTCGAGCTTGTCACCGATCTGAGCCGCCTGACGGTCGAGGACGACGATCGTGCCGACCTCGACCTTTTCCTGACGGCCGCCGGCGCGCACAACTGCGTAAACCACTTCACACCTGTTTCTTCTGTGGAGCGCACGGCTCCGATTGTCTTTGCGAGACTGGAAAGTCTTGGTGCGCGTGCCCCAGATGATCCTGTGGCTGAGCCGCTATCGTGACGGGACGTCGACGGACTCGCTGCACCAAGGGTCCACTTTACCGGATACCGGCAGATCCGGCAAAAGGACCGCCGGGTGTGTCGCGGCGCGGGGCCCGGCGGCATCCGCTTCGTAGGATCAGAGCATGGCGATTCTGATCGACGATCCGCGGTGGCCGGCGCACGGCCGCCTCTGGTCTCACCTCGTCAGCGACTCGGACATCGACGAGCTTCACGCCTTCGCACAGCGCCACGATCTCCCGGCTCGAGCATTCGACCTCGACCATTACGACGTGCCCGATTCGGCGTTCGACCGTCTCGTAGCCGGCGGCGCACAGCATGTGTCGGGCCACGAGCTCGTGCGGCGGCTCATCGCGTCCGGGCTTCGCGTGACAGCGCGCGAACGCCGCGGGATCTGAATCGGTCCCGCGGCGTTCACGTCGATGACGGCGTCAGTCCTCGGTGGTCGGCGACGCCGAGACGGGGGTGCCGCTGAGGGCGGCCGTCGTGACTCGACGCCGTCCACGCCCTTGGCCCGGGGCCTTGGGCTCGGGGAGCGCGTTGAGCACCGAGTCGAGCAGCAGGTCCTTCTCGGTGCGCGGCGCCTTGGGCTCGGACTTCTTGCGACGCGGCTTCTTCGGTCGCTCGACGGGCGCGGCCTCGGGCTCCACCGCCACTGCGACGAGCTCGGCGTCCTCCTCCGCGGCGGTGGGCTGAATCGTCGAAGCGGCGATCTGCGCGAGAGCGGACTTCGCACCCTCGGTGATCACGTGCGTGCCTCCGGTGGCCGGAGCCGGCGCCGTAGCACCGCCACCGCCCCGACCGTTGCGGCGTGCCGACCCGTTGCCGTTGCCGTTGCCGTTCTGCGAGCCCGCGCCGCGGTGCTTGACGACCGGGTCGTGGTGGACGATAACGCCGCGTCCCGCGCACACGTCGCAGGCTTCGCTGAAGGTCTCCAGGAGGCCGAGTCCGAGCTTCTTGCGGGTCATCTGCACGAGGCCGAGGGAGGTGACCTCCGCCACCTGGTGCTTCGTGCGGTCACGGCTGAGGCACTCGATGAGGCGCCGCAGCACGAGGTCACGGTTCGACTCGAGCACCATGTCGATGAAGTCCACGACGATGATGCCGCCGATGTCGCGCAGGCGCAGCTGCCGGACGATCTCCTCGGCTGCCTCCAGGTTGTTCTTGGTGACGGTCTCCTCGAGGTTGCCGCCCGATCCGACGAACTTGCCGGTGTTCACGTCGACCACGGTCATGGCTTCGGTGCGGTCGATCACGAGCGAACCGCCCGACGGCAGCCAGACCTTGCGGTCGAGAGCCTTCTCGATCTGCTCCGTCACACGGAACGCGTCGAATGGGTCCTGCTCGTCCTCGTACTTCTCGACGCGCTCGAGAAGGTCAGGAGCGACTCCCGTCAGGTACGACGTGATGGTCGCGTACGCCTCGTCACCCTGGATGAGCATCCGCGAGAAGTCCTCGTTGAAGACGTCTCGCACGATCTTCACGAGCAGATCGGGCTCGGAGTGCAGCAGTGCGGGTGCCTGGATCTTCTCGAGCTGCGAGCTGATGTGCTCCCACTGCGAGGTGAGTCGCTGCACGTCCCGCGTGAGCTGGTCCTCCGTCGCGCCCTCAGCGGCAGTGCGCACGATCACGCCCGACGACTCGGGGAGGACCTCCTTCAGGATGCGCTTGAGCCGCGCCCGCTCGGTGTCGGGGAGCTTTCGCGAGATGCCGTTCATGGCGCCGCCGGGGACGTACACGAGGTAGCGGCCGGGCAGCGAGATCTGGCTGGTGAGCCGGGCGCCCTTGTGTCCCACGGGGTCCTTCGTCACCTGCACGAGGACGCGATCACCGGACTTGAGTGCGAGCTCGATGCGGCGCGGCTGATTGCCCGTCTCGACGGCATCCCAGTCGACCTCGCCGGAGTACAGCACGGCGTTTCGACCACGACCGATGTCGACGAAGGCGGCTTCCATGCTCGGAAGCACGTTCTGCACCCGCCCCAGGTAGACGTTGCCGATCAGCGACGCGTCCTGGTTGCGGGCGACGTAGTGCTCGACCAGAACGTTGTCCTCGAGCACGGCGATCTGGATACGACCGTTCTTCGAGCGGACGACCATGACGCGGTCTACCGCCTCGCGGCGTGCGAGGAACTCGGCCTCGGTGACCACGGTGCGACGACGGCCTGCTTCACGGCCGTCGCGCCGGCGCTGCTTCTTCGCCTCGAGCCGGGTCGAGCCCTTGATCCGCTGCGGCTCCGTGATGAGCTCGACCGCACGCTGCCGCGGAGCCGGGTCGTTGCCGTCGTCGCCGTTGGATCCGCCGCGGCGACGGCCGCGACGACGAGAGCTGCCCGGCCCCGACGAAGATGCGGTTTCGTCATCGTCGCCGTCGTCCGGCAGCGCGGGGAGCGGCGGGAGCTCGGGCGCGTAGAAGTGCAGCGCGGTCGAGACCGCCGACACGAACTCCGCGGGAAGGAGGCCGAGCGACACCGCGGTCGGCGGGCCCGCGTCGCCGGGGGCGGGCTCGTCGCCGGGCTCAGGCTCCGCAGCGGGCGCAGGAGATTCGTAAACCGTCTGATCCTCAGCCGGTGCGGGCTCCGCGGCCGGTGCAGACTCGCCGGCCGCGGCGGGCTCATCCGGTACCGCGGGAGCGTCGGTCGCCTCGGCGCCGTCGCTCTCGCCCGCAGCAGGCTCGGCTGCGGCGTCCTCTGCGGCCCGCCCACTGTCGATGTGTTCCTCGGTGGCGTCGATCGACGCCACTGCGTCAGCCAGTTCGGCTGCGGCGGCGTCTACCGCGCTTGCGGACTCAGCGGGGGTCGGATTGTCGTTGCGATCGTCGGCCATCACTGGCGTACTCCTCTTCGGGCGGCACCGCGCGCCACCCGGCACATCTCTGGCGGCGTCGCTCCCGGAAGGACGAGCCGCGAACTCACTCGGTGTGCAGCCGGCTCTCGGCACGGCCTGCGTGGGCAGCCATTGCCCGAAGTCTCTCGTGAAGCACTGTCGCAGCGCGGCTGCGTGCGTGCATCGACATCCATTATCGCACTACGCGCGTCGCTTCGTGGGACGCGGGCTCCGAGCCTCACGGCCGGGTCATCGAGTGCGATGGGATAATCGCCGTCATGTCCGCTCCTCGCAGCCACGCCCGCCCCGTCGCTCTCGCCGTCTGGCTGATGATCGCGGGCGTCATCGGCTGGATCGCCGCGTTCGCTCTGACCACCGAGCGCCTGCATCTTCTCGAGGACGCGACGGCGACGGCATCCTGCGATTTCAACCTGGTGGTCCAGTGCGGCGCCAACCTGACCTCCCCGCAGGGCTCGGTCTTCGGTTTCCCCAATCCTCTGCTCGGGCTGACCGGCTGGGTCGCGCCCGTCGTCGTCGGCGCGGCCATCCTCGCCGGAGCCCGCTTCTCACGGTGGTTCTGGCTGCTCTTCTGGGCAGGGATGGCGTTCGCCTTCGGGTTCGTGATCTGGCTCATCTCGCAGAGCATCTTCGTGCTCGGCACCCTCTGCCCGTGGTGCATGGTCACCTGGTTCGTGACGATCCCGAGCTTCTACGCGGTGACCCTGCATGTCCTGCGGTCGGGCGTCGTGCCGCTCCCGCGACGGGGGCGCGCCGTGGCGGCGAGTCTTTCCGGCTGGGTCCCGTTGCTGGCCGTGCTCAGCTATGTCGCGATCGCCGTCGTCGCGCAGATCCGCCTCGACTGGATCGGTTTCCTCTGAAACCACGACGCCCGCGAGCCGACGTCATGACGTCGAGTCGCGGGCGGAATGTCGCGGGGAAGGTCAGCCGAACCAGATCTGCAGCTCACGGGCGGCGGACTCGGGGCTGTCAGAGCCGTGGACCAGGTTCTGCTGGACCGCGAGCCCCCAGTCGCGGCCGAAGTCGCCGCGGATCGTTCCCGGGGCGGCGGTCGTGGGATCGGTGGTCCCGGCGAGCGAGCGGAAGCCTTCGATGACGCGGTTTCCTGCCAGGCGGATCGCGACGGAGGGCCCGCTCTGCATGAACTCGAGCAGCGGCTCGTAGAACGGCTTGCCGGCGTGCTCGGCGTAGTGCTTCTCGAGCAGCTCGCGATCAGCCTCGACGAGACGGATGTCGACGAGCGCGTAGCCTTTCGCCTCGATACGGGCCAGGATCGCGCCGGTGAGGCCGCGGGCCACACCGTCGGGCTTGACGAGGACGAGGGTCTCTTCGGTGGGCATGTCAGTCTCCGTTCGATTCGTCGGCTGCGCGGGCGGCGTTCCGCCGGTCGAGAGCAGCCCCCTTGATCGTCGCATATGCGTACATGCCCCCGAAAACCAGCGCCACGATTCCCAGCGCGGGCACGAGGAACACGCCGAGAGCCAGGATGACCTGGAGCGCCCAGCCCAGCACGATGCCCCACCGGTGCCGGAGCACCCCGGACGTGAGGATCATCACGACGGCGAGCACAGCTCCAGCGACGACCCCCCACCAGTCCGGGATGCCGTCGGGGAGAACGCCCAGTCCGTAGACCGTGAGCCCGCCGAGGAAGACGACGATCGACTCGAAGCCGAGCACGACCGACCCGAGGGACTCGGCGGCCCCGCGACGACGGCGCTCGCGCGCCCGGCTCACGCCTGCCATCCCGACTTCCAGTCCTCCGCGCCGGCGAGGGCGATCGCCTCTCCGGCGAGCACGACGGAACCCGCGATGACGACCGCGCGACGCTCCGCGGCCGCAGCCCACTCGCGTGCGGCCTCGGCCGCCTCGACCAGGTCCCGGTGCTCGGTCACACCGAGTCCGCGATCCTCCGCCAGGTCGGCGACGAGGGTCGGCTCCGAAGCGCGCTCCGAGTCCGGTGCGGTCGCGAACACGTGCGTCGCGACCGGCGCGAGGGCGTCGACGATCCCGGAGGCGTCTTTGTCGCCCAGCACACCCAGCACGACGCCCCACTCATCGAAGTCGAACGATTCGCGCAGCGCCGCGGCGAGGGCGGCGGCCCCGTGCGGGTTGTGGGCACTGTCGACGAGGACGGTGGGGCTGATGCCGAGGAGTTGCAGCCGACCGGGAGACGTCACCGCGCCGAGGCCATCCGCCACCACCTCCGCGTGCAGCGCCTGGTCCTCGGCCCCGATGAGGGCCTCCACTGCGGCGACGGCCAGAGCGGCGTTCTCCGCCTGGTGCGAGCCGTACAGCGGCAGGTAGAGCTCCGGGTACTCCCCCGCCCGGCCACGGACGCTGATCTGCTGCCCGCCCACGGCGAGACTGTGCCCCGACAGGCCGAAGTCATCTCCGGCGAACCCGACGGTCGCGGCGACCTCCGCCGCGCGCGCGCGGATCTGCGCAGCAGCCTCGGGGGTCTGCACCGCCGAGACGACTGCCGCGCCGGGCTTGATGATCCCTGCCTTCACCGCAGCGATCTCGGCGATCGTCTCCCCGAGGCGATCGGCATGGTCGAGAGCGATGGGCCCGATGACCGCGACGTCGCCGTCGGCGGTGTTGGTGGAGTCCCACGACCCGCCCATACCCACCTCGATGACGGCGACATCGACCGGCGCGTCGGAGAACGCGACGAATGCAAGCACGGTGAGCAGTTCGAAGAACGTCAGCGGTGCGTCGCCTGCGGCATCCAGCTCCGAATCCACCAGATCGACGAACGGCGAGATCTCCTCCCATGCGTCGGCGACGGCTGCGTCGGCGATCGGCTCGCCGTCGATGAGGATCCGCTCGGTGAACCGTTCGAGATGCGGGCTGGTGAAGAGCCCGGTGCGCAAGCCGTGTGCTCGAACGAGGCTCTCGATCATGCGGCTGGTGGACGTCTTGCCGTTCGTGCCCGTCACATGGACGACGCGATAGGTGCGCTGCGGATCATCGAGCAGCTCGAGGACGCGCCGCGTACGTTCGACGCGCGGCTGCACCCACTGCTCCCCCTGACGCTGCAGCAGCGCTGCATAGACGGCGTCCGCCCGGGCCTGATCGGTCATGCGTTCTCTCCTGTCAGACGGGTGACGCTCACGGTGAGGCCGGCCTGGTTCGCGTAGGTCTTGGCGGCGACGACGGCCTCGAAGTCGGCGCTGCCCTCGGCGGCGAGCTCCGCGGATGTCGCGAGGGTCTGCGACCGGGACCGCACCGCCCATTCGCGAGCCAGTGTCTCGCCCGCGACATCAGCGGCCTCGAACGCCGATGCGACCGCGGCGGCGTCATCGTCGGAGTCGAAGGTGAGTCCGAGTCGGATGCGGTCGCTGACCTCGAAACCGGCGGCCTTGCGCGTGTCCTGCACGGCCCGGATGACGTCGCGGGCCAGCCCCTCGGCTTCGAGCTGCGGCGTGGTCGTGGTGTCGAGCAGAACGAATCCGCCGCCGGACAACAGTGCGATCGCCGTTCCCTCGGCCACACCGCCCGCCTCGAGCGTCAGCTCGTACTCCCCGGGTTCCAGAGCGATCCCGTCGACCGTCACGACACCGTCCTGCTCGCTCCACAGGCCCGCGCGCGCGCCGGCGATCACGTGCTGCACCTGCTTGCCCAGTCGCGGCCCGGCCGCGCGCGCATTGACCGAGAGTCGCTGGCTGATGCCATACGAGGCCGCGAGGTCGTCCGAAAGCTCGGCCACAGCGACATCCTTCACGTTGAGCTCGTCGCGGAGGATGTCCGAGAACTGCTCCAGCGCCTCCGCGTCGGTGATGGCCACCGTGAGCTGAGGAAGGGGCAACCGCACCCGCTTCCCCTCCTTCTTCCGCAGTGCGTTGGCGACCGACGACACCTCGCGGACGGCATCCATCGCCGAGCGGATGTCGGCAGCCGGGGCGAACTCCCCTGCGTCGGGCCAGTCCTCGAGGTGGACGCTCCGGCCGCCGGTGAGGCCCTGCCAGACGCGCTCGCTCACGAGGGGCAGAAGCGGCGCCGCGACCCGGGTCAGCGTCTCGAGCACCGTGTAGAGGGTGTCGAACGCCTCGGTCGACGCATCGTCGCCCGGCACGACGCCCACCCAGAAGCGATCGCGGGAGCGGCGGATGTACCAGTTCGTGAGCGCTTCGGCGAAGTCGCGCAGCTTGGCCGCGGCCATCGTGGAGTCGAGCGCCTCGAGGTCGGCGGCGACATCGCGCACCAGGTCGCCGGTCAGCGCCAGGATGTAGCGGTCGAGCACGTTCGTGGAGTCGGTCCGACGCCGCGCCTCGTACCCGGCCCCGCCCTCACCGCCGGCCGCGTTGGCGTAGGTGGCGAAGAAGTACCAGGTGTTCCACAGCGGAAGCAGGAACTCCCGCACGCCCGCCCGGATGCCCTCTTCGGTGACCACGAGGTTGCCGCCGCGGAGCACCGACGAGCCCATCAGGAACCACCGCATCGCGTCGGAACCGTCGCGGTCGAAGACCTCGGACACGTCCGGGTAGTTCCGCAGCGACTTCGACATCTTCTGACCGTCGCTCCCGAGCACGATGCCGTGGCATGCGACGCCCGAGAACGCGGGTCGGTCGAACAGTGCGCCGGAGAGGACGTGCATGACGTAGAACCAGCCGCGGGTCTGCCCGATGTACTCCACGATGAAGTCGGCCGGCGCGTGCTCGTCGAACCACTCCCGGTTCTCGAAGGGGTAGTGCACCTGTGCGTACGGCATCGACCCGGAGTCGAACCACACGTCGAAGACATCCTCGATGCGGCGCATCGTCGAGCGGCCGGTCGGGTCGTCGGGGTTCGGACGCGTGAGGTCATCGATGAACGGCCGGTGCAGGTCGACCTCGCCCGCCTCGTTGCGCGGCAGGCGACCGAAGTCGCGTTCGATGTCGGCGAGCGAGCCGTACACGTCGGTTCGCGGGTACTCGGGGTCGTCGCTCTTCCAGACCGGGATCGGCGAGCCCCAGAAGCGGTTTCGGCTGATCGACCAGTCGCGCGCGCCCTCGAGCCACTTACCGAACTGCCCGTGCTTGACGTTCTCGGGTGCCCACGTGATCTGCTCGTTGAGTTCGAGCAGGCGGTCCTTGATCGCCGTGACGCGCACGAACCAGCTCGACACCGCCTTGTAGATCAGCGGATTGCGGCAGCGCCAGCAATGCGGGTACGAGTGCTCGTAGCTCGCTTCGCGAAGCAGACGTCCCTCGGCCTTCAGCAGGCGGATCAGCGGTCGGTTGGCGTCCATCCACAGCTCGCCCGCGACATCCGCGACCTGGGGCAGGAACCGTCCGCCGTCGTCGAGGCTCATGATCAGCGGGATGCCGGCAGCGGCCGTGACGCGCTGGTCGTCCTCACCGTAGGCCGGAGCCTGGTGGACGATTCCCGTGCCGTCGGTCGTCGTGACGTAATCATCGACCAGCACGCGCCACGCCGACCCCGTTCCCCAGGTCTCGGCATCGGCGTAGTAGTCGAAGAGCCGGTCATACTGCACGTCGGCGAGCTCGCGGCCGACGACGGTCCGCTCGACCGCGGCGCGCGCCTCGTCGACGTCGCCGTAGCCGAGGTCCTTGGCATATCCGCCCAGCAGATCCTCGGCGAGCAGGTAGCGATGGGCGTCGGCCTCGGCGCGGTCCTCGTGGACGTCGGCAGCGCCGGCCGGGCCGCCGGGCAGCACGACGTAGCGGATGTCCGGGCCGACGGCGAGGGCGAAGTTGGTCGGAAGCGTCCATGGCGTCGTCGTCCAGGCGAGGGCACGGACGCCGGTGAGTCCGAGCGTCTCGGCCTTCGCGCCGACGAAGGGGAAGGTCACGGTGACGGAGGGGTCCTGTCGCATCTTGTAGACGTCGTCGTCCATGCGCAGTTCGTGATTCGACAGCGGAGTCTCGTCGCGCCAGCAGTAGGGCAGCACCCGGTAGCCCTCGTAGGCGAGGTCTTTGTCCCACAGCTCCTTGAACGCCCAGAGCACCGACTCCATGAAGCCCGTGTCGAGCGTCTTGTATCCGCGCTCGAAGTCGACCCAGCGCGCCTGCCGGGTGACGTAGTCCTCCCACTCGCGTGTGTACTCGAGCACCGACGAGCGCGCCTTCTCGTTGAAGGCGGCGATGCCCATCGCCTCGATCTCGCTCTTCTCGGTGATCCCGAGCTGCTTCATCGCCTCGAGTTCCGCGGGCAGCCCATGGGTGTCCCACCCGAAGACGCGGTCGACCTTCTTGCCGCGCATCGTCTGGAACCGGGGGAAGACGTCCTTCGCGTACCCGGTGAGCAGGTGCCCGTAGTGCGGCAGGCCGTTGGCGAAGGGCGGGCCATCATAGAAGACCCACTCGGGTGCGCCCTCGCGTTGCGTGATCGAGGTGCGGAAGGTGTCGTCGCGTTGCCAGAACGCGAGCACCTCGCGCTCGAGGTCGGGAAAGCGGGGGCTCGGCACGACGCTGTCGGCGGCGGGGCCGAAAGCAGAGGACTTCGGATAGGTCATGGCTTCTCTCGCAGGGTCGGACTTCCTGCGAGGACGATCGTGCGACCGCGGTACCACCCCGCTTGCCCCGGAGGGCCACTCTCCCAGCGGCTGTGACGGGCCTGCCCCGCTCGGTTCTACTGAGCGGATGACCGCCGTTCTTCCGAGAGCTCCCCGGTGATGGCCGGATCGGTGCTGATGACCCCATCATACCGTCGGCATACGCTGATCGTATGGCCCGTCCGCGTACCCGTCCCGCACCCCCTCGCGTGAGCGACCCCGATCTGCCGCGTCATCTCGAGCCCGCCACCCTGTCGCGGCACGGCGATCTCGTCGAGGTCTCCGTCTCGGTCGGTGGCGGCTCGGTGGACGGCGCCCACGCGCGACTGAGCGAGAGCGTCGTCGAGCCCGGTGCTCCTGAGCGGCTCGATCTCACCGGCGCGGTCCTCAGCGACGTCGTCATCCGCGATCTCGCGACCCCCGAGCTGCGCGTCGGCGACGGCACCTGGCGCACCGTGACCCTCATCGGAGGGAGGATCGGCACACTCGACGCGCAGCGGGCTCGCTTCGACGGCGTGATCCTGCGCGGCATCCGGATCGACTACCTCTCGGTTCCGGCCTCGACGCTGCGCGACGTGGAGATCATCGATTGCCGCATCGGCACGCTCGACGCTCCCGGCGCGCTCCTGGAACGAGTGCGATTCGCGAACACCACGGTCGACGAGTTCGACACCCGGGCGCTCTCCAGCACCGACCTCGATCTCCGCGGTCTCGAGGCGCTCGCGTTCACCGACATCCGGGCGCTTGCCGGCGCCACCGCATCCCGGCGCCAGATCGAGGTGCACGCCGCCGCGTTCGGCGTTGCTCTCGGGTGGGACGTCCGCGACGACGACTCCGCCGGGGACTCGCACCCGTGATCGCTCGAACGGAGCGCCTGGTGCTTCGTCCGATGACCGAGGACGACCTGGGCCCCCTTCGCGAGATCCTCACGGACCCTGTCGCGATGACCGCCTACGAGGGGCCGTTCGACGACCACGAGAGCGCGCAGTGGCTCGCACGCAACCTCCAGAGATACGACGAGGACGGATTCGGCCTGTGGGCCGTCGATCTTCCCGGCGCCGGGATGATCGGGCAGTGCGGCATCACACGCCAGTACGTGGGCGACGAGCAGGTGCTCGAGGTCGGGTACCTGTTCCAGCGGGCGCACTGGCATCGCGGGTACGCGACCGAGGCAGCCACGGCGGCGCGCGACTGGGGATTCCGCGAACTCGGCGCACCGGCGATCTGGGCCAAGGTGCGCGACACCAACATCGCATCCATGAACGTCGCCATCCGGCTCGGGATGACGGTGCGCCGCCGGTTCATGGTGCACTACCGCGGCGTCGACATGCCGCATCTCGGCTTCGCCGTCGACCGCTGACGGCGGCTCATCAGCTCACCGCCCAGGCCTCGCCTCGCACTTCGGCCAGCGGCGAGGCCCCGAGGAGCCGCGACACGGGGCACCGGTCGTGCGCCGCAGCGGCCAGTTGCGAAGCTCCGCTCTCGTCCAGGCCCTCGCCCGACACGAAAGCCGTGGCGACGAACTCGTAGCCCGGGCGCTTCTCGGCATCGCGCAGGGCGACCTCGACCCGCACCTTCGTGCGGTGGCGGCCGGCGACGATCGCCTGAGCCGTGGCGTTCAGACATGTCGACCACGCCAATGCCAGCAACTGCTCCGGATTGCTCGCGTGGGTGTCGTGGCCCGGCTGCAACGGGTTGGAGACGGCGACCTCAACGCCGTCCGGCACGCGGCTCACCCCCGTTCCGCCGTCGTCGTTGAGCGCGGAGGTGCGGTAGCGGATGACCATTCGTCGACTATAGTTGAACGTCGTCCAACTATCAGAGGATGCCGCGTGCCACCGACCGACGATCCGATCACCCTCAGCGGGGTCGGCGTCACGTACTCGGGCGGAGCTCGTGCGCTCGTCGACATCGATCTCGCTGTCACGTCCGGCGAGATCTTCGGAGTCATCGGTGAGAGCGGCGCGGGCAAGAGCACCCTCCTGTCGCTCCTCACGGCCGAGGTCGGGGCGACGGCGGGCACGGTGCGGGTCCTCGGTCACGACCCCGCGGAACTCAGCCGAGCGGCGCTGCGCGGCCTGCGTCGGCGCATCGGGGTCGTGTTCCAGGGGGTGCACCTGCTCGCGAACCGCACCGTTCGCCAGAACGTCGCGCTGGCGCTCGACCTGCGCGGCCCCCGTGGGCGCGTACCGGCGAGCGAGCGACGCGGTGCGGTCGACGACATGCTCGGCTTCGTGGGTCTCGCCGGCCGCGAGGACGCCTATCCCTCGCAGCTCAGCGGTGGCCAGCGCCAACGGGTCGGCATCGCCCGAGCCCTCGTCGCTCGCCCCGACATCCTTCTGTGCGACGAGCCGACCTCATCGCTCGACGCCACGACCACGGACGGCGTGCTGACGCTTCTTCGCGAGGCTCGTGACCGATTCGGCACGACTGTCGTCGTGGTGACCCACGATCTCACCGTCGTCCGGCGGATCTGCGACCGCGTAGCTCTCTTCGAGGACGGGCGCCTGCGGGAGATCCTGTCGGTGGAGCCGGACGCGGGGTTCGCCGAGGAGACCTACCTCGATCGGGCGCGGCGGGAGCTGGGCGCGTGACCGGCCTCGGCGAATCGCTCGGGCGCCGGGGTGAGGATCTGCTGGAGGCGCTCGGGGAGACCGGCTACATGCTCGTCGTCTCGCTCGCAGCTGCTGTGGTGCTCGGGCTCCCGCTCGGCATGCTCGTGTACCTGACGCGCCGGGGCGGCACTGCACCGAACCGTGTCGTGTGGTGGGTCGGGAACCTCTTCATCAATATCGTGCGGTCCTTCCCGTTCCTGCTGCTCGTGGTGTTCCTCATCCCGGTGACCCGGCTCGTCTACGGGACCACGTTCGGCACCCCGGCGGCCACGTTCTCCCTCTGCTTCGTCGCGGTCGCGATCTACGCACGACTGGTGGAGCAGATCCTGCGGGAGATCAACCCCGGCATTCCTCGTGTCGCCCGCACGATGGGGGCGACACTCCCCCAGACGATCGTGCGCTTCCTCCTGCCGGAGGCCATTCCCGGCCTCGTCTACGCGCTCACCTCGGCCACGATCAGCCTGCTGTCGTACTCCACTGTGCTCGGAGTGGTCGGCGGTGGCGGCATCGGCGACTTCGCGCTCCGCTATGGCTACCAGGAGTACGACTACCCACTGATGTACTTCACGATCGCGGTCATCCTCGCCGTCGTGCTGATCGTCCAATCGATCGGTCACCGGCTGTCCGTCCGCCTCGACCACCGTTGACCCTCATCCATCCGCTCTCACGAGGAGAACCCATGCCCCTTCGCACCCTTCGCACCCGCATCGCCACGGCGGCTGTCGCCACCCTGGCGGCTGCCGGGCTCCTGGCCGGCTGCGCCGGTTCGCCCGGCGACGCGGATTCCGCGGTCACGACACTGCGCGTGGGCGCGGTGACCGCCCCGGCCACCGACATCGTCGAGGCTGCCGGAGCGGCGATCGCCGACGGGTACGAGATCGAGCTCGTTCCGGTGTCGGACTACGTCACGATCAACAACATGCTCGCGGCCGGCGACATCGACGCCAACTTCTCGCAGCACGAGCCGTACATGACGGAGTTCAACGAGAAGAACGGCGCGTCGCTCGAGGCCGTTCAGCCCGTCTACAACTTCGTCATCGCGTTCTACTCCAAGACACTGCGCGACATCGACGAGCTCACCGACGGTGCCACGGTCGCCATCCCGAACGACTCGTCCAACACCGCACGGGCGCTCAAGCTGCTGGCCGACGCCGACATCATCGGCCTCGCCCCCGGCGTCGACCCGTACGCCGCCACGCTCGACGACGTGGCGGAGAATCCGAAGAACCTCCAGTTCCTGTCGCTGGAGATCAACCAGCTGAACACGGCGTACGACGAGGCGGACCTGGTGTTCCAGTGGCCCTCGCACATCGCCGCGCTCGGCCTCACGCCGCAGGACGACGGTCTGCTCACCGAGCTCGACGACCGCTTCGCACTTCAGCTCGTCGTCCCCTCGGCGGAGGCGGACTCTCCGGCGACTCGGGCGTTGATCGACGCGTTCACGAGCGATGAGGTGCGCAAGGTGATCGAGGGCAACGCCACGATCGAGGCCGCCTTCTGACGCCGGGGGTGGGGCACCAGCGCGGCGCCCCACCCCCGGTAGACTCGGAGGACGCACACTCAGGCACGCTCACACAGTGCCGCACATATCGTCGAGGAGTTCCCATGACAGCGCACATTCCCGAGAAGCCCGCTCTGGAAGGCCTCGAGCAGAAGTGGGACGCCGCGTGGGCCGAGCAGGGCACCTACCTCTTCGACCGCGCCCGCGCCGCTGAGACGGGCCGTGGCGGTGTCTTCTCCGTCGACACGCCGCCCCCCACGGCATCCGGATCGTTGCACATCGGTCACGTCTTCTCGTTCACCCACACCGACCTCAAGGTGCGGTTCGAGCGCATGCGCGGCAAGAGCGTGTTCTACCCGATGGGCTGGGACGACAACGGCCTCCCGACCGAGCGCCGCGTTCAGAACTACTACGGCGTGCGCTGCGACCCGACCCTCCCCTACGACGAGTCGTTCGTACCGCCGTTCGAAGGCGGCGACAACAAGTCGAGCCGTGCCGCCGATCAGGTGCCCATCAGCCGGCGAAACTTCATCGAACTCTGCGAGAAGCTGACGATCGAGGACGAGAAGCAGTTCGAGTCGCTCTTCCGGCAGCTCGGGCTCTCGGTCGACTGGACCCAGACGTATCGGACGATCTCCGACGACACGATCCGCATCAGCCAGCTCGCGTTCCTGCGAAACCTCGACCGCGGCGAGGCCTACCAGGCCCTCGCCCCCACGCTCTGGGACATCGACTTCCGCTCTGCCATCGCGCAGGCCGAGCTCGAGGATCGGGAGCAGCAGGCGTCGTACCACCGTGTCGCGTTCCACAAGACCGACGGCAGCGGCGACATCCACATCGAGACGACGCGACCCGAGCTGCTGCCGGCTTGCGTCGCACTCGTGGCCAACCCGGATGACGAGCGCTACCAGCCCTATTTCGGCAAGACGGTCCGCACGCCCCTCTTCGACGTCGAGGTGCCGGTTCTGGCGCACCACCTCGCGCAACCCGACAAGGGCTCGGGAATCGCGATGATCTGCACGTTCGGTGACGTGACCGACATCATCTGGTGGCGTGAGCTGGATCTGCCCAACCGCACGATCCTGGGACACGACGGCCGCATCATCGCCGACGCTCCCGAGGTCATCGTCACCGACTCCGCACGCGCGGCCTACGCGGAACTCGCGGGCAAGACCGTCTTCAGCGCGAAGAAGCGCATCGTCGAGCTGCTGCAGGAGTCCGGCGAGCTGCTCGAGGTGTCCAAGCCCTTCAGTCACCCGGTGAAGTTCTTCGAGAAGGGCGACCGTCCACTCGAGATCGTCTCGACGCGCCAGTGGTACCTGCGAAATGGTGCGCGCGATGAAGAGCTGCGTTCCCGCCTGATCTCGCTCGGCCAGGAGATGTCGTGGCACCCCGACTTCATGCGGGTGCGTTACGAGAACTGGACCAACGGCCTCACCGGCGACTGGCTCGTCTCGCGTCAGCGTTTCTTCGGTGTGCCGATCCCGATCTGGTACGCCCTCGACGAGAACGGCGAACGCGATTACGACGGCGTCATCACCCCCGACCCATCGCAGCTCCCGATCGACCCGACCACCGATGTCCCTGCGGGCTACACCGCAGACCAGCGAGGCGTGCCGGGCGGTTTCGACGCGGAGCGCGACATCTTCGACACCTGGGCGACGTCGTCGCTGACGCCGCAGCTGGCCGGCGGATGGCAGCGCGACGAACAGCTGTGGCAGCTCGTGGCCCCCTTCGACCTGCGTCCCCAGGGACAGGACATCATCCGCACGTGGCTGTTCTCCACGATGCTCCGCAGCGCACTCGAGGACGGCCGCGCGCCGTGGTCGGATGCCGCGATCTCCGGCTTCATCGTCGACCCCGACCGCAAGAAGATGTCGAAGTCGAAGGGCAACGTGGTCACCCCCGCCGACATCCTCGCGCAGCACGGCACGGACGCGGTGCGTTACTGGGCCGCTTCGAGTCGCCTCGGCTCCGACGCCGCGTTCGACCCCCAGAACCCGACGCAGGTCAAGATCGGGCGCCGACTCGCGATCAAGGTGCTCAACGCCGCGAAGTTCGTGCTCTCGTTCCCGGTCCCCGAGGGGGCCGCAGTGACTCACGACCTCGACGCCGCCATGCTGGCCACGCTCGACCGGGTGATCGTCGACGCCACTCGCGCGTTCGAGGCTTACGACCACGCTCGCGCACTGGAGATCACCGAGGCGTTCTTCTGGACCTTCTGCGACGACTACCTCGAGCTCGTTAAGGAGCGCGCCTACGACCGTTCCGACGAGGGACAAGCGTCGGCGGCACTGGCGTTGCGTCTCGCCCTCTCGTCGCTTCTGCGTCTGCTCGCGCCCGTCCTCGCCTTCGCGGCGGAGGAAGCATGGTCGTGGTTCGAGGAGGGCTCCGTGCACACGGCCTCGTGGCCCGAGGCCAGCGGCATCGATGGCGACCCGGCCGTCCTCACCACCGCCAGCGCCGCGCTCATCGGCATCCGACGGGCGAAGACGGAGGCCAAGGCCTCGCAGAAGACCCCCGTCTCCGTTCTCTCGCTCCGCGCGGATGCCGCGACGATCGAGCGCCTGCGTCGCGCCGAGGGCGACCTGAAGGCGGTCGGACGCATCGCCGAGCTCGATCTCCTCGAGGGCGACGGCGACCTGGTCGTGGAGCGCGTCGAGCTCGCGCCGCAGGAGGTCTGACGTGCGCTTGGGAACGCGGTGGACGAGCGGCGACGAACCGCCGGCCTCGCTGCCCGCCGCATTCCGTGATCAGATCCACGCGGTCGATCGCGTGCTCGACGTCGATCCCCGCCCGAAGTGGACTCTGACCTGGCTCGAGGGACGCCCCGTGGCCGAGCTCGAGACCGGTGTCGTGGTCTCACTCGACGCCGCGGGCGAGCCCGTGGTGGGTCAGATCGACGACGACACGTTCTGATGCCGCAGGTTTCTCCCGTCGCTCACTCCGAGACGGCGGGAGAGACCTGTGCGGACGCGGATCGGATGAGGCGCGTGCAGATCGTCGTCGCGACGAGACACACGATCCCCGCCGTGATGAAGGGCAGTCGCAGGTCGAGAGACGCGACCAGACCGCCCAGAACCGTGGCCACCGGGAAGAGGCCCCACGTGAGTGTCCGGATGATGCCGAGAGTGCGTCCGAACAGGTCCGGCGGGATGATCTGCTGTCGCAGCGCACCCCAGGGTACGTTCCACAACGACACCGCGAAGGCCATTCCCGCGTAAGCCACGATCGCCACCACGAGGTTCGGGGCGAAACCCACCCCCACCATGCACACCGCGGCGGCCAGGTTCGCGCCCCACATCACATTGCCACGCCCGCACCGGCTCACCAGGCGCGCCGCGAGGAGCGAGCCCGCGAGTGCGCCTACGCCGACGCCCGCCGTGACGAAACCGATGGCGATCTCGGGGAGGCCGTGAACGTCGAGGAAGTACAGCAAGGTGGGCGCCTGCGCGAAGGCGAACGCGCATCCGACGACCGAGGTGAACACGACCAGGGCGCGCAGGAAGCGATGGCGCCAGAGGTACCGTAACGCGTCGCGCGCGGGAACCGGTGCGGCGGGCGCTGCGGGCAGGGGCTCCGGAACAGCGCCGGCGACGACCTCGCCCCGGTCGCCGCCGACGACGGACGACGAGCGCGACCGCGCCGCGGCCACCGGGAGCAGGAGCGCAAGGGCGATCGGGACGATGTACCCCGCGGCGCCGAGCCACAGTGGCAGTCCGAGAGACACGGCGAAGAGGACCCCGGCGACCGGCTGTGCCAGAAAGCTGTCGATCGTGATCTGCGCGGCTTGAATCCGACCGTTCGCACGATCGAGCTGGTCGCGGGCGACGACACTCGGGATGACCGCGTTGGTCGCGTTGTCGAAGAGCGTCTCACCGAACCCGAAGACGAGGGTGCCCACCAGGAGCCAGGTGACATCGAGACCGCCGGCGACCGTCAGCACCGCGAGTCCGACCGCAGCGAGGCCGCGCACCGTGTTGGCGAGAGCCATGACGCGACGACGATCGAAACGATCCACGATCATGCCTGCCGGGACGCCGAAGACCAGCCAGGGGACGAATGCTGCTGCGCCGAGCAGGGAGATCAGCAAGGGGTCGCGCGTGAGGGTCGTCGCGATGAGCGGGACGGCGGTGCGTCCGAGACCGTCAGCGAGATTGCTGAACGCGGCGGCCGTCCACAGCCGCGAGAAGTCGCGCCCGAGCGGGCGGGCCGACGGCGGCGTGAGGGTCGAGGAGGCGGTGATGACGCTCATGATCAGTCGCTCTCGGTGGTGATCGGGAATGCTTCGGCGCGCAGCGACACGATCCGGCGGTCCGGGGACGGGGTCGGTTCGGCGCCCGGGGCGATGCGGTACTCGTCGACGACGTCGTCGATGACGCGCTGGATCCGGGCATTGACCTCGCCGAGCTGCTCGACCGTCAGCGAGACGGTGGCCGAGGTGATCAACGCCTTCTCGGCCCACGGATCGAGCTCGTCTCGCAGAGTGGTTCCGACGAAACGCATGAGCTGGTCGTGGCGGCGATCGAGGAACTCCCCCATCACGACCTGGGTCGCCGCGCGTCCCGCGGGGGTGCGCATCGTGTCGGGCCCGGGAAATGAGACACCTCCGCTGGGACGCTCCCACCAGCGCTCTCGCGCGGTGCCGCGCTCGGGAATCTCGCGGATGAGGTCGTGCTTCGCAAGCGCGCGCAGGTGGTAGCTGGTCGAACCCGACGACTCCCCCGTCATCGCGGCCAAGGAGCTGGCCGTCTGAGGGCCCTGCTGACTGAGGATGTCGTACAGACGCACGCGCACGGGGTGAGCGAGCGCCCGAAGCGCTCCGGAATCGAGGGTGCGGATGTCGCGGCGGCCCGGCGCCTCGTCCTGCTTGTCGGTCATGGATCCAAAGGTATCTTTGCAAGTAGTTCTTTGCAACAGGTTCTTTGCGAATCGTCGTAGGCTGGGGGGATGCTGGCATCCTCGAACCCGCTTCTGGCCTCACCGACGCTCCCCTGGGGGCTCCCGGACTACCGCGACATCTCCGTCTCCGATTACCTCCCCGCGTTCGCAGAGGCGTTCGATCAGCAGCGCTCCGAGATCGACGCCATCGCCGGCAGCGCCGAGCCGCCGACGTTCGAGAACACCGTGGCGGCCTGGGAGAAGAGCGGCGAGTTCCTCGGCCACGTCGCCCGCACCTTCTACACCGTCAGCTCCGCCGACGCGACGCCGGCGGTGCAGGAGGTCGACGAACGGCTCGCGCCGATGATGTCCGCGCACTCTGACGCGATCCTGCTCGATTCACGGCTGTACTCCCGGATCGAACGCTTGTACGGTGCGCGTGCCGACCTGGGGCTGACAGACGAACAGCGTTACCTGCTGGAGCGGAGGTTCGTGCAGATGACCCACGCCGGCGCGGGGCTCGACGCGCCGGCCAAGCAGCGACTGACCGAGCTCAACCGCCGGCTCTCCGTACTCACCACGACCTTCGAGAAGAATCTTCTCGCCGACACCAACGATCTCGCCGTCGTCTTCGAGACGCATGAAGAGCTCGATGGGCTGAGCGACGGCGAGCTCTCCGCCGCCGCACGCGCCGCCGACGATCGAGGTCTTCCCGGCGCCTTCGTCATCACGCTGACGCTCTTCACAGGGCACCCCGCACTTGCGTCCCTGACGAATCCCCGATCCCGCCAGCGCATCCTCGCCGCATCGCGGTCGCGTGGCTCGAGAAGCGGACCCCACGACAACCGCCCCGTGCTGCTCGAGATCGTGAGGCTTCGCGCCGAACGCGCCGAGTTGCTCGGCTTCCCCTCGCACGCGGCGTACGTCACCTCCGATCAGACGGCCGGCAGCCCGGAGGCCGTTTCATCGCTTCTCCGCAAGCTCGCGGCGCCCGCCGCACAGAATGCACAGCGTGAGAAGCACGCGCTCGCGGAGATCCTCGACGCGGAAACGGTTGGGGCCGCCGACTGGGCCTATGCGACGGAGCGCGTGCGTGCCAGCACCCTCGACATCGACACGACGGCGCTCCGCCCCTGGTTCGAGGCCGAGCGAGTGATGCGCGAGGGGGTCTTCTTCGCGGCCACGCGGCTCTACGGCATCACCTTCCGCGAGCGCGATGACCTGCCCGCTTATCACGACGGCGTCCGTGTCTTCGAGGTCACGAACGAGGACGGTTCGCACCTCGGCCTGTTCATCCTCGACCTGTACACCCGCGACACCAAGCGTGGCGGGGCTTGGATGAACTCGATCGCGTCGCAGTCCGAACTGCGCGGTACGACACCGATCGTCGTCAACAACCTCAACGTGCCCCAGCCCGCTCCGGGGACCCCCACGCTGCTGACGCTTGATGCGGTCACGACTCTCTTCCACGAGTTCGGACACGCGCTGCATGGGCTGTTCGCCGCGGTGACGTACCCGACGTTCGCCGGGACCAACGTCTTCCGTGACTTCGTCGAGTTTCCCAGCCAGGTCAACGAGATGTGGATCTACCACCCCGAGGTGCTCGCCAACTACGCACGGCATGTCGAGACCGGCGAACCGCTCGCGTCGGAGATCGTTGCGCGCCTCCAGGCCTCAGGCACCTTCAACCAGGGATTCGCCACCAGCGAGTACCTCGCGGCCGCATGGCTGGACCTCGCATGGCACTCGCTCAGTGCCGACGAGGCAGCCGCGGTCACCGACGTCGCCGCCTTCGAAGCCGCGGCGCTGGCCGACATCGGACTCGACGACCCGGCGGTGCCGACACGCTACTCGTCGACCTACTTCGCCCACATATTCTCGGGCGGCTACAGCGCGGGGTACTACTCCTACATCTGGAGCGAGGTCCTCGATGCCGACACCGTCGAGTGGTTCGAAGAGAACGGCGGACTGACCCGTGCCAATGGCGACCGCTTCCGCGAGCGGCTGCTCGGCGTCGGAGGCTCGAAGGACCCGCTCGAGGCATACCGTGACTTCCGGGGGCGTGACGCCCGCATCGAGCCGCTCCTCGCGCGCCGCGGCCTCAGCGCCTGAATCGCATCATTCACGCGGGATCCACCGGTGGGAGCGGGGCATTGCCTCCACCGGTGGGCCTGACGTCGTAGACCAGGCGCGCGAACGCCCCCACCTGCTCGACCGATCGCAACGCGAGCCGGTTCGATTCGACGCGGCGCGGAAGCAGGGGCGATCCGCGACCGAGCGTCACGGGTGCGAACGACACCGCGATCTGATCGAGCGCGTTCGCATCGAGGAACTGCCCCGCCAGGTCTCCCCCGCCGACGACCCAGATGTCGTGTTCACCGGCAGCCGCTCGGATGCGCGGGAGGACATCCGCGACCGGTCCGGAGACGAAGGTGATGTCCGCGCCAGCAGGGCGGGGCAGATCGCGCGAGGTGAAGACGAACGTCGGCCGATCGCCGTGGAACTCCTGCCACCGGTCGGGATGTGCGAGCAGATCGGACTCGGCGAGAAGCCATTCGTATGTCGTCGACCCTTCGACCAGCACGCCGGCATCGGCGGGAACCAGTCTCGCGTCGGGCTCGTCGCCCCCATCGACCGCGAAGAGCCAGGAAAGCGAGTGGCCGGCGTCGGCGATGAAACCGTCGAGCGAGCTCGCCGTATCGAAGAGGATGCGTTGCATGACGCGATGCTATGCCGTACGTCCGACACCACCGCGGCGGTGCGTGACCGCCGGTGATGTCAGGCGCTCTTGCGCTTCTGACGAAGGACGAGCGTCGGGGCGGCGCCTTCGTCGACGGCAGCCCGGGTGACGATGACCTTGTCGACGTCATCGGCCGAGGGGATCTCGAACATGATCGGCCCGAGGACGTCTTCGAGGATGGCGCGCAGGCCGCGGGCACCCGTCTTGCGGGCGACGGCGAGGTCGGCGATCGCACGCAGTGCGTCGTCTTCGAACTCGAGCTCGACGCCGTCGAGCTCGAACATCCGCTGATATTGCTTCACGAAGGCGTTCTTCGGACCGGTGAGGATCTCGATGAGCGCTTTCTGGTCCAATGGCGCGACCGACGTGACGACGGGAAGACGGCCGATGAACTCGGGGATGAGGCCGAATTTGTGCAGGTCTTCGGGCTCGACCTCGCGGAAGAGGTCGAGCTGCTTGTCCTTCTCCTGCAGGGGCGCGCCGAAGCCGACGCCGTGCTTGCCGACCCTCGAGGAGATGATCTCTTCGAGCCCGGCGAAGGCGCCCGCCACGATGAAGAGGACGTTCGTCGTGTCGATCTGGATGAACTCCTGGTGCGGGTGCTTGCGTCCGCCTTGGGGCGGAACCGACGCGACGGTGCCCTCGAGGATCTTGAGGAGGGCCTGCTGCACGCCCTCACCCGAAACGTCGCGGGTGATCGAGGGGTTCTCGGCCTTTCGCGCGATCTTGTCGACCTCATCGATGTAGATGATGCCGGTCTCGGCGCGCTTGACGTCGAAGTCGGCCGCTTGCAGCAGCTTGAGGAGGATGTTCTCGACGTCTTCGCCGACATAACCGGCCTCGGTCAAGGCGGTCGCATCGGCGACCGCGAAGGGAACGTTGAGGCGCTTCGCGAGAGTCTGAGCGAGATAGGTTTTGCCGCAGCCCGTGGGGCCCAGCAGGAGAATGTTGCTCTTGGCGATCTCGACGTCGTCCGCGCGCTGTTCGGCCGGCTGGAGTGTCGAGTGTGCGCGCACGCGCTTGTAGTGGTTGTAGACGGCCACGGAGAGGGCGCGTTTTGCCGGGTCTTGGCCGACGACGTACTCCTCGAGGAAGGAGAAGATCTCGCGCGGCTTCGGAAGATCGAACTCGGCGACAGATTCGTCGCCCGACTCGGCCATGCGCTCTTCGATGATCTCGTTGCACAACTCGACGCACTCGTCGCAGATGTAGACGCCGGGTCCTGCGATCAACTGCTGGACCTGCTTCTGACTCTTTCCGCAGAACGAGCACTTGAACAGGTCGGCACTCTCACCGATGCGAGCCATGTACCCCTCCTGGATGCCGGAATCCATCGCTCCCCTGAGAGCGTGGTGCTCCGAGCCTAACCTCTCCCGCGGACATCACCGCGGATTTGCGCGGCGTTCGATTCGAACGGCCGCAATGACACGTATGGCCCCGGCTCGATGCCGGGGCCATACGACGTGAGCTCGCGTGTCAGGACGTGATCGCCGCGGGGGTGCGCTTGCGCGACGTCAGCACCTGGTCGACGATGCCGTACTCCATCGCCTCGTGCGCCGAGAGGATCTTGTCGCGGTCGATGTCCTTGTTGACCTGCTCCTGCGTACGGTTCGTGTGGCGTGCCATCGTCTCCTCGAGCCAGGTCCGCATTCGAAGGATCTCGGCGGCCTGGATCTCGATGTCGGATGCCTGCCCGTGGCCGGCCTCGCCGACAGCGGGCTGGTGGATCAGGATCCGGGCGTTCGGAAGCGCCAGACGCTTGCCGGGCGCACCGGCCGCGAGCAGCACCGACGCCGCCGAGGCGGCCTGACCGAGCACGACCGTCTGGATCTGGGGCGACACGTACTGCATGGTGTCGTAGATCGCGGTCATGGCCGTGAACGATCCGCCGGGCGAGTTGATGTACATGATGATGTCGCGGTCGGGGTCCTGCGACTCGAGCACGAGCAGCTGGGCCATGACGTCATCCGCCGACGCGTCGTCGACCTGTACGCCGAGGAAGATGACGCGGTCCTCGAACAGCTTGTTGTAGGGGTCCTGGCGCTTGTAGCCGTAGGCGGTGCGCTCCTCGAACTGCGGCAGGATGTACCGGCTCGAGGGCATCGCAGCGCCGTGGGGAAGGCCGAAGGCGGGTGTGTTCATCGTTGTCTTTCTCCTTCGGTCGATCAGTTCTCGGTGCCGCCGCCACCGACGACGTCGGTGGCCGACTCGCGGATGTGGTCGACGAAGCCGTACTCGAGGGCCTCCTGCGCGGTGAACCACCGGTCGCGGTCACCGTCGGCGTTGATCTGCTCGACCGACTTGCCTGTCTGCGCCGCGGTGATCTCGGCGAGTCGGCGCTTCATGTCGAGGATCAACTGCGCCTGCGTCTGGATGTCGCTGGCTGTTCCGCCGAAGCCGCCGTGCGGCTGGTGAAGCAGCACCCGGGCGTTGGGGGTGATGTAGCGCTTGCCCTTGGTGCCCGCGGTCAGCAGCAGCTGTCCCATCGAGGCGGCCATGCCGATGCCGACCGTGACGATGTCGTTCGGCACGAACTGCATCGTGTCGTAGATCGCCATGCCAGCGGTGATGGATCCGCCGGGCGAGTTGATGTAGAGGTAGATGTCCTTCTCGGAGTCCTCGGCGGCGAGCAGGAGGATCTTCGCGCAGATCTCGTTCGCGTTCTCGTCGCGCACCTCCGACCCGAGCCAGATGATGCGGTCCTTGAGCAGTCTGTCGAAGACGCTTGTTGCGATGAGGGGGTCAGCCATGTGTGCTCCTGATCCGAAGTTTCGTGACGTGTCGAATCTACCGACGCCGCCACGTGCCCCCGACCGTGTTCGCCGTGGGCATAGCCGTGTCATCGCAAAAGGGGCGGATGCCGCAGCATCCGCCCCTTTTGCCGGTCAGACGACCGCCGGGATCAGAGGATCACTCGGCGGCAGCCTCGTCGTCGGCCTTCTTCTTGGCCGGGGCCTTCTTCGCCGGCGCCTTCTTGGCCGGGGCCTTCTTGGTGGGAGCCTTCTCGTCCGCTGCCGGAGCCTCGTCCGCGGCATCCGCCTTCTTCTTGGCGGGAGCCTTCTTGGCCGGAGCCTTCTTGGCGGGCTTCTCCTCCGCCTCGGCGGCGTCGGCATCGGCCGCGGCGTCAGCGATCTCCTGCGCCTCCTCGACGACCTCGTCGGCGGCCGTCTCTTCGCCTTCGACCGTGATGAAGCCGGTCAGGTCGACCGGCTTGCCGTCGGTGTCGACGACCGTGACCTTGCCCAGCGCGACCGCGAGGGCCTTGTTGCGTGCCACCTCGCCGACCATCACGGGAAGCTGGCCGTTCTGCTGGAGCGCGTTGACGAAGTCCTGGGGCGCCATGCCGTACTGCGCGGACGCCTGGATGAGGTACTGCGTCAGCTCGTCCTGCGAGACCTGCACCTCGTGGGCCTCGGCGATCTTGTCGAGCACCATCTGCGTGCGGAACTGCTTCTCGCTCGCCTCGGTCACCTCGGCACGGTGCGCATCGTCTTCCAGGCGACCTTCGCCCTCGAGGTGAGCGTGCACCTCGTCCTCGACGAGTCCGGCCGGCACGGGGATCTCGATCTTCTCGAGCAGCGCGTCGACGAGCTTCTCGCGCGCAGCGGCGCCCTGCGTGAACAGGCTCTGCTGCGAGACGCGCTCGGAGAGGCTTTCGCGCAGCTCGGCGATGGTGTCGAACTCGCTCGCCATCTGGGCGAAGTCGTCGTCGGCCTCGGGGAGCTCGCGCTCCTTGACGGCCTTGACGGTGACGGCCACCTCGGCCTCTTCGCCGGCGTGGTCGCCGCCGACGAGCTTCGAACGGAACGTGGTGTCCTCACCGGCGGTGAGCGACTCGATGGCCTCGTCGATGCCCTCGAGCAGTTCACCCGAGCCGACCTCGTACGACACGCCCTCGGCCCGGTCGATCTCGGTGCCGTCGATGGTCGCGACGAGGTCCAGCTCGACGAAGTCGCCCTTCGCGGCCGGGCGGTCGACCGTGACGAGCGTGCCGAAGCGGCCGCGCAGGCGGTCGAGCTCCTCATCGATGGCGGCGTCGTCGGTGGCGACGGGCTCGACCTCGATGGTGATGTCCTCGTAGGCGGGCAGCTCGAACTCGGGACGGACGTCGACCTCGACCTCGACCTTCAGGTCGCCCGAGAAGTCCTTGTCGCTCGGCCAGTCGACGACCTCGGCCGACGGACGGCCGAGAACACGGAGCTCGTTGGCGGCGACCGCTTCGCGGTAGAAGCCGTCGAGGCCCTCGCTGACCGCGTGCTCGATGACCGCACCGCGGCCGACACGCTGGTCGATGATGGGAGCGGGCACCTTGCCCTTGCGGAAGCCGGGGATCTGCACGTCCTGAGCGATGTGCTCGTACGCGTGGGTGATGCTCGGCTTCAGCTCGTCCGGGCTGACCGTGATGTGGAGCTTCACCCGCGTGGGGCTGAGCGTCTCGACGGTGCTGGTGACCATGCCTGTCGTTCTCCTTTATCCGGCCGCGCACATGCGCGTCCGTTCGGTGGTCTGGGTTCGTGGGGCCGTTGTCGGGGCGACAGGATTTGAACCTGCGGCCTCCCGCTCCCAAAGCGGGCGCTCTACCAAGCTGAGCTACGCCCCGGGCGCGCAGCACACGTGCGTCGGAAAACGGCCGTGGTCAGTCTAGCCGACGGAGTCCGCTAGACTGATCGGGTTGCCGCGTGCGGGGCATTGCCCTCAGTATGGTGGTGATCCTCATTCGATTTCGGTCGAATGCGGGGCTGTAGCTTAGTGGTAAAGCCTCTGTCTTCCAAACAGATGATGCGAGTTCGATTCTCGTCAGCCCCTCCATCACTCCTCCTCGTCGGCGTACGAGGAGGAGTTCCTCATTCGGCCGCGATTGCGGAGTGATCGTCGCGAAGCCGCACATATGTCGCAGCGTTCCGGCCCAGCCCGCTCCGCTCGTCCTGCGTGAGGGCTCTCCGGACTCTCGCGGGAACGCCGGCGACGAGCGAGCCGGGCGGGATGACCGTGCCCTCGAGCACGACGGCTCCCCCGGCGACCAGCGATCCGGTTCCGATCACCGCACCGCTGAGTATCGTGCTGTTCATCCCGATGAGGCAGCCGTCCTCCACGGTGCAGCCGTGGACGACCGCGTTATGACCGATCGAGACGTCGTCTCCGATGCGCGCGGGCGACGAAGCGTCGACGTGGATCACGACCCCGTCCTGCACGTTGCTCCGGTCGCCGATCTCGATGCGCGAGCGGTCGCCGCGGATCACGGCGTTGTACCAGACGCTCGACTGCTCGCCGATGACCACATCGCCCACGAGCCGCGCGCCATCCGCGACGAACACCGTCGGATGAAGGCGGGGTCGCCTTTCTCCCAGCGGCAACAGAGATGCGGTGGAGGCGACGCTCATGGCCACACGTTACCCCTGGTGAGCCCAGCCTTCTCTTGCTTGCGGAATGTTCCGGCGTGAGTAGCGTTTGGACAGATGCAGGCCACGACCTGCCAGAAGGAGCGCAGACATGACCGACACCAACATCACCACTCCCGCCCTCACCGCAGACCCCGAGGTCGCCGCGGCAGCCGCGCAGTTCCTCACCCCGGTCGTGCACAAGATGCAGGCACTCGTCGTCAACGGCAAGCAGGCGCACTGGAACGTCCGCGGCTCGAACTTCATCGCGATCCACGAGCTTCTCGACTCGGTCGTCGCTCACGCTCAGGACTACGCCGACACCGCGGCAGAGCGCATCGTCGCCTTGGGCCTCCCGATCGACTCGCGCGTCTCGACCATGGCCGAGAAGACCACGACGGCCGTGCCCGCCGGGTTCGCGCAGTGGCAGGACGAGATCAAGGCGATCGTCTCCGACATCGACGCGACCCTCGT
This sequence comes from Microbacterium arborescens, assembly GCF_030369635.1. Taxonomy (NCBI): domain Bacteria; kingdom Bacillati; phylum Actinomycetota; class Actinomycetes; order Micrococcales; family Microbacteriaceae; genus Microbacterium; species Microbacterium arborescens. The sequence goes on along the minus strand of NZ_CP128474.1, from coordinate 1,672,346 downwards.
CGACCTTCAGGCCGCTATCGACGGTCTCGACGAGGTCGACCTGACCAGCCAGGACGTCGCCATCGAGATCAAGCGCGGCGTTGACAAGGACCGTTGGTTCCTCCTGGCGCATCTCGCCGAGTAATCCACGGCGCCGACGCAACGGCGCGGAGACCGGGTACCGGGCGATCAAGCGAGAGCCCGGTACGCCGGTCGCCGCGCCGTTGCGTCGTTCATGGGTGACGTCCCCGGCCGCTCCGCCCCTCAGGCGAGGTGGGTGAGGCGGCCCGCGAGCAGCGTCGCGGCGACGGCGGTCGACCGCAGTGCCCCCGGCGTCTCGGCCGCGAGAGGATCGCGGTCGACGATGATGAGGTCGGCGACGTCGCCGGGTGCGATCGCCGACCCGGTCTGCGAGCCGCCGGCGGTCGACGCCGCGAGGGCTGCTGCCGCCGACACCCGCTGGTGCGGGCGCCAAGGCTCTCGATCATCGCGCGTTCGGAACACCGCATCCGACATCGTCGTCCAGGGATCGAGACGCGCGACGGGAGCATCCGAGCCGAAGAGCAGGTTCGCCCCCGCGTCGACCAGCTCGCACATGGGGTAGCCGATCGCGGTCTGCCCCGCCCAGAACTCGTCCGCCATGTCACGATCGTCGACCGCGTGCGACGGCTGAACACTCGCGCCGACGCCGAGGCGCGCAAACCGGGGGATGTCAGCGTGCGCGACGAGCTGAGCGTGCTCGATCGTGCCCGTGGCTCCGGTCATCGCGAACGCGTCCAGCGCGTGCGAGTTCGCGACGTCGCCGATCGCGTGGACCGCGCTGGCGATCCCCGCGCCCGTCGCGAGCCGCATCAGCTCGACGAGCTCACCCGGCGGCACGGTCATGACTCCGAAGTCGGTCGCGGCACCCGGGTAATGGTGCGAGCATGCCGCCGTCCTCGTTCCCAACGACCCGTCGGTGATCACCTTGAACGGCCCCATCCGCACGAGCCCGCGTGGATCGATGGCATCGCCGGTCTCGAGTCCCTCGGAGATCGCCCGTTCGAGCAGGCTGGCGTAGACCCCGAACGAGACGCGCACGGCATCGTATCCGCGGCTGAGCCGGCGAGCCCAGGCCTCGGCGTTCCATGCCATGTCGAGGTCGACGATGCCGACGATCCCCCGCGCCGCCGCGGCCGACATCGCCTCCATGACCGCGGTGTCCGCGAGCGACGGATCGCACGCGTTCAGTCGGCGTGAGATCTCGAAGGCGGGCTCCTCGCGCAGCACGCCGTCGGTCGTCGACATCCCCTCGCGCCGGAGAGCAGCACTGTTGAGCCAGACGCTGTGGACGTCGGCGTTGATGAGATAGGTCGGCTCGTCGCCGGTCATCGCGTCGAGCAGTTCGAGGGAAGGGCGATCCGGCCACAGGGCGTCACGGAAGCCCGAGCCGATACGGCGGCCGTCGTGGTCGGCGGCCGCTCTTCCCATGACAGCCGCCGCCTCGGCGGCGCTCGCGATGCCCTCGAGATCGACCCGCCGGGCCGCGAGCGCCCACTGCACAGTGTGGACATGGTGGTCCCAGAGGCCGGGGAGCAGCCGACCGCCGCCCCCGTCGATCACCGCGCCGCGCCGGGGCAGTGCTCCGGCGGGCGCGATGTCGGCGATGGTTCCGCCGGAGAGGTGCACGTCGACGGGGTCCGCCCCGAACGGATCGGTGCGGCCCGGCCCGGTCAAACGGACGTCGGCGATGACGGCGACGCCATCGCCGCGTGCGGGACCGGTCACGACCGAACCTCGCGGGCCGCGCGCATCGTCGCGTGCGCGCGTCTCATCTCGTCCGCGAGGCGAGGATCGGCGTACGGGGTGGCACCCGCGTCAAGTTTGTCGATGATCGTGTCGACCACGGCATCCGGTCGGTTCTGGCTCAGCTTGCGCTTCGCCTCGACGCGCGTCGGAGACAGACGAAACCCCACCGTGCCACGTTCGAGACGGCGCACGAAGCCCTCGTCATTCGGCGGAGCCCACAGTCCCCGGGGGTCTGCGAGCCCCGACTCGAACCGGTCGACCAGGCGCTCGAGCACGCGCAGGTTCTCGTCCGGCGTCAAGATCTCCGGCACTCCGGAGAGGTGTACCGACACGAAGTTCCATGTGGGAACCGCGGCCACGTCGCCGTACCACTGGGGGGACACGTAACCGTGCGGCCCCTGGAAGACGACGAGCAGTTCGCCCTGCCCGAGGCCGTGAAGCAGATCATCGGGACGTCCGACGTGCCCGACGATGGTGAGGTCGTCGCGTTCCTCATCGAGAAGCACCGCGTAGTGGGACGCGACCAGGCCGTCGGCTCCCGTGCTGACGATCGTGACCCAGGGATTCTCCGCGATGACGCGACGGATCTCGACGACGTCCGTCATCGCGAAGCTCGGGTTCTGCCTCATGCGTTCACCTCTGACAGTTCGGGCACCAATACAGCTTGCGCGATGCCATCTCCTCGAGAACGATCGCGGTGCCGCAGACACGGCAGGGCAGACCCGCACGGTGATAGACCCAGTGCCGATCGTCGCGGTGAGCCATGGCCCGGCGCCACGCCTCCGGGTCGAGATCGTCCATCGTCATCATCTGGCCCGTCTCGACACCGATCGCGAGCAGCCGGGCCCAGTCGCGCCACAGGTGCCTGACGGTCTCCTCAGGGACGTCACGACCCGGGGTGTGCGGGTTCAGGCGTGCACGGAAGAGCATCTCGGCACGGTAGACGTTCCCGATGCCGCTGACCACGCTCTGGTCCATGAGGAGCAGTCCGATGGGTGTCGGCTTGCGACGGACCGTCGCGGTGAACCGCTCCTCGCCGTCCTCGACATCGTCGACCAGAGGATCGGGGCCGAGCTTGGCGATCGTCGCCTGGACCTCCTCGGGCGTCTGCAGCTGGCAGGCGGTCGGCCCGCGCAGGTCCGCGCAGGTCTCTTCGGTGAGCAGACGCAACCGCACCTGTCCGACGACCGGAGGCGGCCAGTCGTCGTCTCCGGTCGCGCCCTCACCGCCGAGCCCCGTGGTCTGCTCGCTCATGCGCACCCGGCCTCGGGCCAGGCGGGGCGCGCCGATCGAGCTGAGCGAGTTCTCTCCGGCGCTGTCGTAAACCGGCGCGAGCACGGTGCCGCGCTGGTTGGTGTGTCCCATGCGACCGTTGGCCGACGCGATGGTCGGATCGACGACGATCTGGCCGGCGAAGTCCCACGCGCCGTACATCCCGAGGTGCACACGCAGCCAGACGTCGTCCTCGAAGGCGAGGAACATCTGTTTTCCCACCGCGCGCGCCTCGAGCGCCTCGCGGCCATCGAGCACTGCGGCACCCTCGACGAACCGCCCCTGCGGGCTCGAAGCAGCCACGACGTGCCCCACGATGTTGCGCTCGAACTGGCGGGCGATCCGGTGGACGGAGTGGCCCTCGGGCATCAGCCTGCTTCCGGATCGAACGAGTCGGAGGCGGGAAGCGGCGACGTGGCGCCGTCCGCGCCCGCCCGCGGATCGGGGAGCAGGCTGCCGTCGGCCTCGTAAGCGGCGAGCTGCGCGATGCGGCGTGCATGGCGCTCCTCTCCGCTGAACGGTGTGGCGATGAAACGGTCGATGAAGGTCACCGCTTCGTCGAACGTGTGCTGGCGGGCGCCGATGGCGATCACGTTGGCGTCGTTGTGCTCGCGCGCGAGCTCGGCGGTCGGGATGTTCCACACGAGTGCTGCGCGCACCCCGTGCACCTTGTTCGCCGCCATCTGCTCGCCGTTGCCCGACCCGCCGAAGACCACTCCGAGGGCCTCGACCCCGGCCTGCTGGTCCCGCACCACGGCTTTCGCCGCTCGGATGCAGAACGCCGGGTAGTCGTCGAGCGGGTCGTACTCGATCGGGCCGTGGTCGACGACGTCGTGACCGGCCTCGGCGAGATGGTGCTGGAGCTGAGTGGAGAACTCGAGACCGGCGTGGTCGGTCGCGATATGGATGCGCATGGCACCATCCTATGAATGTGCGAGCCCCGAAAGCGTAGGCTGGCACGGTTGCCGTCGGCGCCAGCAGCGCGCGGCCCTGAATCCTCACCCCGACCCTGGGAGCAGAACGCACGTGCCTGGAGAGAACCTCACCCGCATCGAGGCGCAGGAGCGCCGCGCGATCGTCGACACGCAGAGCTACGACATCGCCCTCGATCTGACCGTCGGCGCGGAGACCTTCCGGTCGCGCACCGTCATCCGCTTCGCCGCCACCGAAGGCGCGTCCACCTTCGTGGATCTCATCGCGCGCGAGGTCCGGGAGATCACCCTCAACGGTCGCGCGGTCGACCTCGCGTCCTTCCGCGACTCGCGCATCGCGCTCGACGACCTCGCCGCACAGAACGAGCTCATCGTCGACGCGGACTGCCTCTACACCAACACCGGTGAGGGCCTGCACCGCTTCGTCGACCCCGTCGACGGCGAGGTGTACCTGTACTCGCAGTTCGAGGTCCCCGACTCGCGTCGCGTGTTCGCCGTGTTCGAGCAGCCCGACCTGAAGGCGGAGTTCCGCTTCACGATCACCGCTCCCGCGGAATGGAAGGTCGTCTCCAACTCCCCCACGCCCGAGCCGGTGCCCGGCGACGGCGGAACGGCGACCTGGGCGTTCGAGCCCACCCCCCGTATCTCGTCGTACATCACGGCGCTCGTCGCAGGTCCGTACGAGCAGGTCTTCTCCGAACTGACCAGCGCAGACGGACGGGTGATCCCGCTCGGCGTCTATGCGCGCAAGAGCCTGTGGCAGTACCTCGACGCCGACTACGTGTTCGAGAAGACCCGTCAGGGCTTCGCCTACTTCGAGGAGAAGTTCGGCGTCCCCTACCCGTTCGCGAAGTACGACCAGCTCTTCGTGCCCGAGTTCAACGCCGGAGCCATGGAGAACGCCGGCGCCGTCACGTTCACTGAGACGTACGTCTTCCGCTCCAAGGTCACCGACGCCGTCAAGGAACGTCGCGTCGTGACGATCCTGCACGAGCTCGCGCACATGTGGTTCGGCGACCTGGTCACCATGAAGTGGTGGAACGACCTGTGGCTCAACGAGTCGTTCGCGGAGTGGGCGTCCACCATCGCCACGGCCGAGGCCACCGAATGGACCGAGGCCTGGACGACCTTCAATGCGATGGAGAAGACCTGGGCCTATCGTCAGGACCAGCTTCCCTCGACGCATCCCGTCGTCGCCCGCATCAACGACCTCGAGGACGTTCAGGTCAACTTCGACGGCATCACGTATGCCAAGGGTGGATCCGTCCTCAAGCAGCTGGCGGCCTGGGTAGGCGTGGAAGCGTTCTTCTCCGGGGTGTCGGCATACTTCCAGAAGCACGCGTGGGGAAACACCGAGCTGTCGGACCTTCTCGTCGAACTCGAGGCCACGAGCGGCCGCGAGCTCGAGTCCTGGTCGAAGAAGTGGCTCGAGACGGCGGGCGTGAACACGCTCGAGCCCGAGATCGCCACGGATTCCGACGGCATCATCACCCGCTTCGCCATCGTCCAGACGGCACCCGCGGACTATCCCACGATCCGTCCGCACCGCCTCGGGGTCGGGTTCTACTCGCTCACGGACGGCGCCCTCGTCCGCACCCACCACGTCGAGCTCGATGTCGACGGCGACCTGACCGAAGTCCCCGAGCTCCAGGGCCGCGCGCAGCCCGACCTGGTCCTGTTGAACGACCAAGACCTCGCCTACGCCAAGATCCGTCTCGACGAGCGCTCGCTCCGCACGGCCGTCGAGCACCTCGCGAAGATCAGCGACCCACTCGCGCGGTCGCTGGTGTGGGGGGCCGCGTGGGATCAGACCCGTGATGCGGAGGCCTCGGCAACCGACTACATCGACCTCGTGCTGCGCAACATCGGTACCGAGACCGAGTCCACCACCGTGCGGACCACCCTCGGCCAGCTGCAGCTCGCGGCGAACTCGTACATCGACCCGCAGAACCGGGATGCCGCCCGGGCCCGAGTCGCCGACGGGCTGTGGGCCCTCGCGCAGCAGGCCGAGGCCGGAAGTGACAGCCAGCTCCAGTTCGTGACCGCATTCGCGTCATCGGCGTCGACCCCCGGCCACGCCGATGTCGTCCGCGCGCTGCGATCGGGCGACACCGTCCTCCCGGGACTGGAGATCGACGCCGACCTGTCGTGGGCGCTCCTCGTCTCGCTCGCGGCGTCGGGCGCCGTCTCGGCCGCCGACATCGATGCCGCGCTCGCCGCCGACAACACCGCCAAGGGCGGAGAGTTCGCCGCGCAGGCTCGGGCAGCTCTCCCCTCAGTCGAGGCGAAGAAGGCGGCGTGGGCGTCGCTCATCGAGAACGACGATCTGCCCAACACCGTGGTCCGCTCCGCCGCCGCCGGATTCACCCACCCGGCGGGTGTGGCCCATCTCGCAGGGTTCGTCGACGAGTACTTCGCGATGCTGTCGCCCGTCTGGGAGTCGCGCACCTACCAGATCGCGCAGTATCTGATCGTGGGCCTGTACCCCGCGGCGCTCGCCAACACCGAGCTGCGCGACGCGACCCGCGCCTGGCTCTCGCAGAACCCCGAGGCTCCCGCCGCTCTGCGTCGACTCGTGGCCGAGAACCTCGCCGGCGTCGAGCGCGCGCTCGCCGTGCAGGAGCGCGACGCGCAGGGCTGAGGTCATCCGCAATGCCGATGGGCGTCGTACTCCGGTACGACGCCCATCGGCATGTGACGGCACTGGCGACGGACGACAGGCCGCGACGGCCCTCGATAGCGTGGGGCGCATGATCGTTGCAGATGGCCTCACGAAGAGGTACGGAGACAAGACCGCCGTCGATGGGGTGAGCTTCACCGTGCAGTCCGGCAAGGTGACCGGCTTCCTCGGCCCGAACGGTGCCGGCAAGTCCACCACGATGCGGATGATCGTCGGGCTCGACCGGCCGACGTCAGGCCGGGTCACGATCGACGGCCGCGACTACCGCTCGCTGCGCTCCCCGCTCACAGAGGTCGGCATCCTGCTCGACGCCAAGGCCGTGCACACCGGCCGAAGCGCGCGCAACCACCTGCGCGCCATGGCCGCGACTCACGGCATTCCCCGCTCGCGCGTGGACGAGGTGATCGAGATCACCGGCCTCGGTTCGGTGGCGGGCAAGCGCGCCGGCAAGTTCTCCCTGGGTATGGGCCAGCGTCTGGGCATCGCCGCGGCGCTGCTCGGAGATCCGCAGACGCTGATCCTCGACGAGCCCGTCAACGGCCTCGATCCCGAGGGCGTGCGCTGGGTGCGCCAGTTCGTCCGCGGGCAGGCAGCTCAGGGGCGCACCGTCCTGCTGTCGAGCCACCTGATGAGCGAGATGGCGCTCACCGCCGATCACGTCATCGTGCTCGGACGCGGACGTGTCCTGGCCGACGCCGGCATCGACGAGCTCGTCCGCTCGTGGACGAGCAACACCGTCGTCGTTCGGACGCCCCGCGCCGACGAGCTCACCCGGCTCATCGCGGGCCCCGATGTCGCCGTCACGACGGGTGAGCCCGGTCTGCTGCAGGTCGCAGGACTCAGCGCCGCTGCGATCGGCGACGCCGCCGCAGCGCACGGCATCCCGCTTCATGAGCTGACACCGCGCGCCGGCTCGCTCGAAGACGCCTATCTCGCTCTGACCGAGGGATCGGTCGAGTACCAGACCAAGGGAGCCGTGCGATGACCACCACCGCTGTGCACACCGCGGCGCCCGCGCGCCCCACGCAGCCCGACGCTCGTCTGTCCTTCGGCCGCCTCGTCCGCAGCGAGGCCATCAAGCTGCTGACGCTGCGCTCCACCTGGTGGTCGCTGGCCGTCACCGCGGTCCTGGCGATCGGGATCTCGCTCCTCATGGCATGGGCCTCCCAGGAGTTCAGCGGCGACTTCAATCCGGTGGGTGCGATCGTCGCACCGATGCAGTTCACGATGCTCGTCGCCGGCATACTCGGCGCCATGGCCATCACCGGCGAGTACTCCACCGGAATGATCCGCTCGACACTGACCGCTGAACCGCGCCGCGGGGCCGTGCTCGTGGCGAAGGGCGTCGTCGTCGCTCTCCTCCTCGCCGCGACGACCGTCGTCACCACGATCGTGTCGGTCGTCGCCTCTGCGCCGATCTTCGGCGAGCGAGCCATCGACTGGTCGGATGCCGAGACATCCGTGATCCCGCTCGCTCTGGGCGTCCTCGCGATGGCGACCTTCGCGCTGCTGGGTCTCGGCTGGGGATTCATCATCCGCAGCGGTGCCGGCGCGATCGCCGCGACGGTGGGCATCCTCTTCGTCCTGCCCATCGTGCTGAGCATGTTCTCCTTCGCGGGCGAGTCCTGGGCGTGGATCGTCGATCTCACCCAGTACCTGCCCTCGAGCGCGGCCCAGACCGTCACGACACCCGGCAGCGATGAGTTCGTGACGGGCCTCATCACCCTCCTCGCCTGGCCGGCTGCGACGCTGCTCGGCGGGTGGGCGATTCTCCGCTCGACCGACGCGTAGGGTACGAGGAGTGTCTCCCGGAAGCCGCAGCCCGTCATCGCATGATGACGAGCTGCGGCTTCCGCGTCCCCCGGGGGTGCTGCGGCAGTTCTGGGCACGGCATCCCGTCTTCGCCGACATCCTCACCGCGCTGATCTGCCTCGCGTTCTCGCTCGTCCCCGCGACGAGTTACGAGGATCGCATCGACGAAGCGGTCGGTCTCGGCCAGCGGTGGCCCGCGACCGGACCGTTCGTCATGGTGATCATCGTGCTGGGCTGCGCGTCACTCCTGGTGCGCAGACGCTACCCGACGGTCGTGTTCGTGGGAGCGGTCATCGTCTCGTTGGCCTACCTCCTCGCGCCTCTGCCGACGGGCGGCCCGATGCTCGGGATCGCGGCCTATACCCTCGCCGTCCACCGGAGCGTCCGTGCCTGCCTCATCGGTGTCGGTGCGGCCCTCGGCGTGATGGCCTCGGTGGTCGCGGTACTCGCGTTCACCGGGGGCATCAGCCCCGCGATCGCCTGGAACTCCCTGGTCAGCGAGGCGCTCGCTGCGCTGATCGGCTCGCTCATCGGCGCCAACGTCGGCAACCGTCACCGCTACGTCGCGGCGCTGATCGACCGGTCGCGCCAGCTCGTCGTCGAGCGCGACCAGCAGACCCGGCTCGCCGCGGCCGCCGAGCGCGATCGCATCGCACGCGAACTCCACGACATCGTCGCCCATTCGCTCACCGTGATGGTCGCCCTCGCCGAGGGGGTCGCTGCGTCCAACGACATCGATCGGGCTCGTCCCGGCGCCACCGCGATCGCGTCCACGGGCCGTGAAGCGCTGCGTGACATGCGTGCCACGCTCGGCATCCTGCGGGAGGACGACATCGCGCCGCTCGCTCCCCTGGCCCGCGACACGACCGTCGCGACGGTCGATTCCGCGCGTGCCGCCGGCTTCGACGCGACGCTGACCGTCTCGGGCGACAGGCCGCAGCTCAGCAGCGCGGTGCAGCTGGCCATCTCGCGGATCGTCCAGGAAGGCGTCACCAACGCCATGCGCCACGCGCGCCATGCGGAACGCATCGACGTGCGAGTCGCGTACCGTCCGGACGCTGTAGAGGTCGACATCGTCGACGACGGCGAGCCGGTGGTACCCACACTGTCGCCGTCGGGATACGGGCTGCGCGGACTCCGCGAGCGCGTCATCCTTGCGGGTGGGTCTGTGACCGCGGGGGCGGGTCCCGGCCGAGGATGGCGCGTGCACGCCCGCATCCCGCTCGAACAGGAGAACCATGACCGTTGACCAGGCCTCCCCCATCCGCGTGCTGATCGTCGACGACCAACAGCTCATCCGCCTGGGGTTCCGCATGGTGCTCGACGCTGCCGAGGGCATCGAGGTCGTCGGCGAGGCGGATGACGGCGCGGCGGCGCTCCGCTCCGTCGCCTCGTCGTCTCCCGATGTCGTGCTCATGGACGTGCGTATGCCCGGCGTCGACGGCATCGAGGCCACCGCACGCATCCGAGCGGAGTATCCGGGCGTCGCGGTGCTGGTGCTGACGACCTTCGACCTCGACGAGTACGCGTTCGGCGCGCTCCGCGCCGGCGCCGGAGGCTTCCTGCTGAAGGATGCGCGACGGGACGAGCTCGTCGCCGCGGTGCGTGCGGTCGCCGCGGGCGAAGCGACCCTGGCTCCGCGGATCACGCGGCGGATGATCGAGCTGGTCACCGCGACAGGACTCCCGGCGCCCCAGCCGGTCGCCCCGAGCTCGCTCACCGCCCGCGAGGCGGACGTCCTGGCCGCGATGGCGCGAGGGCTGACGAATCTCGAGATCGCGGCCGAGCTGTTCCTCAGCGAGTCGACGGTGAAGACCCATGTCGGTCGTATCCTGACCAAGCTCCCCGCACGAGACCGCGTGCACGCCGTGCTCATCGCCCATGGGCTCGCCGATCCCGGCGTCGACTCCTGACCATGCTCTCGGGAGAGTCAAGGGACGCATCGTTAGGATCGGAGCGATGACCACCGTGACCACTCCGCTGCCCATGGCCTGGGAGTTCCCCGCTGAGGATTTCTGGAAGTTCCTGTCCGAAGCGGGCTGGAACATCGTCGCCGTCGCCGGAATCGTGCTGGGCGCGTTCGCGCTGTCGTGGGTGATGCGCCGACTCATCGGGCGCATCGTCGACCGCATCGTACGCGGCGCGAAGACGCGCGCCGAGGCCGAAGACACGCGCGCGATCGACATGTCGCCGCTGGCTCAGGTGCGCATCGTGCAGCGCACGCGGACGCTCGGCTCGATCCTGACCAACATCGTCAACGTCACCATCGTCATCGTCGCGCTGCTCATGGTCGTCGGGGTCCTCAGCCCCGGCATTCTCGGTTCGTTCACGCTGTTGTCGGCTGCCATCGGCGCGGGCCTGGGTTTCGGCGCCCAGAACATCGTCAAAGACGTGCTGAACGGCATGTTCATCGTCGCCGAGGACCAGATCGGCATCGGCGATGTCGTCGACCTCGGACTCGCGACCGGCATCGTCGAGTACGTCAGCGTGCGTGTCACGCATGTTCGCGACGTCAACGGCACGCTGTGGTTCGTTCGTAACGGCGAAATCACCCGCATCGGCAACATGTCGCAGGGCTGGTCGCGGGTGATCATCGATCTCGCGGTGCCTGCCGACACTGATGTCGAGGTCGTCGAGAAGACGGTGATCGACGCGGCGAAGGACCTCGCACGCGAGCCGAAGTGGCGGAGCCGGATCATCGAGAAGCCCGAGCTCTGGGGGCTGGAGTCAATCACCGGCGACGCTCTTGTGATCCGCGTGGTCGTGAAGACGCGTCCCAACGCGAAGGACGACGTCGCGCGAGCGTTGCGCGTACGGCTGAAGCATGCGGTGGATGAGCTCGGGGTCAAGCTGCCGCAGCTCAACTCCACCGTCCTCACCGGCTTCGAGGGTGCCCAGAGCATCCGGGGGGCGAATCCGCCGCGGACCAAGCCCCACCCCGTGACCCCGCCGCCGGTGAAGGGGCGCCCGCAGTGGCGGCCGAAGCGCAACAAGGGCGGCGGCGCGGGATCGGATGCCGCTGCCTCGCCCGAGTCGCACCCCGGCGACGGCGATTCATCCGATCAGCAGAAGGGCAACCCGTGAGCGACCAGGTCAGCTTCTACGACGAGGTCGGCGGACACGGCACGTTCGTGCGCCTCGTCGATGTCTTCTATCGGGAGGTGGCCGCCGACGACGTCTTGCGGCCGATGTACCCCGAGGCAGACCTTGCTCCCGCGGCCCACCGGCTGACGACTTTCCTCGAGCAGTACTGGGGCGGTCCGAGCACCTACGGCGAGGAGCGCGGTCACCCCCGGCTGCGTATGCGTCATCGCCCGTTCCACGTCGATCCCGACGCGCGAGACCGGTGGCTGCGCCACATGCGAACGGCGCTCGACGAGCTCGCGCTACCGCCGTTGCACGAGGCGACGCTCTGGGACTACCTCGAACGCGCAGCGTATGCGATGGTCAACACGTTCGAGCCTGCCGGGATCGCTTCGCAGCGCCCGGACGGCCGGGCGACGATCGATCTGAATCCCGCACCCGCCGACGACACGTCGACGCCCAGCTGACTCACCGTCCGGGGCCGGTCGCCCGCACGGGGGTCAGCCCCATCGCGACGGGGCCGCGGGTGAGCACGTGCCCGCGCGCGAAGGACACGCGCGTCCAGACGTCGGTGCGACGGATCGTCGGCTTCTCGGCGCCCGCGATGAACCCCAGTCCGACAGCCGCGAAGGCCACACCCAGGGGCAGACCCGCCAGATCGCCGTCCGGCGCACCCCACACCGACGAGCGGACGAGGTGGACGACGTCGTCACCGGCCCCCGTGGGCAGCTGACGCGCGACGGCGGCGATACCCCACTGAGCGCGGAGCGAAACGCGGGCGGAGTCGAGCGTCCCGTCTTCCCGCCAACCGGTGCGCGGCGGCGAAACACCGGACCACACGGCCGTGACCGCGCTGTCCGGGAGCCGGACGGCGCGATCGTCGTCGGCGTCGGGGGCGAGGGCAGCGGCGTCGACCGTGAGGTCGCACTCGAGCTCGGGATCGACCCGCGCCGTCCGCAGAGCGAGGACGAACGGGGTGGGGTCGGTGAGCGAACGCGGAGACAGCGGAGCACACGAGAGCGCGAGGACGCCGGCGCCGGCCTGCAGCCTGACGACGCCGTCGCCGTGCCGGGCGGCGCGGCCGGCGAACGTCAGGACGTCGCGCGCGACCTCGGAATGCGGGAAGAAGAGGCGCTCGGACATCCGTCCTAGACTACCGAGCGATGTCCGCACACAGCTCAGCTCCCGCACCCGACCACTCCGCCGAAGAGACGGATCCCGTCGCCGCCATGCTCAGCGTGCTCGACCTCTCGTCGAGCGAGGCGCGGACGACAGAGGACATCTTCACCGGCAGATCGCAGGTCATGCCGCAGGGACGCGTCTTCGGAGGGCAGGTGCTCGCCCAGGCGACGATGGCTGCGATGCGCACCGTGCCGGACGAACGTGTGCCCCATTCGATGCACGGGTACTTCCTGCGCCCGGGCGACTCGGCGCGCAACATCACCTTCTCCGTGGACCGCATCCACGACGGGCGCTCGTTCTCGACACGGCGAACGCAGGCGTTCCAGAACGGGATGCCGATCTTCTCGATGATCGCGTCGTTCGAGGACGAGGACCCCGGCGTCGAGCACGCGGAACCGATGCCCGACGGAATGCCGCAGCCCGAAGACCTCCCCGCACTCGAAGAGCAGTTGAGCGGCATGCACCCGCTGAGCCGGCGGATCTTCTCTGCGAGCCCCATCGAGCTGCGCCACGTCACCGCTCCGATCTACCTGGACCCGGACCCCACGAAGACGCCCCGGCAGGCGGTCTGGGCCCGCACCCGCTCAGCCCTGCCCGACGATCCCACCGTGCACCGCGCGGCGCTCGCGTTCCTCAGCGACCTCACCATCCAGGAGCCGGTGCTGCGCGCACACGGGCTCGCGTGGGCGACGCCGGGCCTGAAGGTCGCGAGCCTCGACCACGCGATGTGGTGGCACCGCTCGGCGCGCGTGGACGACTGGCTCCTCTACGTCCAGGAGTCGCCCAGCGCGCGTGGCGGGCGAGGCCTGTCGACGGGACGCATCTACGACCGCGCGGGAACACTCATCGCGAGCGTCGCGCAGGAGATCATGGTGCGGGTCCCCGGCACGGAGATCTCGGGGACGATCAGCGACGGTGAGCGTAGGTGATGGGCTCTCCGACGATAGGGGCCCACGCCGTTCGCATCTGATCGGTCAGGCGTACGGGCCGGCCCGTCTCGGTCGACACCATCACCACCACCGCGGTGGACCGGGCGTAGCACGTCTGCACCTCATCGTCACGGGGACTGTAGACCTCGTAGCAGACGTCGATGCTCGACCCCCCGATGCGACCGATCCAGAGTTGGACGTCGAGTGGGCGCTGACCGTAGGGAACGGGCGCGAGGTACTCGATCTCCTGCCGCGCGATCAGCGTCATGGTCTCAGCTGACAGGCTCAGGGCATCGAGGATCGCGGTCGATGGCCCCGAGAGACCGACTTCCGGCTTCCAGAACGCACGCAGGCGCGCCTCTTCGAGGAGCTTGAGCATCGAGGTGTTGTTGACGTGTCCGAGCGCGTCGAGGTCTCCCCAGCGCAGATGGATCGGGATACGGACGCGCGTGGCCCCGGCGGTCGTCACCACCGAGGCCACCGAGTGCGACTCGTGATCAGTCACGCGTGAGCTTGCGGTAGGTCGACTTCGCGGGGTTCGCCGCATCCGCACCGAGCCGCTCGATCTTGTTCGCCTCGTACGCCTCGAAGTTGCCCTCGAACCAGTACCACTGCGCCGGGTTCTCCTCGGTGCCCTCGTACGCGAGGATGTGCGTCGCGATGCGGTCGAGGAACCACCGGTCGTGGGTGATGACGACGGCACAGCCGGGGAACTCGAGAAGGGCGTTCTCGAGCGAGCTGAGCGTTTCGACATCGAGGTCGTTGGTCGGCTCGTCGAGGAGCAGCAGGTTTCCGCCCTCCTTCAGGGTCAGCGCGAGGTTCAGACGGTTGCGCTCACCACCGGAGAGCACCCCCGCCTTCTTCTGCTGGTCGGGTCCCTTGAAACCGAACTTCGACACGTACGCGCGCGAGGGGATCTCGGTCTTGCCCACCGTGATGATGTCCAACCCGTCCGAGACGACCTCCCACAGCGTCTTCTCGGGGTCGATGTTGCCGCGCGACTGGTCGACGTAGCTGATCTTGACGGTCTCGCCGATCTTCAGCTCACCACCGTCCAGCGGCTCCAGGCCCACGATCGTCTTGAAGAGCGTGGTCTTTCCGACACCGTTGGGTCCGATGACACCGACGATCCCGTTCGGCGGAAGGTTGAAGCTGAGTCCGTCGATGAGCACGCGGTCACCGAACGCCTTGTGCAGCTTCTTCGCGTCGATCACGACGCTGCCCAGGCGCGGGCCGGCGGGGATCTGGATCTCCTCGAAGTCGAGTTTGCGCGTGCGCTCGGCCTCGGCGGCCATCTCCTCGTAGCGAGCCAGTCGCGCCTTCGACTTGGTCTGACGGCCCTTCGCCGAGCTGCGGACCCACTCGAGCTCTTCCTTCAGACGTTTCGCGAGCTTGGCGTCCTTCTTACCCTGGACGTCGAGGCGCTCGGCCTTCTTCTGGAGGTAGGTCGAGTAATTGCCCTCGTAGCTGAGGAGCCGGCCACGGTCGACCTCGGCGATCCACTCCGCGACGTTGTCGAGGAAGTACCGGTCGTGCGTGATGGCGATGACGGCGCCCTTGTAGGCCTGCAGGTGCTGCTCGAGCCAGAGCACGCTCTCGGCGTCGAGGTGGTTGGTCGGCTCGTCGAGCAGAAGCAGGTCGGGCTTCTGGAGGAGCAGTCGCGCGAGTGCGACGCGGCGGCGTTCTCCACCCGAGAGCGGAGCCACCGATGCGTCGGCCGGCGGAGTGCGCAGCGCTTCCATTGCCTGGTTCAGTTGCGAATCGAGGTCCCAGCCGTCGGCGGCGTCGATCTCCTCCTGCAGGGTGCCCATCTCGGCGAGCAGCGCGTCGAAGTCGGCGTCGGGGTCGGCCATGAGCGCGGAGATCTCATTGAACCGGTCGAGCTTGGCCTTGATGGCGACGCCCGACTCGATGTTCTCGAGCACGGTCTTCGTGTCGTCGAGCTCGGGCTCCTGCATGAGGATGCCCACGGTGAAGCCGGGCGTGAGCTTCGCCTCGCCGTTCGACGGCTGGTCGAGACCCGCCATGATCTTCAGGATCGTGGACTTACCGGCGCCGTTCGGGCCGACCATACCGATCTTTGCGCCGGGGAGGAATGCCATCGTGACGTCGTCGAGGATGAGCTTCTCGCCGACCGCCTTGCGGGCGCGGACCATGGAGTAGATGTATTCGGCCATAACGTCTCGAGTCTAGTCGGCGGGGCCGTCGGGTTCCGCCGCGCGGGCCCCGCGGTTCACCAGTCGATGGGGCGCGTGTTCCCGATCAGGCAGCCACCGCTCGGAAGCTCCGGGACCACCATGGCCGTGGGCGCGGGGGTCGAGGGGCCGACTTG
Source organism: Microbacterium arborescens (assembly GCF_030369635.1). Classification (NCBI taxonomy): domain Bacteria; kingdom Bacillati; phylum Actinomycetota; class Actinomycetes; order Micrococcales; family Microbacteriaceae; genus Microbacterium; species Microbacterium arborescens. The sequence continues at coordinate 1,656,356 of NZ_CP128474.1, read as the reverse complement.
TCCGACGAGACACTCTCCCGCCCACAGGACGGAGAACTGCAGACTGTCGACCGGGTCGTCGACAGAGGTCCGGTCGGCCGTCACCTGCATCGTGGATTTGTCGAAGCCCGCCGCCACGAGCGCGTCGACATAAGCGCGACCCGCGACGCTGTCGGGCGAGGCCGCCACCTGATTCATGACCTCGGTGAAGAGCGGGAGGTTGTCGCTCGCCGTGCTCTCGGGCGAGAGGGGCGCGGGCTCCTCCGACGTGGTCGACTGAGGGGTGGGAGCAGCCGATGTGGCGGGAGGCGCCGGCTCGGGGACGAACATCGAGCACCCCGATAGCGACACGACGACGACGAGAGCGCCGGCCGCCCCCACCAACGAGCGGGCGAGGGGCGAACGAAGCAGACGCATGCCTGGATTCTAGACGGAGCTCCGTCACCCGACCCTGTCAGAAGGGCGTCTGGCCGCCGCCGTCCGTCTCCGGAACGAGCGCGACGGCCCAGTCACCGTCGACGCTGGAGGGACCCGGCGGGACGGCCGGGCCCGTGTCCACGGCGCCGGAGCGGTCGGGGGCGTCTGCATCCGGGCGCGGGGTGCGCTGGAATGTGGCCGTACCCCATTTGAGGTCATGTCCGATCGCATCGGCGTCGATCTCGATCTCGATGCCGCGCTTGTCGCCGGCCTCCCACTCTTTCAGCCGCAGTCGTCCGTCGACGATGACCCGCTGCCCTTTCCGAAGGGACGCGAAGGCGTTCTCGCCGAGCGCACGGAACACACTGATCCGGTACCAGTTCGTCGTCCCGTCGACCCATTCGCCGGACTGCGCGTCGCGATAGCGCTGGCTGCTCGCAAGCCGGAAGCTCGTGACCGGGATGCCGCTGCCCGTGCGGCGCTGCTCGGGCTCGGTGGCGATGTTTCCGATGACGGTGATGCGGTCTGACATGTCTGCTCCTCAGCGGGGCACGGAAGGGGAACGCTCCGGCACCCGCGTGCCCGCCGAGTGCCGGAGCGCTCCTAGCTTGTGCTCCGCACGGTCGACGACGAGGGCGGTTCCGCACATCGGTGCAGAACCGCCCTCGTTACCCGCTGGGGAGGAGTCAGCTCCGGGCGTACTCCGCGAAACGGGCGCGCACCTTGTTGACCTTCGGCACCGCCACCGCGAGGCAGTATCCCTGTCCGGGGTTCTTCGCGAAGAAGTCCTGGTGGTAGTCCTCCGCGGGGTAGAAATCATCGGCGGGCTCCATCGTCGTCACCACGCCGCCGCCCCACATCTCGTCGGCGCGGTCGCGGGCGGCGGCGAACAGTTCGCGCTGCGCGTCATCCAGCGGGAACATCGCCGAACGATACTGGGTGCCGACGTCGGCTCCCTGCCGGTTGAGCTGTCGGGGGTCGTGCATCGTGAAGAAGGCGTCGAGGATCACGTCTGCGGGGATCACATCCGGGTCGAACGTCACCGATACAGCCTCGGCGTGGCCGGTCGTGCCCGTGCAGACCGCCTCGTAGCTGGGGTGCGGGACGTTGCCGCCGATGTAACCCGACACGACCTCGGAAACACCGTCGAGCGCGCGGTACGCGGCGTCGAGGCACCAGAAGCAGCCCCCGGCGAGGATGAAGGTGGTGGTCATGGAAAGCTCCGTTCTCCCGCTCACGCGAGGTCTCACCCTAGCCAACCATCACGCCCGCGCCGGTGTTCCCGCCGATGTCGGAGGCACTGCGTAGCCTCCGAGGAGGAGGCACACATGTCGACGATGCCGGCTCAGATCGATCAGACCCTGACAGTGACGGGGCGCCCGAGTGACAGGCTCGTGGCGCTCGGCACCGACCGCTGGCGGGTCGTCGCGGGCGACGGCCACGTGCGGGGGCTCGTCCGCCGCGTCCAGACGCCGCGCGGCGAGCGATTCCTCGCCCTCCGATTCCACGCGCCGTCCCGTTCCTTCCGATCGATCGGCGAGTTCTGGCGCATCGCAGAGGCGGCCGACACCCTCCGACTCTCACGATGACCCCTCGCGACCCGCGCCGAGCGCGCTTCACACGAGGGCGTCGAGGGGCGGCGGTCCCGCCGTCCGGGCGCCGCTCGTCACACGCGCCCACACTGAGGCCAAGACATCGACGGCTCGCTCGAGCTCGGCCGGCGATGCCGTGAACGGCATGCGCAGTCGGTTCTCGTGTCCCCCGTCGACGGCGAAGCGCTGACCGGAGCTGAGGTAGACGGACTCAGCACGCGCACCGAGGACAAGCGGTCCGCTGAGGGGCGCCGGGAGACCGACCCACAGAGCGACGCCACCGTCGACATCGGGAACATCCCAATCAGGCAGCTTGTCGCGCAGAGCCGCCCGCACGGCGCGGTAGCCGCTCGAGAGCAGCTCGGCGCGCTGCGGCAGTATCTCGGCCATCCGCGGAAGGAGACGTGCCGCCACTTCCTGCTCGAACTCCGCCGTACCGAGGTCACGCGCCGGACGCGCCGCGTGGAGCCGGCGGATGACCTCCGGCTGGGCGCGGACCCATCCGACGCGCAAGCCGCCCCACACGGTCTTTCCGAGCGAGCCGATCCGGACGACATCCTCCTCCTGCAATGCCAGGGGCGCTGGCGCACCGAACGCCAGTTCCGCCGTGGTCTCGTCCACGACGAGCGTGCAGCCGCGCTGGGCGACCTCGCGCAGCGCCTCCTGCTCGCGCCTCGTCATCGAGCGGCCCGTCGGGTTCTGCAGGGTGGGCATCAGATACGCGAGCGCCGGTCGGGTTCGTCGTGCTGCCTCGTCGAGGCGATCGAGATCCCACCCGTGGGTCGTGGTGACCGGCACCGCGACGAGGCGGGCCCCCGCGGCTCGCAGAGCCTCAGCGGCATGGGGGTAGGTGGGGGTCTCGACGAGCACGCGCTCACCCCGGGCCACGAGCACCTCCGACAAGAGATGGATGGCGCTCTGCGCGCCTGCGGTGACGAGGATCTGATCCCGCGACGTCGCGATGCCGCGCTGGGTGTAGCGGTCCGCGATCGCGTCGCGCAGACGGTTCGACCCCAAGGTGTCGTAACCCGTTCGCGAGACGAGCCTTGCGGCATCCGATGCCGTCTCCGCGATGACCCCTGCGAGTCCTGGCCAAGCACTCGGGCTCGCCTGCTGCAGATCGATCGACCCTGGCTCTGCGAGTACCGTCCCTCCGCCGCGTGACGGCTGCGCGGTGGTCACACTGCCCGAACCCCGCAGGCTCTCGATATGCCCGGTCGCGCGCAGGCTGGCGTAAGCGCTCGCCACTGTCGTCCGGCTCAGCCCCAGCGTCTGTGCGAGAGCGCGCTCGGCCGGGAGCAGCGTGCGCGCAGCGATGCGATTGTCGAGGCACAGCAGTCGGATGCCGTCTGCAAGAGCCTCGTATGCCGGCTCGCGGGTGCGCCAGCCTCCGAGCGCGACTTCCAACGACCTGGCCGAGATCCGGGAGTGCATACGGCCACAGTACGTGAATTGGCCTCTTTCGCAATGGCCAATTCACCGGTGAAATGGCCGGGTGATCCTCCGCTTCTCACAGCTCATCGTCGGCCTCGTCCTGTTCGGCGTGGGCTGCGCCGTCATGGTCGACGCCGGGATCGGGCTCGACCCGTGGACGGTCTTCGCCGAAGGAGTGAGCAAGAACACCGGCATCGGCATCGGATGGGTGGTGAGCATTACGGGGTTCCTGGTGCTGTTGCTGTGGATCCCTCTGCGTCAACGGCCAGGCGTCGGCACCGTCGCCAACATCCTCGTGGTCGGCGCCGCGATGCAGTTCAGCCTTCCCCTGCTAGGCACGCCCGACCACTGGCTCGCTCGAGTCGTGATGTTCCTCGCAGGCACCGTCCTGGTCGGGGTCGCCTCGGGGATCTACATCGGCGCACGTCTCGGCCCGGGCCCCCGTGACGGACTCATGACCGGCATCCACCAGCGGTGGGGATGGCCCATCTGGGCGGGGCGACTCGGCGTCGAGGCGACCGTCCTCGTCACCGGGTGGCTGCTCGGTGGCACGGTCGGCCTCGGCACGGTTCTGTTCGCGGTCCTCATCGGCCCCATCGTGCACGTCAGCCTGCCGCTGTTCGACCGGCGTTCCCGCAGTCGCGTGGGTGGCGGCACGGGCCGGGCCGAGCCTGCCGCGGCGCCCGCCGCCCCGATGCCCGGCCTCAGTGCTCCCGGAACGTAGGCCACTCCGCTCCCGGCGTCATGTGCGCATGGAGGGCGCTCTTCGCGATCTCCATCGTGGGATACGAGCCGAGCTCGGCGTCTGCTCCCGCCATCGTCACGACGTACTCGTCGCCGCGATGGCGAATCATCCCCGCGACTCCCCCGGTTCCGTATGCCACCCATAGTGCTGTAGATCGCGTCTGCGCGTTCATCCTCGAACCCCTTCCGACACCGGCAGGCTACGCCGCCGGAACCCGCGGGGCCAGAGCCCGGCGCCTTCTGGCCGGACATGCCCGTCGCCGCGCGATACCGTAGAGACATCCGCCTCCGTAGCTCAGTGGATAGAGCAGCGGCCTTCTAATCCGTTGGTCACAGGTTCGAATCCTGTCGGGGGCACTCCGCGTGCGCGTCACGATGACCGCGTGTACCTCCGGGCCGTGTCGTCTCGCAACGGTCGCGCCATGAGCGCGAGCAGGCCCGCGAACGCCCAGAGTACGAGCAGCAGGACGGCTTCGCTCGAGACGATGACGAGGAACGCCGCGACGACGATGAGCGACAGCACGCCCAACGAGAACCGCCACTGCGACGCGAGCTGGACCACGGCGATACGAGCCGCATCACGCAGACGGAACTCGAAGCTGGCAGTGAGGACGACCATGTGGCCGCCCCAGATGAGGACGAGCGCACTCAGCACCGTGTAGAGCGGGCGCAGGGCCGCCCCGCCGTCGACGTCTCCGAGGTGGATCAGGTTGAAGGTCAGCAGTGCGAGCGCGAGCGCCGCCGGCGCCGCCCACCGAAGAGTGGGCACGAGGTCGCGGCGATATGAGCGCAAGAAATGTCGACTGGGCGACAGATCGGTGTGCGCGACCGTGGCCGCCGCCACCCCCGCGACGAGCGCGGGGGCGACGGGCAGCAACGCGAGCACGAACAACGGGAGGTTCGAGGGGTCGCGATCGAGCAACAGGATCGTGACGATGGACGGCAGCACGGCGATCAGCAGCTGCGCCTCCAGCACCATCTGTCGGTAGACGAACGCCGCGCCGCGTGACAACGGCCCCCGCCCGACCTCATCGGCCGGGTCGCGTCGACGATCCGTGGTGGCCTCGACATCCATTTCCTCGCTCCCTCCGTCCCGCGCCCTTCCGCTCAGTCCTGTTTCAGCGTTCGCTCGAGGGCTGTGTTGAAGGTGTCGATCAGCTGGCCCGACCCCAGTCCCTCGAGCTCGGCCACGTACGCGTCCCAGTCGTTCTCGATGGAGCGCTGGCCGGTGATGAACGATGCGGTCGCGGCGTGCACGGCGTCGGTGAGCTGCGTCTGCAGCAGCGAGGTCTGCTCGAGCTCGATCTCGTTGAGAAGCGGCGCGGGCGCCGTCGGGAGCTGCTCCTTCTTCTCGAGCTGCGCCGCCGTCCACGCGGCGATCTCGTCGGTCATCATCGAGAGCACCAGCTCTTGAGACGAGCCGTTCGCGAGCAGGAAGACACCGTTGCTGTAGCCGTAATCGGCGTTGAGCAGCTTCGGTGCGCCGGCGTTGATCGAGCTCCAGGCGATGTCGTCCATGAGCTTGCGCGTGCCGTCCGCCTCGCGTGTGAACGTCTCGCCCTCGACGCCCCACTGCGCGAACTCGAGGCCCTCGTCGGAGTAGTACAGCCAGTCGACGAACTGCAACAGCGCCTTGAAGTAGGGCTTCTCGGCGGCAGCGCTCGAGATGAGGATGCCCGATGTGAAGCGACCGCTCGGCAGCTTGTCCCCCGCCGGTCCGCCGGGGAGCGAGAGCAGCCGGATCGGAACGTCGCCCTGCCCCGAGTCAGCGAACTTCTGCCGGTACTCGGCGATTGTCTGCGTGTTTCCGGAGATCGCGGCCGATTTGCCGGCGATGAACTTCTGCACGGCCTGGTCGTCGCTCTGGGTGATCTCCGGGTCGAGGACGCCCGCCTCGACCAGAGCGGCCGCGTCGGAGACGACCTCCTTGTACCCGTCGGACGCGCCGGTGAACACGTACTCGCCGGCTTCCTGGTCGTACCACGTGTTCGCATAGCCCCAGCCGGCTGCCGTCGGATAGTTCGGCGCCATGATGCTCAGCAGCGAGCCGAGCGGCGTCGCGTCGGTCCAGCGGTCCGACATGGCGTAGTCGAGTTCGGGGTTGGCTGCGGCAACCTTCTCGAGTTGCTCGAGGTACTCGTCCCACGTGGCCGGGTCTTCGGAGATGCCGGCCTTCTCCCAGAGATCCTCGCGGATGGCAACGGAGTATTGAACGTCGGGAACTTCTCGCAGCCCCGGCAGATGGTAGATCTTCCCGTCCTCCTGCCGGCGATTCTGGAGGTCGTCTTCGAGACCCCAGTCGGCGATCTTCTGCTGGAAGTTCGGCATGTAGTCGAAGTAGTCGGATATCGGCAGGAGCGCCCCGCCGGAAACGAACTGCGTCTCGGACCCGGCGTAGGTCGACGAGATGATGTCGGTCGCCTCGCCGCTACCGATGAGCAGCGACTTCTTCTGGTCGAAGTCGGCCATGGGGATGTCCGTGCGCGAGAACGTGACATTCTGATCGTCCTCAAGATGCCGGAAGATCGACCAGTCGTCTTTCACCGGGTAGTTGGGGTGGTCACGGTACATCAGCGAGAACTCCACGGGCTCGGTCGCGGCGAAGGTGACCCCGGCCTCGAAGTCCTCCATGGCGCCGACGGACTGCGCATCCGCGATCGTGGCGCCGCCGTCGCCGGCAGCATCCTCGGCACCGGGTCCGGAGCAGGCCGAGAGCACGAGCGCGGCAGCCGCCAAGCCCGCGGCACCGGCAAAGGTGTGGCGAGTGATTCTCATTGTGTTTCTCCTCTGTGTGAACGCCGTCGTTCGACGTAGGGGATTCAGCCCTTGACCGACCCGAGCATCACGCCCGAGACGAAGTAGCGCTGGATGAAGGGGTACAGGCAGATGATGGGGAGCACCGTGAGGAGCATCGTGACGGCCTGGATGTTCGAGGCGACCTGCGCGGACTCGCCGCCGAGCGCTTCCTGTACCCCCGTCGCGGCAGCGATGAGGTTTCGGAGATAGACCGTCACGGGGAACAGCGACTTGTCGTCGAGGAACAGGAAGGCGTTGAACCACGAGTTCCAGATGCTGACCGCGTAGAACAGCGTCATCGTCGCGAGCACGGCCTTCGACAGCGGCAGCACGACCCGGAAGAAGATGCCATAGGTTGTGAGCCCGTCGATGGCTGCCGCCTCTTCGAGCTCCTCGGGGAAGTTCTCGAAGAACGACTTCATGACGAGCAGGTTGAACACGCTGAGCGCCCCGGGGACGACGACCGCCCAGATGCTGTTCCGCCACCCGAGATAGTTCGCGATCAGGATGTAGTTCGGGATGAGCCCGCCGCCGAAGAACATCGTGAAGACGGCGATGCCGACGAAGAAGGTCCGGCCCTTCAGATACGGCTTGCTGAGCGCGTACGCATATGTCGTCGTGATCGCCATCGCGATGATGGTCCCGACGATCGTGTAGAGGAACGTGTTCCCGTAGTTCGTCCAGAACGTGCCGTCGTTCATCACCACGCGGAAGGTGTCGATGTTGAATCCCCGCGGGATGAGGTTGACCTCGCCGGCGGCGATGTACCCCTCGGACGAGAACGCCTTGGCGACGAGGTTGATGAAGGGGTAGAGCGTGACGACGCAGACGAGGACGAGAGCGACGGCGTTCACGACACGGAAGGCGCGGTATCCCGGCGATTCCCGGATGACGCCGGTCTCCCGCCGCACGCGTGCGGCGTCGGGCTTGGGGGGCAGGGCTTCGGTCACCACAGCGAGGTACCAACCAATCGACGTGAGAGGGCGTTGGCGCCGAGCACGAGCACGAGGCCGATGATCGCCTCGAACAAGCCGATGGCCGTTCCGTACGAGAACTGGGCCGACTGGATGCCGACGCGATAGAGGTAGGTCGAGATGACGTCCGCCGTCGAGTAGATGAGCGGGTTCTGCAGCAGCAGGACCTTCTCGAATCCGACGGCCATGAAGGAGCCGATGTTGAGGATGAGGAGGACCATCATGGTCGGGCGGATTCCGGGCAGAGTGATGTGCCAGGTCTGCTGCCAGCGGTTCGCCCCGTCGATGCGGGAAGCCTCGTACAGCTGGTCGTCGATCGTGGTGAGCGCCGCGAGGTACAGGATCGTTCCCCAGCCGACGGTCTGCCACACCTCCGACGACACGTAGATGGAGCGGAACCACTCGGGCCGCTGCATGAACGGGACGGGGTCGCCCCCGATCGCCTCGACCACCTGGTTCACCGTGCCGTTCAGCGCGGTGAGCTGCAGCACGAGGCCCGCCACGATCACGACCGACATGAAGTGGGGCAGGTACGAGATCGTCTGCACGATCCGCTTGAAGCGTCGCGATCGCAGCTCGTTGAGCATGAGGGCGAGGATGATCGGCAACGGGAAGGTGATGAGCAAGGTGAGACCGCCGAGAACCACCGTGTTCCAGAACACCGTCCAGAACTGCTGGTTCGAGATGAACGCCTCGAAGTAGTAGAAGCCCACCCACTCGTCGCCGAATATCGAGCCGCCGGGGCGGAACCGCCGGAACGCGATCACGTTCCCGAGCATCGGGATGTACCTGAAGACGAGCAGGAAGACGACCGGCGCGAGCAGGAACGTGTACAGCCGCCAGTCCCGGGCGAGGGCGCGGCGCCAGGTCTGCTTGGCACGGGGCGTGCGATCTCGCCGGAACCGTCGCCGTTTCGCCGGCGCAGTCGTGATCGCGCGCGTCGCAGTGCCGGCGGGCGGGGCATCGCCGAGCCGCACGGGCGGGTGAACGGAGTGCGTCATAGGGAACTCCACATCGTCGTGGTTCTCGTGAGCGGGTTGCGTCTAGGGCGTGAGCACCGACGCATGCGAGGACGAGCCGACGAGCGTCGCACCCGCCTGCGCGTGCAGGCTCAGTTCTGCGGCCATCAGCGCGTGCGCCTGACTCATGGCGGTCTCGGTGCCGTCCAGGCAGTCGCGGATGAGCCGCCCGAAGTACGGGAAGCCCGTCATCCCGTTCGCATCGAAGCGCTGCTGCGTGTTCTGGTTGACGAGGAACAGCTGGCCACCGCCGTTGTCGGTGGTGATATCGATGTACTTGCGCAGCTCGATGTACCCGTCGGTGCCGAGCAGCAGCGTCCTGCCGTCTCCGAACACGCCCAGCCCGTCCGGTGTGAACCAGTCGACCCGGACGTAGCCCGTCGCCCCGTTGTCGAGGATCACGTGCGCGTCGCCGAAGTCCTGCAGGCCGGGCGTCTCAGGATGCGCGTAGTTCGCGATCGTCGACATCGACACGCGACCGCCCGCCGCGCGCGTGTAATGCAGGATCTGATCGAAGTTGTGGCTTCCGATGTCGCACAGGATGCCGCCGTACTGCGCTGGGTCGTAGAACCAGTCGGGTCGTCCGCTCCCGACGCGGTGCGGCCCGAAGCAGACGACTTGGAGCACCCGGCCGATCGCTCCGCGCTCGACGAGCTGGTCGGCGAGGATCGCCGCCTCCGAATGGACGCGCTCGCCGTAGTAGACGGCGTAGAGCAGCCCGGTCCGCGCGGTCGCCTCGCGCACGGCATCCAGCTGCGCGAACGTCGTGAGCGGGGCCTTGTCGACGAACGCGTGCTTGCCCGCTTCGATCGCGCGGAGTCCGATCGAAGCACGCTGCGAGGGGATGGCCGCCGTCGCGATCAAGCGCACCTCGGGATCGTCCAGCACCTCCTGCTCGCTCGACGCGACACGTGCCGTCGGGTACTGCTTCGCGAACGCGGCAGCACGAGCGGGGTCATCGTCGAACACCCAGGTCACGGTCGCACCGGCACCGACGAGCCCGTCGGTCATCCCGAAGATGTGCCCGTGGTCGAGGCCCACAGCCGCGAAGGCGAACTCGCCCGGCTCGACGACCGGACGCGGGAGGGCGTCGAAAGTGTATGAATGGCTCATCGGGGGTTCTCCTGGTCTGTGAGGTCGTAGGCGCGGATCCGTCCGCACATGCCGAATGCGCGATCGCCGGACGCCGTGGGAGCTTCATGGATTCGCGCATCGTGCAGGTGAGTCACGTCGCCACGCGCGACGGCGTCGGTGAGCGTCAGCGACTGCTCCGCCTGCGCGAGCGCGCGTTCGCGCACGAGTCGTCCCCAGGCGGCTGCGCGGTGCCGGACGATGGCCCCGGCCTGCCGGTAGAACTCCTCGAGAGGCGTCCGATCGCCGTCGATGACGGCGTCGCGGAGTGTCTCGAACCCCGACACGGCGAGATCACGCCGACGTGCGGCACGGGCGGCGCGCTCGTCGCCCTCGCCCAGTGACGCGGCGTCTGCGTAGGCGGCCGGGTCGCCGACGATCTCGGACGGAAACGTCATCACAGCGTCGCCCGCCTCGGGCAGGCCCGCATTGCTCATCAGCACCAGCACCTCGAGCCCGCCCTGGTTGACCGCCCGGTGGATCGTTCCGGGCGTGAACCAGACGACCGACCCGGTCTCCAGGACCGCCTCGCGGAATCCGTCGCTGTCGATGGTCTGCAGCGCTCCCCGCCCACCGACGACGAGGTACGCCTCGGTCGAGACGAGATGCATGTGCGGGCTGCCGCCGCGGATGCCGTCCGAAGCGGGGTCATTGTAGATGTCGAGGTGCGACAGCGAGGTGCCGCCGGGGAACGAGGACACGGTCACGATGCCGCCTCCGCGAGGGACTTCTGCTTCTCGAAGAAGTGCGGTGCCCGCTCGACCAGTCGACCGGCACGGTAGTAGGGGTCATCGGCCCCGATCGGCAGCTCCACGAACGCGCGTTCGATGCCCGCTTTGTAGATGGCGGTGACGACCTCGATCGCGTTGCGGCCGTCCCACCCGTCCGCAATCGGCGCGCGGCCGTCCCGGATCGCGCCGAGCAGATCGCCGATCTGCCCGGCGTGTCCGGAGTGAGCGAGGGGTTTCCGCGCGGACACGACGCTTTCGATGGCGGCCACCACGTCGGGGGCGCCGCCTTTCGCGGGGAACCCCCCGCTGTCTGTGCGCTCGGCGATCACCCGCCAGGGTTGGGATACCCGGGCCTTCTCCCCCTGGATGACGATCTCCTGCTCTTCGCCGTGATGCACCACGGAGCTGGTGAGCTGAGCGAGGCCGCGCTCGTATCGCAACACGGCGACCGAGAGGTCCTCCACCTCGCTGTTGTCGTGCTGCGCGTTCGCGAGCATCGCGGTGATCTCCGTCGGGCGACCCAGCAGCCACAGCAGCAGGTCGATGTGGTGGATCGCATGGTTGAGGGTGCAGCCGCCGCCCTCCTTCTCCCAGGTTCCGCGCCACCAGAGGTCGTAGTAGGGCAGCCCACGCCACCAAGCCGAGTCCACACGCACTGACGAGATCGATCCGAGCAGGCCGGACTGGACGACGGCTTTGAGCGTCGCGAGGTCGTCGCGGAACCGGTTCTGCGCCACCACCGAGAGCATCTTGCCCGAGCGTTCCTGAGCCGCGAGCATCGCGTCGCACTCCTCCAGAGACGGCGCCATCGGCTTCTCCACCAGCACGTTCACTCCCCCGTCCAGGGCCGCGATCGACAGTGCCGCGTGGGTCGAAGGGGGTGTCGCGATGCTGACGAGGTCCAGATCAGCCTCTGCGATCATCCGAAGGGGGTCGTCGTACCCGACGGCGTCGACGAGGCCGAACTCGGAGGCCTTCTGCGCGGCTTTCCCGGGCGAGACGTCGGCGAGTGCGACGATCTCGCATTCGCCGGGGAAGGCGAGGTACCCACCGATGTGCGCGCTGGCGATGCCGCCGGTGCCGATGATGCCGATCCTGAACATGCTTCCTCGCACTTCCTGAGCGTTGCGCTTCTACTACGTATTACTACGACGTAGTAGTCATGATGGACACAACGACGCGCGTGGTCAAGGATTTTCTCCGACGAATCGGAAAACGCCTTCCGGGTACCCGCGCCGGGCGCGAGCAGCCACGGGGCGGGCCGCCGTGTCGCAGCCGATCACTAGGATGGGCGACATGGTGGGAACAGCCGAGAACGACCGTCTCGTATGGATCGATTGCGAGATGACGGGGCTGGATCTCAGCGTCGACGAGCTCGTCGAGGTCGCCGTCATCGTCACGGACTACGAGCTCCGACCGCTCGACCCGGGTTTCCAGCTCGTCATCCGTCCGAGCGAGGCCGCACGGGCGAACATGGGCGACTTCGTCACCGCGATGCACGAGACCTCGGGGCTGCTGTCCGAACTCGACTCGGGCGTGGCGCTCGCTGATGCCGAGACCGCCGTGCTCGAGTACATCCAGCGCTTCGTTCCCGAGGGGAAGGCCGCGCTGGCGGGCAACACCATCGGCACCGACCGTATGTTCCTCGCGAAGTACATGCCGCGTGTCGACTCCTGGCTGCACTACCGCAACGTCGACGTCTCGAGCATCAAAGAACTCTCGCGACGCTGGTTCCCTCGCGCCTACTTCCAGGCGCCGGCCAAGGACGGCGGACACCGGGCGCTGGCCGACATCCGAGAGTCGATCCGTGAACTCGCTTACTACCGCTCCGCCGTGTTCGTGGCCGAGCCCGGACCCACCAGCGACGAGGCCCGGGCAGCCGCTGAGGCAGCCGTGTCGTCGTACGCTCCATCCGTGTAATACAATCGTAGGGTTGCCCGGTTTCACCGGGAGACATGGTGGCTATAGCTCAGTTGGTAGAGCACCGCGTTGTGGTCGCGGGGGTCGCGGGTTCAAGTCCCGTTAGCCACCCCACGTAACACCCCGGTCCGGGAGTGCAGATGATCGAGATGGATGTCGAAGAGTTCGAACTCCTCGTCACCGACGAGCTCGACCGATTGCCCGATGACATGATCGACGGGCTCGACAACGTCATCTTCGTCGTCGAAGACCGCCCCGAAGACGGCAGCCTCGACCTGCTGGGCCTCTACGACGGCTACGCCCTCACCGAGCGTGACCGCTACGGTCAGGGCGAACTGCCGGATCGCATCATCGTCTACCGCGAACCCCACCTGGCCGCCTGCGACGATCTTCCGGGCCTTCGCGACGAGATCCACACCACCCTCGTCCACGAGATCGCTCATTTCTACGGAATCGACGACGACCGCCTGCACGAGCTGGGGTGGGCATGATGAGCACCGCGCTCCCCGACCTGGACCGCGAGACCGACCTTCGCGCCGCGCCAGACGAACCGTGGCAGACCGTCGTGTGGAACGACCCCGTGAACCTGATGTCATACGTCGTCCATGTGTTCCGGACCTACTTCGGGTACTCGCGCGACCGCGCGACACAGCTCATGCTCGCCGTTCATCACGATGGCCACGCAATCGTCGCGGAAGGTCCGCGTGAAGCGATGGAGGCCCACACGCGAGCGATGCATGAGTTCGGCCTCTGGGCGACCGTGCGGCGGGGGAACGAATGACCCCTTCCGTCGTCTTCGGACTACCCCGCCCTGAGGCGGACTACCTCCGCGAGCTCGTCGAGCAGTACCTCGAACTCGTCACCACGCCCGATGACCCGCGTGACCCGGCGGCGCGACGGCTCTCGCCTGACGCCTATCCGGACGACCCGGATGCCGCGGCGGAGTTCCGTGAACTCACCCGCGACGATCTGGCGGCCACACGGGCCGCGGACGCCCGGCTGATGCTGGCGGCCCTCTCGAGCCCTCATGATCATGAGGGCGACACGGAGCCCGCGGCGATACTGACACTCGCACTCGACGCGCGAGAGCAGACCGCATGGCTGCGCACCCTGGCGGGACTTCGTCTCGTACTCGCGGAGCGCATCGGAATCAGTGACGAGAGCATCATGCCTGTCGGCGATCCGCGCTTCGACGTCTACGAGTGGCTCGGCTATCGGCAGGAGATGCTGCTGCAATCGCTCGACGCGTGATCAGGCGAGCTCGACGACATGCGTCGCGAGGCTCCGAGGGTCATTGCGGGATATGTGGTCCTGCTCCTGCGCCGCCCAGCGTTCCCAGTGCGGCCGGTAGGTTTCGCCGTCACGCGCCAGAGCGCGCTGCTTGCGCACATCCGCCGGGGCGTCCAGCCATATCGTGACCGCCGCGAAGGACGCCGCCGCGGGCGTCAACGCGCCGCTCCCCTCGAGGATGATCGCGTCGGCCGCGTTCGCGACACGCTCAGCGCCGTAACGGTCCTCAGCCCAGTCCCACTGCTGCCATCGCGCTGCCTCACCGTGACGGCGGGGGGCGAGCACGCGCGCGACGGCGTACTCGGCGCCGGCCGCGAGACCGTCCCATCCGGGATAGAGCTCATCGAGCGCGACAAGCTGGGGCGTCGTGCTCAGGGTGGCCCACCGCCGCTGGAGCTCACGGGCCAGCGTCGACTTGCCGGCGCCGCTGCGTCCGTCGATGATCACGACACCGCCCGGCGACAATTCGCCCAGCACGCTTTCGATGAGCGCGCCCGGTGTCAGGCGCGCGGCAGCCCTACTTCTTGAGGGCGCGGATGACACGGCTGAGAGCGCGGCCCACGACCCAGACGAAGGGAATGCCGACGGCGACCAGCGAGACGAGGTTCGGCTCGAAGCGCAGATCGTCACCCTTGCGTACGTACGCGCCGACAGGAATGGCGTAACCGCCGCCACCGCCGCCGCTGTTGCCCTCGGTGTCCTCGCCCGCGCCGAACCCACTGCACGTCAACGCGACAGGGATGAGCGTGATGCCACCGACATCCTGCTGCTCACCGTAAGCGCTGGTGACGCCGATGGTCGCGGACTGCTTGCCGAGTTCGAGTGCGAGGTTGGGCATGGACCCACCGTACCCTCCTCCGGCGCTCGCGGTACAGGTGTCAGTGATCGTGGTCGGGCCGTGGGTTGGTGGGCATGGCGCCGACGTCGCGTCGAGGCCCGAGCACGCTCGCCCGCGTGACCGCGCCGCGACCGAAGCGAGCGCGGGCTCCGTCGAGCGCGTCGTCGACGCGGCGCCACTCCTCGTCGTCGTCCCAGAGCGTCAGTCCGCCGGTTCCGTCGGGTCGGAGCTTTTCGGCGCGCACCCCGATGAGTCGCACCGGTTGCGACAGCTCGACCGTCGAGAGGAGATCAATGGCGGCCGAACCGATCCGTTGGCCGACGTTCGTCGCGAGCGGCAGGGTCTGCGAGCGTGAGTACGTCGAGAAGTCGCTCAGACGGACCTTGATCGACACCGTGCCGGCCTCCCACCCACCCGCGCGCAGCCGCGCGCCGACCCGATCAGCCAGGCGTCGGAGTTCGGAACGGAGCACCGTGAGATCGGTGACATCGTGAGAGAACGTCTCCTCGTGCGAGATGCTCTTTTCAGCCCGTTCGGTCTGGACCTGCCGCGCATCGTGCCCGCGCGACAGATGCCACACACGCTCGCCCATCGCGGGCCCGAGGGCGCGGTCGAGCACCGATCTGGGGGTGTCCCAAACGTCGGCGACAGTGCGGATGCCGCGTGTGAGAAGGGCCTCTACTGCTTTCGGCCCGACGCCCCACAGAGCGCCGACCGGCCGTCCGGCCAGGAATCTGAGCGTCTGGTGCTCGGCGACGACGAGGAGACCGTCGGGCTTGGAGATCGTCGACGCCATCTTCGCGACATGCTTGGTCGCCGCGACCCCGACGCTGCAGGTGAGGCCCGTCTCGTCCAAGACACGTGCGCGGATGAGCTGAGCGATGTCGCGCGGGCTCCCCCAGAGCCGACGAGCACCGCTCACGTCGAGGAAGGCTTCGTCGATCGACAGCGGCTCGACCAGAGGTGTGATCGATCGGAAGATCTCCATCACGCCGCGTGAGAGCTCGGCGTACCGCTCGAAGGTCGTCGGCACGACGATGGCCTGCGGGCAGAGCTGCAGGGCACGTGCGACCGGCATTGCCGAGCGCACGCCGAAGCGACGAGCCTCGTACGAGGCGCTCGACACAACCCCGCGCCGTTCGACGCCGCCCACGATGATGGGCTTGCCGGCGAGCGACGGATCGTCGAGCACCGCCACCGCCGCGTAGAACGCATCCATGTCGACGTGGAGGATGCGCGTGCCGGTGTCGTCGGCGTCGGGCGGCGAAACGATGCGCCCCGAACCGTCTCCGCGTCCCATGGTTCCATTCTCGCCCGTGCCACCGACACCGGGCGCTGCTCGGGCGACGAAGCGGCGCCGCCGCCCCTCACGAGGAGGGAGTCGACGACGCCGCCGGGGTCGTGCGGATCGCTCTGCTACTGAGCCGCCCGCTCGAGGATCAGTTCGCGCACCCGCGCCGCGTCGGCCTGACCCTTCATCGCCTTCATGACAGCACCGATCACCGCACCCGCGGCCTGCACCTTGCCGTCCTTGATCTTCGCGAGGACGTCGGGCTGCGCGGCGAGGGCCTCGTCGATCGCGGCGATCAGCGCGCCGTCGTCGGAGACCACGGCCAGTCCGCGCGCGTCGACGACATCCTGAGGAGATCCCTCGCCGTCGATGACACCCTCGAGCACCTGGCGGGCCAGCTTGTCCGTCAGCGTGCCGGCATCCACCAGCTTCTGGAGCGCCGCCACGTCGGTGGGCGCGACCAGAGACTGCGGCTCCGCGCCACGCGCATTCGCGACGCGCGTGATCTCACCCGTCCACCACTTCCGTGCAGAGGCCGGCGACGCGCCGGCCGCGACCGTGGCGTCGACCTCGGCGAGCAGACCGCCGTTGACGACGTCCTGGAACTCGAGATCGGTGAAGCCCCACTCGCCCTGAAGCCGGCGACGCCGGGCCGCGGGCGGCTCGGGAAGGGCGGCACGGAGCTCTTCGATCAACTCCGGCGAAGGAGCTACCGGCAGGAGATCGGGCTCCGGGAAGTACCGGTAGTCGTCGGCATCCGACTTCGGCCGCCCCGGCGAGGTCGTGCCGGTGTCTTCGTGCCAGTGCCGGGTCTCCTGCGTGATGGTGCCGCCCTCGGCGAGGATGGCGGCCTGGCGCTGGATCTCGTAGCGCACCGCCCGTTCGACGGAGCGCATCGAGTTGACGTTCTTCGTCTCGGTACGGGTGCCCAGCTTCTCCTGGCCCCGTGGCCGCAGCGAGACATTCGCATCGCATCGCAGGTTGCCGCGCTCGAGGCGCGCCTCCGAGATGCCCAGGCCGATGACGATGTCGCGGATCGTGCGCACGTACGCCTTGGCGATCTCCGGCGCGCGGTGCTCGGCGCCGAAGATCGGCTTCGTCACGATCTCGACGAGAGGCACGCCGGCACGGTTGTAGTCGACGAGCGAGAACTCCGCGCCCTGGATGCGGCCGGCGGCGCCTCCCATGTGGGTGAGCTTGCCCGCGTCCTCTTCCATGTGCGCCCGCTCGATGTCGACGGTGACGGTCGTTCCGTCCGACAGCTCCACCTCGACCGCGCCCTCGAACGCGATCGGCTCGTCGTACTGCGAGATCTGGTAGTTCTTGCCGAGGTCCGGGTAGAAGTAGTTCTTCCTCGCGAACCGGCTCGACGGAGCGATCGAGCAGCCGAGCGCCAGGCCCAGACTGATCGACGACCGGATCGCCGTCTCGTTCACGACCGGGAGTGCCCCGGGCAGGCCCATGTCGACCGGCGCGACGAGGGTGTTCGGAGCCGCGTCGTGATTGTCGGGGTGAGCCGGGTTCGCCGCCGGCGAGAACATCTTCGTGCGCGTGTTCAGCTCGACGTGCACCTCGAAGCCGAGCACCGGCTCGAACAGCTCCAGCGCCTTGTCGAAGTCCATCAGTGCGACCTTGGCAGCCATCAGCGTGCCCCTCCCAGGATCGGTGCGCGGTCGAGCAGCGGGCCACCCCAGCTGTCGACGAGCAGAGTCTCGAGCGCGGCGCCCACACGGTAGAGCTGTGCATCCTGGCGCGCAGGCGCGATGAACTGGATGCCGACCGGCAGGCCGTCGTCTTCGGACAGCCCCGACGGGATCGAGATCCCCGGGACGCCGGCGAGGTTCACCGGGATCGTCGTGACGTCGTTGAGATACATCTGCAGCGGATCGTCGATCTGCTCGCCGAGGCGGAAGGCGGTCGTGGGTGCGGACGGGGTCGCGATGACGTCGACCTGCGCGAACGCCTCGTCGAAGTCGCGCTGGATGAGGGTGCGCACCTTCTGCGCACTGCCGTAGTAGGCGTCGTAGTAGCCCGCCGACAGCGCATACGTACCGAGGATGATCCGTCGCTTGACCTCGTCGCCGAAGCCCGCTTCGCGCGTCGCCGACATGACGTCCTCGACAGTGCCGCCCGGCACGTCGACGCGCAGCCCGAAGCGGACGGAGTCGAACTTGGCGAGGTTGCTGGATGCCTCGGCCGGGAGGATCAGGTAGTAGGCCGCCACCCCGTACTCGAAGTGGGGTGCGCTGATCTCGACGATCTCGGCCCCCTGCGCCTCCATAGCCGCCAGCGACGCGCGGAACGACGCGCTCACGCCGGGCTGGAAGCCCACGTCGGCCAGCTCGCGGATGACACCGATTCTGAGCCCGCGCAGCACATCGCCGCGGGCACCCTCTCGCGCCGCTGCGGCGAAGGACGGCCACCGGTCGGCGAGCGAGGTCGAGTCGTGCGGGTCGTGCCCGCCGATGACGTCGTGCAGGAGCGCCGAGTCGAGCACGGTGCGCGAGACCGGACCCACCTGATCGAGGCTCGAGGCGAGGGCGATCGAGCCGTATCGGCTGACGCCGCCGTAGGTCGGCTTGACTCCCACCGTGCCCGTGACGTGCGCGGGCTGACGGATCGAGCCTCCCGTGTCGGACCCGAGAGCGAGGGGCGCCTCGAAAGCGGCGACGGCCGCGGCGGAGCCGCCTCCCGAGCCGCCGGGGATGCGCTCGAGGTCCCATGGGTTGCGGGTGGGTCCGTACGCTGAGTGCTCCGTCGACGAGCCCATCGCGAACTCGTCCATGTTGGTCTTGCCGAGGGGCACGAGGCCGGCGGCGCGAGCGCGGGCGACGACCGTCGCGTCGTACGGCGACATGAAGCCTTCGAGGATTCTCGATCCGCTGGTCGAGGGCATGTCGGTCGTGACGAGAACGTCCTTGATCGCGAGGGGCACGCCGGCCAGCTCGCCCAATGGATCTCCCGCGGCGCGGCGCGCATCGATCTCGCCTGCGACCTGGAGCGCGTGGTCGGAGACGTGCAGGAACGCATGCACGTCGCCGTCGACGGCGGCGATGCGGTCGAGGTGCGCCTGGGTCACCTCGACGCTGCTGACGCTTCCGTCGGCCAGGCGCGCCGCCAGCTCGGCGGCGCTCGAACGGATGATGTCGCTCACTGCTCCTCCCCCAGGATCGCCGTCACGCGGAAACGGTCGTCCGCACGTTCGGGTGCATTCTGGAGCACCTGTTCGAGCGTGAGCATGTCGCCGGGCACATCCTCGCGGAAGACGTTCTCGAGGGCGATGGGGTGGCTGGTCGCCGGGACATCCGGGGTCGCCACCTCCGACACCTTCGCGATGTTGTCGACGATCGCGTCGAGCTGTCCGGTGAGACGCTCGACCTCCTCGTCGTTCAGCTGGATCCGGGCGAGCACGCCGAGGTGGCGCACGAGATCGGGGGTGATTTCAGACACCCGTCGATTCTAGTTCGGGCCCGATCGTGCACGAGACCCGTAGGGTGTCAGCGTGACGACCTACGACCCGCCACGTCCCTGGATCGCCAGCTACGCCGACGGGGTGCCGGACGATCTCCCGCCCATGGAGGGCTCACTCGTCGACATCGTCGCGACGTCGGCGCGGGAGCATCCCGACGCTCCTGCCCTGGAGTTCTTCGGGCGCACCGTGTCATACCGGCAGCTGCAGGACCGCATCGAACGTGCGGCCGCCTATCTGAGGGACGCAGGCGTGCGCCGCGGCGACCGGGTGGCGATCGTGCTGCCCAACTGCCCCCAGCACATCGTCGCGTTCTACGCCGTGCTGCGGCTCGGAGCCGTCGTCATCGAGCACAACCCGCTCTACACGCCGCGTGAGATGCGCAAGCAGTTCGAGGACCACGGCGCGAAGGTCGCGATCGTCTGGAACAAGCTCGTCTCGATGCTCCTGGACTTCCCCGACGATCTCGCACTCAACGCCGTGATCTCCGTGGACATCACCACGGCGATGCCGCTCGGCATGCGGGCGGCGCTCCGGCTTCCCATCGCGAAAGCGCGGGAGTCTCGCGAGGCGCTCACCTCTCCGGTGCCCCGAAACCGCGTTTACGGCTTCTGGTCGGATGCCGAACGACACGACCCCCTGCCGGCGAGCCACGTGGGCCCGACGACGGGAGATCTCGCGCTCATCCAGTACACCAGCGGAACGACCGGAAACCCCAAGGGCGCCGCCCTCACCCATCGCAACCTCTTGGCCAACGCCGCGCAGGCGCAGGCGTGGACGCCGACGATCGAGCGCGGCGAGGGTTGCGTGGTCTACGCCGTGCTACCGATGTTCCACGCGTACGGCCTCACGCTCTGTCTCACCTTCGCCATGTCGATGGGCGCCCGGCTCGTGCTCTTCCCGAAGTTCGATCCAGCCCTCGTGCTCGCCGTCCACAAGCGGCATCCGGCCACACTCCTGCCCCTGGTGCCTCCGATCGCCGAGCGTCTGCTCGCGGCGGCGGACGAGGCCGGTGTCTCCCTCGCGGGAACGCAGGTCGCCATCTCGGGCGCTATGGCGCTCCCCCACGAACTCGTCGTCCCGTTCGAGGCATCGACCGGTGGATACCTCGTCGAGGGATACGGCCTCTCGGAATGTTCGCCGGTTCTCATGGCCAATCCGGTCGCGGACAACCGTGTGCCCGGGACGGTCGGATTGCCGCTTCCCGGCACCGAGTGCCGCGTGGTGGATCCTGACGAACCGACACGCGACGTCGAGCCCGGCGGTCGCGGTGAGCTTCTGGTGCGGGGTCCGCAGGTGTTCTCGGGCTACTACGGAAAGCCCGAGGAAACCGAGAAGGTCTTCGTCGACGGTTGGTTCCGCACCGGCGACATCGTCACGATCGACGAGGCGGGCTTCGTGCGCATCGTCGATCGGATCAAGGAGCTCATCATCACCGGCGGGTTCAACGTCGCCCCGACCGAGGTCGAGATCGCGCTGCGCCAGCATCCGCAGATCGCCGATGCCGCGGTGGTGGGCCTCCCCAGCGAGCATTCGGGCGAGGACGTCGTCGCCGCCGTCGTCGCGGTGCCCGGGGCGACGATCGACGAGGGCGACGTCCGCGACTTCTGCCGCGGCATCCTCACCCCGTACAAGGTGCCGCGCAGGGTCGTCGTGGTGGACGAACTGCCGAAATCGATGATCGGCAAGGTCCTCCGCCGCCAGGTCAGGGATCGACTGCTCGCGGGCTGACGCAGCCCGGGCGGGGTGCGGAGTCGACCGCGAGTCAGGACCCGAGAGCGGCCGGCCCCTGCTCGACGAGGACGCGGAACTGCGCGGCGTCGATGATTCGCACGCCCAGCTGTTCGGCCTTCGCCAGCTTCGAGCCCGCGCCCGGCCCGGCGGCGACGAAGTCGGTCTTCTTCGAGACGGACGAGCCAGCCTTACCGCCGGCAGCGAGGATCGCCTCCTGGGCGCCCTCGCGGGTATAGCCCTCGAGGGATCCGGTCGCCACGACCGTGATTCCTTCGAGCACTCCTCCCTCGACGACAGCGGCGCCCGGACCCGGGTGCCCCGGCACTTCGAGACGGGCTCCGGCTGCCTCCCACCGTTCGACGATCTCGCGGTGCCAGTCGACCCCGAACCAATCGATCAGCGAGTCCGCGATGATGCCGCCCACACCCTCGACCGCCGCGAGCTCGTCGCGCGTCGCCGCTCGGATCGCCGCGATCGAGCCGAACCACTGCGCGAGCGCACGAGCCGCGACCGGACCGACATGGCGGATGCTGAGCGCGACGAGGAACCGCCAGAGCTCCTTCGTCTTCGCCTTCTCGAGCTCGTCGAGGAGCTTGAGCGCCTGAGCCGACGGCTGCGGACCGGTCAGCCCCTCCTTCTTCTCCGCAGCCGAGGGGTTGCGCCGGAAGGGAGCTCGCCGCACCGGTTCGCCCGTCGTGTCGTCGACGCGCGGTTCGCCGGTCTCGGAGTCGCGCACGATGACCTCGATCGGCACCAGCTGGTCGAGAGTGAGCTCGAAGAGAGCCGCTTCGGTCACGAGCGGAGGCTCGGCCTCCCCCAGCGGCTGCGTCAGCGCCGCCGCCGTCACCTCGCCCAGCGCCTCGATGTCGAGCGCACCCCGCGAGCCGACGTGCTCGACGCGGCCCCGCACCTGTGCGGGGCACGAGCGTGCGTTGGGACACCGGAGGTCGATGTCGCCCTCCTTGGCGGGGCGCAGCGGCGACCCGCACTCGGGGCAGTCGGCGGGCATCACGAACGCACGTTCGGTGCCGTTGCGCAGCTCGACCACCGGTCCGAGCACCTCGGGGATCACATCGCCCGCCTTCCGCAACACGACCGTGTCGCCGATGAGGACGCCCTTCGCGCGGACGACGTCTTGGTTGTGCAGCGTCGCCTGGCGCACCACGCTCCCCGCGACGCGAGCCGGTGCCATCACCGCGAAGGGAGTGGCTCGCCCCGTGCGGCCGACCGAGACGACGATGTCGAGCAGCTTGGTGTTGACCTGTTCGGGCGGGTACTTGTATGCGATCGCCCACCGCGGCGCCCGGCTCGTCGCACCGAGCTCGTCGTGCAGCGCCAACTCATCGATCTTCACGACGACGCCGTCGAGCTCGTGCTCGACGCTGTGCCGGTTCTCGCCGAAGTGTTCAACGTAGTCGAGCACCCCCTGGATGCTCTCGTGGGTCTGCGAGTGGGGACTGATCGGAAGCCCCCACTCGGCGAGGAGCGTGTAGATCTCGCTCTGCGACGACACCGGCGGGTTCTGCCACGCGCCGATCCCGTGGACGTACAGGCGGAGCGAGCGGACACGGGCCTCCGAGGCCTCCAGTTCGAGCCCGGTCTTCTTGTCGAGCTGCTGCCGCAGGCCACCGCTGGCCGCGTTGCGGGGGTTCGCGAAAGCCGGAAAGCGTCGCTCGGCGCTGGTACGCGCGCGCTCCTCGTCGAACGCCCGGGAACGGGAGCGGGCCTCATCGACCACCCGGTCGCGCATGGCCGCCTGGAGCGCGTTGAGCTGAGCGAACTCGGCGACGGGGATGAAGATCTCGCCGCGGACCTCGACGAGGGAAGGGTGTCCCGAGCCCGCGAGTCGTTGCGGGATGCCGGCGACGCGCAGCGCGTTGACGGTCACGTCCTCGCCGACGCGCCCGTCGCCGCGGGTCGCAGCAGACGTCAGCACGCCATTCTCGTAGCGCAGGCTGATCGCGAGCCCATCGATCTTGAGCTCGGAGAGCCAGCGCACCGGGCGTCCGGCAGAGGCTGATGCCTTCATGCACCAGTCGGTCAGTTCTTCGGGCGAGAAGACGTTGTCGAGACTCAGCATGCGTTCGGCGTGCGTGACCGGGGCGAACAGGGTCGACTCGGCGGCGCCGACGGTCTGGGTCGGCGAGTCTTGGGACTGCAGTTCGGGATGCCACCTCTCGAGCGCCTCGAGCCGGCGCATCCAGCCGTCGTACGTCGCGTCATCGACAACCTCGGCGTCGCGGCCGTAGTAGGCATCGCGCGCCGCGGTGATCCGTTCGATCAGGTCACGCGCTTCCGCGCGCGCTTCGTCGAGAGTGATCTCGGGGAGTTCTCCGTCTGCCACGTGGTCAGTCTAGGCAGGGGGCACGACGCTCCAGCCGGGCTTCCCGTCGAGTTGCCGGATGCGGTACGTGAACGAGCCGCGGTAGCGGAAGAGTTCCCCCACGAGCCAGGCCCGCACCCTCACGTCGACACGTTGCGCCGCGGCATCCGCGGGGTCCGACGTCTCCGTCACCGTCACCCGGGCTACCGGCGGGAAGGGCAGACGCAGAACCCCGAGCCGCGCGGCGATCCCGGTCGACCGCAGGCGCATCCCGGTCGTATCGGCCTCGGCGCGCAGTCGTATCTCCAGTGCGCCCCGGCGCCCCAATCGGTCGACGATTTCGCCCGGTCGTGCGCTCGTCATCGCGTCGACCATCCGCCGCCGCGCGGTGGCGAAGAGGAAGTCGCGCTTCCCGCGCAACGACCCGTCGGGTCGTGGCGTGTTCGTGATCACGAACGGGACATCGGTGCCGTCCTCCGGGAACATCACACCTCTCCCCGCGAACAGGCGCATCACGGGGCGCAGCCACAGCGGGCCGCAGTACCCCGCTTCGTCATAGATGCCGTGCCCGACGCCCGCGCACCCGTCGGCGATCGGGCCGAAGTACACCTGAAGCACGGGTGGCATCCGCTTCAGCCCGTCGCCGAGCGCTCGCTCGTACACGGAGGGGCGGCTGACATGAGGTGTCGCAGCTGCACTGAACATGTTCAGAAACTACTACGATGGCGTCATGAACGACACCCGACACCGCGCCGTCGTCGCCGGCGCCTCCGGATTCATCGGCGCGGCCGTCGTCGACGCGCTCACGGCCGATGGGTACACCGTCGACATCATCGGTCGAACTTCCGGCACCACGTGGGCCGATTCCGCCGGTATCGACTGCCTCGTGAACGGCGCGGATCTGCTGATCAACCTCGCGGGCAAGTCGGTCGACTGCCGCTACACCGATGGCAACCGAGACGAGATCCTGCGATCGCGCGTGGCGACCACGCGGGCACTCTCCGAAGCCGTCGGACGCGCTGAGCGGCCTCCGCGACTGTGGGTGAACGCCTCGACGGCGACCATCTACCGCCACGCCGTCGACCGCCCGAACTCCGAGTCCGATGGAGAGCTGGGCACCGGTTTCTCCGTCGATGTCGCGCGGGCATGGGAGGCGTCGTTCTTTCGCGGCGAGCTGCCCGGGACCCGCCGCGTCGCCCTGCGGATGGCCATCGTCCTCGGCCCGGGGCCGGCGACCGCGATGCTGCTGACGTTGGCACGCCTCGGCCTCGGCGGGCCGCAGATCGACGGCCCGATCATCCCGCATCGCCGCTACCGCGGAATCGGTGATGATCCCACCGGCGGCCCGGCGCCGTGGCACCGCACCCGTGGACGCCAACGCTTCAGCTGGGTGCACATCGATGACGTCGTAGGCGCCCTGCGCTGGGTCGACGCGCACGACGACATCACCGGGGTCCTGAACGTCGTGAGCCCGCACGCGTCGGACAACCGCACTCTCATGCGCCAGCTGCGGTCGATCGTGGGCATGCCGATCGGGATCCCCTCCTGGCGGTGGATGCTCGAACCCGCCATGTGGGTGCTGCGCACCGAGCCGGAACTCATCCTGAAGAGCCGCTGGGTCACGCCGGAACGGCTCTTGGATTCGGGATACCGGTTCCGCTACACCGAGCTCGACGACGCGCTCCGCGCAGCCGCCGGATCGATCAGGCGTCGACCGGAACGGCCGAGACGGTCCGGTCGATCGTGAACTGTCCGAGCACGCGGGTGCCGTCGTAGATGACGGCCGTCTGACCCGGCGCCACACCGTCGAAGGGCGTCTCCGGCACCACGACGATCTCGCTCGCCGTGATCTCGGCCCGCGCCGGCACCGGCTCGGCATGAGCGCGGATCTGCACTTCACACGAGAAGGTCCGCTGGCTCGGTGCGCGACCGGCCCACGTGAAGCGGGCGCCCGCGATCTCGGCGGTCGCCAGCGCCTCCTTCGGACCCACCACGACACGGTTGTCGACCGGACGCACCTCGAGCACGAAGCGGGGCTTGCCGTCAGGCGCCGGCACTCCCAGCTGCAGGCCGCGGCGCTGACCCACGGTGAACGCGTGGGCGCCTTCGTGACGCCCGATCACCGTGCCCGTGCGATCGACGATCTCCCCGGCCTCGGCCCCGACCTTCTCGGCGAGCCACCCCCGGGTGTCGCCGTCGGGAATGAAGCAGATGTCGTGGCTGTCCGGCTTCTGCGCCACTGTCAGCCCGCGCTCCGCAGCCTCCGCACGCACCTCGGCCTTCGACGGCGTCGCACCGAGGGGGAAGTACGTGTGAGCGAGCTGATCGGCGGTGAGCACGCCGAGGACGTACGACTGGTCCTTCGCGGCATCCGACGCGCGGTGCAGCTCGCGCCCGTCGGGACCATCGACCAGCAGCGCATAGTGACCGGTGCACACAGCGTCGAAGCCGAGCTCGATCGCGCGCTCGAGCAGCGCCGCGAACTTGATCTTCTCGTTGCAGCGCATGCACGGATTCGGTGTGCGACCCGCGCGATACTCCGAGACGAAATCGTCGATGACATCGTCGCGGAAGCGCTCCGAGAAGTCCCAGACGTAGAAGGGGATGCCGAGCAGATCAGCGGCACGGCGCGCATCCATCGCGTCTTCGATCGTGCAGCAGCCGCGACTTCCGGCGCGGAGAGTGCCGCCCGCGCGAGACAGGGCGAGATGCACGCCCACGACGTCGTGGCCGGCGTCGACGGCTCGGGCAGCGGCCACCGCCGAGTCGACGCCTCCACTCATGGCAGCCAGTACTCGCATCTGTCCAGTCTACGTACGGGCTGCGCGACCGGCGCGGGCGGCGACCGCACGTCGGTGCACCTCGGGAAGCGCAGCGAGGAAAGCGTCGACATCCGCGTCCGTACTGGTTCGCCCCAGCGTGAGACGCAGTACCGCACGTGCGTCGTCAGCGTCACGTCCCAACGCGAGAACCACGTGGGAGGGTTCCGTGACCCCGGCCTGACAGGCCGATCCGGTCGACACGGCGACTCCGACGGTGTCGAACAGAAAGAGGAGCGTCTCGCCGATCGTGCCCGGGAAGAGCACGTGCACGTTGCCCGGAAGTCGATCGCCGAGGTCACCGAGGATCTCGGCCGAGGGTACGAGCGAACGGATGCCGTCGATGAGACGGTCGCGAAGCATCGTGAGCCTGCGCGTCTCACGTGTGCGGTCGGCTTCGGCGGCTCCCAACGCCGCGGCGAACGCCGCGGCGCCGGCGACATCGGGCGTACCCGCTCTCAGCCCGCGCTGCTGACCGCCGCCGTGGGCCAGAGGCGTGAGCTGCGCGTGACGCGAGACGACGAGCGCGCCCGTGCCCACGGGGGCACCGACCTTGTGTCCGGACACCGACATCGCCACCAGCCCGCCAGGACCCGAGCCCGCGCCCCGCCAGGAGGCGAAGTCGAGGTGGACAGCGCCGAGGGCCGCGACCGCATCGAGATGCAGAGGGACCCCCGCACCCCGCGCCGCAGCGGCGAGTGCCGCCGGGTCATTGCGCGTCCCGACCTCGTTGTTGGCGACGAGGGCGGTCGCGAGGACGGCTCCGGGCAGTGCCGCCGCGAACCGCCGCGGATCGATCCGGCCGACGTCGTCGAGCCCGACGGACCGCACGGTAGCGCCCCAGCGGGCTGCGAGCCAGGCGACGGCGTCGATGGTCGCGTGATGCTCGCCGTCGGGCAGCACGATCGGGCCCGCCGGCACGCCCTCGGCCGCGAGCCAGAGACCCTTGACCGCCAGATTGACGGCCTCCGTGCCGCCGGATGTGAGAACGACCTCGATCGGCTCGCAGCCGAGCGCCGCCGCGACCGCGTCGCGGGCATCCTCGAGGAGACGGCGCGCGGCCTGCCCGGCGCCGTGTACCGACGAAGCGTTGCCGAGCGTCTCGTGCGCCGCCAACCACGCGTCGCGCGCCTCGGGTCGGAGCGCGGTCGTCGCAGCGTGATCGAGATAGACGACCATTGCACCTCCCCGAGCGTTCACCGTCGCTCATTACTGTAGATCGCATGCCCGACAGCATCAGCCCGGCCGGACTGCACGATTCCCGATTCACCGACCTCGGCGTCACCATCCGCGACGACGGCGGCACGATCCGCGTGTGGTCGGAGCGGGCGACGACGATCGATGTGGTGCTGTTCGACGATCACGATCTCGATTGGGCGGTCGACGAGCGCCCGCTGTCGCCCGTCGGAGGCGGTATCTGGGAGGCGCACGTCGAGACACTGCGCCCCGGAGTGCGCTATGCGCTGCGCGTGGACGGACCCCACGGTCCGGGAGACGTGTTCAACCCCGAGACGCTCCTGCTCGATCCGTACGGCCGAGGCGTCGTCTCGGGCGCCCCCGGCGATCATCGCTCGGTCGTGGTCGATCCGGCGTTCGACTGGGGCGGCATCCGCAAACCGCGGATTCCCCGCGATCGCACGGTCATCTACGAGGCGCACGTCAAAGGACTGACGAAACGGCATCCCGACATCCCGCCGGCGCTGCACGGCACGTACGCGGGCCTCGGTCACCCGGCCATGATCGATCACCTGCAAGCGCTCGGAGTCACGAGCGTCGAGCTGCTCCCCATCCACGCGTTCGAGAGCGAGCCCCGTCTGCTCGCGCTCGGACTGGCCAACTACTGGGGCTACAACACGCTCGGCTTCTTCGCTCCTCACGCGGCCTACGCCACGCAGGATGCCCGCCGCG
Organism: Microbacterium arborescens; assembly: GCF_030369635.1. Lineage (NCBI taxonomy): Bacteria > Bacillati > Actinomycetota > Actinomycetes > Micrococcales > Microbacteriaceae > Microbacterium > Microbacterium arborescens. The sequence continues at coordinate 1,627,947 of NZ_CP128474.1, read as the reverse complement.
GCGGGCCGACGGCCGTCCTGAAAGAGCTCAAGCGCACGGTGCGGGCACTGCACGCGGCCGGTATCGAGGTCATCCTCGACGTGGTCTACAACCACACCGCCGAACTCGAGCTCGGGGGGCCGCGCTCGAGCTTCCGGGGAATCGACAACCGCGCCTACTACCGCCAGCGAGACGATGGGGCGTACATCGATGTGACCGGATGTGGCAACGCCGTCGACACCTCGACCGATGCCGCCGCACGTCTGATCCTCGACTCGCTGCGGTACTGGAGCGAGGACGTGCAGATCGACGGGTTCCGCTTTGACCTCGCCGTCACGCTCGGTCGCGACGGTGAGCACGTGTTCGATCCGGAACACCCCTTGTTGCGCGCCATCGCCGAAGACCCGGTGCTCCGCGACGACAAGATCATCGCCGAGCCCTGGGACATCGGACTCGGCGGGTGGCACACCGGTGGGTTCGGCGACGGGTGGCAGGAGTGGAACGACCGCTACCGCGACGGCATCCGCAACTTCTGGCTCAGTGACATCGACTATCTGCGGCGCGCCGGCACCTCGCCCGCCGGTGTCGGAGGCCTCGCCACCCACCTCGCCGGTTCCGCACCGCTCTTCGGCGCGGAACGAGGACCCCTCGCCGGCGTGAACTTCATCACCGCCCACGACGGCTTCACCCTGCGCGACCTCGTCTCGTACGACGTCAAGCACAACGACGCCAACGGTGAGCAGGGCCGCGACGGCGCCGACACGAACCGCTCGTTCAACCACGGCGCGGAGGGCGAGACCTCACTCGAGAACATCCTGACCGCGCGCCGCCGCACGATGCGCAACCTCGTTGGGACCCTCCTGCTCTCTGCCGGTGTGCCGATGCTGACGGCGGGAGACGAGATGGGGCGTACGCAGCTGGGCAACAACAACGCGTACTGCCACGACAGCGCCCTCACCTGGGTCGATTGGCAGCTGGCGGACTGGCAGGTCGACCTGCTCGCGCATGTGCGTACGCTCACGCGGCTGCGGGCGGAGAACCCGGCGTTGCGGCCGGTGCGCTACGCCGACCCCGAGGACGAGATTCCCGAAGCCTCCGTCATGCACTGGTTCGACGCCGAGGGCCAGCCCATGACGCAGAGCACCTGGACCGACCCCGAACAGCGCACGCTTCAGTACGTCGCGACCTCCACGCCGGCGCACGAACCGCACAACTGCATACTCCTGGTGATCCACGGCCGTGAAGCAGACTCGGAGGTCGTGCTGCCATCGGTCGGGACGGCGACCTCGTTCGTCTCGCTGTGGTCGAGCGCCGACGAACACCCCCGCGCCCGCCACGAACGGTTCGCCCCGGGCGAGCGTCTCGCCCTCTCCGGGCCGACGTTGCATTTGCTCAGAGCCGAGTAAGGCGCAAGCCCGTTTTTCGATCTCGCCCACCGCGATAGGTTCGAGCCGTGGCATCAACGACGCGCACGACCTCACCCGTCCCGTTCCGCAGCACCGGCGAGATCCCCGGCCGGCCCGCAGCACCCGTTCCCTCGATCGGCGACACCGTCACCGGACGCATTCCGCTCCAGCGACCCGCCCCCGCGGTCCCCGGCGATCGGTTCCGTCCGTCCGCCTTCGCAGGCGAGGCCGTGCCGTTCCGGGTCACGGCGTTCCGCGAGGGCCACGACGCGATCGGCGTGCATCTGAGGCTCACCGCGCCGGATGGCCGCGAGTCACTGCACCGTCTGACGCCGCTCAACGACGGGTTCGACCGGTGGTCCGTCCTCATCGCCCCTTTGACCGAGGGCGTGTGGCGATTCCGGTTCGAAGCGTTCGGCGACGACTTCGCCACGTGGCAGCACGCCGCGGCGATCAAGATCGCGGCCGGCGTCGACGTCGACCTCATGCGCGAGGCGGGAGCCCAGCTGATGAGCCGCGCCGCCGCTGAGAAGTCACGTCCCGCCGCCGAGCGCAAGCTTCTCGAGAAAGCCGCGTCGAGGCTTCGGGATGCCGCGGCCGACGCCGTCGACGCGCTCACGGTGGTCCGCGACGCCGAGATCGCCCGCGTCTTCGCCGACCGTCCGCTGCAGTCGCTGGTGACGGTCGGCGACGAGCACGAGCTCCTCGTCGAGCGTGAGCGCGCGGGCGTCGGTGCCTGGTACGAGTTCTTCCCCCGGTCCGAGGGCGCCGAACGCCTCGCCGACGGCTCCGTCCGCAGCGGCAGCTTCGTCACCGCGCGGGACCGTCTGCCCGCGGTCGCTGCGATGGGGTTCGATGTGCTCTACCTGCCGCCGATCCATCCGATCGGGCGCACCCACCGCAAGGGTCCCAACAACACGCTCACCGCGGGACCGAACGATCCCGGGTCCCCCTGGGCGATCGGCGGCCCGGAGGGCGGCCACGACACGGTGCACCCCGATCTCGGGACCCTCGAGGACTTCCGCGGCTTCGTCGCCGCCGCCTCCGACGCCGGCCTCGAGGTCGCGCTCGACCTCGCGCTGCAGGCGTCGCCCGACCACCCGTGGGTCTCCGAGCACCCCGAGTGGTTCACCACTCTCCCCGACGGTTCCATCGCCTACGCCGAGAACCCCCCGAAGAAGTACCAGGACATCTACCCGATCAACTTCGACAACGACCCGGACGGCATCCGCGCCGAGGTCTTGCGCGTCGTCCGGCACTGGATCGCACAGGGCGTGCGCATCTTCCGCGTCGACAATCCGCACACCAAGCCCCTGCAGTTCTGGGAGTGGCTCATCGCGACCGTCGCCGACGAGACCCCCGGCGTCGTCTTCCTGGCCGAGGCGTTCACTCGCCCCGCGCCGATGCAGGGGCTGGCGATGGCCGGGTTCCAGCAGAGCTATTCGTACTTCACCTGGCGCAACACGAAGGAGGAGCTCGAGGAGTTCCTCACCTCCGTCGCCCACGACACGGCCGACTTCATGCGGCCGAACCTCTTCGTGAACACTCCCGACATCCTCACCGAGTACCTGCAGTACGGGGGGCGTCCGGCCTACAAGATCCGCGCCGCTGTCGCGGCGACGGCGGGCGCCTCGTATGGCGTCTACGCGGGATACGAGCTCGTCGAGAACGTCGCCCGTCCCGGCTCGGAAGAGAACATCGACAACGAGAAGTACGAGTACAAGCTCCGCGATTGGGCAGGCGCCGAGGCGCGGGGCGAATCACTCGCTCCCTTCCTGACCCGGCTCAACGAGATCCGGCGTGCGCACCCCGCGCTCCGGCAGCTGCGCAACCTGTCGTTCCACTGGTCCGACGACGACGCGATCGTGGTGTTCTCGAAGCATCTGCCCGGTGCGCTCACCGCCGACGGGCAGGCCGACACCGTCCTGGTCGTCGTCAACGTCGACCCCCACTCGGCACGCGAGACGACGGTGCACCTCGACACCTCCGTGTGGGGTGTGGCACCGGGCGACGAGTACGAGGTCGAAGACCTGCTCAGCGGATCGGTCTGGACCTGGACCGACCACAACTATGTGCGCCTCGATGCTTTCGTCGAGCCGGTGCACATCCTCCACGTGAAGGAACGCCGATGAACGCCCCCGCAGACCACGTTCTCGATTCGGTCGCCACCGGTTCGTACCACGCACCCCACGACGTGCTCGGTGTCCATCAGACGGCGGACGGCTGGCTGATCCGCGTTCGGCGACCGCTGGCCCGCACGGTGACCGCGGTGTTCGCGAAGCAGCCGGAGTCGTCGTTCCGCCACCTTCGCGGCGGGGTGTGGGAAGCGACGCTCGACGAACGCCCCGAGGCCTACCGCGTCGTCGCGACCTACGACGACGCGCCGGCCTGGGTGGCGGATGACCCCTACCGTCATCTGCCGACGATCGGCGAACTCGATCTGCATCTCATCCGTGAGGGTCGTCACGAAGAGCTCTGGCGCGTCCTCGGCGCCCACGTCCGCATCCACAACGGCGTGCCGGGGGTCTCGTTCACCGTCTGGGCGCCCAACGCGCGAGCGGTTCGGGTCATCGGAGACTTCAACGGGTGGGACGGGCAGGGACACGCGCTGCGCTCGATGGGCGATTCCGGTGTCTGGGAGCTCTTCGTGCCGGGCCTGACGGCCGGCACCGTGTACAAGTTCCAGATCCTCACCGCGGACGGCGCCTGGATCGACAAGGCCGACCCCATGGCCCGCCAGTCGGAGGTTCCTCCCGCGACGGCGTCGATCGTCGCCGAGAGCATGTACGAGTGGGAGGATGCCGCGTGGCTCGAGCGTCGCGGCACCTCGACGCCCGTCTCGCAGCCGATGTCGGTCTACGAGGTGCACCTCGGCTCGTGGCGCACTGGCCTCGGCTACCGCGATGCGGCCGACCAGCTCATCGACTATGTCCGAGAGCAGGGCTTCACGCATGTGGAGTTCCTGCCGCTGGCCGAGCATCCGTTCGGCGGGTCGTGGGGATACCAGGTGTCGGGGTACTACTCCCCCACGAGCCGTTTCGGCTCCCCCGACGACCTGCGCTACCTCATCGACCGGCTGCACCAGGCGGACATCGGGGTCATCATGGACTGGGTGCCCGGACACTTCCCGAAGGACGCGTTCGCGCTCGCCCGCTTCGACGGGCAGCCGCTCTACGAGCACCCGGATCCCCGCCGCGGCGAGCACCGCGACTGGGGAACCCTGATCTTCGACTACGGCCGCAACGAAGTGCGGAACTTCCTCGTCGCGAACGCGCTCTACTGGTTCGAGGAGTTCCACGTCGACGGCCTCCGGGTCGACGCCGTGGCTTCGATGCTCTACCTCGATTACTCGCGCGAGGAAGGACAGTGGGAGCCGAACATCCACGGCGGACGCGAGAACCTCGAAGCGATCTCGTTCCTCCAGGAAGTCAACGCGACCTCCTACAAGCGCTATCCGGGCATCGCGATGATCGCCGAGGAGTCGACGAGCTTCCCCGGTGTGACCGCGCCCACCGAGCACGGCGGCCTCGGTTTCGGGTTCAAGTGGAACATGGGCTGGATGAACGACTCGCTGCAGTACATCAAGCGCGACCCGATGTACCGCGGCCACCACGAGGGTGAGCTGTCGTTCTCGTTCGTCTACGCCTTCAGTGAGAACTTCGTCCTGCCCATCAGCCACGACGAGGTCGTGCACGGCAAAGGCAGCCTATTCACGCGCATGCCCGGCGATCACTGGCAGAAGCTGGCCAACATGCGCGCCTACCTCGCATACATGTGGGGCCACCCGGGCAAGCAGCTGCTCTTCATGGGCCAGGAGTTCGGCCAGATGTCGGAATGGTCCGAGTCGCGCGAGCTCGACTGGTGGATGCTGGATCAGCCCGCTCACCGCGGACTCCACACGTTCGTCGCCGACATGAACCGCGCCCACCGGGAGCAGTCGGCCCTGTGGGCTCGCGATTCCGACGGCGCGGCCTTCTCCCGACTCGGCGCGCCGAACTGGAACCCGAACGTGATGGCGTTCACCCGTCGCGATCACCACGGCAACACGGTCGCGGTCATCTGCAACTTCTCGGGTGTGCCGCTGCACGACTACACGCTGGAACTGCCCGCAGACGGTGCATGGCGGGAGGTCCTCAACAGCGATGCAGAGCAGTACGGCGGTTCCGGCGTCGGCAACTTCGGCGCCGTCCACGCGCGCGATGGCCGCGCGACCATGGTGATCCCGCCGCTGGGTGTGCTCTGGCTGCACCACGAACCCGGCGTGGCCGAAGACCCACGCGACTGAGACGAGACGGGGCCCGGGGCCACTCACCCACGGTGAGAGCCCCGGGCCCCGTCTCGTTCGTGTCAGAACATCAGCGAGGTGAGGCGCCGCCGCGCCGCGAGAACACGCGGGTCGGCGTCGCCGACGAGGCCGAAGAGCTCGAGCAGCCGGTCGCGCACGGTCGTGCGCGCGTCGCCGTCGACCGCGGCGAAGAGATCGAGCAGGCGTGCGAACGCGTCGTCGACGTGGCCGCCGGCGACGTCGAGGTCGGCCACGCGCAGCTGAGCCTGGACGTCATGCGGAGCGGCCGCCGCCGCAGCGCGCGCCTCGCCGAGGTCCACGCCCTGCACCCGATCGAGCAGCTTGACCTGCCCGAGGCCGGCCTGCGCGTCTGCGTCGCGCGGGTTCTCCGCCAACGCGCGCTCGTAGGCGCTGATGGCGCGCGGATAGTCACCAGCCTCGATCGCGGCGAAGGCCTCGGCGTGCAGCGGCGGCAGGGGCGGCTCGACGGCCTCCTCCGAGGCCTCCGTCGCGTCGTCCACCGGAACGGTCCCGGTGACCCCGTGCTGGCCGGCGAGCTGGAGCAGCTGCGCGAAGACCTCGCGCACCTGCTGCTCGGGCACGGCGCCGGTGAACAGAGGCACCGGCTGTCCGGCGACGAGCGCGACCACCATCGGGATCGACTGCGCCCGGAATCCCTGCGCCAGCTGCGGGTTCGCGTCGACGTCGACCTTCGCCAGCACGACCCGGCCGGCGAGCTCGGTGACGACCTTCTCCAGAACCGGGCTCAGCTGCTTGCAGGGACCGCACCACTCGGCCCACAGATCGACGACGACCGGAACGGTGCGCGAGAGCTCGAGCACATCACCGAACGTCTGGTCGGTCACGTCGAAGATCAGACGAGACGTGCCGCCCGACGGCGGTTCGGCGGCGGCTGCGGGGCCGGTCGGCGCAGCCGCCGAGGGGCGGTTTCGCAACGACGACAGGTCGAGGGCTCCGCGGAGCACGGAGCTGGGGGACGGATCGCTCATTCAGACAACCTTCGCTGAGAGGACATTGGAACGGTAGCCGAGGAACTGGATCGGCTCGGAGGAGCCCGCACCGGGCACGAAGAAGAAGAGCTGGTCGGCGTACGTCGTGGTGAATCCGGTCGACGACTGCGAGACGCCCGTCAGAGCGCTTGCGACAGGGTTGGTGTCCGGCACGTTGATCACGGCGTCCGGGTTGCTCGGGGTGAACGTGTGGTCCTCCGTGATCGTCACCGCGACGACCGCTCCGCTCTCGAGGGTCTGGAGCGCGATCGGCGTCTGGGTGCCGGCCTGGGTCGTGAACGACACGGTCCCGGTCTCGGCACCGGTCTGGTTGAAGTCGTTGAGGATCTGCTCGCGATTGGACGCGACACCCGCACGGAAGGCGTCGCCCTCCGCTTCGAACAGCCGCGCGTAGGGGCTCGCGTCGCCGTTCGTGAGGAGGTCGGCGTACGCCGCCGCGAGATCCTGTGGCGGCAGCACCAGGAACGGCGAATCGGGAGCGACCTGGGCCGCGCCGAGATAGGCGGGGGCGAGCTCGGGGAAGGAGTCCGTGGCGAGCTCGGCGATGTACCCGAGCTTGTAGTTGGACCAGGGATCCTGCTGGCTGACGGTCATGATCGTGTCAGCCGCGCCCTCGCCTCCCTCGACGACGGCGAGGAACGTCCGGGGCCACTTCTCGAAAGTCTCGGGCAGCAGGATCTCGAGGGGCTCGGCGGGCACGGGAGGCAGCGGCGCGCGGTCGGCGATCTTGGAGCGAAGCGTGTAGTTCGTCTCGCGCTCGGCGAGGGCCGGGCCCGCGAGACGCGTAGCCGCAAGCGCGGAGTCGGCGCTCGCGTCCGCCGTCGAGACATCCTCGGCGATGCGCGTCAGAATGCGCTCTGCCTGCTGCTGCGTGACAGCCGGAGGTGCCTGGTCGGGGTCCGCGACGACCGTCGCCGTCGGCGACGGCGTCGGACTGGGTGCGAGCTGCGGCCAGGCATCGGCCGAGCACCCCGACAGCGCCACGATCGACACGAGCGGAACGGCGAGCAACGCCTGACGGCCGCGGGTCAGCCGTCGACGCGGCGGTGTCGACGAGATGACGCCCTTCGCCTCGTCGTCCACGGTGAGGTCGATGGGCTGGGTGGCGGTCATGGGAAGGCCCTTCCGTCGCGGGCCGCGCGACCGGCGGAGATGCCGCCAGCCGAGGGCGTACATGACGATGCCGAAGGCGAGGAGAATCCCGCCGCCGACGATCAGCGGACCAGCCCACGGTGTGTTGGACTCGATCGGCCATGTCACCTGGATGTCTGCCGGCGCAGGGCTGGAACCGTCGGAGGCGACGAGAACGCTCATCTCCTGCGGCAGTTGCAGCGACGTGGTCAAGGCTCCGTCGCGCTGGAACTCCTCGAGCCAGAGGTCCGACCCGACGGGCGACGGCATAGCGGGAACCACCCCGTCGGCGCCCGGGGCGGGAGCGGATGCCGCGGCGACCTCGGTCGTCGTGATCGCACCCTCCTCATCGACGCCGAGCCGGGTGTAGTCGGTGCGTGCGAGCCACGCCGTCACGTCGGATGACCGGCCGTACGCGGCGAACACCGTTCCGGTGCCCTGCACGCTGAGCGACTGCGCACCCGGGTGGGACGTGAGGACGGAGCCGTCGATGAGGGTGAACGGCGCGTCGCCCGACACCGTCACGGACTCGGTGACGCTCTCGGGTCCGCGCAGGATCGTACGCTGCGCGATGCCCGCCCCGATCATGACGGTCGCCAGGACGAACGCGACAACAGCCCACACGAAACGCACGAAGAAACACCTCTCCACATCCGGAACGGGACCACCGAACGCTTGATCGACGTTCCAGAGTATCCAAAACGACCTGAAAAGGTCGTGAAAGGGGCGCCTCCCGCCGAAAGCCCGCTCGGATCGTAAAGTGAGGTGATTCGACCCCGGAGGCGTTCGTGAAGATCCAGAACCCGTTTCGCACCGCGCTGATCGCCACGCTCGGCGTCGGCGTCGGCATCGTGATCATCGGGGGTATCCAAACCCTCTCGACGATCCTCCTCTACGTGGGCACGGCGCTGTTCCTCGCGCTCGGCCTCGATCCGGTGGTCTCCTGGCTTGAACGTCGTCGCCTGCCCCGCTGGGCGGCGCTCCTGATCACGTTCGCGGCACTCCTGGCTGCGTTCGCCGGCATCATCCTCATGGTCGTGCCGATCATCGTGTCGCAGATCTCCCAGCTCGTGGCAGCGATTCAGGATCTCGTCACCAACGGCAACTGGGACCCCGTCAACGCCGTCAAGGACTGGCTGACCGTCACCTTCCCGCAGCTCAACGTCGATGAGCTGTTCCAGTACCTCTCGGACTGGTACAACTCGCTCGACATCGGGGCCATCGGGGGGTCCATCACCGGCTCGATCATCCTCATCGGCGGTGGCATCATCACCGGCTTCACCGGCGCCGTCATCGTGCTGATCCTGACGATCTACTTCACCGCGTCCACCCCCAGCCTCAAAGCCGCCGTCTACCAGCTCGTCCCGGCATCCCGGCGCCCGCGCTTCATCGATCTCGCCGAGCAGATCACCGCGTCCGTCGGCTTCTACGTCATGGGGCAGGTGTCGCTCGGTGTGATCAACGGCGTGCTCAGCGCGATCTTCCTGAGTGTGATCGGGGCCCCCTTCCCCGCCGTGCTCGCGGTCATCGCCTTCTTCTTCTCGCTGATCCCGCTCGTCGGAACCCTCACAGGTTCGGCGATCATCGTGCTCACCTGCCTCATCCCCGGCCTGGCGGAGCCGCAGACCGCGCTCTGGGCAGCCATCTGGTACCTGGTCTACATGCAGGTCGAGGCGTACTTCATCTCGCCGCGGATCATGAACCGGGCGGTGTCGATCCCCGGCGCGGTCGTGGTCATCGCCGCTCTCGCGGGTGCGGCGCTGGGTCAGCTGCTGGGAGCGCTCGTGGCCATCCCCGTCGCGGCCAGCATCCTGATCATCTACCGCCAGGTCGTGATCCCGCGCCAGAACGAACGCTGAGACTCAGTCGTCGTCCCACTCTTCGGCGAGTGGGAGAGCGTCGGGGTTCACGGCCGCGACGATCTCGGTGAGCACCCGGCGGGTCTGGTTCTCTCCCACCCACAGGTGCTTGCCGCCTTCGACGGCGACGAGGGTCGCCTGCGGGATCGCCGCGAACCGTTCACGCGCTTCATCGGGGCGGAGGTAATCGTCGAACTCGGGCACGACGATGACGACGCGGCGATCGTCGCCGGCCCAGGCGGCGACCTCTTCGGAGGTCGCCCGATGCAGCGGCGGCGAGAGGAGGATCACGCCTTCGATGTCGTGGTCACGCCCGTACTTGAGGGCGAGCTCCGTTCCGAAGGACCAGCCGACGAGCCACGGGCGGGGAAGCCCCCGCTCATGAACGAACGACATGGCAGCGGCGACGTCGAAGACCTCGCCGACACCGCCGTCGAACGCGCCCTCGCTGGTACCACGTGGCGACGTGGTGCCGCGGGTGTTGAAACGCAGCACCGCGAGATCAGCCAGAGCCGGCAGCCGGCCTGCGGCCTTGCGCAGGATGTGCGAGTCCATGAAGCCGCCCGCGGTCGGAAGGGGATGCAGCGTGACGAGCGTCGCGACCGGCTCACGCTCCTCGGGCAGCGCCAGCTCGCCGACGAGTGTCAGGTCGTCGAGGGTGTGGAGCTCGATGTCCTCGCGCCGTGCGGGGAGCTGTACCGGCCCCCGGATTTCGAAGCTCATGCGATCCTCCAACATGCCGAATGCCAGTGCCGACGCGCGGCCAGGTCTGCGGCGTCACCCAGGACACCATCCGCACGCCACGCGACCAGGTGAGCCGTCGCCGGCACGATGTCCCGTCCACACCCGGGGCACGTGTACGTCTTCTGCGCCTGCGCCGCAGACACCGGCTGCACGGTCCACTCGACGCCGCGCCGCGTCTCGGAGCGTTTCCAGCCGCTCAGCAGCCGATCGAGCGAGTCGTCTCGAGGATCCGGCCGTCTCCTGTTGGAACGGGGCATGACGGCCGCTGTCACCACCAGTGGTTGCTGGACCAGAACGCGTACGCCTCGCCCCAGCTGCCGTAGCGACCGACGGCGTACCCGTTGGCCCACCTCAGGTTGTCGACGGGGTCGTATCCACTTCCGGGCACCTTGCTGCAGGGGTACGCCTGGACCAGCCCGCACGCACCCGACGAGGCGTTGGTCGCATTGGGGTTCCAGCTGCTCTCCCGCGAGACGATGTAGTCGACGTAGCCCCAGTCGCTCTCGGGGATGCCGGCCGCACTCAGCCAGTCCGTCGACGATCCGCCGCCGCTGTACATGACGGGCGCCGAGCGCGAGGCACCCGCGCTCTCGCCGTCGACGGGGGTCGGTGTCGGTGTCGGCGTCGGCGTGGGCTTGGGGGTGACGTAGACGGTGAACCCGCTGCGATCGAGCTGAGCCGGAGCGAGGGTCTGCCCGTCGGAGGCGAGAGCCTGAGCGTCGCCCCGAGAGTCAGCCCAGAGCGAGACGACCTCGACCGGCTTCTCTTGCGCGGCCGCGAGCGCCGTCCCCAGCGGAGCGAGAGCGCCACCTGCCATGCCGAGAGCCGCGACGGCGGCGAACGCGGCGGACACACCGCGCCTGCGCGACCAGCGCGCGCGCGCCGGAGCCGGAACGTGTGCGACCGGGGTGCGCGTCGTGCGCCGGGTCACAGTCGAGCGGGAAGTCACAATGCCCTCGAGTTTAGCGAGACGAGGCGCATGTCTCCATCAGACTCACCCGATCGCGAGAATGACCGACACGACGCCGTCGAGCACGGCGTCGACCTGAGCTTCGCGGTAGCCGCCGCGCTGCATCCGGAAAGCGACGGAACGCACCTGCTCCACGGTCAGGGGTTCGCCCGACTCCAGGTAGCGCGCGATGCGATCAGCGACGAGGTCGACCTCGTCGATCCGGTAGCCGTACGACAACACGCCGACGCGATCGAATCGCCGTCGCTCGGGACGCGAGAGCCGGTCGAGGATCTCCTGCGCGAGGTTCCGCGAGCGGCCGACCCACGCACGGGCCCCGGCACGCGACAGGGCGCGCTCGCGCTCCCGCGCGGCGAAGGCGTCTTCGATCCGCCCGATCGCCGCGTCGACGGGGGCGACGGCGTACCCGCCCCGCACGAGGGGGAAAGCCGTTGCTCGGATCGTGGCGGAGTCGAGGTCATCGTCCTCTGATGATTCGAACGCTTCGCGGGCACGCTGCAGGAATGCATCGACAGCGGCGCGGTCGTATCCCTTCGCGCGACCCTGCGTCCCGGGGAACGGGCTCGTGGACAGGGAACTCTCGGTCGAGGTCATGACATCACCAGGGGAGAAAGAACGTGGAAGAGGACGAGTGCGACCACGGTGGACGGGAGGATCGAGTCCAGACGGTCGAGCACTCCCCCGTGGCCCGGCAACCAGGAGCTCATGTCCTTGATCCCGAGATCGCGTTTGATCATCGATTCGGCCAGGTCGCCCACGGTGGCGGATCCGAGGATCACGAGGCCGATGATCGGGCCGGTCCATGCGGGCAGGTCCAGCAGCAGCCAGGCGAATCCGACAGCCACCAGCATCGCGACGATGCCCGCCCCCGCGAAGCCCTCCCAGGTCTTCTTCGGGCTGATGCGCGGAGCCATCGCATGCTTGCCGAAGGCGAGGCCGGCGGCATAGGCGCCGGTATCGGCTCCGACCACGACCGCGATCATCGCCAGCACCCAGAACTCGCCGCCGTCCTCACGGAGGAGGATCAGCAGCAGGCTGCCGAGGAACGGCACGTAGAGCTGCACGAAGCCGCTGATGAGCACATCGCTGAGCACCTGACCGTAGCGGCGCGCCTCAACGCTCACCATCTGCGCCATCAGCCGCCAGACGATGACCGACACGACGGCCGCGAAAACCACGACCCAATGGGTGCCGGCATCCAGGAAGAAGCCCGCCGCCAGCACCGCGGCACCGGCGACGAGCTGCGGCACGACGTCGACGCGCCGACCCGCGGCCTGGAGCGCACGGACCAGCTCGAACACGCCGAGAAGCGCGACGGGGATCGCGAAGAGGACGAACACCCACTTAACGAAGATGAGCGAGCCGATCACCACGACGCCGATCGCGATGCCGATCAGCGTCGCCACGAACAGATTGCGTCCGGTGCGCGCGTTGATGCGCTCGTTGGCTTGCTCGAAGTCAGCCCGAGCCTTGCCGATCTGGTGCTCGAACTCCGTCCGCGCAGCACGCACCTGATTCTGGAACGTCGAATCGCCGTGCTCGCGCGAACGGGAGCGCTCCCGCTCGGATCGAGACGGGGCGTCGTCGCCGGGTGCGCTCATCGGTCTCAGACCTCGAGGAGCTCGGCCTCTTTGCGCTTGAGCGCGTCGTCGATGAGGTCGACGTGGGAGCGGGTGAGCCCGTCGAGCTCCTTCTCGGCGCGCACCAGCTCGTCCTCGCCGACCTCGCTCTTGAGGCCGTCGAGTTCGTCCTTCGACTTGCGGCGGATGCCGCGCAGGTGGACCTTGTGGTCTTCACCCTTCGAGCGCACGAGCTTGACGTACTCCTTGCGGCGCTCCTCCGTGAGCTCGGGCATCGTGACACGGACGATGTTGCCGTCGTTCGTCGGGTTCACGCCGAGGTTCGGGGTGTCGCGAATGGCCTGCTCGATGGCCTTGAGCGCCGACTTGTCGTACGGCGTCACGATGATCGTCCGGGCTTCGGGGGTGTTCAGCGACGCGAGCTGCGCGAGCGGCGTCGGCGACCCGTAGTAGTCGACGAGGATCTTCTGGAACAGCGCCGTGTTGGCACGCCCCGTTCGCACGGTGGAGAAGTCCTCCTTCGCCGCCTCGACGGCGCGTTCCATGCGGGCTTTCGTGTCAGCGAGGATCTCGGGGATCACGTCACTCCATTCGTCGGTACGTCCGGTCAAGTCTAGTCTGCGGGCAGCGGCCGCTCACACGGTGACGAGCGTGCCGATGCGCTCGCCCAGCAGTGCCCGGGTCACATTGCCGGCCGGCTCCATGCCGAACACGCGCATGTCGATGCGGTTGTCCATGCACAGGCTGAATGCCGTCGAATCCACGACCTTCAAGCCGCGCTGCAGTGCTTCGCCATAGGTGATGCTCTCGATCTTCTGCGCGGTCGGATCCTTCTTGGGATCGGCGGTGTAGACCGCGTCGACGCCGTTCTTCGCGACGAGGACCTCGTCGGCCTTGATCTCGAGCGCACGCTGAGCGGCGACCGTGTCTGTGGAGAAGTAGGGCAGGCCGGCACCGGCGCCGAAGATCACGACGCGCCCCTTCTCCATGTGCCGTTCTGCGCGGCGCGGGATGTAGGGCTCGGCGACCTGCGTCATCGAGATAGCCGACTGCACACGCGTGGCCGCGCCGGCCTGCTCCAAGAAGTCCTGCAGCGCGAGTGCGTTCATCACGGTGCCGAGCATGCCCATGTAGTCGGCGCGCCCACGGTCCATGCCGCGCTGGCTCAGCTCGGCGCCACGGAAGAAGTTGCCGCCGCCCACGACGATCGCGACCTCGACACGGTCGACCGCTTCGGCGATCTCCCGAGCGATCTGCCCGACGACATCGGGGTTGACGCCCAGCTGGCCGGCACCGAATGCCTCGCCCGACAGCTTCAGCAGGACGCGCCGGCGCCCGGTCTTCTCATCGTTCATCGTGTCCCTCTCGTCGCTGTGTTGCAGAGTATCGCCCGGACGGGCATGGAAAAGGCCCGCATCCGAGGATGCGGGCCTTTCGGGCAATTACGCGCCGACCTTGAACCGTGCGAAGTCGGTGATCGTGATGCCGGCGTCCTTCGCGACCTGTGCGACGGACAGCTTGTTGTCCTTCGCGTAGTCCTGGTCGAGGAGGGCGACCTGCTTGAAGAACGCGCCGACGCGGCCTTCGACGATCTTCGGGAGAGCAGCCTCGGGCTTGCCCTCATTGCGGGAGATCTCGGTGACGATCTCGCGCTCCTTCTCGACATCCGCCTCGGGAACGTCCTCACGCGAGAGGTAGCTCGGGTTGGCGAACGAGATGTGCTGCGCGATCGAGCGGGCGGTCTCGGCGTCCGAGCCCGAGTACGCCACGACGACGCCGATCTGCGGGGGCAGGTCCTTGCTCGTCTTGTGCAGGTAGATCTCGAAGGCGTCACCGGTCAGCGTGCGAACGCGGCGGAGCTCGACCTTCTCGCCGATGATCGCGGCCTCATCGTTGATGAGCTGCTCGATGGTCTCGCCCGACGCGTCGGCGGCGAGAGCAGCCTCGACGGAATCGGCGGATGCTGCAGCGGCAGCATCGGCGACCTTGTCGGCCAGCGCGATGAAGCGGTCGTTCTTCGCGACGAAGTCGGTCTCGCAGGCGAGCTCGACCAGAGTGACCTTGCCGTCCTGTTCGCGTGCGACGACCAGACCTTCGCTCGTGGAGCGGTCGGCACGCTTCGCGTTGCCCTTGGCGCCCTTGAGGCGGAGGATCTCGACGGCCTTCTCGACGTCGCCGTCAGCCTCTTCGAGGGCCTTCTTGGTGTCGACCATTCCGGTGCCGAGCTGCTCGCGCAGAGCCTTGATGTCGGCGATGGTGAAGTTTGCCATGAGTGGCGGCTCCTTCTGTCTGTGGGAAATCTCGTGGATGCCGATCGGCGCGGCCGGGCTCAGCCGCGGCCGCGCCGATCGTAGCGGGTCAGGAAGACGCGCTGATTACTTCTCGGTCGCCTCGGCGGCGACGGTCTCGGCCTGAGCCTCGGCGCCGGCCTCGTCGGCGGGCGTCTCGGTCGCAGCGACCTCGGCGGCAGCACCCTCGACGGCGGCATCCTCGGTCGAAGCGGCGTCGTCGGTCGACGCAGCAGCCTCGGCCGGAGCTGCCTCTGCCGGAGCGCTCTCGAGCAGCTCGCGCTCCCAGTCGGCGAGCGGCTCGGCCTCGGCCGACTCGTCGGTCGGCTGGTGACGCTGGATCAGGCCCTCAGCGGCGGCGTCGGCGATGATACGCGTGAGCAGGCTCACCGAGCGGATCGCGTCGTCGTTACCGGGGATCGGGTACTGGAACTCGTCGGGGTCGGCGTTCGTGTCGAGGATGCCGATCACGGGGATGCCGAGCTTCTTGGCCTCGTCGATGGCGAGGTGCTCGCGCTTGGCGTCGACGACCCAGATCGCCGAGGGGGTCTTCTGCAGGTTGCGGATACCACCGAGCGACTTGTGCAGCTTGTCGAGCTCGCGCTTCTTGAGCAGCAGCTCCTTCTTCGTGAAGCCGCTGGCCGCGGGGTTCTCGAAGTCGAGCTCCTCGAGCTCCTTCATACGGGCGAGGCGCTTCGAGACCGTCTGGAAGTTGGTCAGCAGGCCACCGAGCCAGCGCTGGTTCACGTAGGGCTGTCCCACGCGGGTCGCCTGCTCTGCGATGACTTCCTGCGCCTGCTTCTTCGTGCCGACGAAGAGGACGGTGCCGCCGTGGGCGACGGTCTCCTTGACGTACTCGTAGGCGCGGTCGATGTACGACAGCGACTGCTGCAGGTCGATGATGTGGATGCCCGAGCGCTCGGTCAGGATGAAGCGCTTGACTTTCGGGTTCCAGCGGCGGGTCTGGTGCCCGAAGTGGACGCCGCTGTCGAGCAGCTGGCGAATGGTGACGACGGCCATGGCCGTTCTCCTTCTGTTTCGGTTGATTCGCCGGACCGACGGTCCGGTGTTCCTGGTGCCCGACGCACTTCCGCTCGCCGCCGGAGCGGGAGACCTGGGGAAGGTGCGCCACGATCGAACCGATCGCTCAGGGCACGCGTAGTCACCTCGACGAGCGAGGTGCGGACATCAGTGTAGCAGTCGGCCACTCCTCCCCCGGGCTCGCGGCGGTCGGTTTCTGCACGTGTCCGCTCTGCACCGCTCGCACCCGCGCCGGCGGCTCGAGACTCGGCACATGATCCACCATGCAGTCGGACGTCTGGCAGCAGTGCTCATCGTGATGAGTCCGCTCCTCCTCGGCGGCTCCGGACCCGAACCGAGCGCCGACTCGGATGCCGTTCCCGCGCCGCGACCGGGTTGGGCGATGCCGCTCCGACAGCCCACGGTCGTGCGTGGATTCGAAGCCCCTGCGCATGAGTACGCGCCCGGGCACCGCGGGGTCGATCTGTCAGCCCCGGACCCCGCGGTCGTCGCGCCGGCCGACGGGACGATCGCCTTCGCGGGCCCGGTGGCGGGCAGGCCGGTCGTGACGATCGACCACGACGACGGTCTCGTGACCAGCCTCGAGCCGGTCGAGACGACGCTCGTGCCGGGAACCGTGGTCGCCCGCGGCGAGCCGGTGGGCACCGCGGTCGCCGGTGGTCATGTCGGCGAGGGCGGAGTCCATTTCGGTATCCGCCGCGACGGGGAGTACATCAACCCGCTCACCATGGTCACCGGCATCGCCCGTGCCGTCCTCTTGCCGTGCTGCTGAGCGTCAGCCGGCGCCGATCTCATTGCGGTCGCCGCTCTGCGTGACCGCCCCGAGGCGGTCCGCTTCGACGCGATTGTCATTGCCCGACACCGAAACGGCTCCGATCTCATCGGCGTCGACGACGTTCCGGTCGCCTGCGACGGCGAGGGTGCCGACGACGACGGCATCGACATCGGCGGACTGTCCCGTGACCTCGAGCGAGTCGACCGAGCCGAGATCGATCTCGAGGCGATCGCCGCTCGCGACCACACGGTTGATGCGGGCTCGTTCCAGGTCGACATCGAGCGAGGCGCCCTCGATCTGGACGAGATCGCATTCTCCCGCGAAGGAGGCATCGAGGTCGGTACCGCGAATCGCGAGGACCCCGTCGACACACGAGGCGTCACCTGCCCCGGGCGCCGCGGAGGCCGTCGCGTCCGGCGACACGTCCGGCACCGGCGGGGACGAAGCCGAGGGAGGCGGCGAAGTCCGGGGCGCGGTGGGGCGGACGATGCGGTCGGGCTCGTCCGAGGATGCCGGTGTGCATGACGCCAGCATCGCGACGAGCGCCATGGCAGCCCCGACGACGGCGGTCGTTCTCATACGCTTCTCCTCACGATGTGCCCGGCGCGCTCCACGCTACGACGGACCGGCACGGCGCACCATCAGGCCCGTGGATGAGCTTGGCGGTAGGCGGCGGCGAGCCGCTCCCCCGACACGTGCGTGTAGATCTGCGTCGTGCCGAGGCTTGCGTGCCCGAGAATCTCCTGAACGGCACGCAGGTCGGCGCCGCCATCCAGCAGATGCGTCGCGGCGGAATGTCGCAGGGTGTGCGGCCCGACAGCATCAACCCCGAGTGCGGGCCCGAGCTTCTCCGACACCGTCGCGTATACGCCGCGCGGGGTCAGCCGGCCGCCCCGTGAGCCGAGGAACACCGCGCGCGCTGCGCCCGCGTGGCCTGCGGCGCGTGCCGCGAGCACCGGGCGCGCGCGCACGAGGTACGCCTGCACGGCGTCGAACGCCGGACCGCCCACCGGAACGACCCGATCTTTGTCGCCCTTGCCGGTGACGCGCGCCGTGCGCCGTTCACTGTCGACGTCGTCCAGGTCGAGCCCGCACAGTTCGGACACGCGGATACCCGTCGCGTACAGCAGCTCGAGCATCGCGTGGTCGCGGAGGAGGACCGGGTCTCCGTCGGCGGCCCGCACCCGCAGATCGTCCAGGACCGCCGCCATCGTCTGGGCGGTCGCGACCTTGGGCAGGGTGCGCGCCCGCTTCGGCGACGCGAGGCGCAGCGCCGGATCGTTGGCGATCACGCCGCGCTCGGTCGCCCACGCGAAGAAGCCGCGCGCGGTCGCGGTTCGGCGAGCCAGTGTCGAGCGCGCGTCGCCCCGTTCACTCGCACGCCAGACCCAGTCACGCAGCACCTCGATGTCCACTTCCGCGAGCTCGATGTCACCAGAAGCCCCAGCCAGATCTATGAGGTCGTTGCGGTAGGCCCGGACGGTGTTCTCGGAGAGTCTGCGCACGCGCAGCAGGTGGTCTGCGTACGCCTCCGCCGCCTCCGAGATGAGCATGCAGCCAGCATGACCGATACGCCGGTGCCGCTGGGCCAGGCTCGCGGGACGCCGGTCGCCAGCTCGCCGTTCGACGCCACCCGCGTTCGTCGGACACGACTCGACCATCGAGCGCGAGGAGTCCCCAACCAGGCGCTTACCTCCTCGGCCGCCGGACCCGAGCGCCGCGCGATGTCCGCGACGCGCGCGTGCTCGACGCGTCGAGTGCCTCTAGCAATCCCACAGGCCTCGAATCCCTCAGGCCGCTCGTGGATGCCAACCCCAACGGCTGGCGTATCGAATGCGTCGTCATCCGCGAGCGCAGCGGACTGCCCACGACCGTCAGGACGGTTAATCCGGCGACTGCAACCTTGATGACCCGATCAGAGGCCTTGTAGTACACCGCAGGAACCACGGCGTTGCATGTCACCGATTACGTCAAATCCGGCTGTTCCCTTTCACAATCAAAAGCGGTACCCTGGCCGCATTGCATGAATGGAAAGACCAGAGGTGCGACGATGACCAGGCGGTGCCGTTGTAGGCCAGCTCTTCCGGTGACCCTGGTCTTGTTGAGCGTTTTCGTCCTCTCGGGTTGCGCGAGCGCATACACGGAGAAGATCTCCGGCGTGCCAGAGGCGGATCAAATCACCGGGACGTTCCGGAGCCAGGAAGACGAAGACTCACCCGCGCTGACTCCCGTCATCGCCTGGTCCGCAGACGGCTCACAGCTAGTCCTGACGACGTACGGCAGCAGCAGTTGCCCCGCCGAACCCAGGTCAGTGCGCGTGACACAAAAATCCGTCGTTGAAATCGAAGTGGCCCGGTCTAACTGGATGTGCACAGCCGACTACGGACCAACCACTTTCTGGATTGACGTACCGGCGGGCCTCAGCGAGTTCCAGCAGGCCGACGTTGTCCTCAACCGCGAGACCACCCTCCGACTCTCGGGCGGGCGATGACACTCGTCCGCCGGCCTGTCCCCCCCCCCCCCCCCCTGGATCGGCAATGAAAAGGAGCACAGGTGTTCAAGCACAGACAGCTACTCGCCTCAATCGGAACCGCGGCTGTCGCGGTCTCCGGCGCATTGGTCGCGCCGACTGCTAATGCCGTATCGGATGCGCCGCCAGATCGACCCGGTCTCATCCGCTGGGAGGGAGAGTGGCCTGATTCGTTCGAGCTCGACACCGAGACCGCTCCAGGCGATGGCCAGATGCCACGACAGGTGTCCGACGGCATCTGGGACATTGAACTCACGATCAAGCCGTCGCCCGTGAACACCTATGAGTGGGAGTCGGAAACGGAGACCCTTCTGATCTACTCCGCAGAGACCGCCGAGTATTGGGACCCACTGTTGAAGGAACACTTTCCTTCTGCGAACGTGAAGGTCATCCCCGCCCTCCACTCGAAAAGCGAGATCGACGCAACGCTTTCGCTGATACAGGCCTCCGGTGGCATAATCGATCGCGAGAGTAGGGTCGTCACCGCGATCCCCGCAAAAGATGGCAGTCAAATCACGATTGGCATCGAGGCCACCGGTGGTGCCGCAACACGCAGCGCGGTTGACATTGCGAGTCTGTTGGACATTGATATCCCGCTCGTGGTCGAAAAAGCGCCGGAAGTGACACCTGCGGACCGCAATGCCTCGGGCGCGTCAACGTATTGGCTAGGCGGTAACGCCATGCGCACGAATAGCACGAGCTCGAACAGCTATTATCTCTGCAGCACGGGCTTCCAGATCGGCAAGCTCAATGGTTCCGACGTCGGTATGCTCTCGGCCGACCATTGCGGAAGCGGAAAGCCCTACACCGATTGGGGCTACTCGCGCTCGGCGCCCAGCACGACAAACGCGCTGGGGAAGTTCAACGGCGTGGTGTCATCGGTGTCGGGCCTGACCCCAGACACGGCGCTGTGGACAGGTGGCAAGATCGACTCGAAGTTCATACCGGCTATTTACACGGGTTCCTACACCGACGTGGCCACGGGGGAGTTCATTCGAGGCGGCAACTACCCCGCAGTCGGCACCGATGTCTGCTACACCGGCTCGCAATCCGGAAACGTCTGTAACAACGAAGTCCTGTATCAGGGGCTCCTGATCTGCTACTCAGCGTTCCAGTGCTACGGGGGCATGTCATGGACCAGCCAACGAGATTCCGTCGAAGCAGCCGGCAACGGCGATAGCGGCGGCCCGGTCTATCAGATGGTCAACGGCATGGCGTACGCCTCGGGAGTGGTGAGCGGGATCGTTGGCGGTTCCTCAACATGCACCGGAGAACCCGGGGAGCCGGGCGGTCGCCAATGCAGCCCCGTCGCGCTGTTCGCGCCAGTCGCTGCGGCGCTAGGCAGCGGCAGCGGGTGGGGGCTCTCGTACATTCCGCCGCTTTGAGCAACGTAGGTTGGGGCGGGAGCCAGGGCAGGCGCACGTTGGCCCCCCGGGTGAGAGTTTCGCTGCCCGCCCCCTCCCACGGCACCGCAGGACTTCGCGCCTGCCGCCTGCCCGCGGCGTGCCGCTCACGGTGCTTAGGCCTGCGCCGCCCAGCGCTAGCTGCATGTCGCCGAAGCCCGCACCCAGCATGACCAATACGCCGGTGTCGCCGGGCAAGGGTCGCGGGACGCCGTCCGGTGAGCTCCCTTTTCGACGCCACCCGCGTTCGTCGGACACGACGGGGCCATCGAGCGCGAGGAGCCCCAGCCAGACGCTCACCTCCTCGGCGGCCGCAGCGGAGCGTCGAGCGGTCTCCGCGACACCCCGCGGCGCTCGTGTGCTCAGCGCGTCGAGCACCCTGTTCGCATCGTTCGTGCGACCGTCGCCGTCGAGGGCCGCGGCAGGGCCGGGCTCGTTCGACCAGCCGAGCATCTCCCCACGTCGTCTGTGCTCGTGATGCACCGGCCATCGTACTCGCGGAGAATCCGGTGGCATCCTGCCGAGCCGCCAAGGTCACCGGCCCCGGTACGGCGCCGAGTGCCCGCCCGAGCGCCGCTGCGTGCCCCGCGGTGGTCTACGAACCCGACCGCGATCCCGCCTCGACCACCACGGTGGCATCGGAGAGCGCCGCAACGAGCCGATTGCGGTGCAGGAAACGCCACTTCGTCGGTGCGGTGCCGCAGGGCACCTCGCTCACCACCACACCGCGACGCGACACGTCTGTCAGCAGAGCGGCATGCCCGGACGGGTACGCCTTGTCGACGCCGCGGCCAGCACGGCGATCGTGACGCCGTCGACGGCGAGGCACGCCCGGTGCGCCGCCGCGTCGATGCCGACGGCAGCGCCCGAGACGATCGTCGCGCCGCCGACGGCCAGGTCCCCCGCGATCTCCCCCGCGACCTGCACCCCGTACGGCGTCGCGGCACGGGCGCCCACGAGCGCGACAGCCGTCACCGGCGCGGCGAGCACATCCGTCTGCCCGCGTGCCCACAGCGCGACCGGAGCATGGATGCCGAGCTCGTCGACGCGCACCGGCCACGCTGCATCCCCCGGGATGACGAGTCTGACGCCCACCCGCCGAGCCCGCTCGATCGGATAGCGGTGGTCGTCCTGTCGCGGACGCCACCGGGCACAGGCGCGGCGCCAGTCCCGTACGTCGAGGTCGAGCTCCGCCGGGGGTGTGTCGTCTCGCAGGGCGCAGTCGAGCGCACGGGCCGCGCCCAGGCGCTGGATCGCGAGGCCGGCGATACCGTCGCCGGGCTCGGCCAGCACCGACCATCGTGCGCGTGCCCAACGCTCGCGACCGCCTTCGGGAGCCGCGAGGTCGCCCGCGGGCACGAGCCCCGCCAACGCTCTGCGCACCTCGTCGTCACTCACTGCTGCAGCCCCTTCTTGAGGAACAGCGCGCGGCCGACGTCACTCGCGGTCAGGCGCTCGCGACCGGCGAGGTCGGCGACCGACCATGCCACCCGCAACACCCGGTCGTAGCCGCGCAGGGTGAGCGAGCCGCGCTGGAGCGCCGTGTCGAGCGGAGCGCGGACGCGCGGCTCGGGAGCGAGCGGTCCATCGCGCAGCCAGGCTCCGGAGGCAGCGGCGTTGGTCCGCCAGGGCGTCGCCGCCAGCCGCGCGGCAGCCCGCGCTCGCGCGGCTGCGACCTGCTCCCGCGCATTGGCAGTGGTCATCTGCGCAGGACCGCGCGACGCCAGGTCGGCGAGCGACACCCGCGAAAGCGAGAGCTCGATGTCGATGCGGTCCAGCAAGGGGCCGGAGACCCGGCCGAGATAGCGACGGATCGCGAGAGATGGACAGGAGCATGTGCCGCCACGGACTCCGTACTGTCCGCACGGGCAGGGGTTCGTCGCCAGCTTGTGTCGGGGGTTTCTCGCTGCTCGGTGTTCACATCCGGACTGCGTGAGCGTAGTGTCCTGGCATGAGCACAGGGGGGGGATCGTGAGTCGTCGCTTGAGTGTGGGCGTTGGCGTCTCTTCCGACTGACTGACGAGCCGCGTGCTGCGCAGCCTGCCGAGCGCTCCAGGTGGTGGGAGCAGTTGGGTATCCCGTTGGGTACGCCGTTCCTGTTGTCGCCGTCGTTCGCGTACGACCGCGAGCTGAACGAGTTCTTCTACTCGGCGGACATGCTGTCGACGCGAATGTCAACGCGCGTGGGGTACGCGGGCGACCTCGTGATGTTCTTCAACTTCCTGTACCGCGGCCGCGGAGTCGTCGATTGGCGGGACGCGACGGAGACGGATCATCGCGCGTATCTCCTCTGGCGCCGGCAGGATCCTCATGGCCCGTTGGTCAGTGGGCGGACATGGGACCGGGAGGTCAGCGCCCAGAACCGGTTCTTTCGCTGGCAGTTTTCGCGTAGCCACGTGGCTGAGAACCCGATTCCGCAACGCCATTCGCGCCCGGGGCCGCGGTCTGTGGCGCGTTCTGTGGAACAGACGGCGGCCACGTATTCGCACGATGCGCGTCGTGAGCACGTGCATTGGTTGCCCGCAGCGTCTTATCGGACGTGGCGTGATGTGGGCGTGCGCGGTTACACGACCGATGCCCTTCCGGACCCGTCGTTCCGTGGAAGGTGGGCTGCGCGCAACGCGGCATTCACGGACTTGATGGTGCGAACAGGCCTGCGCCTGACGGAACAGGCCTCGTTGCTGGCGCCAGAGATCCCTTCGGCACCGACTAGCGGGTATAACAGGTTTTGGTTGGGTAGCGCGGTAGCCAAGTGGGGGTCCGAGCGCTGGATCTACGCACCCGCGAGCGTCCTGCGCGAGATCGCAGAATATGTGCGGGTCGATCGGCGAGACGTGATCGAGTCTGCGCGAGCTCGAGGACGGTACGAGCATTCCACCGGCCCGCTTCTGGACCCCGACACAGGAGTTGTCACCACCCGGGCCGGCGGTGGACTTCTGTCGCGCACGAGGATCGCCAATCTGCCGCCGTCGGAACGGGCGCGCATCATGGGCGAAGCAGAGGGCGGGGCGGAACCGGCGGCGCTGTGGTTGACCGAGGACGGTGCTCCAGTGTCGGTGTCGCCCTGGAAGGACCTGTTCCGCCAGGCCAACGACAGGTGCGCGGCACGTGGGCTCGCGCTGCGCGCGCACGCTCATCTGCTTCGCCACACATTTGCCGTGTTGACGCTGGAACAGCTGCAACGCGGGCACATCGCCGCGTTGGCGGGGCTCAAGTCTGAGCAACGCACGCACTATGTGCGCGTGTTCGGAGATCCGCTGGATTGGGTGCGCAGGGCTCTGGGACATCGCAGCGTCACCACAACCCAGATCTACCTGCATGCATTGGAGGAGCTCGAGCTGGAAACCCGGCTGGCATTGATCCCGGATGGGTGGGACGATCCGCGCGCTCCTCGATCCGAGGGTAGAGCGTGATGGCGGGGCGAGGCAGCACCGGCGTCGGCCGGCCATCGGGGTCTCCGGCCGGGCGCTACGCCCCGGTCGCAGGCGACACGTCGGGCGTCGAGGGAACGACCGTGCACTTCAGAGGTGAGGATCGGCGGCATTATCGCTTCGAGGTCGGTTCGCTGCCGCTACCTGGCTGGCATGAGCCTCTTGCTAGTGCATGGGCGGCCCGTACCGGCCCGGCCGGTGGCCTTCGTACCCTGGCGTCCAGCCAAGGGGCTTGGGGCGCACTGGGAAGATTCATGCGGTTCCTCGACGGGACGCGATGGCCTCCGACGGCGCCGGCGGAACTCACCGCGTTGCACGTGGACGATTACCGGCGGCTGCGCTCCGAGGCCATTGGGCGCGCCCAGGCTGGCGCCGAATTGCGCATGATCGGCCTTCTCTTCGAGCAGCCCCCGCTCAATCAGCTGGTGTCCTCGGAGGTGAGAGACCGGCTCCGCGCTCGCGTATTCGCCGGTCGGAATAGGGCCGCGGTTTCCGGATACTCGGATGCTGAGCTGGCGAGAATCATCGCCGCGGCACGCGCAGACATCAATGCGCTGCGGCAGAGATTCCACGACGCCGACGCGGACGCCGACGCCAGCGAGGATTCAGCCGCGTCCGCGGCACGCCGCGCTGGTGGCGTGAGACTGGGAGGAGTGTCTGTTCCGGCGCGCGCCGAGGCGAGGCGGTCAACGGCAGAAAGGGTGTTCGCGACTCGCCGAGACCTCTATCCGATGCTGGTGCTGCTGATGGCGGTGACTGGATGGAACCTCGAGGTCATTAAGGAGCTTCCGGTCGAGCATCGCGTGATCGAGGGGCGCGCGGTCGAAGTCGATCTCGTCAAACGGCGCCGCGGCCCGGGTCACTGGCACCAGACCGTCACGTGGGAAATCGGTGTGGAAGGTCGCGAGCTTCATACGCCTGGTGGCCTCTACTTGCTGTTGCATCGGCTTATGGCCCCAGCTCGCGCGTTCCTGCAGACGCCCGCCTTTTGGGCCATATGGCACCAGTTCGGCGGGCAACCTCACGCGTCGGAGTGCCGTAATCCGTTCGACGCCTCATTGGATGCGAGCTTGCGCTGGGGCTCGTGGGTGGCAGTGCACGACCTGCGCGCCGACCCACCGTCGGGAGCGGACCCCGACCCGGACGCGACTGGAGACTCGTTGCGGCTCACCGCGAACCGGCTGAAGACAAGTATCGACGTTCGCCGTACTCGTCAGCTCGGCGGACATCTGCCTTCCGCAGCCCGCAGCAACACCACCGCCGTGTTGTTCCGCAATTACCTCTCGGGTGATCAGACCACGATCGAGTGGGCGCGCGAAGTGGTTTCCGAGGCGTTCACCGACGTGGAGCGCGCTGCCTACGACGCGCACCTGCGCGCGCTGCGCGACAACGGCGGACGCCGCCATCTGAACATCCTCACCACCTCGCCGCCAGCCGGGTCGGCGCCGCCGGAGGCCGAAGCGTGCGGATCCGAGACGGCGTGGACGTCGTGTCGTGACCATTCCCACCATCCGCTCACAGGGCGTCGTTGCGGGACGTCCTTCCTTGATTGCTTCCTCTGCAGCAACTGTGTCGTCACCGGAGATCACCTACCCCGGCTGTTGAGCCTGCTGGACGCGCTCGAGACGCGCAGGTCGGTGCTCTCCGATGAGGAGTGGTGGGCCCGCTACGGGCCGGTCTGGGCGGCGATCCATCATGACGTGCTGCCAAAATTCACCGAGGCGGAGATCGCGCGCGCACACGCAGAGCGCCCGAACGACAGCCTGCTGGATCTCGTCGAACCTCCCTGGGAACGACCATGACCTCGCGCACTGCGTTCGACGCGGAGATCGCGGATCTCCCATTCGTCCTTCATGGGCGCGCATTGCGCCCTGGATACCATCTCGAGGACACGGCACGATTCGACGATGACGACTGGGCGCTGTCGCCAGCCTCCGTGCAGCAGCAGGAACGCGGCCTGACGCTCCGATTCGACACGGTCCCGGCGCTGCACCGGACCGCGCTCAAACGGCTCTGTTACGCAATGCTGTCCGGGCCAACGCCGGACGAGGCGCCTCGACCACGGATCTCGAGTGTCGCGACCGGGTTCTACAACCTGCGGATCTTCCTTCGCTGGCTGGAGACGACGCACCCCGACAAGCACCTGCCGGAGGTCACAACGACGGTCTACGAGCAGTACCAGCGCCACCTACTCACCACCTTCCCGTCCGCGTCGAGGCGGTTCGCGTTGCGCTCGGCCGTGAACATCCTGTGGCGCTACCGCGGCGCCGTCGCGGAAGCGGGACTGCAGACCGATCCGCGACGCGCGGCCTCCTGGAGCGAGCCCGACCCGGGCCGTAGCCGTGAGAACACGACCGAACGCATCCCCGAAGCCGTGCACAGCCGAGTACTGGTGTGGGCGATGCGATTCGTGGATGACTTCAGCGGCGACGTTATCGCCGCAATCAGATCCTGGAGCGTCCGGCGCCGCCCAGTGCAAAAAGAGCCGATCACCGGCAAGCCGTACGGATTCCAGCAAGACCGGATACGCGCATACCTCGCAAGGACCCGTCGCACGGGTTCACCCTTGCCCGGCCTGCGCGCATCTCGCACTTCAACGCGATCGCCTACCAGATCGGGTGCGACCGCACTGCTCTCGAGCGACAACGCGAAGAGATCCTCGCCACGGCCGCGATCGTCGGCGTATCGGAATACGCCGAGCTCGGCCTCGACGTACACGGCCGTCTCGACGGGGCGCCGTGGATCGAGGGCGTCAGCCTGACTCCCGGGACGGACCAGTCCCTCACCGTACTCACGCAGGTGCTCCACATCGCCTGCTACATCGTGATCGCCTTCCTGTCTGGCATGCGCGACAACGAAATCAAACACCTCCGCCCCGGCTGCTGTACCTCTGCCCGGGACGGGACGGGGCGCCCCTATCGGTGGACCGTGACGAGCACGGCGTTCAAGGGCGAGCTCGACGACCGCGGCACCACTGCAACCTGGGTCATTGGCGAGGCCGCCGCGCGCGCCATCCAAGTACTCGAGGACGCGCACTCCGCCACGTCCACACCTGCTCAATGGCTGTTCACACCGCTGAAAGTCGGCCCCGGCGCCGGATCAGCCGGTCGCGGCGGCAACCACGCACTCACCCTCGCTGCCACCAACAGGCAGCTGGCACGCTTCACGACCTGGGTGAACGACTACTGCGCCGCACACGGTCGGGACGACGGGATCCCTGACGTCAACGGACGCACCTGGCGACTGTCCAGCAGGCAGTTCCGCCGCACCCTCGCCTGGTACATCGCACGCCGCCCCGGCGGATCGATCGCGGGAGCAATCGCGTACCGGCACCACAGCATCCACATGTTCGAGGGCTACGCCGGCACATCCGAATCCGGGTTCCGCGCCGAGGTCGAAGCCGAGCAGGCTCTGGCACGCGGTGAGAACCTGCTGGCCATGATCGACCAGCACGACCACTCAGCGCTCCTTGGACCCGCAGCAGACACCGCCCGGGAGCGCTTGGCCGAGTTCGGCGAGAAGACTCGCTTCCAAGGCGTCGTCGCCACCGACCGTCACCGACTGCTGCGGATCATCACCCGCCACGATCCCGCGGTGTATCCCGATCGCTACGTCACCTGCGTGTACGACCACCGCAAGGC
The DNA here is from genome assembly GCF_030369635.1 of Microbacterium arborescens. NCBI lineage: Bacteria > Bacillati > Actinomycetota > Actinomycetes > Micrococcales > Microbacteriaceae > Microbacterium > Microbacterium arborescens. The sequence goes on along the minus strand of NZ_CP128474.1, from coordinate 1,599,853 downwards.
ACTCTGCCGCGATCGCACCGGCGCACCGGATGAGGGCCCGGACCTGCGCGCATGCAAGCCCCTCGTCTGTGGAAACGTCGCCTTGGACGCCGACAACCGCCGCGCCTGGCAGGAAGAGCTCGAGATCATCGACGCCGACACCGCGACCCGCCCCGCGCTGCCACCGCTCCTGGCGGAGCGCCTGCGGAAGCGCCGAGCGCAGATCATGCATCTGCTGGAGAGCAACGGAGCCGAGCCATGACCCGCGCCGTACCGCTACCGACCGAGACCGAGATCACCGCTGTCATCGAGGCGCTCAAGCGGGAGGATCCATCTCGCCCTCCCGCTGTCGTCGCCGTCGCCGCGCGCCTCGGACTCAGCAACGCCACCTTCTGGCGCCGTTTCCCTCAACTCGCGCAGACGCTCGCCGATACTCGCAGAGACGCGCTGCGCAATCGGGCCCGCGCTCCGGAACGTGCCGTGTCTGAACTGCCCGTTGCTGAGCTTGCCCGGCTCCGTAACGACAAAGCGCGCTTCGAGAGCGAGCTGCGCACGGCGGCTGCGGAGGTTCAGCGGCTGACGCTCGAGAACCATGCCCTCCGCGCCCAACTCCAACACGCAAGCGGCCTCATCCCTTTGCGCGGACGCGCCGACCGGTAGACCCGCGCGGGGACGGCTGGCTGCTCGAACAAGCTGGCGGGCCGACCTTGTGGATGTGCGCCACCGGCGGCTGTTCGCGGCCCGGCTGCCTTTGCCACTATGCGATGGGCGACTAACGATGCCAGTTTCGGGTGCCGATATATTTACGGACGAGGCCAACGAGGAGGCAGCATGACGCTCGAGGTAGTGCACGGGCAGCAGGACAATCGAGCGGCCGCCGCGCAGCTTGCTGAGCTTGCCGCGGAGCATATTGACGAGGGCACGATCTACCTCGGGTACCCGGTCCTCGCAACCGCTGACGACCGTGTCGAGGTCGATGCGCTGCTCGTGTCGCAGCAGTACGGGCTGATCGCGTTCCGCTTCGCTGACGGTCTGCCAGGTGATGACGAGAACTGGGATCAGCTCATTTCGGAGCAGGACACTATCTACAACACCCTCGAAAGCCACCTTTCACGGCATGAGTCTCTGCGAACGGGCAGGAAGTTCGACATCACTATCGGCACGATCACAGTGTTCAGTGCTGACCCCGGTACGCCGCCACCCAGTGCGGCGACATTCGCAACATTCGAGCAGCTCCCCGACCTGATCACTTCGTTCGAGTCGCTATCCGCAGAGCGGTATCGCAATCTAGAGGCGGCTCTGCAGCGGGTCACGACGATCCGGCCCGCAAAGCGGCGCTCCGAGGTGAAGAGCGAGGATAGCCGCGGCGCCACCATGAAGATAATCGAACGCGGCATCGCGAACCTCGACTTCTGGCAGAAGAAGGCAGCGATCGAAACGCCCGAAGGGCCGCAGCGCATTCGCGGTCTCGCTGGTTCGGGAAAGACGATCGTGCTGGCGCTAAAAGCCGCGCTTCTCCATGCGCAGCACCAGGATTGGAATATCGTCGTGACATTCCAGTCGAGGTCGCTGTACCAGCAGTTCGAAGACCTCGTCAAACGATTCTCGTTCGCGCACATGGACGACTTGCCAGACAGTGACCGCGTATCCATCATGCACGCGTGGGGCTCTCGCGCCCGCGACGGGGTGTACACCCGCATCGCCGATGCGCTGGGCGTGCAAGCGCACAATTTCGACTCCGCACGCAGTCGGTTCGGCTATGACGACGCCTTCGAGGGCGCCTGTGCTGAGTTGCTGAGCATCGCGAAGGACCGCGACGCACTTCCTCAGCTGTTCGACGCCGTCCTGATCGATGAAGCGCAGGACCTTCCGCCCGCGTTCTTCCAGCTCGTCTACCTCTTCACGCGGGACCCCAAGCGAATCGTTTGGGCATACGACGAACTTCAGAAGCTAGACGAGACTGAGATGGCCAACGTGGCGGAGCTATTCGGCGCCACACCGACCGGCGAGCCGATGGTGAACATCCAGAACCGAGAAGGGGAGCCGCGCCGGGACATCGTGCTACCGGTGTGCTATCGGAACTCGCCCTGGGCGCTGGCGACCGCACACGCGGTGGGATTCGGGATCTATCGAAAAGGCGGGCTCATCCAGCATTTCGATGACCCCGTCCTGTGGGAGGACATCGGCTACCGCCGCAATTCCGGGACGCTCAAGCTCGGATCGTCGGTCGAACTGGAGCGGGCCACGGAGAGCACCCCGAAGTACTTCGACCGGATCCCAAGCGCAGACGCGGTGGTGTTGGAGGGAGAGTTCCGTGACGAGCTTGCACAGGACGAGTGGGTTGCTGACCAGATCATTGCGGACACCACGGTCGGCGAGCTCGAACAGGACGACATCCTGATCGTCCTTCCGAGCGCGTACACGTCGAAGAGAAGGTACGCGCGCCTGGCCCGCGTACTCGAGGAGCGCGGCATCCCCAGCCATTTGGTCGGAGTCAACACCAGTCGCGACGAGGTGTTCCAGCGCGGCTCAATCGCGGTGGCCCACATCTTCCGCGCCAAAGGCAACGAGGCACCGATGGTGTATGTTGTGGACGCGCAGTACGCCGGCAGCGGGCTGAGCGAGGTCAGCCGGCGCAACACCATCTTCACGGCGATCACGCGCAGCAAGGCGTGGGTGCGGATTTGTGGCTGGGGACCAGCCATGGCCCCTGTTGCCGCCGAGATCGGACGGGTGCAGGCAGCCGACTACAAGCTCGCGTTCCGTATCCCCACAGAAGGACAGATGGCCGAAATGAGGAGGGTCAGCTCCGACCTGCATGACGACGGCGCCGCGGAACGTGGGCTGCTCACGATCGAACAGCTCGTGGAGGCGCTGGAGGCCGGCAGGATTGTCCCGGAGCAGCTCCCGCCGAAACTGGTGCGGCGACTGAGTCAGCTGAGTTTGCCCGATGACGACAGCTAACGCCCTCGGCCGTAGCATCCGAGAACTCCTCAGCGCTCTGCTGGACGCGGAGCTGCTCTTGGTACCGAACCCTGTGACGGTCGACGGCGATACGGTGGCGTGGCGGTCCCCTACACCCTTGGAGCGGTTTGTCGACTTCGCGGACTACCCGACTGTACGCACCTATCGTCGCTGGGCGGTCGCCGGGGAATACTCGGCGTTACTGAACGACGGGGCGCTCCTTCAGATGCGGTACACCGTGGCCAACGGCGCGGTAACATCTCACCGCCTGGCGTTCGTGCCCTGCCCCTACCGAGTCGATCCAGATCTGCTCCTCACTGAGTCACTCAGCGACATCATCGAGCTACACACCGCTGGCCCCCATGATGACGTCACGATGCAGAGCACCATACGCTTCGACTACGACCCGATGGCATCGGCCCCCGGGCACCCCGCGGCCCATCTGACCATCAATGCAGCCAGTTGCCGCATCGCCTGCGAAGCACCCATGACGCCGGCTCAGTTCATCCGGTTCGTCTACCAGCACTTCTATCCGGATCTGTGGCTCGCTCACCCCGCGCTTTGGGCAGCTCTTCCCGCCAATGACCACCTGAGCACCGTCACGGACGATGAGCGCCACGAGCCCCACGTGGCCTGGCGGCGGGCTGTCTAGGATCCGCGTCCAGGGCGGGGCCCCGTTAAGGCGTTCGTCGTGCGCGGGTGCAGGGCCTGACTCAACAGACAGCACGCCGCTGCAGGTCGACTCAACCGATCAGGGCCTAAGACGGCGGCACACCGTCGGTGTGCTCAACGGCTGCGGAGATCCGGCGCCTTGTCAGGCAGCAGCTCACTGAGGGACGTCCCAAGCACCTGCGAAATCGCCAAGATTGTGCGTAACGTCGGGTTCGCCGGACTGCCCGGTCGCGACTCGCCCTTCTCATACTTCTGGTACGTGTAGCGGGTCAAACCGGCCCGGTAGGCGACATCCTCCTGACTCAATCCGGAGGCTTCGCGTGCGCGGCGCAGAGCCGTTGCGAGACGTTGTGCGTAGGCGCCCCAAGCCGCCTCGATGTCGTTGTCTCGCCGGCCCATCTCTCCAGCGTTGCGATGACAATCAGTCGGTATGGCCTAATCCGTATGGCATAATTCGGGAGGCCATACGAAACAATCACCGTCTCCATCGGATCACTCCGCTCTCGTCTGCACGTGTGCTGCCGGCCCCGATGACCTCCGGTCGTGTCACGGGGCTGGGCTCCGCATACGACCGCGATTGTGATGGTGAGCGTGACCCTCGAGCCGTATCCGATCTGGTGGCGAGGCATCGAGACCCCACCTCCCGCGGAGTGGCGCTATGTCTTCGAAGCCTTCACGGGAGACCAAAGTGCCGAGGAGTGGGGTTTGGCCGCCGCGATCTTCATCGCGCAGACACGCCGCCGCACGTCGACCGGCCCCACCTTCGCCGAGCTGTTCACACACCTGTTGCCAGACTCAGATGGCCTCCCAGGATCGTTCCCGCCCGGGATGACTTATTTTGAGCGGAAGCGAGCGGTGACTGGGTTTCGTGGCCACGCCGCGATCGAGTGGCGACGTCGCGGGATGATCAACTGGGACAAGGGCATCACCCGGAGTCTTCGCGTCGGGCGCACCTTCCGTGCGCGCTCCAGTCAGGTGCAGCGGATCCGCACTGGTCACGACTCTGCAAGGGTGCTCGACGCCAGTGGTGTCCCGACGTCGTCATGTCCATCGCGCGATATCGATCTGAGAGAGGAGCGCCGACCATGAGCGACAGCGATCCCTCCGAGAGTCACCCCCTCCTCTCGCGATTCGCCGCGGGGTGGCCAGCGGTTCTCGACGTCGAGGCCGGCTGGTTTCCACTCCTCGCAGCACTCGACGAGGAACTCTCATCGATCGCCCCGAACTACGTGATCCACCAGGTCAAGTCCAAATTCGGCTCGCTTAGGTTCTACGCACAGGCATCCGCCGACGGCTCGGTCTACCTGCCCGCGTTCGATGAAGCGATCCTCGCTGCGGAGTGGAAGAGCATCGAGACCTGCGAGCTGTGCGGCTCGCCCGCGAAGCAGTATGTCGTGGATCTCTGGGTCTCAACGCTGTGCGATGAGCATTCACCCAAGGAGTAGTGGGACTGCCGGCGCCCTGCCGAGGTGACCCGGACCCGCTACGACGTTCGCGCCGGCGTGCTGGAGGTCGGCGAGCAACATCGGCATCTTGAGCAAACCGGCTACGGGCTTACCAACCCAAGTGGTGCGCGACCGACGCCGTCCGCGCGGCCTACGCGTTGCGGCGACCCTCGCCGGAATGGGTGCTGGACATGGCCGCGCGGGATGAGTACGGCCGGCCTGCGAGCCGATTCGGCCGGCAACCATGAACAGCGACGAGCGGGACGCCAGGCGTCTCCCCGACGACATAACGGCATACCTGATCGAGTCGGGAGTCTTCACCCGCCGGGAGCTCGCGGATGCGCAGGCGCGGGTCGCCCGAGGAGAGCTGGCTGAACTCCAAGAGCGAACGCAACTCGAGGGGTTGGCGGCGTCGCTGAGCGCGGACGAGGTGGCTGTCCGACTTGGGCTCAAGGCCTACGAGGTCGAGCGCCGACGGGCAGTCGGATGCCTCGCTGGAATGGGCACGGGCGCATCCCTACACTCTCAGATACGGCCGGAGAAGGGATTCGGCCCGTGCGCATCATCCAGGTGGCCAGAACGGACTGGCTCGTCATCGACGAGGCCTACCGACCGCGGCATCTCATCCACTACGGCCCCGCCGTGAACCGAACGACTGGCGAGACGCATCTGCTCTACCGGGTCTCGAAATGGGCCTTGGAACGGCGCAATCGCGTAATCGTCGCATGGCTCGAGACATATCAGGAAGCCTCGGAGCACTGTCGCACCGACATTGAACGGCCCGCGTTCGACGCTCCTTTCCGCGACGGCTACAGCTCCGCGATCTCGGCCGAGGAACAGCGGCGACGGTGGGAGGGCGGGCAGGCTGCTCGAAGCTAGGAGCGCCGCGAGGCCCGCGTCGATACGATGACCTTGCGGCGCGGACCTGCGTCGAGGTGGCCCCATCGACGAACGGACGATCAGAGTGGATGATCTCGATGTCGGTGCGCAGCCGCACTGCCCCGACTGCCACGTCGTGATGCGTCCGGTCGACGGCGGCGATCGCTGCCCCGAGTGCGGCCGCCTTGAGCGCCACGACCCGGCTCGTCGTCCTGAGGACTTCGACGGCGCGAACCTGCCTGGCTGGTAGGACGTGGAGCGCTGGCCGGCGCCAAGCGCTCTGCCTTCGGCGAGACTGTGGCCAACTCGCCAGACCTCCTGTCGGGGGACGGCACGGTCTCCCCCTCTCCCGGGCGTCAGGAGGTCGCGCTCGCTAGACGAGCACCTCCACAGTCCGCCCAGACCCGAGGACCTTCCTCGTGATCTTGATGCGGCCCGCTTCTTCGAGGCGCCTGAATACTGTGTCAAGAGACGGGACGTTCCCGGGATAGTCGAACTTCGCGCCGGGCCCCGCAACAAGCCTGTCGTAGGGCGGTCCGAGGGTGGCGAGGATCTCGACGACATCGACTGGCGCAAGTTCCTTTGCGGACAATACCAACTGACGCATGACAGCACTGGCGGCCTTGGTGACGCGCGCAATCCGCCGAACCTCGTCCAGCGGCAGCTTGAGTGACTCCGCACGGGCGAACTCGCCGGCGGCCCGGAGGGCCCGCACGTCGTCGTCCGCGACGTACTGTGCAAGCCGGTCCACCACGATCTCCTTTAGACGCTTAGGAGACTTCCCGCCGAGGAACTCTGCGACGAATCCCCGCACGATCGCAGGCGACATGAAGCCCGAGACATTCTTCGACACTTCGAAGGCCTCGGACATGGCCGCCCACCCGCCAGGTGCGAAGTGGGCGAAGGTCGCGAGGTCGTCTTCGAACAGCCCCACTTCGAGACCCCGTGCCAAGAGCGGATCCTGACTGGGCGTCACGGACGCGAGATCGACGCCGCCGTCAGGACTCACTTGAGCTGCCAACGCCACGCGGTCTCGGGCACTCAGGTGCTTTGAGGCGTTCAACAGGCTGACCGCGAGTCCTGCGCGCGCTTCGTCATCCATCGCGTCGACTTCCGTCAGCTCGATGGGGCCCTCGCCGTTCCGCGATAGAAAGCCAGCAACCCGCTCGTCGATGCCGTGTGCATTCACGTACTCAATGGTGTTCACCAACGACGGTTCCACATGCCGCGACTCGACGAGCATCGGCCAGGTTGATTCGGGAAGCTCGTGGAGGTCAGCGATCGCCACCGTGTCGGCACTGCGTTCGATCACCGCCCGCAGCTGGTCGTCCGTCCAGGACTCGTGCTGCTCGTTGATGACGTCGATAAGCACCTGCTCGGACAGGACGAACCACTCGACCGTCTCGTGCGCACGCATGGCGTCGAGGTAGTCGTCGACGCGGGATCGGCAGTGTTCCCACACATGCTGGTTCTTCCTAACCTCGTCCAGAACAGGGGCCTGCTCGGTGCTGAGCGCTAGTTGCAAGTTTGGGACGGTGATTTCGTACATGTGCGCAGCCACGATTCGCTCGCGAAGTGGCTTGCTCAGGTGGCTCAGATCCGGCACAGCAAGTTCCACAGCCTGGAGGATCTCGAACACTCGCGCGATCTGAGCAGCGCTGTGCTCGGCCGTGATGGCCTTCATGCGTGGGTGATAGGCGGCCAAGAGCTCCCTTGCCACCTCGCCGAGATTGTACGATTCGACGGGCTGCACACCCAGGAGGGCTGCGTCGAACATCCGCAGCCTCGTGTCCTCATCCGGGATCGCGCGATGGCCGGCCAAGTACTCGAATAGAGAGTGCCATGGGTGCGAAGCGAGCAGCCCGACGAGTGCCTCGTGCTGTGCCTCGGGCGTGTTGAAGTAGGCGTCGAGGAAGGCCTGCACGTCCTCGCTCGACTCGTGGGATGCGATGTACGCCGCAACTTCCTTCGCCCGTTCGAGCTGATGCGTCAGGAGGTAGTCGACCACTTCGATGTTCAGCGAGCTCACGGTGCTCGTGAAGTCCGACGGCACCTGCTCGAGCAAGTTGCTAACGGCGTTCTCCGACGTGAAGTGGAAGTCGAGATACATCTCGTTCGGCTGAACGCTGTGGTTGTAGAAGTAGGCCACGTCGACCCCGACGAAGCTACCGTAAAAGATCGCCGAGTACTCGGCGTAGTTCCGCGTGATGAATCCCTTGCGAACGAGAACACGAGCAAGTTCTGACTTCAGCACATCCGTGATCCGCTCTGCGAACTTCGTGCGGCCTTCGGGGACGCCGTCGTACTCGGCTAGCTCGACGAAGTCGGCGCCACGCAGCATCGCGATGTCCTCGTCATAGCGCCGCCGGAGACGCTCGAGTTCCGCCGGGTCGGGGCCGAGCCAAGCTTCCCGGCTGTCAAGCTCTGGGAAGACAGCCTCAATCACTTTGGCGCCCGTGGTTACCGGCGAGAGATTCGTCTGGTGGAGCGTGAGCGACTTGGTCTCGGCCACGTTCGCCCAGAAATCGACGGTGTCAACAGCCTCCAACACACCGCTCCATGCCCCAGCCGAGACCGTGTACGCCCGCCTGCTGTACTGAGTCGGGAGCATGCCGCTCATGTCGCGGAGACGACGACCCAGAATCTTGGCTGTTTCTTCCCTCCGCTTGCGTAGCTCCTCAATCCTTGCGCGGTCCCGGCGCTTCTCCTGCAATCCATCGATCAGTGCCCGTACGTCGTCTCGATGATGCCGTTCGAGTACATCCAAGGTGCTCGTGCGCTCCGCGATGGCCTCGAAATCAGCCATGTGGAAATTCTTGTACGCGACGAGCGCAAAGAGATGGTCGGCAGTCATCCCTGGCGCCGGAGTCTCGGTCCAGAGGAGACGCTCGACGAAGACTGCGAACTCATTGCAGATGTTGATCATCAGGCGCATGTCAGTGGTGTGCCGCGCTACGAGGTCCAACAGCGGGCGGGACACGAAGTCTTTCGGGAAGCCAAGCTCGGCAAGTGCGTCAGAGAGGTGGTCGCGCGCGTTCCGGTGAGAGAGGAACGGCACGATCGGGATGACCAGTTCGAAGAACTTTGTGCGGTTGGCGCGTCGAACAGCCTCGGCAGCTACGTCCAGTCTCGGTGCGATCGCTGGCTTCGCTGCTGCAGCATCACTCGTCGTGGTCTCCTGACCGTCCGGGGTTGTGTCCTGCTCGCCACTTGCGGGGCCGACGCCCGATTTCTTGCCTTTCGGGTCCTCTTCCTTGCGATCGGGCTCCGAGCCCAACTGCTCGAAGAGGCTGTCCTTGATCGCGTAGATGAACCGGAGTGGATTCGGCCTGCCCTTCCAGTGCGCCGAGGCGTTGATCAACGTGTTGAGTTCGCGTAGGGAGTCGAAGATCTGGGGATCGTCGAACCGATCGAGGTCCTCAAAGATCACGAACTCGGGCTCGACCGCGTCGAAGAAGGCAACGATCTCATCGAGGAAGCTGTCGAAGTAGGTGGTCGGCCCGTCGCCGAGAGCGATCTTCGTGCCTCCTGTGGTCACCTCAGAGACGATCCTGTCGCCGACCAGCCATCGAATGCCCCACACTCCGCAAAGCACAAGACAGAAGAAGACCAACGCCAGCAGGCCCTGAGCTTCGGCTGTGAGGCCCTCGCCCGGCCAGCCGTTGGCAGGGCGCACCCCGAACAGCCAGAGCAGCGCGAGGCCGATGACGGTGACGCCGAACGCCTGGGCGAGGGCGCGCCACCGTGTGAGCGGTTTCGGGCGGGCGAACCTGGAGCGCCGAACCTGGCCGGGCCGAAGTCGGTAGACGAGCTGCTTGACTAGCTCCTTCTGGATGCGGTTCGTCAGGTCTTCATCGTTCTCGTCCGGTCCGAGTGTGTTGATGCTGATGCGGACGGTCTTGTCGCGGTGCTTCTGTTCGAACTCGTCGAGCACGCTCGACTTGCCGGCGCCGTAGCGGCCGGTAAGCGCGATGTTCCGGTTCTTCTTCGCGCGAACGGCGTCTTCGAGGTGCCGCACGTATGCGCTGTGGTGGTCGCTCTTGTACTCCGGCGCGAGAGACCTGAGCTTGATCTCCTTCTTGGGCAAGTTTTCGCCTGCTGTCGCGTTCTCGGCGGCGCCCGGGGCCTTGACCGACTCGGCTGGCCCTACCGCGCTCAGGCTCGCTTCGCTCGTGTCACTACTCACCTGCGGTGACCTCCGCTTGCTTCAGAATCAGCTCGGTCGCCGCTACCTCCTGGTCCGGCGGATACCCATGCTTGAGCAGGAGTCTCTTGATGCGCGTTCGCAGCTTCGCTCGCACTGTTTCCTTGAGGTTCCAGTCCGTCTTCGCGTCGTTGCGCACGATCTCGGTCAGCTCGTGCGCGATCTGCTTCATGACTGCCTCCTCCATCGCGAGCTTCGCGGCTTCGTTGGAGGACAGCGCATCGTAGAACGCCAACTCATCTTCGGACAGGCCGGTGCGCTCACCGCGCTCCTGCTGTGCCTTGATCTGCTTCGCGATCTCGACGATCTCGGCGACGACCTGCGCCGCATCGATGGCTCGGTTCTGGTATCGGTTCAGCGCTTCGGCAAGCATCTCAGAGAACTGACGCCCCGCAACGATGTTGCGCTTTGCGATGACCTTCACTTCCTGGCTGATCAGACGTCGAACCATCTCGAGTTGAAGGTTCTGGTTCTCGGCGCTCTCGAACTGCTTGGCGAACGCATCATCGATCAGCGAGATGTCGGGCTTACCGAGTCCGGCCTCCTCGTAGATGTCGATGACGCCGGATCCGGCCATGTGGTTGCTGACGATCTGGCGCACCGCTGTGTCGAGCGCCGCGTCGTCGTCGGCCGATGGCCGGTCAGATCCCTCGATCTTGGCGATCGACTGGCGCACAGCGTCGAAGAAGGCGACATCGTCGCGGATCGCCTCGGCCTCCTCCGAGGTCGGTACCAACGTATAGAGCTGCTTGAGGCGGCGCATGTGCGCCATGAAGCGTTGCTTGAGCGAGTGCCCCTCCTCGTCTGCGAACTCGCCGGCGTCGCCGTGCGAGCCGTCGACGAACTCGCGCTCAGACTCGAGCAAGTGGTCAACCGTTGCGGCGACCGCGTGCAGGAAGGCCTTTTCGCTACCGGAGCCCAGGATTGTCACCCAGTCGATGCCGTGGAGCATGTCGGACACGATGCTGTGCTCGGCGAGCATTTCCGGGATCGCCGCACGGCGAACGTCGTCGCCGATCGCTCGGCCGTCCTTGTCACGCTTCGTGTAGGTCTGCAGGGCGTCGCGCAAGTTCTCCGCGATGCCGATGTAGTCGACGACCAGGCCCGCTGGCTTGTCCTTGAACGTCCTATTCACGCGGGTGATGGCCTGCATCAGCGACGCGCCGCGCATCGGCTTGTCGACGTACATCGTGTGCATGGGCGGCGAGTCGAAGCCAGTGAGCCACATATCGCGGACGATCACGAGCTCGAGCGAGTCGTCAGCGTCACTTGCGCGGGCTTTCATCGCGTTGCGCATCTTCTTATTGCGGATGTGCGGTTGGAACTCGGCGGGGTCCGTCGCGTTGCCGGTGATGACTGTCTTTACGACGCCCTTGTCGTCGTCCTCGTGATGCCAGTCCGGACGGATTTTCACAATCGCGTCGTACAGGTCGACCGCGATGCGCCTCGACATCGTCACGATCATCGCTTTACCCGTGAGCACCTCGCGTCGCGCCTCCCAGTGCTCGACGATGTCGGCCGCGAGCTCAGCAATGCGCTTCTCGGAGCCCACGATCGCCTCGACCTTCGCCCACTTGGACTTCAGCTTCTCGCCGACGCCCTCGCTGGCCTCCTCGACGATGTCCTCGAACTCCGAATCGATCTCCTCACGAGCAGCCTCGGGCAGGTCGATCCTCGCCAGGCGAGGCTCGTAGTAGACCTTGACTGTCGCACCGTCCTGCTGGGCGTCGGTCATGTCGTACACGTCGATGGTCGTACCGAAGATCTCGATGGTGGAGCGGTCGCGCTCGTCGATTGGCGTCCCCGTGAAGCCGATGAACGACGCGTGTGGCAGCGCATCGCGCAGGTGCCGCGCAAAGCCATCGATGATGTCGTAGTTCGAGCGGTGCGCCTCGTCGACCATCACCACAATGTTGCGGCGATCCGAGAGCAGGGGAAACTTCCGGCCGGCGTCTCGGTCGGCCTTGGAGAGCCCGAACTTTTGGATGGTCGTGAAGACGATGCCGCCGGACTCACGTCCTGCCAGCAACTCCTTGAGGTGAGCGCGAGAGTCGGCCTGGACGGGCGCTTCAGGTAGAGGTGAGCCGACCTTCGAGGAAGCGAATGTCTCATCGAGCAACTGGTCGTCGAGGTCGTTGCGGTCGGTCAACACCACAATCGTCGGGTTCTGCATACCCGGATTCCGCATGACTTTGCCCGCGTAGTAAGCCATCTCGAGCGACTTACCCGAGCCCTGGGTGTGCCAGACAACGCCGATGCGGCCGTCACCGGCGACCGCGCGTAGCGTCTCGTCGACCGCCTTCTTGACCGCCCAGTACTGGTGGTACTTCGCGACTGCCTTGCGGGTGTGCTCTCCGTCACCGTAGGTCGCGATGTAGTTCCGGCAGAGGTCGAAGAAGACCTCCGGGCAGAACAGACCGCGGGTCAGGACCTCGATCTCGGGCAGCTTGTAGCCTGCCGGGTGCTTTGGGTCCTTCACGACGCCGTCGATGGTCTTCCACGGTGCCCAGTGGTTCCACGGGGCTGAGAACGAGCCGGCCTTGGCGAAGAGGCCGTCGGAGACGACCGTGATCTGGTTCCACTTGAACACGTCGGGGATCTGCGCCCGGTAGGTCTGAGTCTGGCGGTGCGCGCCCTTGACGCTGGCATACTCCTTGCCGGGCCGCTTGAGCTCGAACAAAGCCATCGGCAGCCCGTTGACGAACAAGATTACGTCTGGCCGGCGCTCGTGCTTCGGGCCCCTGATAGTGAACTGACCAACCGCGATGAGGTCGTTGGTATCGACGTCGTCCCAATCGACCAGCCAGGCGCGCGTCGTGCGCAGAGTGCCTTCGTCGTCACGGTACTCGACCGGCACGCCCTCGATGAGGTACTTGTACGCGCGCCAGTTCTCGGTCTCGACCAGAGGCGATTCTGCGCGCTTGATGGTGCTGACGACGTCGTGCACGGCAGCCGCGGGCAGCTCGGGATTGAGTCGCCGGACGGCCGAGGCGACGCGGCACTCGAGAATCGTGTCCCGGTAGTCAGTGCGCTCGGCGTGAGCTTCCCCGGGTGCGATATCAGGGCCATGGACGGTTGCCCAACCGAGTTCGGCGAGGTCGCTCAGTACAATCTGCTCCAGATCGTCTTCGGTCATCCCGGCCATTACGCCACCTCGAATCTCTCGTCGACACGGATCTTGCCGGACATCAGCAACGGAAGGATCTCGTCACGTGCGCGGGCGAGGTCTGAGATATGCGTTCGCGCCGAAAGACTTCCATCCCAAAGGGGACGGATCTTCGCATCGAGAGCCGACCAAGCCAACCGCGGCGGAACTGCCACGAGTCTGTCGAGGTCACTGCGCTTGATGTGTCCCATCGTGGTCGCCTTGTCAGCAGCGACCCCTAGAAAATCGTCCATAAGCTCTTCAATGGCGAACATAACCAGCCAGTCGGGAACGTCGGGTTCCGGGATCACCTTAAACACATGCTGATTCACCAGGCCGGGCTCCCAGTACCAACGTGACACAAAGAGACTGCCGGACCAGACGAAGAGGATGTCACCAACATTCGCGATCCGATCGGCGGTTGTGGCGACTTCGGTTCTAACCGTGGAGCCTGATGGACCTGTACGAAGTTCCGGCGTTCGAATTACGGGTAGCCCAGACCGCGACGCATCTTTCGTGAAATTGCGACCATTGACGAACTGTGCGAGCGACGAGAGCGCGACACCCATCGACTCGTTCCCTACTTCTGCTCGAAGAACTGCGCGCCAGAGCTCGTCCGCGTGTTCTGCGTCACGGACGTTCGTCTCGATCAGGTCGTCAAACGTGCCGAGGACCGAGGCGATGCGCTTCTGCTCGTCGAGCTGCGGGAGCTCAGCTATGAACGACTCAATACGCCCCGGACTGGTGTGCTTGACCGTCGATCCGCTCGCTCCGCCGACCACGTGTTGGCGGTACTCTCGGCCGCGCAGGAGGTACGAGACGAACTTCAGATCCGCCCGATCAACGTCGGTGATAACGACCTTGCCGATCCGCTGGTTGTGAAGGTACTCGCGTCCGTCGTCTGGAATGACAGCGGAATAGCCGAGCGTATCAGCGGCTCGACTCAGATCAGTCATCGTAACGACAACATCACCGGGTGCGAGCAGGTATTCCGGTGGGTAATCCCCAAGGAACGTCTTCGGCTTAGTCGCCTTGAACCCACCGCCGATCGAGAAGTTCCCGGGCGTCACCAGCGTGGGGAAGTCGAGATTGTCGGAGAATGCGTCACCGGCGAACGCGTACCCGTGCTTAATAGTGAGCACGTCGCCCAGTCGCGTTCGTGACCACTCACTCATCCGCCACCACCAGCGCGTCAAGCGCAGCACGCATGCGGTCTTCCAGACGACCGCGCATCGCAAAGCCGTCGCGGATGCTCGCGCTCAGGCGGGCGATCTTCTCGTCGAGCGGCTCGCCATCGTCCTCTGCGTCCTCAGCCCCGACGTAGCGGCCCGGCGTCAGAATGTAGTCATGCTCGGCGATCTCACTCGTCGGCACGGACCGGCAGAATCCTGCGACATCTTTGTAGGGTTCGCCATCGCTCGTCTCTGTGCCACGCCACGAGTGGTATGCGTCGGCGATCTTGTTGATATCTTCGTCAGCGAAGGCTCGCACTGTACGAGTCTCCATGTAGCCGAGGTTCTTGCGTGCGTCGATGAAGAGCGTCTCGCCCGTCCGCTTCCGTGTCTTGAGGCCGTTCGGAATGCCTGCCTTGTTCTTCGTCATGAACCACAGACAAACGGGTATCTGAGTGCCGAAGAAGAGCTGCGGCGGCAACGCAACGATGCACTCGACGAGATCCGCTTCGACGAGTCTCCTTCGAATGTCGCCCTCACCGTTCTGCTGACTCGAGAGCGACCCGTTTGCGAGTACGGTCGCCATCGTGCCGGTCGGCGACAGGTGATGCAACATGTGCTGGATCCAGCCGTAGTTGGCGTTGCCTGTCGGCGGCGTGCCGTACTTCCAGCGCGGATCGCTCGCCAAGCGCTCCCCACCCCAGTCGTTCTGGTTAAAGGGCGGGTTCGCGATCACGAAGTCGGCGCGCAAATCAGGATGCTTGTCAGCGTGGAAAGAGTCGCCCCACTCCGGGCCCAGGTTTGCCTCGATGCCGCGCAATGCGAGGTTCATCTTCGCCAGACGCCAAGTGGTCGGCACCGACTCCTGGCCGTAGACCGAGATGTCGGCGTGAGTGCCGCCGTGGGCGCGCACGAACTTGTCGGCCTGGACGAACATGCCGCCCGAGCCGCAAGCGGGGTCGTAGACCCGTCCGTGGTACGGCTGGAGCATCTCGACGAGCAGTTGCACCACAGAGCGGGGAGTGTAGTACTGGCCGCCGCGCTTGCCCTCGCCGCCAGCGAACTTACCAAGAAAATACTCGTACACGCGCCCAAGGACGTCGAGGTCTTTGTGCTCCGCGGCGGCGAGATCGTTGCGGGAGAATACGTCGATCAGTCCACCGAGCATCGCGGGAGTCAGCTCCTGGCGCGAGAAGTTCTTCGGCAACACGCCCTTGAGGCTTGGGTTCTCGCGTTCGATGGCCTCCATGGCCTTGTCGATGCGTCCGCCGACGTCCGCCTGCTTGGCTGCCTTCTTCAGGTCATCCCAACGGTGACCCTCCGGAATCCAGAAGACGCCTTCGGCGGTGTACTCGTCCCGGTCCTCGAGGACTGAGAGCTTCGCCGCCTCGTTGGGCATGAAGTAGTCCGAGGACTCGTCGTTGACGAGGCGCACGAGGTCGTCGTGACGGACCATGAAGGTGTCCGAGACGTACTTCAGGAAGATGAGACCGAGGACGACATGCTTGTACTCAGCCGCATCCATCGACGAGCGCAGCGCAGTGGCTGCCTCCCACAAGGTCTCCTCGAGTGACTGCGCCTGCTTCTTCTTCGGGGGCACTGCGCTCCTCAGGCTTCGACGAAGCCTCTGTCGGCGTCGTGCTCCGGCTGTCTTCACGCCGTTCGCGCGGAGGTCCTCCAACGCGTACAACGTAGTCCGATGCTATCCAGAAACACCGACGTCGGACTCGTAATCCAGGCACATAGCGCACCGATTCGTCCCCCCATTCGGTCGGCATTCGACGGCCACAAGGGCCGCTGGCCTGCCGTGGGGCGCCGAAACGCGAGATGGGTGCCGGACACTGCCCAGTCGTACACAAGCCAGAACGACCAGCTGGAACCTCGCCGGCAGCGTCGCGCGGAACCCCGCCCTGTGTATGTCGATCGACCCCGCCTCGAGCGGCTGACGCAGAGAATCCAACGCGTGGGCGCTGTACTCACCAGCCTCGTCGAGGAACAGCACGCCCCCGCTCGCGCGAGCGATCGCCCCCGGGCGCAACGACCTGCTGCCGCCGCCCACCAGCGCGGCGACGCTCACGCTGTGATGCGGCGCCTCGAACGGAGGAACCCTGCTCAGGCTGTCGACGACCGTGCCGGACAGCGAGCGTATGGACGCCACCTGAAGCGCGGTCTCGTCGTCGAGCGCGGGCAGGATCCCCGGCAGGCGTCGTGCGAGCATGGTCTTGCCCGCGCCGGGCGGACCGCTCATGAGCAGATGATGGCCGCCGGCGGCCGCCACGACGAGCGCGTCGATCGCCTCCTCCTGTCCGCGTATGTCCGACAGGTCCTCCCCGGGTGGGTCGTCGCCGCTGCTCCCTCGCCCCGCGGCCGGTCCCGGCACCTCGGGCACCGCTTCGTCGTCACCATCGATGTCGAGCCCGTGCCAGCGCGCGACGCCTGCGAGGGTGCGGCATCCGACGACCCGGATGCCGTCGACGAGAGCGGCTTCGGCTCGGCAGGCCTCGGGAACGATGACCGTCCGCCGTCGTGCCCGCGCCGCGGCGATCACCGCGGGGAGCACTCCCGGAACCGGCCGGAGGCGTCCGTCGAGGCCCAGCTCACCGATGTGGACCGTGTCGGCAAGGGACACCGGATCCATCGGCAGCTCTGTCGCGAGCGCAGCCGCCGCGATGGCGACATCGAAACCCGATCCCTGCTTCGGGAGGCTGGCCGGGGAGAGATTGACCGTCACACGACGTCGTGACAGCGGCAGCCCGCTGTTCTGGCAGGCGTTGTGCACGCGCTGCTGCGCCTCGGCGAGGGCCCGGTCGGCGAGTCCGACGATGCGGAACGCGGGCGTCTGGTTCGACAGGTCGGCCTCGACCTCGACGAGATCGCCGGCCAGCCCCGTGAGCGAGACCGCCCAGGTGCGGCCGAGGCTCATCGGAGATCCTCGACGTGCTCGAGCACCGCCGCCTCGACGTCGTCGCCGGTGATGCCGATGACGTCGAGACGAATACGGCGTCCGCGCACCTCCCCCGGATGTGCGGCGATCCACGCGCACGCGAGGCGCCACAGCCGGTCCTTCTTGCGCTCGTCGACCGCCTCGAACGGGTGCCCGTACGCCGCGGTCCGCCGGGTCTTGACCTCGACGATGACGAGCTCGTCGCGCGACACCGCGACGATGTCGATCTCGCCCTGGCGGTCACGCCAGTTGCGGTCGAGTATCTCGTAGCCGAGGCGGGTCAGGTGCCGCGCGGCCCGCTCTTCACCGGCGCGGCCCCGGTCGTCTTTCGCTGCCATACGAGCACTCTCGCGCGGCGGCGGACGACCCGGGTGCCACGGCCGTGAGCCCGTGCAGAACCGGCAAGGAGACGGTCCTGGGGAGGAAGGTCAGCTGTCGAGCGAGAGCTCGTCGGGAAGCTCGAAGTCGCGACGCTGGAGCTCTTCGACGTTGACGTCCTTGAAGGTGAGCACGCGCACGGACTTCACGAAACGGTCGGCTCGGTAGATGTCCCAGACCCACACGTCGTTCATCGTGAGCTCGAAGTAGAAGTCGTGCTCGGTGTCGCGACGAACGACGTTGACGTCGTTCGCGAGGTAGAAGCGACGCTCGGTCTCGATCACGTACTGGAACTGCGACACGACGTCGCGGTACTCCTTGTAGAGCGCCAGCTCCAGCTCGCGGTCATAGTCTTCGAAGACTTCGTCATCCATGGTGCTTCCATCCTAGGCGGCGGCAGCACGCCGTGATCGTCCCCGGCCACCCCCGGCACGTCCGGCTCAGAACAGGGTCGGCGCGTCGGCGATCGCCCACGACGCCCGATGATGACGCGACAGCCCGTGGTCACGGATCGCAGCGCGGTGGACCGCGCTGGCGTATCCCTTGTTCCGCGCCCACTCGTACATCGGCGTCTCATCGTGAAGCCCGGTCATGTGAGCGTCGCGAGCCACCTTGGCGATGACCGACGCCGCCGCGGCGCTGGCGCAGTCCCGGTCGGCCTTGATGATCGTCTGAACGGTCATGCCCGGTCCGGCCATCGGGCTCACGTAGTCGTGATTGCCGTCCAAGATCACGACGGTCTCCGCGGCGAAGGGGTCGATGCCGTCGAGGCTCTGGATCGCGCGGACGGCGGCGAGCCCCAGGGCCCGCATGATCCCCATCTCGTCGATCTCGGCCGGCGTCGCCGACCCGACCGCAGACGCCATGACCCAGTCCGCGGCTCTCGCTGCCAGCTCGGGCCTGCGGAGCTCCGTGACGAGCTTGGAATCGCGCAGTCCTTCGGGGATGCGCCGGCGTGCGCCGCACGCGTCGAGCACGGCGGCGCCCACCGACACCGGCCCCGCGAGCGCACCGCGCCCCACCTCGTCGAGGGCGACGACGAGCTCGTACTCGCGCAGCAGCCGCCGTTCGACGGTCAGCCGGGGCGCGACGACGGTCATCGCGTCACAGGCGCGGGAACACCCGCGAAGGCGTCGTGGTGAAAATCGATGAGACCGAAACGGTCGAGCGGCCACGTGATGAGGAAGGCTCGTCCGACCACGTTGTCGAGCGGGACGAAGCCTTGCGAAGGCTGATCGCGGTTGTAGCGCGAGTCCCGCGAGTGATCGCGGTTGTCACCGAGCACCCACAGCGAGTTCTCCGGCACCGTCACATCGAACGGCACCTCCTGTGGAGCCGACTGCCCGTCGGCGAGCGACACGTACGACGACTCGTCGATCGGCACGTCGTTCACGGTGATCTGGCCGACGGCGTTGCAGCACACGACGTGGTCGCCCGGCATTCCGATGATGCGCTTGATGAGGTGGTCTTTGCTGTCGGGGGCTGACAGTCCGACGATCGAGAGCACCCAGTCCATCCCCTCCACGAGCGGGGGGCGCGCCGGCTCGACCGTCGCGGGGAGCCAACCGCCCGGATCACGGAAGACGACGACGTCGCCGCGCGCGTAGCCGCCGAATCGGGGCGTGAGCTGGTCGACGAGGATCCGGTCGTCCTTCAGCAGCGTGCGTTCCATCGACCCGGAGGGGATGTAGAACGAGCGGACGAGAAACGTCTTGACCAGGAACGACACCGCGAGTGCGATGGCGACGATCACCAGGACGTCGCGGAGCAGCAGGCCGAGGCGACGTGATCGTGAACGCGCGGGCTTCGGCGCCTGCGCGGCAAGGTCATCGGTGGTCATTCATCGCCTCTCATCCGACTCACCCGCCGGGGAGCCCTACCCAGGGTCGCACATTCCGCGGCCAACGCCGGTCACCGCGCAGCGCAGACGACGGATGCCCCGAGCCTGAGCCCGGGGCATCCAGAGAATGCGTCGCTGCTATCAGCGGTCGCGCTTCTCCTTGATCTTCGCCTTCTTGCCGCGCAGGTTGCGCAGGTAGTACAGCTTCGCGCGACGGACGTCACCGCGCGTGACGACCTCGATGTGGTCGATCACGGGGCTGTGGACGGGGAAGGTGCGCTCGACGCCGACCTGGAAGCTGATCTTCCGGACGGTGAAGGTCTCGCGCACGCCGTCGCCCGAGCGGCCGATGACGACGCCCTGGAAGACCTGGATACGCGAGCGGTTGCCCTCGGTGATGTTGACGTGCACCTTGACGGTGTCTCCGGGGGCGAATGCGGGGATGTCGCTACGCAGCGATGCTGCGTCGACGGAGTCGAGGATCTGCATGATCTGTTCTTCCTGCGACCGCCTCAGGTCGACCACGAAAAAGTTGAATAAGGATGCGGTGCCCCGGGCGCCCGCCGGGCGCCGCTCCCCTGAGGCAGAGAACTGTCAGGGCACAAGCGTCCATTCTGCCACGCCGCGCCCCGCGCACCAAAACGTCAGCTGTCGCTGCGCCGGACCTCTTCGATGATCACGACCTTCTCGTCGGGGAGACGCTCGGAACTCGGCCGCATCGCCTCACGGAGGTAGCTCGGATCGGTCGCCACCGAGAACAGCGAGACGGGGCGCGCTTCGCGGAAGAGTTGCCACAGCGAAACCCAGAAGACGGCGAGGAATGCGGCGACCGCTGCGAACAGCAGCGGCCAGAAGGCGCCAGCGGGGTAGAACCCGATCGCGATGATGAGCCCGTGCCACACGGCGAAGACCAGGACGTCCCACCACGACAGCATCCGGGAGTGCCGGACGGTGCCCCGAGCCCGCACGAGCAACGTGGTCACCAGCTGGCCGATCAACACGGCAGGCACTGCGATGAACAGCACCCACAGGAAGACCCAGCCGCCCGCTCCCGAGATCGCCCAACCGACGACGAGCCAGAGCGGCAGCACGACAGCTGCCGGGAGGAGCCAGGAGAAGAGTGCGCGTCGCAGCCACATGCTCCTGATGCTACGCCGGTCCGGCAGGATAGAACCTGAAGAGAGGATCACGATGATCGAGCTGCGCACACCTGCCGAGATCGAAGCGATGCGTCCGGCTGGACGCTTCGTCGCCGAGACGCTGGCGACCCTTCGCGACGAGACGAAGGTCGGGACGAACCTCCTGGCGATCGACCGGCGCGCGCACGAGCTCATCCGACGTGCCGGCGCTGAGTCGTGCTACATCGACTACCACCCGTCCTTCGGGGCGAGTCCGTTCGGCAAGGTCATCTGCACCTCGATCAACGATGCGGTCCTCCACGGCCTCCCCCACGACTATGCGCTGCGCGACGGCGACCTCGTCACGCTCGACTTCGCCGTCTCCGTCGACGGCTGGGTCGCCGACTCGGCGGTGTCGTTCGTGGTCGGCACCGCTCGTGACGAAGACCTCGCGCTCATCGACACGACCGAGCGCGCGCTTGACGCGGCGATCAGCGCCGCCGTCGTGGGC
This sequence comes from Microbacterium arborescens, assembly GCF_030369635.1. NCBI lineage: Bacteria > Bacillati > Actinomycetota > Actinomycetes > Micrococcales > Microbacteriaceae > Microbacterium > Microbacterium arborescens. The sequence continues at coordinate 1,578,602 of NZ_CP128474.1, read as the reverse complement.
AACAAGATCGGCGACATCTCGCACGCCGTCGCGACGGTCGCCCGGGCCGACGGACTGTCGATCAACACCGACTTCGGCGGACACGGCGTCGGCCGCGAGATGCACGGCGATCCCCATGTCCCCAACGACGGCAAGCCCGGCCGGGGCTATCCGCTTCGCGCCGGCCTCGTCGTGGCGCTCGAGCCGTGGTTCCTGCAGACCACGGACAAGCTCATCACCGACGCGGACGGATGGACGTTGCGCAGCGCCGACGGATCGCGTGGGGCACATTCGGAGCACACCGTCGCGATCACGGCCGAGGGCCCCGTGATCCTCACCGACCGCTCTTTCCTCGGCGTCGACTGAGGGGCCGCGGCGGGCTCGGCCGATCCCGACGAGCGCTCAGTCCCCGAGGCCGCCGGGGAGCAGGTCGGGACGGCGCTGGCGCGTGCGCTCGACCCGCTGAGCGTGCCGCCACTCCGCGACGCGGCCGTGGTGTCCGCTGAGCAGGACGTCCGGCACATCGTGGCCCCGCCACGACGCGGGCTTGGTGTAGGAGGGGTACTCGAGCAGCCCGTCCTCGTGAGACTCCTCGACGAGGCTCTCCGGGTTGCCCACGACGCCGGGAATGAGGCGACCGATCGCTTCGATCATCGCCATCGAGGCGACCTCTCCTCCGTTGAGGACGTAGTCGCCGAGGCTCATGAGTCGGACGTCGCCGAGGGTCGCAGCGTACGTGAACACGCGCTCGTCGATCCCTTCGTAGCGTCCGCAGCCGAACACCAGGTGCGATGCTCCGCTGAGCTGACGCGCCGACGCCTGCGAGAACCGCTCGCCGGCGGGCGAGGGAAAGATGAACGTCGGCCGGTCGGCCGCATCCGCCACGATCGCATCGAGCGCGAGCCCCCAGGGCTCGGGCTTCATCACCATGCCGGCGCCGCCGCCGTAGGGGGTGTCGTCGACGGTCCGATGACGATCGGTGGCGTAGTCGCGCAGGTCGTGAACGCGGACGTCGAGGAGACCCGCACCGCGGGCCTTGCCGAGGAGCGAAACCTCGAGGACGTCGAAGAACGCGGGGAAGATCGTGACGACGTCGACGCGCACGTCAGCCCTCGGTGGGGGCGTCGCCGCCCTCAGGGTCGGAAGCGGCTTCCACCGCGTCATCCGACTGTTCGGCTGGCAACTCTTCGAACAGTCCGGCCGGCGGCGTGACGATCACGCGGCCCGCCGCGACATCCACTTCGGGCACGATCGCCTTGACGAACGGGACGAGGACCTCGGTGTCATCACCGTCGCGCTGGACGATCAGAAGGTCCTGCGCGGGGAAGTGGTCGACGCGTGCGATGCGTCCGACCTTCTGCCCGTCGCGGACGACGTCGAGGCCGACGAGCTGGTGGTCGAACCACGCGTCGTCCTCAGCAGTGGCGTCGCCGTCCTGGTCGACCCACAGGATGGCCTTCACGAGGCTCTCGGCGGCGTCGCGGTCGTTGACGTCCTCGAGGAAGAGGACGGGGTGCGAGTTCATCCACCGGAACTCGCGGACGGTCACGGTCTTGCCGTGCCACGGTGATGCTTCGGGGACTTGCAACGTGAACGTTGCGCCCGTCACGAAGCGACCGTCGGGATCGTCGGTGTAGAGCTCGAGCTTGAGCGCGCCCTTGAGCCCGTGCGCCTTGACGAGGCGCCCGACGCGCAGCTGAGTGCGAGCGGGTTCGGCGGCCATCTCAGTCGTCCGCGACGTCGACACGGACGCGCGTGCCGTCGGCCAGCGCGGAAATCAATGCTCGCAGCGCCTTGGCGGTGCGCCCGCCGCGCCCGATCACCCGTCCCCGGTCGTCGGGGTGCACGCGCACCTCGAGTACTTCGCCGCGGGGCGACGAGGAGGAACGGATGACGACGTCGTCGGGGTGATCGACGATCCCCTTGACGACGTGCTCGAGCGCGGCGGACAGCAACGGATTACTCCGCGTCGGTCGCGTCGGCGGCGGCCTCGTCGGCGGGAGCCTCGGCGGCGGGCTCCTCAGCCTTCTTCGCGGCCTGCGGCTTGATGACCGACTTCTTCGACGCGTCGGCGACGAAGTCGCCCTTGGCCTCGGCCGTGCGAACGGTCGAGACGGCGTTCTTGTCGCCCTTGAACTTGCCCCAGTCGCCCGTGAGCTTGAGCAGCGCGGTGACCTGCTCCGTCGGCTGCGCGCCGACCGAGAGCCAGTACTGGGCACGCTCGGAGTCGACCTTGATGACCGAGGGCTCTTCGGTCGGGTGGTACTGACCGATCTCCTCGATCACTCGGCCGTCGCGCTTGGTGCGCGAGTCGGCGACGACGATGCGGTAGTAGGGTGCGCGGATCTTGCCGAGGCGCTTGAGACGAATCTTGACAGCCACAATTCTCCTGAGTGGTGTGATGTGAAGTGAACGTCGCCTGGAGCGTGGGGTGCACACCCGGCGGGAGCTCTGAGGGTGGACCTTCTCGCCGGATAGAGGGTCGAGCGAGCGGTCCAACCGTCTATTTTGCCAGATGATGACGGTCGTCGCGAACCGCGCCGTAGCGCGTGTCAGACTGAGCGCATGACGGTCCCCTTCGCCACGTCTGCCCGCTCCTCCGTGGGCATCGAGTGGGAGTTGATGCTCGCCGACCGCGACACCGGAGATCTCGCGCCCCGAGCGCCCGAAGTGCTCGCCGAAGTGGAGGAATCCTCGGCGCTCGAGCGCTACACCATCACCGGCGAGCTGCTGACGAACACCATCGAGGTCACCAGCGGAGTCGGCGACACCGTCGCAGCCGCGGTCGATGACATCGACGACGCCATCCAGCGGGTGCGAGAGTTCGCCGCACCGCGCGGTCTCGAGATGCTGTGCGCCGGCAGCCACCCCTTCGCACGGTGGTACGAGCAGGAGATCACGGACAAGACCCGCTACCACAAGCTCATCGAGCGGACGCAGTGGTGGGGCCGCAACATGATGATCTGGGGAATCCACATCCACGTCGGCGTCGAGGACGTCAACAAGGTGTTCCCGCTGATCAACGCCCTCTCGGTCTACCTCCCCCATCTCCAGGCGCTCTCGGCGTCGAGCCCGTTCTGGGCGGGCGACCGCACCGGCTATGCATCCAACCGCGCCCTCGTCTTCCAGCAGCTGCCCACCGCCGGCCTGCCCTGGAGCTTCACGAAGTGGAGCGACTTCGAGGACTACCTCGACGGCATGGTGCGCACGGGTGTCATGGAGGACGCATCCGAGGTGCGCTGGGACATCCGCCCGGCGCCGAAGTGGGGAACGCTCGAGATCCGGGCGTGCGACGGGATGTCGACCCTTCCCGAGCTCGCCGCCGTGGCATCCCTCGTTCAGGTGCTCACCGAGCACCTCTCCCGCCAGCTCGACGAGGGGCGTGAACTTCCCACGATCCCGCCGTGGTTCGTCCGGGAGAACAAGTGGCGCGCAGCGCGGTACGGACTCGACGCACGTCTCATCGTCGATGCGGACGGCACTCAGCGGCACGTCGCAGACCACCTCCGCGACACGATGGCGGAGCTCGAGCCGATCGCCGAGGAGCTGCACTGCGCCCGCGAGTTCCGAGGGCTGAACACGATCCTCGATCAAGGGGCCAGCTATCTCCGGCAGACGCGCGTCGCGGATGCGGCCGACGGCGACCTCCGCGAGGTCGTGCAGCACCTCATCCGCGAGTTCCGCGACGGCCCGACGCTGCGCCAGCACCTGGCGCAGCCGGACGTCGGCCGCTGAGTCAGGGCCGCTGAGCCGGCCCCGCTGACTCAGCCCTTGCCGAAAAGCTTCTGGATTTCGGCGAGGTCGGCCTCGCTCGGCTGAGCCTGACCGCCGGTTCCGAGGCCGAAGCCCGAGCCGGTCGGCGCTGTGGCAGTCGCGAGGCCCGCATTCTCGGCGGCGCGCTTGGCCGGGTTTCCCGAACGCGAACCGCTTTTGCTCTTGGCCTGCTTGCCGCGCTTGCTCGACGCGCCGGGCTTCCCACCCATGGGTCCCATACCAGGGATGTTGGGCACGCCGCCTCGGGCCACCGTCTTCATCATCTTCGCGGCCTGCTCGAAGCGCTGCACGAGCTGGTTGACGTCGGTCACCGTCATGCCCGAGCCGCGGGCGATGCGCAGGCGGCGCGAGCCGTTGAGCACCTTGGGGTTGCGTCGCTCAGACGGCGTCATCGACCGGATGATCGCCTCGGTGCGGTCGATCTCGCGCTCGTCGAACTGCTCGAGCTGCTGTTTCATCTGCCCCATGCCCGGCAGCATGCCGAGCATCTTCTTCATCGAGCCCATCTTCTTCATCTGCTGAAGCTGGTCGAGGAAGTCCTCGAGCGTGAACTGCTCCTTGGCGAGCTTCTCGGCGACCGCGAGGGCCTCCTGCTCATCGAACGCCTGCTGAGCCTGTTCGATCAGGGTGAGGATGTCACCCAGGTCGAGGATGCGGCTGGCCATCCGGTCGGGGTGGAAGGGTTCGAGGTCGTCGAGGCCCTCACCCGTGGACGCGAAGATGATAGGCCGCTGCGTGACCGAGGCGACCGACAGCGCGGCGCCACCGCGGGCGTCTCCGTCGAGCTTCGAGAGGACGACGCCGGTGAAGTCGACACCCTCCTGGAACGCCTTCGCGGTGTTGACCGCGTCCTGACCGATCATCGCGTCGATGACGAACAGCACCTCGTCGGGATCGGTCGCCTTCCGGATCGAGGCCGCCTGCTTCATCAGCTCGGCGTCGACGCCGAGTCGTCCCGCCGTGTCGATGATGACCACGTCGTGCTGGTGACGGCGGGCGTGATCGACGCCGTCGCGCGCAACCCGCACGGGGTCGCCGACCCCGTTGCCCGGCTCGGGCGCGTAGATGGCCGCCCCGGCGCGCTCGGCGACGACCTGGAGCTGGTTCACGGCGTTCGGGCGCTGGAGGTCGCACGCGACGAGGAGCGGCGTGTGGCCGTCTTTCTCGAGCTGCTTGGCGAGCTTGCCTGCGAACGTGGTCTTACCCGAACCCTGCAGACCCGCGAGCATGATGACGGTCGGCGGGTTCTTCGCGAACTGCAGCCGCCGCTGTTCGCCGCCGAGGATGCCCACGAGCTCCTCGTTGACGATCTGGACGACCTGCTGCGCCGGGTTCAGCGCGCGGTTGACCTCGTCGCCGAGCGCGCGCTCGCGCACCTTGGCGGTGAACTCCTTGACGACCACGAGGGCGACGTCGGCGTCGAGCAGCGCACGGCGGATCTCACGGACGGTCTGGTCGACGTCAGCCGCCGAGAGCTTTCCTTTGGTGCGGAGGTTCCGGAAGGTCTCGGTGAGACGGTCGGAGAGCGTGCCGAAAGTTGCCATGATCCCTCGATTCTATGCGAGCGGGTGGCCGCCCGCGGGCACCGACCGCGGCTTCGGCCGCTCAGCGCCGGCGGACGAGAGCGATCGCCCGGGCCATCTCCTGCGCCAGGTCGCTACGGCCCGCTCCCCCACGCGCCCACGACCGGACGGCACCCAGCACCGCACCGCCCCACGCGCCACCGAGGATGTCGGATTCGAGCCGGCCCGTCCCCGCGCGATGGAGCGTCTCCGCCACGGCGGCAGCGACCCGAGCGGAGCGCAGAGCCGCGTCGCGTGCGAGCTCGTCCGACAACCCCATCGCTGCATCGTTGACGATCGCCAGCGCCAGCGCATCGGGAGCGAAGCCCTGGGCGAGGTCGGCCACGGCCGCCGCGACGTCCTCGACGTCGGAGGCGGAGCGCAGAGCGCGCTCGATTGCGTCGAGCCGCTCGTCGAGCCCCGACCACAGGACGGCGGACTTCGACGAGAAGTAATTGAAGAAGCTCGATCGACTGACGCCGGCGCGCCGTGTGATGTCAGCGACGGTCGTCGCGTCGTAGCCCTGCTCGAGGAACAACTCGCACGCAGCCTCGGCCAGCGTCTCGCGGGACGACACGCGGGGCCGGCCGGCGCGGGATCGGGACGTCACCATGACAGCCTAGGCGTGTCGTATTCTTGGACGCAGTCCAGTATCTCGAGGAGGATCCGTGCTCGACATCCGCGTCGTGGGGCTCGCCCCCGCCGTCGTCCCATATGCACAAGGCTGGGAGCTGCAGCGTCGTGTTCACGACGCTGTGGTCGCCGGCGGTCCGGACACACTCCTTCTGCTGGAGCACGAGGCGGTGTTCACCGCGGGAGCACGCACCTCCCCCGGCGAACGACCGACCGACGGGACCGCCGTGGTCGATGTCGACCGCGGCGGCAAGATCACCTGGCACGGGCCCGGGCAGCTGGTGGGCTATCCGATCCTCCGCCTCCCCGAGCCGGTCGACGTCGTCTCGCACGTGCGGAGACTCGAACGTGTCCTCATCGACGCTGTCGCCGAGCTCGGCATCTCGGCCCGTCAGGTGACGGGTCGTAGCGGGGTGTGGGTACGTGACGGCGGCCACGACGCGAAGATCGCGGCGATCGGCGTCCGCGTCCAGCGCGGCGTGACGATGCACGGCTTCGCCCTCAATTGCGACAACGACCTCGCGCCCTTCGACCAGATCATCCCCTGCGGCATCACCGATGCCGGGGTGGCCACGCTGTCGACGGTGTTGGGCGATGACATCTCGCCCGCATCGGCGCTCGACACCGTCACCCGCCACTTCCGCGCCGAGTTCGACACGGCGGTCGCAGCGTGAGCGGCGGCTGCGCCGTGCCCGCCGGCGCCCCGGCAGCGGGCGGGCCGGAGGGACGCAAGCTCCTGCGCCTCGAGGTGCGCAATGCCCAGACCCCGATCGAGCGCAAGCCCGAGTGGATCAAGACGGAGGCCCGGATGGGCGAGGAGTACCGCGCGCTTCACGACCTGGTCCGGGATGAGGGCCTGCACACGGTCTGCCAGGAAGCAGGATGCCCGAACATCTACGAATGCTGGGAAGACCGAGAAGCGACCTTCCTCATCGGCGGGTCGCAGTGCACACGGCGCTGCGACTTCTGTCAGATCGACACGGGGAAGCCCGCCGAGTACGACACCGACGAGCCGCGTCGCGTCGCCGAGAGCGTCCACCGGATGCAACTGCGCTACGCGACGGTGACGGGCGTGGCACGCGATGACCTCGCCGACGGCGGGGCGTGGCTGCACGCAGAGACGGTCCGTCGTATCCACGCCGACAACCCGGGTACGGGCGTCGAGATCCTCGCGACGGACTTCAACGGGGATGCCGCACAGCTCGACGAGGTGTTCGCGTCGCGGCCAGAGGTCTTCGCCCACAACGTCGAGACGGTCCCCCGTATCTTCAAGCGGATCCGACCAGCGTTCCGCTACGAGCGCTCGCTCGGAGTGATCACACGTGCCCGTGACGCCGGGCTCATCACGAAGTCGAACCTCATCCTCGGCATGGGCGAGACACCCGACGAGGTCGTCCAGGCTCTGCAGGATCTCCACGACGCCGGGACCGACATCATCACGATCACGCAGTACCTCCGCCCCACACCGCGCCACCTGCCCGTGGACCGGTGGGTGAAGCCCGAGGAGTTCGTCGGTTTCCGAGAGGAGGCCGAGCGCATCGGCTTCCTGGGGGTGCTTGCCGGCCCGCTCGTGAGATCCTCTTACCGCGCCGGACGCTTGTGGGCGCAGTCGATGGTCGCGAAGGGCCGCGACATCCCGCCGCACCTGGCACATCTCGCCGACTCGGCGCAGTCAGGATTCGCGCAGGCCGTCTGACGACCCGGGGGGCCTGGCCACGCCCCGCTCAGGTCGCGGTCGGGTCCGGCGGCCAGACATAGGGAAGGTCGTCGGGGACGTCACCGAAGCGCGGCCGGTAGTAGGCGGCATCCTTGCGCAAGAGGTTCGAGCGGTGAGACAGATGGAACGCCTCGTCGCCGAGCCACGGTGGCATCTCGAGATCACTCTCAGAGATTCCGTCGACATCGGGCGCGAACTCCCGCAGTTGCGGCCGGACCGTGTCGGCGCGACCGGCCGCGATCCACGCGTCGGTCATCGCAAGGCCGTACGCCGTCAGCGCCGGCAGATACCCTCGCCACATCTTTGCGGCCGGGTGGTTCCGCCAGCCATAGCCCGCCACAGTATTGGCGCGCAGGAGTTGCAACGTCTCGACCCGCTGCTTGCCGAGCCTCGCCATGTCGAGTACTGCCGCCGATTCTGAAAACGAGGGGTACGGCAGGAAGGTCTGCACGTCAGTCCGCGCTGGTGACCGACTGGATGCTGCCGTCGCTGGTGAGATTGACCAGAAGGACCTCTTCGGTCGAGTCGGGGTCGAGGGCATATTCGAGCACGGCGAACGGGTCGGATCCCCCATGCTCGTCGGCCAGGATCGTCATGCTGATCAGCTGAAGCGATCGGATGACGTCCATATGAACGTCGCCTGAGATGTCGACCAGGTACGACTCGATGTCTTCGCCGAGCTCCTCCTGCTGCTGGAGGATGAACTCGATCACCTCGCTCGTGCGATCGTTGAGCTCGGAGACCATGGCATTGCGGGCAGACAGGTCGATCGATTCGATCGCCGAGATCATCGCGGCAGCGACATCGAGGGCGGCGGCGGACACGTCATCCTGATCCGGAGCCGTCAGGTCGACGGTGACCGTCTGGTCACCGATCTCGACGTGATCCGACCAGAAGATCGATCCGTCCGGCCCCGACTCGAGGAGTCCGAAGTAGTCGTGCTCGATCGCCATGTGTTTATGAAACCAGCCGTGAGGGTGCGGGGGAAGTCCTGATGCGGCGCGGCGCGGGAGTCAATCGACGAGCGCCGACGCGAAGACGTGCGGGGTGAAGCCGGTGAGGTCGTTGATGCCCTCTCCTTGACCGAGCAGCTTCACGGGGATGCCGGTGCGCTCCTGCACCGCGAGGACGAATCCGCCGCGGGCGGAGCCGTCGAGTTTCGTGAGCACCAGGCCGGTCACTCCCGCGTGCTCGAGGAACGCCTCGGCCTGCATGACGCCGTTCTGACCGGTCGTCGCGTCGAGAACCAGCAGCACCTCGCTGATGGGTGCCTGCTTCTCGATGACGCGGCGGATCTTGGTGAGTTCGTCCATGAGCCCGCCCTTGGTGTGAAGGCGGCCGGCCGTGTCGACGAGCACGATCTCGGTGCCCGTCTGCTTGGCGTAGTCGATCGTCTGGAAAGCGACCGAAGCCGGATCCTGCCCTTCCTGTTGCGGGCGGACGATCTGAGCACCGCCGCGCTCGGCCCACGTCGCGAGCTGATCGACGGCAGCGGCGCGGAAGGTGTCGGCAGCGCCGACGACGACCGAGCGGCCGTAGCGCTGCAGGAACTTGGCGAACTTGCCGATCGTCGTGGTCTTGCCCACCCCGTTGACCCCGACGACCAGGACCACCGCGGGACGTTCGGTCAAGCGCAGAGTCGAGTCGAAGGCGGCGAACCGCTCCTCGAGCGTCTCCTTCAGCATCCGCTGGAGGTCGCGAGGGTCGGTCGTGCGGTAGCGTTCGACCTTGCCGCGCAGGTCGTCCACCAGGCGCTCGGTGATGTCGGGCCCGAAGTCGGCGGTCAGGAGCGCCGTCTCGAGGTCGTCCCACGTGTTCTCGTCGATGGTCGGCTTGACGAAGAGCCCGCGCAACGCGCGCGAGAGCGACCAGGGATTCTCGGCCATACCCCTCAGCCTACGGCGCCTGCACGCTCACGTACGCGCTGGCCCACGACCGCCGACACCCCGTCCTGACGCATGGACACGCCGTAGAGGGCATCCGCGATCTCCATCGTGCGCTTTTGATGCGTGATCACGATGAGCTGACTCGACTCTCGGAGCTGCTCGAAGACGCCGAGCAGCCGCCCGAGGTTCGCATCATCGAGCGCCGCCTCGACCTCGTCGAGGATGTAGAACGGGCTCGGGCGCGCCTTGAAGATCGCCGTCAGCAGAGCCACCGCCGCGAGCGAGCGCTCGCCTCCCGAGAGCAGCGACAGTCGCTCGATCTTCTTTCCCACCGGTCGCACCGAGACCTCGATGCCGGTCGTCAGCGGATTGTCGGGGTCGGTGAGCGAGATGCTGCCCGTGCCGCCCGGGAACAGGATCGGGAACACCTCACCGAACGCGACCTTCGTGTCTTCGAATGCAGCCAGGAAGATCGTCTGCATGCGCTCGTCGAGCTCACCGATGATCGTCAGGAGATCCGCGCGCGTCTGCGTGAGATCGGCGAGCTGCTCGGTGAGGAACGCGTGTCGCTGCTCGAGCGCCGCGTACTCCTCCAGCGCCAGCGGATTCACGCGGCCGAGCTGCCCGAGCTTCCGCTCCGCGTCCGTCAGACGGCGGCGCTGAGACGCCCGGTCGAATGGCACCGCCTCACCGCCATCGTCGAGGACGGGCTGGTCCGGGCCATATTCCGAAACGAGAATGTCTTCGTCGAAGCCCAGCTCGGAGCCGACGCGTTCGAGCAGGCTCGTCACGTGGAGCTTCTTCTCGTGCATCTGCATCTCGAGTCCGTGCACGGAGTCCGTCAGGGCCGCGAGCCGGCTGCGGGCCGCCTGGTCCTGCTTCCGGAGCTCGGCGAGTTCGGCGGTGATCTCGCTCCGTGCCTGTTCGGCACGTCCGAGCTCGACACGGGCCGCGGCCACCGACCGATCGATGGACGCGATCAGAGGCGGCAACTGGGCGGCGACGGCATCCGCGATCGCGCGCTGCTGCCGGCGGATGACGGCGCGCCGGGCCGCTTCTGCCGCCGCCGCCCGCTCCCGCTCGCGCTGTCGTTCGAGCTGGACGACCCGTGCCTCGCCGGCCCGCACCCGCTCACGCAAGGTCTCGATGTCGAGGCGCGCGCGCATCTCGCGTTCCCGGGCCTGCTCGAGGGCGTCGAGAAGCCCGTCGCGCGCCGATGCATCGAGGATCGGGCGCGGAGCGGCGGCCGCTGCCGCCAGAGCCTCTTCCGCTTCCCGGGCTGCCGACTCGGCTTCCGCCGCCGCATGGACCGCCGGCGCGATGCCCGCCTCGAGCCGATCGCATTCCGCCACCGCCGCCTCGTAGCGCACGGTGACCCTGTTGAGCTTCTCGGCGTCCGCCGCGAGCGCAGCATCGTGGGCACGGAGAGTCTCGAGGGCGGTTCGGGTACGGGCACGAGCGTCGGTCCATGCCGCCTGGGCGTCGGTCAACGACTCGCGAAGCGCGTCAGCGACGACGCTCATCTCGCTCAATCGATCTGCCGCCGCGTCTCGCTCCGCGGCGAGCTCGAGGTGCGAGCGACCTTCGCCCGAGCCGGCCCGCACCGTGCGCCACGACACGAGCTCGCCCTGCTTGGTCACGGCTACGGCACGCCCGCGATCGTTCGCGCTCCAACCATCGCGGATGCGCACAGCGGCGTCGAGGTCGTCCGCGATGAGTACGTTCTCCAGTTGCCCGATGACGCCGTCGGGACCACTGACGACGTCGGTCGCGCGAACAGCACCCGGTGGGGCGGCGACAGCCGCTCCCCGCGCAGCGTCCGCTAGGACGATGTCGACCACGCCCAGGTCTTCCGTGGAAGCGGTGGCCGCAGCACGCAGCGCTGCCGCCACATCGACCGCGAGCACGCCTTCAGCGAGCGCCCCCAGAGCCGCAGCCACGGGTGCCTCGTAGCCCGGCTCGACCCTCAGGGCGTCGGCGACGAGCGACCGGAGCCCGTCGTCGCCGCGCGACAGGAGGTCGGCAGCGGCGTTTCGGACCTCGAGCGCACGCCCGAGTGCGGCCGTCTGCGCCGTCAGCGACTCGACCTCGCGCTCGGCCGCGTGCAGTCTCTCGCGGATCCCGGCCAGCGCGGTCTCGGCGTCCGTCGCGTCGCGCTGAGCCCGCTCGTAGGCGGCGGCGTGCTCGGCGGAGCTGACCTCGGGAGCCGCGTCGGCCTGGACCTGTTCGAGGGCTGCCTCTGCCTCGGCGCGGCGCGCCCGAGCGGCATCGAGACCCCGCTGCTGCCGCTCCACCGCCGCACGAAGGGCATCCAGCCGGGACGCTGCGGCCTCGGCGCGCCCGCGGAGCTTGGTGAGGCGCATGTCGTGCTCCGAGACGAGAGCGCTCTGCGCCGCGATGTCGGCGTCGAGCGCATCGAGTTCAGCGCGCGCCCGGATGACATCGCGCGATGCCGCAGCAGCCGCATCCTGCGCATCGCCGACGCCCGACGCGATGTCGTCGATCTCCTGCCGCGCCTCGTCGATGGCGGACTGCCCGACCGTGGCGACCTCGGTGGAGAGCTGGCCGTCGTCCTCGAGAAGCGCGCGGCGCTGCGCCGCGAGCGTGTGCAGTCCGCGCACCCGCTCCTGGACCTGCTCGAGCGCGAACGCGGTTGCGCGTGCCCTGTCGACGGCCTCGGATCGCTGCTCGGCCTCGAGCTCGTCGATGCGTCGTTTGACGCCGTCGAGCCGGTCCTGCAGCACGAGGCGTTCGGCGTGACGCTCGTGCTCGTCGCGTGCATGGTCGGCGAGCTGGGAGCGCAGCGCGACGAGGTCGTCGGCGTACAGCCTCGCCTTCGCGTCGCGGACGACGGCGGCGATCGTCGCGGCTTCGCGCGCGATCTCGGCCTGTTTGCCGAGGGGCTTCAGCTGCCGCCGCAGCTCGCCCGCCAGGTCGCTCAACCGCGTGAGGTTGGCCTCCATCGCCTCGAGCTTGCGGACCGTCTTCTCTTTGCGGCGGCGGTGCTTCAGGATGCCCGCCGCTTCCTCGATGAAACCGCGTCGGTCCTCGGCGCTCGCCTGCAGCACGGTGTCGAGCCGGCCCTGCCCGATGATCACGTGCATCTCGCGACCGAGGCCGGAGTCGCTCAGCAGCTCCTGCACGTCGAGCAGCCGGCACGTCTCGCCGTTGATCGCGTACTCGCTCGATCCGTTGCGGAACAGCGTGCGGCTGATCGTCACCTCGGCGTATTCGATCGGAAGCACGCCGTCGTGGTTGTCGATCGTCAGCTGGACCTCGGCGCGACCGAGCGGCCCGCGCGTCGCAGTTCCGGCGAAGATGACGTCTTCCATCTTCCCGCCGCGAAGGGTCTTGGCCCCCTGCTCGCCCATGACCCAGGCGAGCGCGTCGACGACGTTCGACTTGCCCGAGCCGTTGGGTCCGACGATGCAGGTGACGCCCGGTTCGAGCACGAAAGTGGTCGGCTGAGCGAACGACTTGAAGCCCTTGAGCGTGACGCTCTTCAGGTGCATGTCGGGCCCTCCCGGCGCTCGGTGGATGCCCACACGCTACCGGAGGATGACGAGCCGGACTTGACGCCGCACCGGGCGGACCGCTAGCGTCACTTCCCGCATCCCTGACGAAAGGAGGTTCCCCGATGTTGATTTCTGTCACCGCGTTTAACGCTGTTGCTGTTCGTTCCGAGCACCGCGACCGTTTCTCCTGCGTGATCGGTGGAGCCGCCGTCATGGGTGCTCCGCTGAACGTCTGAGTCTGCGAGTCCCTCGCCCCGTTCCGCCTCTCCGCCCGCGCGCCAACTCGCGTCGGGCCGCAGCCGACGGCTGCACCTGCGACGCACATCGTCGCCATCGCACGTCCGCCCTCTTCGAACGAGGACATCATGAACACCGTCGTACAACGACGTCCCGAGGTCGCGCCTGCGCGGCCTGCCATTTCCGAGCAGACGGTTCTCGGCCGTCCGACCCTCGCCCAGCGCCTTGCGCTGCGCATCGCACTGCGCCTCATCGTGTGGAGCGCGAACCGCGGCGCCAGCTCTGCTCCCGAGGTCGCGTACCGCCGCGAACAGCTCGCCGCCCGCGAGGCGCGCGAGCGGCACTGGGAACGCGCGTACCTGCTCACTCCCTACCGTTGATCCGCGGGGGTCTCGGTGACGAGACCCCCGCCGCCGAAAGAGAATTATGAACGACATCACTGCGCGGCTCGAGCTGCGCCCCCTCCGCATCCCCGAGAGCATCGACGCACCGGACGCCGCGGATTTCTGCGAGATGGTGCGCGTGCGCAATCTCGTGTACCGCGAGATCACCGGCGGCGATGACGATACCGCCCGCCCCGACGAGCTGCTCCCCCACTATCGCCCGAGCCCAGACGAGACGAGATTCAGCTGGCTTGCGGTGTGGGACGGCAGAGTCGTCGGGCGCGTGGGGCTCGACATCCCCCACGAAGCCGGATCCGACAGCGCGTACTCGCTCATCGAACTCCTGCGCGAGGTCCACGGACTCGGCATCGGTTCGCAGGCCCACGCGCTCGTCGAGCGGACCGCCCGCGACCATGGCCGCCACGTTCTGCAGACGTATGCCGAGCATCCCGACCAGCCGGGCGACAGGCTGGCCGCACCGACGGGGTACGGCGACATTCCACGCGACCATGCCGCGCGCTTCCTGCTGCGTCACGGCTACACGCTCGAGCAGATCAACCGGAAGAGCGTGCTCGATCTGACCGACTCCGCCGCCGTCGTCGATGAGCACCTGGCGAGAGCCACGGTGGCGGCCGCCGGGTATCGCGTCGTGCGATGGACCGCGCCGACGCCGCCGGAGTTCGTCGAAGGGTACGCCTGGCTCAAATCGCGCATGTCGACCGACGCCCCCGCCGCCGGCCTCGAGGTGGACGAGGAAGAGTGGGATGCCGCGCGCCTGGCCCGCCACGATGCGCGTTACGTCGAAGCGGAGCAGACACTGCTCGTGACTGCGGCGCAGCACGTCGAGACTGGCGAGCTCGCGGCCTTCAACGAGCTCATGATCAGCTCCGACCGCACCGGCGCGACCCACCAGCACGACACGCTCGTGGCGGCGTCCCACCGGGGCCACCGCCTCGGAATGCTCGTGAAGTGCGCGGGGCTCGTCGCGTGGCGCGACATCGCCCCCGATACACCCCGCGTCATCACCTACAACGCCGAAGAGAATCGCCCGATGCTCGACATCAACGAGGCAATCGGCTTCCGACCGGTGTCGTACGAAGGGGCGTGGAAGAAGCGGCTTTCGGATGACGCCGGGAGTGGCGCAGAGCGGACTTCGGCGTAATCTGTCAGGCAGCTATGCTGGTTTAGCCGGCATAGCTGCCTGCGCGCCGTTAAGACGAGAGATCGGGGCCGATAACGATGACCACCGCACCTGCACTGGCCCGCCCCGTGCGCCACATTCCGCTGGTCGAGGTCACCCGTGGCCCGCTCATCGAGGGGGTGCACTACGGCTCGTTCGCCGTCGTCTCCCCCGAGGGACATGTGCTCGCCGAGGGTGGAGACGGCGCAGCGCCGATGTACCCGCGCTCCGCGTTGAAGCCGCTGCAGGCCGTCGCGATGGTCCGTGCCGGCCTCGATCTGCCGGATCACCTGCTCGCGTTGAGCGCGGCCAGCCACTCGGGCGCCCCGATTCACCGCGCCGGCGCGCGGGAGATCCTCGAGATGCACGGGACGGATGCCGCCGCGCTGCGCAACGTGCAGGACCTGCCCTATGGCGTCGCGGAACGCCTTGTGTTCGTCCGCGGAGGCGGCGAACCGTCCCGGCTCGCACAGAACTGCTCGGGCAAGCACGCGGCCATGATCGCCACCTGCCTGATAAATGGGTGGTCGACGGACGACTACCTTCGAGCCGACCACCCACTGCAACGGCTCGTCGAGGCAACGGTCGCGGACCTCACCGGCGAACGCGCGGTCGCAGTCACCGTGGATGGCTGCGGCACCCCGCTTCTCGCCCACTCACTCCGGGGGATGGCACGCGCTTATGCCCGGCTCGCCACCGCACCCGACCATACGGCGGAGGCGCGGGTCGCGGCCGCGATGCGCGCGTTCCCGCAGATGGTGGCCGGGGAAGAGCGCGACGTCACGACGATGATGCGTGTCGTGCCGGGCTTGGTCGCCAAGGATGGCGCGGAGGGCGTGCAGCTGGGCGGGCTCGCGTCTCCGGCTGTCGGTATCGCCGTAAAGATCTCGGACGGAGGCGATCGCGCACGATCGACCATCACGGCCAGCATCCTCGAAGCGCTCGGAGTCGATCGGGACGCGCTCACTCGGCTCCGGAGCGCGCCCGTCCTCGGCGGCGGTGAGCCGGTCGGCGAGCTGCGCACGGTCGCCGGCGTCGTTCCCCGCCTGAACCCCTAGGGCGCGCCTCCATCCCATCCTCAGGATGACCGCAAGGCGAAGCTGTCGATGTGCTCGCCGTCGTCGTCGTACCAGACGAAGTCGACAGATGAGACACGCTCACGCGGAGAGGACGTCACTGCTCGCGCACTCGCCGCGAGGACGTCGTGCCACTCCTGCTCGTCGAGCGCACTCGCGTACGCGATTGAGAGGTGGAACACCCAGTCGTCGAGCGGAAGCTCCCCGATCCGGCGAACATCGGTGGCGTCGAGCAGCTCGGTCAAGCTCGAGTACGCCTCGGTCAGGGATTTCGTACGCGCAAGCCGCGCGATGAGGACTGCGAACGGGGGCGGGAACCCGTCGATCGCATCGACGATCAGGTCGATCGGCGTCATGGCGTCGGCCCATGACTCGATGAGGTCCCGCACCACGTGCACTCGGTCCGGCTCGTAGAGCCCGCGGAGTGTGACGTGCCCGGTGTTCGGGTGCGGCGTCGAGCCTGGCAGCCGCGTCAGAAGCTTCGACTGCTCGCTCTCGTAGAAGGCCGCCACCGCGACTGTCGGCCTGAGAACGATGTACTGCTGGCCACGCAGTGACGCCAACAACCCAGGCTCCGTCATGTAAGGGGTCAGCATCCGGGGCACTCCGATCCTTGTCGCGTCAGGAGAAACTACCGCTCGCAGCTCGGTCCTAACCCCTTGTTACAGGCCGCGCCGACGGGGCCTCATCCTCACCGAACGGACTCGGCACGACGGGGTAGACCCCGGTGTACCCCTCCCGTGAGGCGGCGATCTGTGCGATGCGCCGACGACACGCGAACCATCCCGCCGCCATGCCGGCTGACATGACGGCCGTCACGACCATCGTCTGTGGAGACGACACGAAGGTCATGACGAGCACGAACAGCAGGAAGAGCAGTGTCAGGTACCCGGTGTACGGGGCGCCGATCATGCGGAAGGACGGGCGGACCATCGCTCCCCGGTCGCTCAGGTGTTTCAGCCGCAGCTGACAGACGATGATGGTCGCCCAGGTGACGACGATGCACACGGCCGAAACGTTGAGCACGGTCTCGAACGCCTCCGACGGCGCGATGTAGTTCAGGAAGACCCCGACGAGCGCGACCACAGCGGTGAGCAGGATACCGCCGTACGGCACACCCGCACGGCTCATCCGGTTCGCGAACCTCGGCGCCGACCCTGCCGACGACATGGACCGGAGGATGCGGCCGGTGGAGTACAAGCCGGCGTTCAGCGAGGACAGCGCCGCCGTGAGGACCACGAAGTTCATCAGCGTATCCACGCCCTGCACGCCGATGGAGGCGAAGAAGGTGACGAACGGGCTCTCCCCCGCGCTGTACGCGGTGTACGGCAGCAGGAGGGCCAGCAACAGCACGGAGCCGACGTAGAAGATCACGATGCGGATGATCACGGCATTGATGGCGCGCGGCATCACCTTCTCCGGGTTCTTGGTCTCGCCGGCCGCGGTGCCGATCAACTCGATCGACGCGTAGGCGAAGATGACGCCCTGCATCACCAGGATCATGGGCAGCAGCCCGTTGGGGAAGAAGCCGCCGTTGCCCGAAAGCAACGCGAAACCGACGTCCTGACCGTCGATCGGCGTACCGAAGAACACGAAGTACGCACCGACCGCGAGGAAGCTGACGAGCGCACCGACTTTGATGAATGCGAACCAGAACTCGAGCTCACCGAACACCTTGACGGAGAGCAGGTTGAGGGTGAGCACCAGGACGAGAGCAGTCAGAGCCCAGACCCATTGGGGCACCGCACCGATCCACGGGACGTACTTTCCGAAGAAGTTCATGTACAGGGCAGCGGCGGTGATGTCGACGATCGCCGTCGTCGCCCACGACACCCAGTAGAACCATCCGGACACGAAGGCGGCCTTCTCTCCGAAGAACTCTCGGGCGTAAGACACGAACGAGCCCGACGACGGCCGGTGGAGCACCAGCTCCCCGAGTGCGCGGAGGATGAAGAACGCGAAAAGACCGCAGAGGGCGTAGGACAGCACGAGAGACGGCCCCGCGGTCTCGAGCCGGCCACCGGCGCCGAGGAAGAGCCCGGTCCCGATCGAACCGCCGATCGCGATCATGTTGATCTGGCGGGCAGACAGATTCTTGCTGTAGCCCTTTTCCTCGTTCACCAGCGCGGCATCCGACACGTCTTCCCTCGCCTCGTTGCGAGGGGCTTCACTGCTGGACATCTCTTCCTCTCAGAAGGTTCAGCCGGTTGCTGAACCGGCCTGTTTCGGGCACGCCGATAGACGGCACGCTGCGGATGGTGGAACAACGCGGTGTTCGCGGGAACACCGGTCGGCGATGGACTCGGGGCGTGGTCGTCGGAAGGCACGTCCTCGCGTCAGGAGTCGGCGATCATCGGCGCCGGCGTTTCAGATCACAGCCTGTCGATACGATCCACGGCCGCGTCCACGGCGCGCAGATGATGGCTCATGGCAGCCGAAGCCTCGCCCGGCGCTCCAGCCGCGATGGCTTCGAGGATGCGGCGGTGCTCGACGTCGGATTCTTCCGCGCGGGCTGCGACGAGGGTCAGGAATCCGGATTGCCGAACCATGGCCTCGCGGATCTCGCCGACCATGCGCTCGAAGATGCCGTTGCGGCTCAGTCGCGCAATGGTCGTGTGGAATCGGGCGTCGAGCTCGACCCACCGGATGATGCCGCCGTCGAGCTCGCCGCGCGTGATGGCTTCCATTTCGTCGATCAGCTGCCTCAACGTCGCGACGTCGTCGTCGCTCCGATGTGCAGCGGCGAGGGCGACAGCGGGCATCTCGATATGGGGTCGAGCCTCGGACAGTTCACGAGCCGAGTAGCGGCCGAGCTTCAGGCCCTCGTCCTCGGTCTGCGAGACGACGCGAGTCCCACTCCCCGTCCGGGTGACGGTCAGGCCCAGGGTCGCGCACCCGAGGAGCGCTTCGCGAACGACCGGCCGGCTGACACCGAACTCGGCGGCGAGCTTGGCCTCGGACGGCAGCTTCGAACCGACGGGGAAGGTCCCGTCACGGATCGCCTTGCGGAGCGCTCGAAGCACGGCTTCGGCTGCTGGTACCCGGCGGATGGGTGCGAGCACGCCCGGTTTCGCGTCTTCAGCCATCGGCTCAACCTCCCGGAGCGGCAACATGATTAGCTGCCTGACAGCTTATGAAAGCACGGCGACTCGTCCACGCGCAAGGGTTGCGCCCCGCTCGTGCCACGTACGGCGGGCGCGGAGCACGCCTGCCCCGTCACCTCCGCCGCTGGCAGCGCGGGCAGTAGTGCGATGAGCGATTCGTGAACGCGACCCGGATGATCGCGGACCCGCACCGCGAACATTCCGCTCCGGTGCGCCCGTAGGCCTCGAGCGAGTGAGCGAAGTAGCCGGCCTGCCCGTTGACGTTGACGTACTGGGCGTCGAAACTCGTACCGCCCTCTGCAAGAGCCTTCGTCATGACCGCGACGACGGCCTCGAGGAGGCGTTCACGCGCAGGCCGCGAGAGGAGGGATGCCGCGGTCTCCGGGTGAATGCGGGCAGCCCACAGCGCCTCGTCGGCGTAGATGTTGCCGATGCCGCTGACCACAGCCTGGTCGAGCAGGACGCGCTTGATGCCCGACGAGCGGCGGGCCAGCTCCCGATGAAAGCGCGGCGCGTCGAAGGCCGGGTCGAGGGGGTCGCGGGCGATGTGTCGCACCTGACCCGGAACCAGTGCAGCATCGGTTCCCCGCCCGCCTGCGGCTCCGTCGGCGGTGGCCTCGAGATCGTCCACTGCGAGGGAGCCGAAGGTCCGCTGGTCGACGAAGAGCACGGCGAGCTCGCCGTGCTCGGGATGAACGATGTCCCAGCGAATGCGCTCGTGACGCTCGGTGGGCGCACCCGGCTCGCGGAGCAGCATCTGCCCGCTCATCCCGAGGTGCGCGATCACAGCGCGACCCGTGCCCTGCACCGGGAACCACAGGAACTTGCCGCGGCGCGCTACCGCCTTCAACGAGCGGCCGGTCAGCTCGCGCTCGAACGACTCCGGCGTCCCGACGTGTCGGGTGAGCGCGCGAGGGTCCAGGACCGTGCACGCCTCGATACGCGCACCGACGACGGCAGGCTCGAGCCCGGCACGAACGACCTCGACCTCGGGCAGTTCAGGCACGGGCTGACAGCTCGTGCCACACAGACAGGGCCGCAGCCATCTCCGCCTGTTTCTTGCTGCTCCCCACGCCTTGGCGTGACACGTCGCCAACCGTGACGGTCGCGGTGAACACGCGGTTGTGGTCCGGTCCCGACGCCTCGATAGCGTATACGGGCGGCGCGACCCCCAGATGGGCCGCCAGCTCCTGCAGCGAAGTCTTCGGGTCCATGGCAGCGCCGTACCGCGCCGGATCCGCTAGCAGGGGGGCGACCAATCGCAGCACGAGGTCTTGCGCCTTCTCGGCCCCCGCCGACAGGAACGCCGCGCCGATCACGGCCTCCATCGCGTCGGCGAGGATCGAGTCCTTGTCGCGCCCGCCGGTTTGCGTCTCGCCGCGGCCGAGCATGATGTGGTCGCCGAGCCCGATCGTCCGAGCGACCTCGGCGAGAGCGACCGTCGAGACGACACTCGCACGCCGCTTGGCCAACGCCCCCTCATCGAGGTCGGGATGGGTGCGGAAGAGGTGCACGGTGACGGCTTGGCCCAGGATCGAGTCGCCGAGGAATTCCAGGCGCTCGTTGTGGGGCGTCCCGCCGTTCTCATAGGCATACGACCGATGAGTGAGGGCGAGCGACAGAAGCTCGGGGTCGATGTCGACCCCGAGCTTGTCGGTGAGCGCCGAGCGCTCGGTGATGTTCTCAGTCACGCCGCTCGTCGTCAGACGTCAGCGACCTTGCGACCCTTGTACTCGAGGAACAGCTCGGTGCCCTGCGAGTCGGTGACGACCTTCGCCTGGTGGGGGCGGCTGTAGACGACCTTGCCGTTCTCGATGGTCTTGACGAGGGCGGGAGCCTCGGCCTTCCACTGCGCGCGACGCGAACGCGTGTTGGAGCGGGAGACCTTCCGCTTCGGGGGGTTACCTGCCATGGCTAGCTCTTCTCTGTGTCGGGCGCGACGCGGTGGTCTGCGTCGTCGTGGTCTGGGGTGTAGGCCGTCAGCGCGGCCCAGCGCGGGTCGATCTGCACCTGCTCGGCAGGTTCCGTTCCCGGCGTCAGCTTCTCACCCGTGACCGGGTCGAGCCCGGGGCAATCCGGCTGACACACCGGCTGGAACGGAAGCGCCAGGACGATCGAGTCCCTGACCGGAGTTTCAAGATCCACGTGGTCGTCTTGAACCTCGAAGTCGGACGCTTCGTCCCCAGAATACCCGAAGAGCTCCTGAAACTCGATTCGGAGGGGGCGTGTCAGCTCCGTGAGGCACCGACCGCACACACCGTCGTAGACGGTGTCGGCCTCAGCGGTCGCCAGGATGCCCTCGTGCACCGACTCGAGGCGTACCTCGAGATCGATCGGCTGGCCCGCAGCGACGGAGACGAGACCCTCGCCCCACTTGTCGGGCGCGGGCACGCTGAACGCGAACTCCCGCATCTCCCCCGGCTGGCGCACGATGTCGTGCACGGGGATGACGAATGGTCCGGTGACGTGCTTTCTACCCACGATCGACCATGGTAGTCGCCGCGAGGGCGTCCGGACTCAGATGCCGCGCGATCCCGTGTCGAGGAAGCGGGCGACGGGCCCCGGTACGAACGGCGCGACGTCTCCGCCGAGCGAGGCGACCTGTCGCACGAGCGAGCTCGACACGAGCGCGTGCGCCGGGTCGGGAAGCAGGAACACGGTCTCGATCCGGGCGAGGTGTCGGTTCACGATCGCCATCGGCGTCTCGTAGGCCACGTCGACCTGCGAGCGGATGCCCTTGACGAGGATGCCGGCGCCGACGTCGGTGGCATAGTCGACGAGCAGACCCATGCTCCACGCCGCAACCACGATCTCGCCCTCGATGCCGGCCTCGTCGATCGACTGCTCGAGAAGCGCCTGCCGCTGCGCGATGGGGAGCATCGCCTCTTTGCCGGGGTTGTGGACCACCAGGACGTGGAGCTGGTCGTACAGAGCCGCAGCCCGACGGATCACATCGAGATGGCCGAGGGTCGGCGGATCGAAGGAGCCGGGCACGACCGCGATCCGGTTGCTCATGGTCTGAGCCTAGTTCCTGTGGAGCGCGCCGCGCTCCTCTTCGCCCAGGCGCCGCGCGATGGCGGCGGCGAGCCCGGGATGCCCCGACAGATCGGGGTCGTGCTGCAGCACCGACGCGGCCTCGTCGCGCGCCTGCGCGATCAGATCGGCATCAGCGACGACGCGCAGGAGACGCAGCGATGACCGCGCGCCCGACTGAGCGTCGCCCAGGACGTCTCCCTCGCCTCGGAGCTCGAGGTCGACCTCGGCGAGGGAGAAGCCGTCGGTCGTGGCCGCTACTGCCTCTACGCGCGACCGCGCAGCCGTGTCGGGGTCGGCCTCGGTGACGAGGAGACACAGCCCGGGCACGCTCCCCCGGCCGACGCGTCCGCGGAGCTGGTGCAGCTGCGACACACCGAAGCGCTCGGCCTCGAGGATCACCATCGTCGAGGCATTGGGCACGTCGACGCCGACCTCCACCACGGTCGTGGCCACGAGTACGTCGATTTCACCGCGGGCGAAGGCCTGCATGACGGCATCCTTCTCGTCGGCTGGCATCTTGCCGTGCAACGTCGCCACGGTGAGGTCTGCGAACGACGGATGCTGTGCAAGCATCGCGGTGGCCTGCACGACTCCCCAGCGTGTGCGCGTTCGCGTTCCGTCTTCGAGCATGCCCGCGTCGTCGGTGTCGTCGACGACGGCCTTCTCGGCGTCGATCGCCGCACACACGACGAAGGCCTGCCTGCCGGCCGCGACCTCTTCCGCCACGCGCTCCCACACACGGCCGAACCATCCCGGCTTCTCGGCGAGGGGCGCGACGAACGTGGAGATGCCCGCGCGCCCGGTCGGCATCGTGCGGATCGTGGAGACGTCGAGGTCTCCGAAGACCGTCATCGCCACCGTCCGCGGAATCGGCGTCGCGGTCAGGACGAGCACGTGCGGGGAGGTGCCTTTCGCGCGAAGCGCCTCGCGCTGCTCGACGCCGAACCGGTGCTGCTCGTCGACGACGACCAGACCGAGATCGGCGAATGTCGTCGAGGCGCTCAGCAGCGCGTGGGTGCCCACGACGATCCGCGCTTGCCCGGATGCCGCGCGCAGGGCGGCCTTTCGCCGTTCGGCCGCGGGCTGCGCCCCGGTGAGCAGCGTGGGCATGAGCTCGGGCGCCAGTCGCGGGCCGAGCATCTTCGCAATCGATCGCACGTGCTGCGCGGCGAGAACCTCGGTCGGCGCGATGAGCGCAGCCTGGCCTCCGGACTGCGCGACCTGCAGCATCGCCCGCAGGGCCACGAGCGTCTTGCCCGATCCGACCTCGCCCTGCACCAATCTGTTCATCGGCCATTCGTTGACGAGATCGTCGGCGATCGCGTCGCCGACAGCGATCTGATCGGGCGTGCGCTCGAACGGGAGGGCGGCGTCGAACTGCTCGAGCAGGTCGCCCGCGGGCCGCGCGGTGGCGGCGAGCTGCCGCACCTGGATGCGATGTTGCAGCAGCGCCGCCTGGAGGACGAAGGCCTCGTGCATGCGGAGCGTCTCGAACCCCGGACGCACCTGCTCGGGGACAGTCGGTGTGTGCACCTGGACGAGCGCCGTCCGTGCATCGAGGAGCTGACGGCGTTCGCGCAGTTCGTCGGGCAGCGGATCGGGCACGTCGCCGAGCCGGCCGATCACGTCGGCGATGATCTTGCGCAGCTGCCAGCTCGTGATGGTGCTCGTGGCGGAGTAGATGGGGATCGGTTCGAGGCTTCGTGCCACGGCCGTCACGCGCGCCTCGACCTCGTCGTCGAAGAGCTCGTAGTCGGGGTGGGCGAACTGCTGCTTCCCCTTGAACACGCCGACCTTGCCGGAGAAGATGCCCTGCCGCCCGACACGGAGCTCTTGCAGCCGCCATTTCTGTCCGAAGAAGGTCAGTGTCGCCTCGCCGACACCGTCGCTGATGACGACCTCGATCAGCGACCCGCGACGCTGACGCATGGGACGCTCGGACACCGATTTCACCTCGGCGACGATCGTCGCCATCTCGCCCACGGGAAGGGACGAGATGGGGGTCAGCTCACCCCGACGGGCGTAGCGACGCGGGTAGTGCGCGAGCAGGTCGCCGACCGTCGACATCGAGAACGCGCGCGACAGAGTCGCGGCGACCTTCTCACCCACGGCCTGCACCAGCGGGGTATCCAGGTCGACCTGCGGCATGGAGTCGAGTCTAGGCAGGAGGTCGGACACGCTGCCGCCAGGCTCTACGGTAAGAGCATGCTCCGACGCGCGATCGCCCGCCTCTTCTGGACGTTCAGCCGCTGGCGCCTCGTCAGCACCCCCGCCCCCACAGGGCCGACCATCCTCATCGGCGCGCCGCACACCTCCAACTGGGACTTCGTGCTGATGCTCGCGATCGCGTGGCGCCTGCAGATACCCATCCGTTGGCTCGGCAAGAAGAGCCTGTTCCGCGGCTGGCGGCGCGGCCCGATGCGTCGTCTGGGCGGCATCCCCGTCGATCGCGACGACCCCTCGCGCGTCGTCGAGGATGTGCTCGCGCAGATCGCCGCGGGCGAGGTGTTCGGTCTCGTCATCACCCCTGATGGGACGCGCACCTCCCGTAACGGGTGGAAGTCGGGCTTCTATCGCATCGCCCGCGCCTCGGGCCTGCCCGTGACCCTCGGGTACGTCGATCGCACCACCATGACCACCGGCCTCGGCCCGACGATCGAGCTCACGGGCGACGTCGCCGCCGACATGGACGTCATCCGCGAGTTCTACGCCGATAAGGCCGGGTTCCGTCCCGAGCTGCGCAGCGAGCCGCGCCTGCGCGACGAGGAACGCGGCAGCGCCGGCGACGACACTGTCACGCGGGCTGCGGGGCCGTCATGACGCGGATCATCGCCGGCTCCGCGGGATCGCTCGTCCTGCGGGTTCCCGATCGGGGCACCCGCCCGACGAGCGACCGGGTGCGCGAATCGCTCTTCGGCGGGCTCGACGCGTCGGGCATCCTCGACGGCGCCCGCGTGCTCGACCTCTATGCCGGCTCCGGCGCCCTCGGACTCGAGGCTGTCAGCCGTGGAGCGGCGTCCGTCGACCTCGTCGAGAAGTCGACCGCGGCAGCCGCGGTGACCGAGCGGAATGCGCGCACTGTCGCCCGTGCCGTCGGCTCATCGGCCGTCCGAGTCCATCGCAGCAGCGCCGACGCATTCCTCCAGTCGGCATCCGGGCCCTTCGACCTCGTCTTCGTCGACCCGCCATACGACCTCGACGACGAAGCCCTCGCGGTCACTCTCGCGCTGCTGGGCGAGGTCGCCGCGCCGGGTGCGATCGTCATCGTCGAACGCGCCAGCCGCTCCCCCGAGCCCCGTGTTCCGGCGCTCCTCGAACCGCTGCGCAGCAAGCGCTACGGCGACACTGCGCTGTGGTGGTTCGAACGCGCGATCGACGACGATCAGCCGCCGGCACCGTCCCAGTCGCGATAGGGATCCCATCCGCCGGCTGACCGCTCCGCCCGACCGTCGACGGTGAGCGGGATGGAACCGGCCTCACTCACCGAACCGATCGCACGGAAGCCCGCCGGCAGGGCCGTCCCCTCGGGGAAGGTCGCGAGGAGGGCGTGATCCTCCCCGCCGCGGAGAGCACGATCGCTGTCCACGCCGAGCGCACTCCGTTCGAGGTCGACCGTCACGCCGGACGAACGGGCGAGCCGACGGGCATCCCGCACGAGTCCGTCGGAGACGTCCATCATCGCGGTGGCCCCAGAGCGCGCCGCGACCACCCCAGAGGCGATGGGCGGGCGCGGGCGGAGCTGGCCCGCCACCGCCGCACGCTCTGAGTCGGACAGCGACCCGGCGTCGACAGTGATGGCGGCGCCTCGCTCATCGCGGAACCGTTCGAACAGGATGTCGAGACCCGCCGCCGCGAGCCCGACATCTCCGCAGATCGCCACGACGTCGCCGGGACGCGCACCCGACCGCAGCACCGGAGCGCGACCGGGTTCCAGCTCGCCGATCGCGGTGACGGCGACCGTGAGCGTGTCAGAACTGGTGAGATCGCCCCCGGCGACCCGGCATCCCGGTGCGAGCTCCTCGCAGGCCTCACGGAGGCCGGCCGCGAGCTCGCCCACGAACCCGATGGTCGTCTCGGGAGGCATCGCCAGCGCGACGAACAGCGCGACGGGGCGTGCACCCATCGCGGCGACGTCGGCGAGATTGACCGCCGCTGCCTTCGCGCCGAGGTCTCGACCCGACGACCACGCGAGACGGAAGTCGGGACCGTGGATGAGCGTGTCCGTGGTCACGACGACGCGCGCGTCGCTGAGACGGAGGACCGCCGCGTCGTCGCCCGGCCCGACAAGGGCATCCGAGGGACCGAGGCATTCGAGAATGTGCGCGAGCACCGCCTCTTCCGAGAGCGAGCCGACGGGGGTGGCGGATGCGGGCTCGGGCATGCGTCCACGCTACCGCCGCGGTCGGCCCTGCTCGCCGCGCAGTACCCTGGAGAGGTGTCCCGCCGCCGAATGATCCCCGCTCTCGTCCTGGCCTCGGTGGCCCTCGTCCTCGCAGGCTGCGCCGGTACCGTCAACGTTCCATCGGCGCCGCAGGCGAACTCCCCCGAGTGCGCGGACGTCATGGTCCGCCTTCCCCAGACCGTTGCCGGTGCGGAGCGACGCTGGACCGACAGTCAGGCCACCGCGGCATGGGGCGACCCCACGACCGTCATCTTCTCGTGCGGCGTCGCGTCGCCCGGTCCGACGACGCTGCGGTGCGAGTCGGTGGCGGGCGTCGACTGGGTGATCGACGAGTCCGAAGCACCCAAGTTCCGGGTCGTCACATTCGGCCGCACCCCCGCCGTCGAGCTCTACTTCGACACCGAGACCTCCGACGACGTGCAAGGCGTCTCGAGCCGCCAGGTGCTCGACGAGCTCTCGCGGGTCGTCTCCCGCCTCCCCCGCGACGGCGGCGAATGCGTCGACCGCGCGGAGGCGACGCCGGTGCCGACGCCGGTCAGCCCCTGAGGCAGTGCCACAGGCCGCGTCGTCCGCGTGCGCTCAGACGCGCTCGGACACTCGCGAGAGCGCGACCTCGATCAGTTCGGAGATGAGATCGCCGTAGCTGAGGCCCGAGGCGATCCAGCACTTGGGGAACATCGAGATCGGCGTGAACCCCGGCATCGTGTTCAGCTCGTTGACGTACAGGCCGTCCGCCGTCTGGAAGAAGTCGACGCGCGCCAGACCGCGACCGTCGACGGCGGTGAAAGCGGCGACCGCCATGCGCTGGAGCGCATCGATCTCGTCGGCCGTGACGTCGGCGGGGCAGACGACCTCCGCGCCGTCACCACCGAGGTACTTGCCTTCGAAGTCGTAGAACTCGCGGGTCGTCAGCACGATCTCGCCCGGCAACGACGCGCGGGCCGGCTCACCGCCGCGACCTTCCAGGACCGCCACCTCGACCTCGCGGCCGACGATCGCAGGCTCGATGAGCACCTTGCCGTCTTCCGCGAACGCCAGCTCGAGAGCGGCGTCGAGTTCAGCAGCCTCGTGGACCTTCGAGACGCCGACGCTCGATCCGGCGCGCGCCGGCTTGACGAAGCTCGGGATGCCGAGGGCTGCGGCATCCGCTCGAACGCCCTCGGGATCACGACGCCATCGCGCCTCGTCTACGGTCACCCACGGAGCGACCGGGATGCCGGCTGCCTGCAGCACGATCTTCATGAAGTGCTTGTCCATGCACAGCGCGGAATCGAAGACCCCGCCTCCGGCGTAGGGCAGCTGCAGCGTGTCGAAGAAGCCCTGAATCGTGCCGTCCTCGCCGTGGGGACCGTGCAGGATCGGCAGCACGACATCGACTTCGCCGAGCGCGTCGACCGTTCCGTCGGCGCGGCGCACGCGCAGCTCGCGACGGCCGCCGGGCTCCGGCCACAGCACCCGTGTGCCGTTGTCGGCGACCTCGGGCATCCGTTCCGGGTTCAGGGCGAACTTGTCGGCGTCGTCGTCCTCGAGGACGAACGCGCCTTCCCGCGTGATCCCGACCGGGATCACGCGATAGCGCTCACGATCGATCGCGCGCAGCACCCCGGCCGCCGTGGCGGAACTGATCGAATGCTCGCTGGAACGCCCGCCGAAGAGCACCGCTACTGTTGTCGTCGCCATGGGGGGTCCTCTCGCCGGTCGGCTTGTCGTCGTCGGTGGTCAGGTGGGGCGCGATGTCGCGCGGGTTCATCGTGCCGTCCAAGACCATCTTGACCTGCTCGACGATGGGCATCTGCACCCCCGCCGCGCGCGCCAGCGTCAGAACGGGCGCCACCGAAGCGAGTCCCTCGGCGGTCTGGTCCATCTGCTTCACGACGTCCTGGAACGAGAACCCCTGTCCGAGCAGGCGTCCGGCGGTGTTGTTGCGACTGAGGGGCGATTGGCACGTCGCGATCAGGTCGCCGAGCCCGGCGAGACCCTGGAGCGTCTCGGGTTGCGCGCCCTGTGCCACCGCGAAGTCCGTCATCTCGACGAGACCGCGCGTGATGATCGAGGCCTTCGTGTTCTCGCCGTACCCGACACCGTCGACGATGCCGATCGCGACGGCGATGAGGTTCTTGAGCACACCGCCGAACTCGGTGCCGACCACGTCGGTGTTCACGAACGAGCGGAAGTAGGTGTTGCGAGACCGCAGCGCGACGGCTTCGGCGGTCTCCTGGCTGGTCGAGGCGATGACCGCAGCCGTCGGCTGCTCCCGCGCGATCTCGAGCGCCAGGTTCGGGCCGGAGGCCACGGCGATGCGATTCGGGTCGCAGTCGAGACCCTGCTCGATCACCTGACTCATCCGCAGTCCCGTGCGCTTCTCCACCCCCTTCATGAGGGAGACCACCGGCATGGAGCCGCCGGCGATCAGTGGACGGATGGCCGTGAGGTTCTCGCGCAGCGCCTGGCTCGAGACGGCGAGGTAGACCTGTTCGGCCCCCTCCAGCGCCTCCGAGAGATGATGGGTGGCCGTCATCGAACGCGGAAGATTGATGCCGGGGAGATACCGGCTGTTGCGCTTGCCCTCGCGGATCTCATGCGCGAGTTCCGCGCGCCTCGCCCACATCGTGACCTGCGCGCCGCCGTCCGCGAGGACCTTCCCGAACGTCGTACCCCAGCTTCCCGAGCCGATGACGGTGACGCGGGGGCCAATGGTTTCGGTCTTACGGCTCAAGGCGACCCGTCTCCTTCTGACCGTGCTGCCCCGGGTTCCAGCGCTGGGCGGGCGGCTCTTCGCCGCGTAGCTCTCCGAGCAGACCCGCGATGCGTCCCATCACCGCATCCGTCGCCGCGACGAGCTGACTGGGCGACGGTGTGACGCCGGACTCGAGGGGCAGCTCGACGCGCGGGCCGAACCGCACCCGGATGCGCTTGCGGAGCGGCCACACGCTGAACTTGCCGTAGCGCGGCATGATTGCCTGCACTCCCCACGTCGCGACGGGGATGATCGGGATGTCGCCCGCCACCGCGACGCGAACCGCGCCGGACTTGCCGCGCATCGGCCACAGATCGGGCTCCCGCGTGAGGGACCCTTCCGGGTAGACGATCACGCCACGACCGTCGGCCACCAGCTCGGCGGCCTGGGCGATCGCCTGCCCCGCAGCGGATGCCGACGTCGTCCGCGAGACGGGGATCATGCCGAGGCCCTTGAGCACCGCGCCGACGACCGGAACCCGGAAGAGGCTCTCCTTCGCCATGAATCGCGGCGCCCGTCCGAGCCGCCAGGTCGCGACGGCGATCACGATCGGATCGAACTCGCTGTAGTGGTTCGGCGCGAGGACGTACGGACCCTCTTCAGGCAGATGCTCCCCACCCTCGATCTCGATCTTGGCGAGCAGACCGACCGCAGGCAGGACGACGGCTGCCGCCAACCAGAACGGAGTCGGCTTCGTCTTCTCGGGGGACGCGCGACGGCGGTTGTGGGACATGCGTCAGCCGATGATGTCGAAGTCGGCGCCGAGCGCCTCGAGCTTGTCGAAGAACTTCTCGTAGCCCCGGCGGATGATCCCGACGTTGCGAACGACCGACGTCCCCTCGGCTGCGAGAGCCGCGATGACGTAGCTGTAGCCGCCGCGGAGGTCGGGCACGACCACGTCCGCGCCGTGCAACGGCGTGGGGCCGGTGATCACGGCCGCCTGCTCGAGGGCCCGGCGCGGGACACGACGCTCCGGGCTCGCGATGCCCTCGGGGTGCACGACGATCTGCGCGCCCATCTTGTTCAGCGCCTGAGTGAACCCGAGTCGGTTCTCGTACACCGTCTCGTGGACGGTCGAGACGCCTTCGGCCTGCGTCAGGGCGACGATGAGCGGCTGCTGCCAGTCGGTCATGAACCCGGGGTGGACGTCGGTCTCGACCGAGACGGGGCGCAGCGCGCCGTCACGACGGAAGCGGATGCCGTCCTCCCGGATGTCGAAGTCGCCTCCGGCCTTGCGGAAGACGTTGAGGAACGTCAGCATCTCCTGCTGCTTCGCACCGCCGACGAAGATGTCGCCGTCGGTCGCCAGAGCGGCGCACGCCCACGACGCCGCTTCGTTGCGGTCGAAGATCGATCGGTGGTCGTAGCCGCGGAGCTTGTCGACACCTTCGATGAAGATGACGCGGTTCGGCTCATAGGAGATGATCGCGCCCATCTTCTGCAGGACGGCGATGAGGTCCATGATCTCGGGCTCGATGGCGGCGTTGCGAAGCTCGGTCGTGCCCTTGGCACGCACCGCGGTCAGCAGAACCTGCTCCGTCGCGCCGACGCTCGGGTAGGGCAGCTCGATGTCGGCCCCGTGGAGGCCGTCGGGTGCCGAGAGGCGGATGCCGCTGGGCTGCTTGTCGACGATCGCTCCGAACTTGCGCAGCGCGTCGAGGTGGAAGTCGATCGGTCGGTC
This sequence comes from Microbacterium arborescens, assembly GCF_030369635.1. NCBI lineage: Bacteria > Bacillati > Actinomycetota > Actinomycetes > Micrococcales > Microbacteriaceae > Microbacterium > Microbacterium arborescens. The sequence continues at coordinate 1,547,700 of NZ_CP128474.1, read as the reverse complement.
GCCGATGCGGCATCCACCGAGGTCGGGGATGAAGGCCTGACCGAGCAGGTGCAGGAGCGGCCCGCAGAACAGGATCGGGATGCGCGAGGCACCCGCGTGCGCATCGATCTCCTCGAAGCCCGCCGACTCCGCCCCGCTCGGGTCGAGCCGGTACGTGCCTTCGCCGTCGTCGGCCACCGTCACACCATGCACCTCGAGCAGCGAGCGCACCACGGCGACATCGCTGATATCGGGCACGTCCCGCAACACGCTCTCGGTCCCACCGAGCAGCGAGGCCACCATCGCCTTCGTCGCGAAGTTCTTCGCACCCTTGACGTCGACACGTCCGACGAGGGGCCGTCCGCCCCGGATCTCGAGGATCTCGCCGTCTTCGCGGCGGCTGCCGTTCTCCGATGCGTTCGGCTCACTCGACGGAGTGCTCATGCAGGACTTCCTCACTTGGTGATCGAGGGCGGGGCGGATTCTCGCCCCACGGTTCAGGGGCGTGATCCGGGGCTACGCGACGGGGAGTGTCCGAGGTCGCCACGCCTCGCGGCGCGCCTCGAACTGCGCGATCGCCTCTTCATTGCGCAGCGTGAGCCCGATGTCATCGAGTCCCTCGAGGAGCCTCCAACGAGTGTAATCGTCGATCTCGAAGGCGACTCGGAGGTCGCCGAGAGAGGCGACGCGCGCCTCGAGGTCGACGGTCATCTGCACGCCGGGCTGCGCGTCGACGGCAGCCCAGATCGCCTCGCGGTCGCTCTCGGAGATGATGCCCGCGAGGAGCCCCTGCTTGCCCGCATTGCCGCGGAAGATGTCGGCGAACTTCGGTGCGAGCACGACGCGGAAGCCGTAGTCGCGCAACGCCCACACGGCGTGCTCGCGGCTCGATCCGGTGCCGAAGTCGGGTCCGGCCACGAGGATCGAGGCGCCGGAGAAGACCGGCTGGTTCAGCACGAACTCGGGGTCCTGCCGCCAGTTGGCGAAGAGCGCGTCCTCGAAACCGGTCTTCGTGACACGCTTCAGGTATACGGCGGGGATGATCTGGTCGGTGTCGACCGCGGAACGCTTGAGGGGCGCGACGACACCGGTGTGGGTCTCGAACTTCTCCATGTTCAGGCCTCGACCTTCTCGCGTGCGGGCAGATCACTCGGTGACGCGAGGCGCCCGAGCACGGCGGTGGCGGCGGCCACGAGCGGCGACACCAGGTGGGTGCGACCGCCCTTGCCCTGGCGTCCTTCGAAGTTGCGGTTGCTGGTCGACGCGCAGCGCTCTCCCGGGGCGAGCTGATCGGGGTTCATGCCCAGGCACATCGAGCAGCCGGCGAAGCGCCATTCGGCACCGAACTCGGTGAAGACCCTGTCGAGCCCTTCGGCCTCGGCCTCGAGCCGGACGCGGGCCGAGCCCGGAACGACCATGACGCGGACGCCCTCCGCCTTCGTCCGGCCCTCGATGATCGACGCGAACGCGCGCAGATCCTCGATCCGGCTGTTGGTGCACGACCCCATGAAGACCGCGTCGACGGGGATCTCCTTGAGCGGAGTCCCCGGGCGCAGGTCCATGTACTCGAGCGCACGCTCAGCGGCGGCTTTCTCGTTCGGGTCGCTGAAATCGTCCGGCGACGGCACCGTCGAACTGAGCGAGACCCCCTGGCCGGGGTTCGTGCCCCACGTGACGAACGGCTCGAGTTCGGCCGCGTCGATGAAGATCTCGGCGTCGTAGACGGCGCCTTCATCGCTCGGGAGCGTGCGCCAGTAGGCCACGGCGTCGTCCCAGTCCTGTCCGGTGGGTGCGTGCGGCCGGCCCTTGACGTACTCGAAGGTGATGTCGTCGGGCGCCACCATCCCCGCGCGGGCACCCGCCTCGATCGACATGTTGCACATCGTCATGCGGCCCTCCATCGAGAGTGCGCGAATGGCGCTGCCGCGGTACTCGAGCACGTAGCCCTGCCCGCCGTTGGTGCCGATCTTCGCGATGACGGCGAGGATGATGTCCTTCGCCGTCACGCCTTCCTTCAGCTCGCCCTCGACCGTGATGGCCATGGTCTTGAACGGCTTCAGCGGCAGGGTCTGCGTCGCCATGACGTGTTCGACCTCGCTGGTGCCGATGCCGAAGGCCATCGCGCCGAATGCGCCGTGGGTCGACGTGTGGCTGTCGCCGCACACCACCGTGATGCCGGGCATCGTGAGCCCGAGCTGGGGGCCGACGACGTGCACGATCCCCTGCTCGGCGTCGCCGAGCGAGTGCAGGCGCACGCCGAACTCCTCGGCGTTGCGGCGCAAGGTCTCGATCTGCGTCCGGCTCGTGAGGTCGGCGATCGGCTTGTCGATGTCGAGGGTCGGGGTGTTGTGGTCCTCGGTGGCGATCGTGAGATCGAGCCGCCGCAGCGGACGCCCTTCCGCACGCAGGCCGTCGAAGGCCTGCGGGCTGGTGACCTCGTGCACGAGGTGCAGGTCGATGTAGATCAGGTCGGGCTGACCGTCTTCACCCTTGACGACGAGGTGGTCGTCCCAGACCTTCTCGGCCAGGGTGCGCGGGCGCTCGGGAGGGGTGGGAATGCTCATGGGTTTCGTTCTCCTTGCGAACCGGGATCAAGCCCACGACGGACTCCGCGGCGAGGAGGGGCTCAGAACGAGACCTCGCCGCGGCCGCTAAGGAGAAGGCGAGCGATCCGCATGCGGTCAGAATACCACCGGGTGCGGCGGCGACGTCCGGTCACGGGCGCTCGTCCTCGCGCGCATCGGGCTGCTCGACCGTCGGGGGCGTGCCCTGCTCGCCGGCCACCGCGGCAGCTGCTTCGGTGGGGCCGGCGGCGCGGGCATCGCGACGGGCGGCGATGAGGCTCGCGACGGTTGCGACGAGCATGGCGCCGACGATGACCCCGAGCGACACCCAGGTCGAGATCTCCGGCGCCCAGGCGATCCCCTCGCCGCCGTTGATGAACGCGAGCTCGTTCTCGTGCATGGCGTGGAGGATGAGCTTCACGCCGATGAAGGCGAGGATGAACGCGATGCCGTAGTGCAGATACTTGAGCCGGTCGAGCAGATCGCCGAGCAGGAAGTAGAGCTGGCGCAAGCCCATGAGCGCGAAGATGTTCGCCGTGAACACGAGGAACGGATCCTGCGTGATGCCGAAGATCGCGGGGATCGAGTCGAGGGCGAACAGCAGGTCGGTGACGCCGATGGCCACGAACACGATGATCATCGGGGTGAACATCCGCTTGCCGTTGACGACCGTGCGGACCTTGGGCCCGTCGTACTCGTCGGAGATGTCGACCGTGCGCCGGATGATGCGGACGAGGAAGCTCTCCTTCTTCACGTCGTCGTCGTGATCACCCTCGGGCAGCGCCTGCTTGATCGCGGTGTAGATGAGGAAGGCGCCGAAGATGTAGAACACCCAGCTGAACTGCTCGATGATCGCCGCGCCCGCGAGGATGAAGAGCCCCCGCAGCACCAGAGCGATGATGATGCCCACCATCAGCACCTTCTGCTGGTACCGCCGCGGAACCGAGAACTGGCTCATGATCAGCACGAAGACGAACAGGTTGTCGATCGACAGGCTGTACTCCGTCAGCCATCCTGCGACGAACTGTCCGGCATGCTCGACGTCGGCGACCGCCCAGAGGATGCCGGCGAACACCAGCGCGAGGGCGACGTAGAACAGCACCCACAGCGTCGATTCCTTCGGCGACGGGATGTGGGGCCGCTTGACGATGATGAGCAGGTCGGCGACGAGCACGAGAACCAGAATGACGAGCGCGATGATCTGGAACGGCACGGGGAGGTCCATGCGAGCCTTTCGGGGAGGAAGCCTCCCGAGACTACACCCCGGCTCCCCCGTGGCCCGGGTGTGAGACGGTCTGCGACGACGTGACACTGATGGGGTGAGGGAAGGGACTCGGACGCATGGTCGACACGATCACACGCGGTGATGCCGAACTCGTCGAGGCGGCGGCATCCGGAAGCGAGCACGCCTTCCGGACGCTCTACCGCGCCTACGTGCGGCCGGTGTACTGGCTCGCACACGGCCTGCTCGGCGATCCCGCGGAGGCGGAGGACGCGACTCAAGAGACGTTCCTCGTGGCCTGGCGGAAGCTTCCCGATCTCGAGCTGGCGGGCGAGTCCCTTCTGCCGTGGCTCGTCACCATCTGCCGATTCCAGAGCGCGAACCGCATCCGTCGACGGCAACGTGAACGCCGCCACACGACCGACGCGGATGCCGCTGACGTCGCGGACACGGTCGACGTCGAGCGACAGGTCGCGCAGAGCGATCTGGTCGAACGCATCCTCACCGCCGTCGGATCTCTCAGCCCGCTCGATCAGGACATCTTCCGGCTCTGCGCCGCAGAGGGATTCGCCTATCAAGCGGCCGCCGACCAGCTCGGCGTCAGCCACGGGACGGTCCGGAACCGCCTCTCCCGCATTCGCACATTCGTCCGCTCGAGCGTTGAACCGGAGCAGTCATGAACGATCTTCCCGCCCTCGACAACCGCCGTATCGATGAGATCGAGGCAGCCCTGTTCGCGGACATCGCTCGCGAACGTGCCGAGGGGCGCGCCCGCGACGACGTGTCCGCGGCCCGGCGTCGGCGTCGCCGCCGCACCTGGTGGGGAGCGTCAGGAGCGGCAGCGGCCGTCATCGTCGTAGCCGCCGCGATCGCTCCGCAGCTGACGAGCAGCAGCGGCGGGGCGTCCTCCGTCGCTCCGGCCACCGCGCCCGACACGATGTTCGGCGCACCGGAGAACGGTGACATGTCGCGAGACGCCGGCGGTTCGGCGCCGCAGGCGGAACCCTTCGCGCTGGACGGGTCGGCCGACGAAGGCGTGACCTCCGGAACGGTGTCGGACTCCCCCGCCGGGCGCGACGTCGTCGCCACCGCATCCGCGACCGTGGTCGTCGCCGACCCCCGCGCCGCGGCGGAGTCGATCGGCGCGGCCGCCGTCGCGACGGGCGGCTACGTCGAGTCCATGAGCCTCGGCGGCACGCCGACGGGGGCGTTGCCGTACGCGGATGACCGCGCGGTGTGGCCGGCTGCCTCCGGGTCGGCCTGGGTGTTGGTGCGTGTGCCCGCCGCGAGCCTCGAAGACGCCGTCGCCGGACTCTCGGACGTGGGTGAGGTCGAGACCTCTCAGGTCTCACGCGATGACGTCACGACCCAGACCACCGACCTGCGTGCTCGAGTGGCTGCGGGGCAGGCGTCGGTCAAGAGGCTGACGGAGCTGATGGGCGAAGCCGGATCGGTCGCCGACCTCATCGCGGCGGAGTCCGCACTCGCGGAGCGACAGGCCGATCTCGATTCGCTGCAGCAGCAGCTCACCGCGCTCGAGTCGCAGGTCGCCCTCTCGTCGCTCACCGTTCAGCTGCAGGCGCCCGCCGAGAAGGTGGATGCCGATCCCGCGGGCTTCGGCGACGGGCTTGCGACGGGGTGGAACGGCCTCATCGCGACGTTCAACGGAATCATCGTGGCGCTCGGATTCCTGCTGCCGTGGCTCATCGTGATCGGACTCACCGCCGCGCTGATCTGGCTCGTCGTCTCGACCACGCGTCGGCGCCGCGCGCGACGTAACTCGACCGCCGACTGACCTCGCGGGCCCGGGCGCTACTTCCCGGAAACGCGAAACGCCCATCCGAGTGGACGGGCGTTTCGTGTTGGTGACCCCAGCGGGATTCGAACCCGCGTTACCGCCGTGAGAGGGCGGCGTACTAGGCCGCTATACGATGGGGCCGTACTTTTTCGTCTTCTCCGGGGCTCCGGAGGCAACCGTTAAAGTATGCCACGGCCCCGCGCATCCGGCAAAATCGGGGCCCCCATTGCCCTCTCGGGCGTGTCGGGCGTTGACTGAGAGCATGCATGTCACCAAGCACGAACACGCCTGCCTGCGCCTCGAGCGTGACGGCAAGACCCTGCTCATCGACCCCGGCACCTTCACGTCACCCCTCGACGGTCTGAATGATGTCGTGGCCGTCGTCATCACGCACGAGCACCCCGACCACTGGACGTCGCAGCACCTGTCGAGCATCCTCGAGCAGTTCCCGAACATCCCGGTCTACGGCCCGGAGGGCGTCGTGCGGGCTGCGGCCGGATTCGACATCCGCGAGGTCTCCCCCGGCGACAAGCTCGAGGCGGGTCCGTTCAGTCTCGAGTTCTTCGGCGGGCACCACGCGGTGATCCACGAGTCGATCCCCGTGATCGACAACGTCGGCGTCCTCGTCGACGACGAGTTCTACTATCCGGGCGATTCGTACGCCGTGCCCAAGGGGGCGAAGGTGAAGCTCCTGGCGGCACCCGTCGGCGCCCCGTGGCTGAAGATCGGCGATGCGATGGACTTCGTGCTCGAGGTCAAGCCCCGGCGGGTGTTCGCAACCCACGACATGACGCTGTCGCCGGCGGGCCTGTCGATGGGCCGCGAGCGGCTGACGTGGGCGGCCCAGCAGAACGGCGGCGAGTTCGTCGCGCTCGACCCGGGCGACTCCACCGACATCTGACCGGTGAGACGACGGATGCCGTGGACCAGAAGGTCCACGGCATCCGTGTGTTCCGAGCGGATCAGGCCGCGTCGTGGTCGATCTCGAGGAAGGCGACGAGCTCGTCGAGCGCCTTCTCGGCACCCTCACCCTCGGCCTTGAGCGTCACGACCGAGCCCTGCGAGGCGCCCAGGCCCATGATGCTCAGGATGCTGCCAGCGTTCAGGTCGGGGCCGCCCTCGACGGCGATCGTGACGGGGACGCCCTTCGACTGCACCTCCTGCACGAAGAGCTTCGCGGGGCGGGCGTGCAGTCCGGAGCTGCTCGCGATGGTGGCGGTGCGTTCTGCCATGGTGGTGTCTCCTCAGACTGTCGCGGTCGCCACGGCCGGGGCCGGGGCGGTGGAGCTCTTGCGGACGTACTTCTTGAGTACGACGAGCAACAGCGCAGAAACGACGGTACCCGCCAGAAGCGCGACGAAGAAACCCCACACCGGGGAGATCGCGAACAGCACGAACACGCCGCCGTGCGGCGCGAAGCTCTGGACGCCGAACCACATGCTGAGCGCGCCGGTGATCGCGCCGCCGACGAGGGAGGCCGGGATGACACGCAGCGGGTCAGCCGCCGCGAAGGGAATCGCACCTTCGCTGATGAACGAGGCGCCCAGCAGCCAGGCGGCCTTGCCGTTCTCGCGCTCCACCGGGGTGAAGAGCGGACGGGCGAGCACGGTCGACGCGAGCGCCAGAGCCAGCGGCGGCACCATGCCGGCCGTCATGACGGCGGCCATGATGAGGTACGGCGCGGTGTTCTCGGTGGACGCGGCTGCGAGACCGGTCGTCGCGAAGACGTACGCGACCTTGTTGATCGGACCGCCGAGGTCGAAGCACATCATCAGTCCGAGGATCACGCCCACGACGATGAGGCCCGCACCGCTCTGGGTGAGCGAGGTCAGCCCGTCGGTGAGGAGCGCCATGAGGGCCGCGATGGGACGACCGAGGAACAGGACCATGAGCCCCGAGGCGACGATCGAGCCGAGCAGCGGGATGATGACGACGGGCATGAGACCCCGCAGCCAGCGCGGCGCGGGGAGGCGTCCGAGCCACCAGGCCACGAAGCCCGCCAGGAAACCGCCGATGATGCCGCCGATGAAGCCGGCGTTCATCGTGACGGCGATCGCGCCGGCGACGAAACCGGGCGCGATACCCGGGCGGTCGGCGATCGCGTAGGCGATGTAGCCCGCGAGTGCGGCGACCAGGAAGCCCATGGATGTCGAGCCGATCATGAACGCCACCGACCCGAGGTACTGGCCGAGCGGACCGAACGGCGAGGTGATGTCGGTCGTGGGTAGGTTCCACAGCGCGTTGTCGATGATGACGTTCTTCGCGTTGTCGGTGACCTCGTAGCCGCCGAGGGCGAAGCCGAGGGCGATCAGCAGGCCGCCTCCGGCGACGAAGGGGATCATGTAGCTGACGCCCGTGAGCAGGATGCGCTGGATCTTCGCACCCCATGACAGGTTCTGCGTCGCAGCCGCACTGGTGCCGGAGTCGGCATCCGCTGCGGCCCCGCTGACACGGGCGGCGTTCGGGTTCGACGCGGCGGCGACCGCTTCGCGGATCATCTGTGCGGGCTGCTCGATGCCGCGCTTCACTCCCGACCGGACGACCGGCTTGCCCGCGAACCGCGAGATCTCGCGGACGTCGACGTCGGTGGCGAAGATCACCGCGTCGGCGTTGTCGATGACGGATGCGGGCAGTGCCTGGTACCCGCTCGAGCCCTGCGGCTCGACGACGAGGTCGATCCCGGCCTCCTTGCCCGCGGCCGTCAGAGCGTCGGCGGCCATGAACGTGTGCGCGATGCCCGTGGCGCAGGAGGTGACCGCGACGATCCGCGCGGGGCGACCGTCGATCGTGAGGTCGTCTGCGGGCGCGCCGGGCGCGGCGGCCGGAGTCGACGCCGCAGACGACGCCGTCGCCGTGGCAGCCGACGCGGGAGCGTCGGCCTCGCCGATCGCGGCGCGGACCGTGCGCACGACGTCGTCCGCGGTCGCTGCCGCACGAAGATCGCTCGTGAACGCGTCCTGCATCAGGCTGCGTGCGAGGCGCGACAGCACCGCGAGGTGCTCCTCGGCGGCATCCGCGGGCGCCGCGATGAGGAACACGAGATCAGCGGGACCGTCGGGCGCCCCGAAAGCGACGCCGGGCTTCAGGCGGGCGAACGCGAGCGAGGCCTGAGTGACGGCGGCGCTCTTGGCGTGCGGGATCGCGATGCCGCCGGGGAGCCCGGTCTCGTCCTTATCCTCGCGAGCGATCGCATCGTTCGCGAGGGCGTCGGCGTCCGTGGCGCGGCCCTGCGCTGCGACGAGGCGAGCGAGAGCGCGGATCACGTCCTTCTTGTCGGCCCCGAGGGGCGCGTCGAGGCTGACGAGCTCCGGGGTGATGGTGTCGGACACGGTGTCCTCCTGGTTCGAGTGGTGCGGGTCGTTCGGATCAGTGATGGAGCACGCGGACGGGGATGTCCGCGGTGGGGAGATCGGCGGGAGTCGGCGCCTGCGTGCCGTCGAGCGCCGCGGCAGCGGAGCCGTAACGGATGCCGGACACGAGAGCCGCGGCGGGATCGGCGCCACGCGAGTCGGCGAGAAGGAAGCCCGCGAGCGAGCTGTCGCCGGCTCCGACCGTGCTGCGCACACGAGTGGGAGGCGGCGAGGCCGCCCACGCGCCGTGCTCGGAGACGAAGACAGCTCCGTCGCCGCCGAGCGTGATGAGGGCCGCCCCCACCGTCGCGGGCACGAGCTCGCGCGATGCGATGTGGACGGCATCGGCGAGGTGCTCGGCGGCTGGCAGTGCCGCACCGAGCAGGTCGGCGAGCTCCTCGTCGTTGGGCTTGATGAGATCGGGACGCCCGTCCGCGACGACCGCGCGCAGCGCGGCACCCGAGGTGTCCACCGCCACCCGGGGTGCGTGCTCGCCGAGCCGGTCCCGCACCGCGCGGATGACCCGAACATAGGTGTCGTCAGGCAGCCCCGGCGCGAGAGAGCCGGCGAGCACGAGCCATTGCGCGCCTCGCGCGGACTCGGCGACGACGTCGATCACGTCATCGAGATCGTCCTCGCTCAAGGCCACACCGGGGAGGTTGATCTTCGTCGTCTCACCGGTCGGATCCGTGACCGCGATGTTCGCGCGGGTGCGTCCCCGCACGGGGACCGTGCGGACATCGACATCGGCGGCCGCGAGCGCGGCGGCGAACGGGTCGGCCGGGTCGAGCGGCAGCACCGCCAGACTTTCGGCTCCCGATGCCCGGAGGACACGGGCCACGTTGATGCCCTTGCCACCGGCGTCTTCGCGCACGGCCGACGCGGTCTGCACCTCTCCGACGCGGAGCGCAGCGTCGATCGAGATCGTCCGGTCGAGCGACGGATGCACCGTCAGGGTCACGATCATGCGGTCCATACCTCCACGTCGGCCTCGCGCAGGGCGAGAGCGAGATCGTCCTCGGGCTCACGGTCGGTCACGATGACGTCGAGCTCCGACAGGTCGGCGAACGACACGAGCAGCTCGGCGTCGAACTTGTCGGCGTCGGCGAGCACGATCACGCGGCGCGCACCCGCCACGATCGCTCGCTTCACGGCGGCTTCGTCGGGGTCGGGCGTCGTCAGCCCCGCACCTCGGGCGATGCCGTTGGTGCCGATCAGGGCCACGTCGGGGCGCAGCCGCGTGATCGCGGCAACGGTGTCCGAGCCGACGGCGGCTGCGGTGAGACCCCGGACGCGGCCGCCGATCGCGGTGAGGCCGATGCCGCTCGCACCGGCGAGGGAGTGCGCGATCGTCATCGAGTGGGTGACGACCTCGAGCCCGCTCGGTGCGCCGCGCTCGACCAGAGCCTCGGCGAACGACGCCGTGGTGGTGCCGGCGTCGATGTAGATGGATCCGGCCGCGGCCGGAAGCGCTGAGAGTGCGCGGCGGGCGATTCGTTCCTTGGCTGCAGAATGCCGCTGGGAACGTTCGGCGACCGAAGGCTCGGCGGTGCTGACACGCTCAGCGGAGACTGCACCTCCGTGCACGCGACGCAGAACCCCGGTCTCTTCGAGGGCCGCGAGGTCTCTGCGGACGGTCTCGGTCGTGACGTCGAAGCGCGATGCGAGGTCGACCACGGCCACGCGACCGTTAGCGACGAGCATTCGTTCGATGAGCTGCTGGCGCTCCATTGCGTACACGACATCCTCCTTCGGATGCCCACACGTTACAACGCAATCAAACCCAAAGCAACAAAAAGCAACACGGTCCTTGGTCCCGCGGCCCTCACGGCAAAAGGGAGGCGCCGGCCGCAGCCGACGCCTCCCCTACAGCGAGTGCGAGCTCAGGCCTCGCTCATCGCGATGACCTCCTGCTGACCGCGTGCCGCGAGGGCGGCGGCGCGAGCGGCGATACGGCGCTCCTGCTCGATCTGACCGGCATCGAGGATCTCCTGGTCGACCGGGTAGCTCTCCACCTTGTTCACGCCGTTGTACTTGGCGATGTAGGCGTCGAGCTCGGGGCCGGACTCCCACGACGTGATGAGGCAGTAGCGCGGCTCGTCACCGTAGTGAGCGGCGGCGTGCCACAGGCGCTGGGTGTCGACGATGAGCTGCGCGCCGGCGGGGAGGGCGATGCGCGTCTCCTCGCTGGGGTCGGTGCGGTTCTCACGCAGCACGAAGTAGCTGGTCTTGTCGTCCGTCAGGTTGAAGAAGCCGCGGACGACCCAACCCGTGCCATCGGGGTTGAGGCGGTTGTTGTCGTCCTGGTGCAGGTTGTAGAGGCAGTCGGCATACGTGTTCGGCTGCAGCTCGATGATGCGGCAGCGGCCGACGTTCGCGCCGGGCTCCTGCGCACGCGCGGTCAGCGTCGGCGCGATCGCGGTCTGCGAATCGATCCAGACACCGTCCTTGTCGGTGCGCGGCGGCTTGTGGTTCCAGAAACCGTTGCACTCGATCTCACCCTTGGCCGAGGCCAGCGGGGCGAAGCGGGTGTCTCCGGAGGACTTCCAGTCGACGTACTCGACGTCGAGCCATTCCTTCGGATCGATCTCCTTGTTGTAGCGGTCGAGGACGACGTAGCCGGTCTCCTCGAGGGCAGCGGACTTGATGTAACCCATGACGGATCATGACCTTTCTGTCGGACAAGCGAAGTTTTTACAGGCCCGACTTAGGTCAGCCTACCTACGGCTCCTGAGCGCGCCGGTAGACTCGTCCGGGGTTTTCGAGGAGCGATTTCGGAGAACATGAGCACTGCCACGAATGTCGAAGCGACCGCCGTCAACACGATCGGCTGGCTCTCGGCATCCGAGACCACCATCGTCGTGCCGGTCTATCAGCGTCAGTACCGCTGGGACATCGGCGGCTGCGAGCAGCTGCTCGGCGACATCCGATCGGTCTCGGCCTCGGATGACGCTCACACCCACTTCATCGGATCGATCCTCTCCACCGCGAGCACCTCGACCGACGACGACGCCCAGCTCGTGCTCATCGACGGGCAGCAGCGGATCACGACGCTGATGCTGCTGGTGGCAGCCCTGCATCACACGCTGCGCGACGACGATCCCGGCCTCGCGCGGGAGCTCGAGGCGGTGCTCGTGCGGGCGGACGACCCGACGCGCACCAAGCTGCGTCCCCACCGCGCGTGGGCCGATGTCTTCGAGAGCGTCGTCCTCGATCGGCGCGGCCCCGAGGACGAGCAGCGCGCTTCGCGCTTCGATGACAACTACGCGTTCTTCCGCAGCCAGATCCGTCCGGGCGAAGCCGCCACGCTGTGGCGTGGGCTGCAGAAACTCGAGCACGTCTCGATCACCCTGGGCGCGCAGGCCAACGCGCAGCAGATCTTCGAGAGCCTGAACTCCACCGGTGAGCCGCTGCGCGATCACGAGCTCATCCACAACTACGTGCTCATGGGGCTCACCCACACCGAGCAGAACGAGATCGAGCAGGAGTACTGGCTTCCGATCGAGCAGAACACCGGCGACGCGATCGGGTCGTTCTGGAACCACTACCTGGTCATGCTCACCGGTCGCGAGGTGCTCATCACCGGTGGGCGCGGCGTCTACGACGTGTTCCGCCAGCAATTCCCTCGGCTCGACATCGACAGCCTGCGCGAGCACGCGACGAGTTGGCGTACCTTCTCCGAGATCTATCGCGAGCTCCTCGACCCGGCCACGAGCGACGACCCGGAGGTCGGCCGCCAGCTCGGCTACCTCGCGGTTCTCGGCCGCCAGATGTTCCCCCTCGCCATGCGGCTCGTGCACGACCAGCGCGCCGGCATCCTGCCCCGCGACGAATTGATCGCCCGCCTCGAAGACATCCAGTCGCTTCTCCTGCGCCGTGTCGTCGTCGGCATCGCGACCGAGCGGCTCGTCGCGCGCCTGTGCCGCGCCTACGCGGGGGGCCCGGATGCCCTCACCCGGGCCATCGCGCGCATCACGCCCTCAGACGAGCGCGTGCGCGTGGGCCTCAAGTACACCGACCTCCCCCACCCGCGTTACGTGCTCGGCAGGCTCGCCGGCGTCGACGCGGCCGACCTCCTCGATGTGTCGCCCATCTTCCCCGCCGGCGCCGGCGACGATTGGTCGGGGGACGGCACGCGACGCTTCGCCGATTACAGCGAGGACGAGCAGAACAGCCACCGCGCGCTGGCACACACCATCGGCAATCTGACGTTGCTCGAGCAGGACCGGTCGGAGCGCGCGCTCGACGCCACCTTCCCACAGCTTCGCTCCGTCCTTGCGGGAAGCGGGGTGGAGATGTCTCGCGAGATCGCCGAGCACGCGCGCTGGGACACCGGGGCGATCGGCGCGCGCACGGAAGAGCTCGCGGCGCGCTTCGTCGACCTCTGGCGCCGCCCGCCGATGACGGGGATCGACGACGACAACCTCACGCCGATCCTCGACGCGAAGCTGCGCCGGGGTTGGCCGCGCGGCTGGCAACGAGAGTTCGACTACGTCGAGTTCCGCGGCGAGCACTGGGAGGTCCCCGACGTCCGCTACCTGTTCAACCGCGTCTTCAAGCGCCTGTGGGTGGATTCCCGGCAGAGCGTGATCGACTTCAGCGCCCGTCGGGGCGGCCCCGTGTACCCGGCGATGGCCTGGAACGGGCAGTGGGACGAGCTCGGCGAAGGCAGCTATCTCTACATGGGATGGGACTCGCGCTACATGCTCACCGCGGTCCAGGGTGTCCTCGAGGAGGCCGGCTGGGCGTCGGAGGTCTTCCTGAAGTACTCCTATATCGGCGACGCGATGCGCTGATCGCCTACCAGAGCCCGAGGTGCGACGTCAACAACCCCGACAGGCGGCCTCCGACCGCGTAGCTTCACTCTTGTACGTGAGCGGTTCGGTAGAGACGGTGTTCGGGTCACTTTCTCCCAGGGCTCACTGACGGCCCCGCCGTGAGATTTCATCTCCGGCGGGGTCGTCCCCTTTTCACCGAGGCATCGGCAGCGGATGGCGCGCACTTCGCGGCATCCATCGCTGTTCAATCCGCGCCCGACGCGCGAAAGTGCGTCGCACCCTCCACCGGAGTCGCTCAGGCCCGATGTCGTAGAATTCCGTGTGCTTCCCGACACGATCTCCCCCGCTTCCGTCGCGCCCAGCGGCATCGACCCGGCCGACCTCGCCGCGACGCTCCGCGTCCTGGAGCAGCTCGCCGACATCGATCACGCCCACCCGGATTACGTCACGGTGCGCCGCGCGACCGCCGCGATGTTCAAGGCCGCGAAGAAGGTGCGGCGCCGAGAGATCCGGGATGCCGTCGCCTCCGCCGACCGCGCCGTGGTGCACGCCACCGCGACGGGTGCTCCCGACCGCATCGACGACGAGACCCGCGGCATCCCGATCTCGTCGTCGACGACCGCTCCGGTCGCGGGCACGCTCATCAAGGCGCGCGCCTGCTACATCTGCAAGCAGCCGTACACGCTCGTGGACGCCTTCTACCACCAGCTCTGCCCGGACTGCGCGGCCCTCAGCCACGCGAAGCGCGATGCTCGCACCGATCTCACCGGGCGCCGAGCGCTGCTCACGGGCGGCCGCGCGAAGATCGGGATGTACATCGCGCTGCGACTGCTGCGCGACGGCGCGCACACGACCATCACGACCCGCTTTCCGCGCGATGCGGTGCGCCGGTTCACGAGTCTGCCCGACTCGTCGGACTGGATCGACCGGCTCAAGGTCGTCGGAATCGACCTGCGCGACCCCGCCCAGGTCGTCGGACTCGCGGATGACGTCGCCGCAGCCGGCCCGCTCGACATCCTGATCAACAACGCGACCCAGACGGTGCGGCGCTCGCCCGGTGCCTACCAGCCCCTCGTCGACGCCGAGCTCTCGCCCCTGCCGGACGGGCCGTTGCCCGAGCTCATCACTTTCGGACACACCAACGACATGCATCCGCAGGCGCTCGAGCGGTCGGTCAACGCGCACCCGATCCTCGCCGCCGCGGCCTCCCGTGCCGACGAGCTGACCGAGCAGGCGATGGCCGCGGGATCGAGCTCGCTCGACCGGCTCGCCGCGGGCACGGCGATCGACGCCGGGGGCCTCATCCCCGACCTCGACAGCGTCAACTCGTGGACGCAGCGCGTCGGCGACGTCGACCCGCTCGAGATGCTCGAGGTGCAGCTCGCCAACACGACGGCACCCTTCCTGCTCGTGTCGAAACTGCGCGCGTCGCTCGCGGCCAGCCCGGCCCGCCGCACCTACGTCGTGAACGTGAGCGCGATGGAGGGCGTGTTCAACCGCGGCTACAAGGGACCGGGCCACCCGCACACGAACATGGCCAAAGCCGCCGTGAACATGCTCACGCGCACGAGCGCGCGCGAGATGTTCGAGACCGACGGCATCCTGATGACCAGCGTCGACACCGGCTGGATCACCGACGAGCGCCCGCACCCGACCAAGGTGCGACTCGCTGAAGAGGGCTTCCATGCCCCGCTCGACCTCGTCGACGGCGCCGCGCGCGTCTACGACCCCATCGTCCGCGGCGAGGCCGGCGAAGACCTCTTCGGCGTCTTCCTCAAGGACTACTCCCCCGGCGCATGGTGAGACTGCCCGTGCCGGGCAACCGAGTGGTCGTCCGCTACCTGCTGCCCACGGGACAAGCCACGGATGCGCTCGGCGAGCTGCTGAGCGCGGACGACGAGCTGGTCGTCGTCGACGGCAAACGCGGGGTCGAACGTATCCACCGCTCGGATATCGTCGCGGCCAAACCCGTTCCGCCGCCTCCGGCGCCGAGGCCGCGCCGCACCTGACGTTCGTCGCGGCTGACGCGCTCGGCAGCACAGCGAGCGTGCGAAAGCCCGCGATCCGACATTCGGAATCGCGGGCTTTCGCGTCGGGCGTCAGACGTCAGGCGTCAGGCGTCAGGCGTCAGACCGCACCAGGATCTTTGCGCCGGCACCGCCGCGGAGCTTCTCGATGGCTCCCACGACGCCGTCGATCGGCACCTCCTCGACCCAACCGGTCGTGTCGTACACGCCGCGCGACATCGCGTCGATGACGGCATCGAAGTCAGCCGGAAGGTACGCCAGCGCACCGGCGATCTCAGTCTCGGCCATCACGAGCTGCGTCGGCGAGAACTCCATAGCGCGCTCGTGAATGGCGACGACGACCAAGCGTCCGCCGGGTACCAGGCTCGCCAGGCCCGACGTGATGGCGGGTCCCGCTCCCGCGGCGTCGAACGCGACGTCGGCTCCGCGACCGCCGGTGAGCTCGGCGACCGCGGCGGCCAAGTCACCCGAGACCGGGTCGACCACGGTCGCGCCGAGGGCGGCGATCGTCTCACGCCGCGCGGCGCTGGGCTCCGAAACGAGGACCTTCTCGACACCGTGGGCCTTGAGAGCGAACCAGACACCGATACCGATCGGGCCGGCCCCCGCGACGATCGCCGTCTGTCCGGACGTCACATGCGATCGCTCGACAGCATGCCAGGCGACCGCCATCGGCTCGACGAGCGCGCCCATGCGGAGGTCGACGTTCTCGGGGAGCTTGTGCAGCATCGAGGCCGGAACCGTGGTGTACTCCGCCATCCCGCCGCCGTGCGAGCTGAGCCCGTGGAAGCCGATCTTCTGGCAGGCGTTGAACATGCCCTTCTCGCACGCGGGGCACTCGCCGCAGTAGTAGACCGGCCAGACGGCGGCGCGGTCGCCGACGGAGACTCCCTCGACGCCCTCACCGACCTCGACGACGGTTCCCGCGAACTCGTGTCCGAGGATCTGCGGAAGCTGAGCGCCCGTCACCGGGTGCGGCTCGTCCAGGGTGAGGCCCGCGGCCTCAGGCGCGTAGTACACGTGCAGGTCCGACCCGCAGATCCCCGCGAAGGCGTTCTTGAGCTTCACCTGCCCAGCCTCCACGGTCGGTTCTTCGACGTTTTCCACGCGGAGGTCTTCCTTCGCGTGGAACACTGCTGCCTTCATCGTGATCTCCTCTCGTTCGGCTGCGTCACCGCAGCCACCATTCCGGCGATGCGGCGAGGATCGCCCTCGTCGCCCACGCCACGTCATCGGCACCCGAGCGCAGCCAAGCCTCGATCGCCGCGACCGTCCCGCCCGCCGCGTACGCCACAGCGATCTCTCGCGACGGCAGATCATCGATCGCAGGCGGCTCGATTTCGGGATGCCGTGCGAGCCATTCCTCGAGGCCTGCGGCGATGACCCGTTCGAGCACGGCACGGATCGGAGCAGCGAGCGAGGGATGCAGAGCCCCGCGGTAGACATCGGCGCGCTGCTTCACGTGCTGGAGCAGAAGTCCTTCGGCGGTCGACAGCGAATCGAGCTCGCCGACATCCGACAGCACGTCCTCGAGCTCGACGCTCAGCGCGTCGGCGACGAGCGAGACGGGAGCGTCAGCGTGGCGGTAGAAGGTGTCGCGGGTGACACCTGCGGTACGGCAGATCTCCGACACCGACAGGTCGGTGAGCGGGCGCACAGCGGCCAGATCGAGCGCGGCGCGACGCAGCGCCTCTCGGCTGCGCATCGACCGCGGGTCCATGACCTCAGCTTATCCGACACCTGTCAGACAGCGGGCGGCTCCGTACCTGACTCCGCCTCGCTGTCGCCATCGGCCCCCTCGCCCGCCGGCTCCGACGGGACCGGAAGCGGAATCGTGATCGACGCGATGCCGCCCCCGCCGAGGAGATCGCCCGCGGGATCGGCGGGTGGCGGCTCGTTGGGCAGCAACTCCGCGTTCGACGTGCGGCGTACAGGCTCAGACGGCAGACCTGCCCACTCGCTCGGTTCCTCCGGTCGCTGCATGAAGAGTCCCATACGCCCATTGTCACTCCACCGCATGCCGCTCGCGGCCGTACGGCCGTCGTCTTGCGATGATCGTTCCGGCCCGTCGCTCAGCCGAACTCGGCGGCGCCCCCAACGACATCCGAAGCCCGAGAGAACCCGACGTGCAGATCCCCCGCCCCGGTGGCGCCTCGCCGCGCGCCGCGCGCACCCCGGTGCTGCTCGCGACGCAGTTCCTGTTCAACACCGGCTTCTACGCCGTCGTGCCATTCCTCGCCCTCGTCCTCACCGAAGACTTCGGTGTCGCGGCCACCACCGTCGGACTCATCCTCGGGGTCCGCACATTCGCCCAGCAGGGGATGTTCCTCGTCGGCGGCGTGCTCGCCGACAGGATGGGCGCGCGTCGCGTCATCCTCCTCGGTTGCGGCGTTCGGATCGCCGGGTTCACGACGCTCGCGGCATCCCTGATCCTGGAGTCGCCCCAGCTCGTGCTCTTCGTCACCGGGACCATCCTCACCGGCCTCGGCGGGGCTCTCTTCTCTCCGGGGCTCAACGTGCTCCTGGCGGACGCCGAGCGTCGGCGCCCCGCCTCGACCTCTGCCACACGCGCGTCGCTCTTCGCCTGGCTCAGCATCACCGGCGAGCTCGGCGCCGTCACGGGTCCTGTCGTCGGCGCCGCCCTCCTCGGCTGGGGGTTCGAGACGGTCGCCCTGTTCGGGGCCGCCTTCTTCGTCCTGATCGGATTGTTCCTCGCCGTCTCGCTGCCCGTCGTCCGACGCGAACCCACGTCGGACGCCGCCACGACACCCACGGGCCACTGGTGGTCGCTGCGCGATCGGCGCTTCGTCGGCTTCTCGGCCGCGCACGCCGCGGACCTGCTGGCCTACAACCAGCTCTATCTCGCCCTGCCCTTGCAGCTCGCCGCGACGGAACACCCGGCGACCGCGACCGCCGGGATGTTCGGATGGGTATCGATCCTGACGCTGACGCTGCAGATCCCCGTCGCGCGCTGGTCGGCGCGCGTCGGGGCGCCCATTGCCCTCCGCGTCGGCTATGTCCTGTCCGCCGCCGGCTTCGCCGTCGCGGCAGTCGGCACGATGGCGCAGGGCGCGGATGCTGTACGAGTCACGATCGTCGTCGCGGCGGCGCCCCTCGTCGTGGCCGGCCACATGACGACCAACCCGACCGCACTCTCACTCGTCCCCCGCTTCGCGGACGACCACCCGACAGGGTCGTTCTTCGGTTTGCTCGCCACCTGTGGGGGCGTCGCGGTGTTGATCGGCAACCTCATCGTCGGAGCCCTGCTCGCGATGCCGGGGCTTCCGGTCACGGCGTGGCTCTTCCTGGCCACCCCGCTGATCGCCGCCGCAATCGTGGCGCCCCGGCTGGCACAGTCGAACCCGCGTCGCTGATCGCGGCCGCCGCGGAACCAACAGAAAAGCCCCGCTTCAGCGGGGCTTTTCTCAAAGCTGGGGTACCTGGACTCGAACCAAGAACAACGGTACCAGAAACCGCCGTGTTGCCAATTACACCATACCCCATGGTCGGTTTGACCTCAGTCGCACCGAGGAATAACTCTACCTGACGGAGAGGATGCGGCCAAACCGAGTGCCGCCCGGGCGCGTCAGCCGACGCGCTGCACCAGCGCGTCGAGCCGGCGGATGGTCTCAGCCTTGCCGAGCAGCTCCATCGACTCGAACAAAGGCGGCGACACGCGACGTCCACTGAGGGCGACGCGAAGCGGGCCGTAAGCGACACGCGGCTTGAGACCCAGTCCCTCGATCAGCGCGGGCGCGAGCGCCTCCTGCACCGCCGCCGCGGTGAAGCCCTGCTCGGGAACCAGCTCGAGGGCGCCGACAGACGCGACGAGCACCTCGCCCGCGTTGGCGGGAAGACCCGACAGCGCGTCGTCCTCGTATGCGACCTCGGACCGGAAGAGGAAGCCGAGCAGGCCGGGCGCATCGCCCAGCAGCTGCATCCGCTCCTGCACGAGCGGCGCCGCCGCTTCGAGGATCTCGCGCTCCCCCGCCGTGGGCGGGTTCTGGATCAGCCCGGCGCCGGCGAGGTAGGGCACGAGGCGCTCGGCGAAGTCGTCGGGTGCGAGCATCCGCACGTGGTCGCCGTTGATCGACTCGGCCTTCTTCTGATCGAAGCGGGCCGGGTTCGGGTTCACATCGGCGATGTCGAACGCGGCGATGAGCTCGTCACGCGTGAAGACGTCGCGGTCGGGCGCGATCGACCAGCCGAGGAGCGACAGGTAGTTCAGGAGCCCCTCGTGGATGAAGCCCCTCTCTCGCTGCAGGAAGAGGTCGGCCTTCGGGTCACGCTTCGACAGCTTCTTGTTGCCGGTGTCGCCGAGGACGAGGGGCATGTGCCCGAAGCGCGGGACGAAATCGGTGACGCCCGCCTCGATCAGCGCCGCGTACAGCGCGAGCTGACGCGCCGTCGACGGCATGAGGTCCTCGCCGCGGAGGACGTGCGTGATTCCCATGAGCGCGTCGTCGACGGGGTTC
This sequence comes from Microbacterium arborescens, assembly GCF_030369635.1. Taxonomy (NCBI): domain Bacteria; kingdom Bacillati; phylum Actinomycetota; class Actinomycetes; order Micrococcales; family Microbacteriaceae; genus Microbacterium; species Microbacterium arborescens. Next base: position 1,527,507 of record NZ_CP128474.1, on the reverse strand, counting down.
ACGAACGTGTAGAGCGGGATGCCGCCGGCCCGAACGATCACGAAGTCGGGGAACGATCCGGCGGGGAACGTGACCTCGCCTCGGATGAGGTCGACGAAGGTCAGGTCGTGGTCCGGCACCCGCAGACGCCACGCGGGCTCTCGCCCCTCGGCGCGGAACGCCGCCTTCTGCTCGTCGGTGAGACCGCGGTCGTAGTTGTCGTAGCCGAGCTGCTTCGCGCGTCCGTTCGCCTCGTTGCGGGCGTCGATCTCCTCTGCCGTCGAGTACGACTCGTACACGACACCGGCAGCGATGAGCTTGTCGAGCACCTCGCGATAGATCTCGTGACGCTGCGATTGGCGGTACGGGGCATGCGGGCCGCCCTTCTCGACACCCTCGTCCCAGTCGATCTCGAGCCACCGCAGGGCCTCGAGAAGCTGCTGGTAGCTCTCCTCGCTATCGCGCGCAGCGTCGGTGTCTTCGATGCGGAAGACCATCTTGCCGCCGTTGTGGCGCGCGTAGGCCCAGTTGAACAGGGCCGTGCGGATCAGGCCGACGTGCGGCAAGCCGGTCGGCGAGGGGCAGAACCGCACGCGGACGTCGGTTCCGGAAGCGGTCGTGGTGGCGGGGTGAGGTGCGTTGGACATCCCCTCCAGCTTAGTTCGCGTGCGCATCCGTGTCGGTGAGCTCCGCGACGACGGCCCGGAGGTGGCCGAGCACGGAGGCCACCGCCGGCACGCGGCCCGCGCCACCCGCCGACACCGCGTGGATGGCGCGGCGTTCACTCGCCGGCAGCGGACGTGTGACCACACCCGGAAGGACCGGGAATGATGCGACCGCGAGCCCCGGGAGGGCCGCGACACCGATCCCCTGCGCGACGAGCTGCTCGACCGCGACGAAGTTGTCGGTCTCGAATCGGATCGCGGGGACGAACCCCGCTCGCCCGCACACCTCGAGCAGGTGCCCTCGGCAGCGGGGGCACCCGGCGATCCACGCCTCGTGCGCCAGCAGCGCGATCTCGATGGCGCCGGATCCGTGAGCGGCAGGGTGGTCGACCGGCAGCACCGCCAGCAGATCGTCGTAGCCGATGAGCGCGGCGTCGAGACCGCGTGCGTTCTCGCCGTGCGGGTCGCTCCGATCGCCTGGATAGCCGAAGGTGAGGGCGATGTCGGCGCGGTCGGCGCGGACATCTGCGATCGCCTCGGGGGGCTCCGCCTCGACGTACGTCAGCGTCAGCCCGGGCTCCGCCTGGGCCAGCCGATCCATGAGCCGCGGCAACACCGTCGGCGAAGCAGAGGGAAAGCCGACCATGCGCACCGTTCCCGAACGCAACCCGGCGAGTTCGGCGAGCTCGCCGGAGGCGGCCTCGATGGCCGTCGCCACCGCCGCCGCGTGCCGGGCGATCACGCGACCGGCTTCAGTGAGCCGCATCCGCCGGCCGACACGCTCGACGACGGGCACCCCGAGACGCTGTTCGAGTCGCTTGACCTGCTGGCTCACGGCTGGCTGGCTGTAGCCCAGGGCCGACGCAGCCGCGGTGATCGACCCGCCGTCGGCGATGGCCCGCACGATGCGCAGCTCGGCGACATCGAGACGATAGTCCGGGATGCTCATGCGAACAGATAACTGCACATGATGCTTTGCATGCAAATCCTGCCGTAGACCAATAGATCAGCGGGGCGCAGTCTGGATGCATGCAGACGACGGCTCTCCCGCCCGAGGAGCTTCACGCCGCATTCACGGCCGCACGCGGCTATCTCGCGGCATGCAGCACGGGCCTCCCGACGCATGCCACCCGCGCGGCTGTCCTCGCCGATCTCGACGCCCGTCCCGACCTCGTTCATTACGCCGCCGTCACCGAGCGGTGCCGCAGTCATTTCGCACGCCTGGTGAACACCGCGCCCGAGCGCATCGCCATCGGATCGCAGACCTCGGTCATGGTCGGCATGATCGCGGCGTCCCTCCCCGATGGCGCGACCGTGCTCTGCCCCGAGGGCGAGTTCTCGTCGCTCGTGCTCCCGTTCGCGCACGCCGGTCGCGACATCCGAGTGCGCGCGGTTCCCCTGGCAGATCTCGCCAGGGCGATCACAGCGGATGTCGACCTCGTCGCGTTCTCGATCGTGCAGTCGGCCACCGGAGAGGTCGCCGACGCGACGGCGATCGTCGACGCGGCCCGGCGGAACAACGCTCGTACACTGTGCGACGCCACGCAGGCGGCGGGGTGGCTCCCCGTCGATGCAGAGATGTTCGATGCCCTTGTCTGCCACACCTACAAGTGGCTGTGCGCGCCTCGCGGCGTCGCGTTCCTCGTCGTCGGCGATGACTTCGCAGCGACACTCACGCCGCTCCATGCCGGCTGGTACGCCGGCGAGGATCCCTGGGCCGCGTGCTACGGCGTAGACGCGTCGCTCGCGCGCTCCGCGCGGCGCTTCGATGTGTCACCGGCCTGGCAGGCGATGGTGGGAGCAGAGCCCGCGCTGGCGATGTTCGCCGGCGCCGACGCCTCCGCCCTCCACACGCGAGTGACCGGCCTCGCTTCCGCCTTCCGCGAGCGACTCGGACTTCCCGAGCCCCTGCGAGCCACGCCCATCGTCACCTGGCCCGACCCCGCCGGCGCGGACCTCGCGCGACTGACGGCCGCCGGGGTCACCGCATCCGGTCGCCGTGGCAATGCCCGCCTCGCGTTCCACGTCTTCAATGACGAGAGCGACGTCGAGCTCGCCGTGGCCGCTCTCCTCGGCTGATCAGCCGGAGACGACGGCGCGCGCGAGCGTCACGCCGTCCGCGCCCAGCCGGTCACGGCGATCGCGTCGGCGATGTGAGGATCACCGGCGAACTCGATGCCGTCGGTGAAGAAGCTGATGATCACCAGCGCGAACATCAGCGCGATGGAGAGGAAGAGGATCGCACTCGCGACGAGGGCGATGATCAACTGTGCGCGGTGGCTCATGACTCCACGGTGCCAGCCTTCCGGCCCGCAGCAAAATGCTTGCCGTGGACAGGCGCGACGACTAGACGCCCGCCGGGTCGCTCGCGCTGTCCGCCGAACGCATCGACCCTCCCACCACGACCCCACCGATCGCGACCAGCGCGACGATGACGAGAGCCCACGTCGCCAGTCCCGCGTAGCCGATCAGCCCGAGCACTCCCCCGGCTGCGGCAGCGCCCGCTGCTCCCACGACGTTCATGACCGCGTCGCTGCGTCCTTGCCGGGTCGTCCGGCGTTCCGGTGACGACGCCTCGGTCAGCAGCGCCGATCCCGCCACGGTGGCCGCGCTCCAGCCGAGCCCGAGCAGAATGAGCGAGACCGTGACGGCGGCGGACGATTCCGCACCGAAAGCGGCTACGACGAGTGACGCGGCGAGCAGAGCCTGCCCGAGCAGCACCGTGGGCACGCGCCCGAGCCTGTCGGCGAGGATGCCGAAGACGGGCGAGAGCGCGTACATCCCGGCGATATGCAGGCTGATGGTCAGCCCGACGACTGACAGCTCGGCGCCGTGATGGACCAGATGAAGCGGCGTCATCGCCATCACCGACACCATGACCCCGTGAGAGCCGGCGATCGCGAGGATGGCGTAGCGCGCCGCGCGAGGCCGGTCGGGTCGTGACCGCGCCGTGGGCGAGGCGCCCGATCTCCCGGCGCTCGACTCGCGCGCGAGGAGCAGCGGGTCGGGCCGGAGAGCCAACAGGTAGAGGACGATGGCCAGCACCTGCGCGACCGCCGTGAACAGATACGGACCTGTCAGCGGGGGCATCCCCACGGCGCCGCCGAGCGCTTCGCCGGCACCGATCAGGTTCGGACCGAGCACCGCACCGATCGTGGTCGCCCAGACCACGATCGACAGGTCGCGCCCGCGTGTTCGATCGGTCGCCAGGTCGGTGGCGGCGAACCGCGACTGCAGATTGGCGGCCTGGCCCGCGCCGATCAAGGCGAAGGCGACGAGCAGGACCGGAAACAGCCCCGCCGCCGTACCCACGACGACGAGTGCCACGCCGACGAGCGCGAGAAGCATCCCGAGAGCAAGCGCCGGGCGCCTCCCCGAACGCGACGCGAGGGAGGCCAGCGGCACCGCGAGCAGGGCGGCACCGAGCGTCACCGCGGCGGTCGGGAGACCTGCCAGAGCCTCGTCGCCCGTGAGTCGCTCGGTGATGACAGCTCCGAGTGAGATGGTCGACCCGAAACCGATGCCGCCGAGCACCTGGCCCAGCGAGAGCACGACGAGCGCGCGGCGCCGCACGACCTCCCGTGGGACGCCGGCGGACGTCGCGCTCGGAGCAGGGGTGTCGACCGTGTCAGGCATCCCGGACGATGTTGCGCAGGATGCCGAGACCATCGATCTCGACCTCCACGACGTCGCCCGCGACGAGCGGGCCGACCCCGGCAGGTGTTCCCGTCAGGATGACGTCGCCCGGCAGCAGCGTGAACGCCGCCGAGGCGTAGGCGATGAGGTCGGCGATGCCGTGCACCATGTCCGTCAGCGGTGCACGCTGCTTCTCCTCCCCGTTCACGCGGGCCACGAGCTGGGCCTGCGACGGGTCGAAGTCGGTCTCGATCGCCGGCCCGAGCGGGCAGAACGTGTCGAAGCCCTTCGCCCGGGTCCACTGACCGTCGCTGCGCTGCAGATCGCGCGCTGTGACGTCGTTGGCGATCGAATAGCCGAACACATGGCTCAGCGCGTCGTCGACCGAGACATTGCGGGTGACCTTGCCGATGACGACGGCGAGCTCCCCCTCGAAGTCCACCTGCTGCGACTGCGTCGGGCGGACGATCGCGTCGCCCGGGCCGATGACGGCGGTGTTCGGCTTGAAGAACAGCAGCGGCTCGGCGGGAACCTCGTTCCCGAACTCGGCGGCGTGCTCCCGGTAGTTGCGGCCGACCGCGATGATCTTCGATCGCGGGATGACGGGTGCCAGGAGCACGGCGTCGCTCAGCGCCACGCGATCGCCCGTCGTGTCGTAGCCGGCGTACATCGGATCACCCGCGAGGGTCACCAGATCGGTGCCGTCGAGGATGCCGTAACGAATGGTCTCGTTGTGCGAGAAACGTACGATCTTCATCTCAGCCGTCCAATCGCACGAGCCAGCCGTGCTTGTCTTCGCGTCGTCCGTACTGGATGTCGGTGAGCTCTTCGCGCAGCGAAAGGGCGAGCTCACCCACGGGCTGCTCGTCGAAGAAGTCGCGACCCTTGAGCACGCCGATCGGGGTGACGACGGCAGCGGTGCCGCAGGCGAAGACCTCGACGATGTCGCCGGATGCCACACCCCGGCGCCATTCGTCGAGCGAGACGGCGCGCCCCTCGACCTTGTGCCCGCGGTCGCGCGCGAGCTGCAGGATCGAGTCGCGGGTGATGCCCTCGAGGATCGAGTCGGACTGCGGCGTGACGATCGTGCCGTCCTTGTAGACGAACACGACGTTCATGCCGCCGAGCTCCTCGACGTTGCGGTCCTGATCGAGGAAGACGACCTGGTCGCACTCGTTCTCGTACGCCTCCGCCTGCGGCAGCAGGCTCGACGCGTAGTTGCCGCCGGTCTTGGCCGCGCCCGTGCCGCCCTTGCCTGCGCGGGCATAGTCCTCGCTGAGCCAGATCGACACCGGCTTCACGCCGCCGGTGAAGTAGGCACCCGCGGGGCTGGCGATCACGTAGTACGCGACCTTGTTCGCGGGGCGCACTCCGAGGAAAGCCTCCTTCGCGAACATGAACGGGCGCAGGTAGAGCGACTGGTCGGCACCGGAGGGCACCCAGTCGCCGTCGACCGCGATGAGCTCGCGGAGCGACTGGACGAACCATTCCACCGGAAGCTCCGGCAGCGCGAGGCGACGAGCCGACCGCTGAAGTCGCCGGCCGTTCTGGTCGGGACGGAAGGTGTGCACCGAGCCGTCCGCGTGCCGGTACGCCTTGATGCCCTCGAAGATCTCCTGCCCGTAGTGCAGCACCGCCGCGGCGGGGTCGAGAGTGATCGGACCGTAGGGCTGGACGCGCGGACGGTGCCAGCCGCCGCGGACCGACCAACAGATGTCGACCATGTGGTCGGTGAAGTGGGTGCCGAACCCGGGATTCGCGAGGATCTCCTCGCGACGGGCGGCGGGGGCCGCGGTGAGGTTTCGGGTGACGGCGAAATCGAGGGGTTCGAGTCCGGCGTCGGGGTCGTTTTCGAGGAGAGTCATCTGTCTTCCAAGCGGATGTCGGGCGGCGGGCGATTTCCAGGCTACGCCTGGAGCCGAGCCGCGATCGCGTCGCCGATCTGCGTCGTCGTACGGGGGTCCGAGCTACGGTCGGCGATGTCGGCCTCGACGGCGTGGGTGACGCGTCGAGCGGCCTCCGTGAGCCCGAGGTGATCGAGCAGCAACGAAACGGAGAGGATCGCGGCCGTGGGATCGGCCTTCTGCTGACCTGCGATGTCGGGCGCCGATCCGTGGACGGGTTCGAACATCGAAGGGAACGCGCCGTCGGGATTGATGTTCCCCGATGCGGCGAGGCCGATGCCTCCGGTGACGGCGCCGGCCAAGTCGGTCAGGATGTCGCCGAAGAGGTTGTCGGTGACGATCACATCGAAGCGGCCCGGGTTCGTGACCAGGAAGATCGTCGCCGCGTCGACGTGCAGATAGTCTACGGCGACGTCGGGGTGCTCCGCCGCCACCTCGTCCACGATGCGCTTCCAGATGCCGCCGGCATGCACGAGCACGTTGGTCTTGTGCACGAGCGTCAGCTTGCGGCGCCGCCGCTCAGCGAGATCGAAGGCGTAGCGCACGACCCGCTCGACCCCGAATGCGGTGTTCACGGACGTCTCGTTGGCGACCTCGTGGGGGGTGCCTCGCCGGATGCTCCCGCCGTTGCCGACGTACGGGCCCTCGGTCCCCTCCCGCACCACGACGAAGTCGATCTCCCCCGGCTCGGCGAGCGGACCCGGAACGCTCGGATAGAGCTTCGACGGCCGCAGGTTGACGTAGTGGTCGAGTTCGAATCGCAGTTTCAGCAGGAGTCCCCGCTCGATGTTCGCGTCGCGCAGCCGCGGATCACCGGGCACTCCCCCCACCGCGCCGAGGAGGATCGCGTCGTGCCCCGCGATGGCCGCGAGGTCGTCGTCTGTCAGCGTGTCGCCGGTCTCGAGGTACCGGGCGGCACCGAGCGAGAACCGCGTCTTGTCGATGACGACATCCGTTCCCGCCACCGCCGCGTCGAGGACCTTCTCGGCCTCGGCGACGACCTCGGGACCGATTCCGTCGCCCGGAATCACGGCCAGCTTCACGACACGCGACATCGCTCTCCTCGTTCTCGGCGACGCGGCGCGTCGCGAGCTCAGTGCTCGGCACGCCGCGAGTGGGATCCCTTCAGCGTAGTGGCCGCGATGATCCCCGCGCAGACGACGAGCACGGCACCGATGGCCGCGGTCACGCCGACACCGGAGTCGAACGCGTGAGCGGCCGCGTCCATCAGCTGACGCCCGATCGGCTCGGGCAGGTCCTGCGCGACGTTGACGGCTCCCGCGAGGGTCTCGCGGGCCGCATCGGCGGCCTCCGCAGGCACGCCCTCGGGCACGGCCATGCCGACGCGGTACATCGCCGTGAGGATGCCGCCGAGCACGGCGGTGCCGAGAACCGCGCCCACTTCATACGCGGTCTCGGACACCGCGCTGGCCGCCCCGGCCTTCGCGGGCGGAGCGCTTGCGAGCACCAGCTCATTCGACACGGTCTCTGCCGCGCCGATGCCCATGCCGAGGAGAGCGAACGCGAGGACGAGCTCGATCATGCTCTCCGCGTCGGTCAGGAGCGCGATCATGACGTACCCGGCTGCCGACAACGTCAGGGCTGCGGGCACCACGATCCGCGGCGAGACCCGGCGCGAGATCGGGACGACTCCCAGCCCGGCGATGATCATCATGGCGAGACCGGGCACGAGGGCGAGCCCGGCCTGGAGCGGCGAGAGACCGACGATCATCTGCAGATGCTGCGTCACGAAGTACAGGAAGCCGACGAGGGCCACGACGCTCAGGAGGTTGACCAGCAAGGCACCACTGAAGGTGCCGCGGGAGAAAAGTCGCATGTCGAGCATCGGCTCGCTCACACGAAGCTGTCGACGCACGAAGAGCCATCCGAACACCAGGCCGAGCGCGAACAGCACCGGCGGGGTGATGCCCCACCCCTTCACCGCGAAGTCCTTGATCGCGTACACGATCGGCACCATCGTCAGCATCGACAGAGCGATGCTGATCGGGTCGATGCGGCCCGGTCGCGGATCGCGGCTCTCGGGCACGAGGAAGGGCGCGAGTACGAGCAGGGGCACGAGGACCGGCACCGCCATGAGGAACACCGAGCCCCAGCTGAAGTGCTCGAGCAGGAGACCGCCGACGATCGGCCCGAGGGCTGCGCCCGCGGAGAACATCGAGGCCCAGACCGCGATCGCGAGGCGCCGCTGATCACGGTCGGTGAAGATGCTCCGCAACAGCGAGAGGGTCGACGGCATCAGCATCGCCCCGAACACGCCCATCGCCGCCCGCGCCACGATCAGCAGCTCGGCGCTCGGAGCGAAGGCCGCAAGCCCGGAGACGGCCGCGAAGCCGGTCGCACCGATCAGCAGCATCCGACGTCGTCCGAACCGGTCGCCGAGGGAGCCCATCGTCACGAGCAGTCCCGCGAGGATGAGGGGGTACACGTCGATGATCCAGAGCTGCTGGGCGCTGGTCGGGCTCAGCGCGCGGGCGATCTCGGGCAGCGCGAAGCTCAGCACCGTGTTGTCGACCGACACGAGCAGTACGGGCAGCATGAGCACGCCGAGGGCTGCCCACCCGCGCCAGCCGACCCGCCGGCCCTGGCCGTCAGCGATTGCGATCTCTTCAGTCAAAGTCATAAGTTCACCGTCCAGCCGGTATAGTAACAGGAGCGAACGCTCAGACGCGAGAGGATTGGAGACATGAGTCGTCCCCCACGTGCCCGCGAAAGCGTGCTCGACGCGTACGAGAACCTTCTGATCTCCGACGGCGCGCGCGGCGCGACGATGGATGCCGTGGCTGCGGCCGCCGGCGTCTCCAAGGGCGGCCTGCTCTACCACTACGGCTCGAAGGAGGCGCTTGAGACGGCGCTGCTCGAGCGGATGATGGAGCTCGCCCGCCTCGATGTCGACGACATGGCGCAGCATCCCGAGGGCATCGTCGCGGCCTACCTCCGCACCTCCGTCATGGAGGACAGCGCCCTCGATCGCGCGCTCCTCGCCGGCTCTCGGCTCGCCCAGAGCGGTCATCCCGCGGCCAGCGCCGCGCTTCGTGATGTCCGCACCCTGTGGGAGGACGCGCTGCGCGGCCACACCCGTGACGAGACCGCGCTTCAGCTCGTCCTCCTGGTGGGCGACGGCCTCTACTTCAACAACGCACTCGGCGCGGGCGCGGTCGTCGGGCCCGTCCCGCAGGGCGAAGATTTCGACTCGCTGATCGGCCTCGTCCTCGGCGTCACGAAGCGCTGACCGATCTCAGAAGCCGGTCAGCTCGATCTGGCGGAACAGGTCGGCGGCCACGGCCTCGCGCATCTCGTCGAGAAGGTGGTCCGGCACCGGCGAGTCGACCGTCAGCACCGAAAGAGCGCGACCGGAAGCGTCGGGACGCGCGACCTGAAGGCCGGCGATGTTGATTCCCGCCTCCCCCAGCTTCTGGCCGTAGATCGCCACGATCCCCGGGCGGTCGGCATAGCGCATCACCACGTGGTGCCGTTCGATGGGCACCTCGACCTCGTAGCCGTTGATGCCGACGACCTTCGGGACCATGCGCGTTCCGGCGAGGGTGCCTTCGACGGTGAGGACCGAGCCGTCGGAGAGGGTGCCCCGCAGGATCGTGATGTTGCGGTACAGCGGGCTCTCGGACTCGACGATGAGACGCGTCTCGATGCCGCGCTGCTCGGCGAAGAGCGGCGCGTTCACGTACGAGACGTTCTCGCTGACGATGTTGGTGAAGATCCCTTTCAGCGCCGCGAGGCGGTAGACGCTGACGTCGTAGTCGGCCAGCTCGCCGCGGACCTCGATGTCGAGGCTCGTCAGCGCGCTGGGCGCGAGACCCGTGAAGATCTGCCCGAGCTGCTCGACCAGCGCGATACCGGGACGCACGAACGGATCGATCACACCACCGGCGACGTTCACGGCGTCGGGCACCAGATCGCCCTCGAGGGCGAGCTTGACCGACTTCGCCACCGAGACGCCCGCCTTCTCCTGCGCCTCGTCGGTCGAGGCCCCGAGGTGGGGCGTGACGATGACGTTGGGCAGCGAGAGGAGCGGGAACGCGGTGCCGTCCTCCTTCGGAGGCTCGCTCGTGAAGACGTCGAGCCCCGCCCCGGCGATCTCACCCGTCGTGAGAGCGGTGTACAGCGCCTCTTCGTCGATCAGGCCACCGCGCGCCACGTTGACCACGTAGGCCGACTTCTTCATGCGCGCGAACTGCTCCGCGCCGATCATGCCCGTCGTCTCCGGAGTCTTCGGCATGTGGATCGTGACGAAGTCGCTCTGCGTGAGGAGGTCGTCGAGGCTCAGCAGGGTCACGCCGAGCTGCTGCGCGCGAGTGGGTGTGACGTAGGGGTCGTATGCCACGACGTTCACGCCGAATGCCTGCACGCGCGCGGCGATGAGCGCGCCGATACGACCGAGGCCGATGATGCCCACGGTCTTCTCGAAGAGCTCGGTGCCGGTGAAGGACGAGCGCTTCCAGGCGCCTGCGGCAAGCGAGGCATGAGCGGCCGGAATGTGACGCGCGAGGCTCAGGATGTGGCCGACCGTCAGCTCGGCCGCCGAGATGATGTTTGACGTCGGGGCGTTGACGACCATGACGCCGGCGGCTGTCGCGGCCTTGATGTCGACGTTGTCGAGTCCGACGCCCGCGCGAGCGATGACCTTCAGCGACGGGGCGGCGGCGATGGCCTCGGCATCCATCTTGGTCGCGGAGCGGATCAGGACGGCGTGCGCGTCGGCGAGAGCAGGAAGCAGCGCGGCGCGGTCGGCGCCGTCGACCGATCGGATCTCGAAGTCAGGACCGAGAGCATCGATCGTTGCGGGCGAGAGTTCTTCGGCGATGAGCACGACGGGCTGGGGCACGGACGATCCTCTGGAGCATGCGCAGAAGCGCGGAACGGGTGGTCGCCACGACAGCCGACGGCGGTGCGGCGGGTCGTCTCAGCCTAGCGCGGCGTCGGCCGCTCCCATGACCGTGTGACGTTCCGCCGACTCAGACGGCGCCGGAGGTGAGGGCGAACGAGAGGACGTTCAGGAAGAACACCGCTGACAGCCCGAGCCCCGCCAGGAGGATCAGGGCGAAAGATCCCGAGCGTCGGCGCCACCCGAGCGCGAAGGCCCCCGCGAAGATGACGATCGGCAGCACCACGGCAGCGATGACGGCCACCCATCCGACCGCGGTCCGTGCCGGTGACGGGGTCAACAACAACGGGACGGCAGCCCAGACCGCGTATGCGTAGAACAGGCCGAACGCTCCCGCGACGACCGCCACCCGCCAGACCGGAGGCGTCTGCGCGGCTCCTCGTGCTTCGCTCGCCATCATCAGCTCCCCGCCCCGAGGGTCGCGAACGGCCACGGCACGAGGAGCAACGCCCCCGCGACGAGCCAGACGAACCTCACCCACGCGCGCGAGCTGCGTGTGAGCGCATATGTCGCGACGAACCAGATCGCGGGCGCGGCGACCGCGAGCACGAGCACGGGAACCGAGACCGCGGCCTCGATCCCGAGCAGACCGCTCAGGTTGTGGACGCGCATCCCTCCCACGAACCATCCGATCGAGTACAGGAGGTAAACGCCGCCGAGCACCCCGAGCGCGATCAGGGCCGTGTTGCTCAGTCCCGCGGCGGAACCGTCCGCGCCGGCATCGGCCGCTTCGTCGGCGGCGACTTCGACCGGCTCATCCCTCGGCCGTTGCGACGGCGCGGGTGCGGGCTCCGTGGCAGGAGCCGAGACGAGAGTCGGGTCGTCGTCTCCGGCCCAGCTCAGGGCATCGTCATCGCGGCTCGTCACATGTTCAGAGTAGCGCCCGGCAGCCGGCAGCCGATCTGCGCGAACAAGCCGGGCGCGTCAACGACCGATCTGCCGGCCCCCGCGGAGCACGAAGACGGCGACGGCGGCACAGGCCAAGATCAAAGCCCCACCCCAAGGCGCCCACACCGCCGGCTTCGCGAGCTCTGTGCCCGAGCCATCGTGCAACGATCCGACGCGCACCGCGTCGGTGCGACCCGTCGGGTCCTGCGCGGGAACGGACGCGCCGAGTTCGGCGGATCCACCCACGTCGGGGCTCCCGTCCAGATCGACGGCGTCACTCGGCGCCGGTGTCGGCGAGGCGACCCCGGGGTTGCGGTAGGCGTATCCCAGCAACGCCCCGAGCCGCACGGCCGTGGGCACACGACCATCGGGTTCTGCGTCGATCCGCGGCGGCACGGGCGCGGGCGCCGGCTCGGTCGGAGCGGCCGGCGACGGCTCGACCGGCGGCTCGGTGGGTGCCGGGCTGGTCGGCGTCGGCGTCGGCGTCGGCGTCGGCACGCCGTCTGTCGGCGACGGCGAGTCCGTCGGCACGGGCGACGGCGTCACCGTCTCGCCCGGTGCCGGGGCCATGTCGTCCTCGTCGGAGAAGGTGTCGTCCGGAATCTCCGGTGCGACCGGAGCATCCGAATGCGGAACGGGGTCGACGGCCTCCGTCGTGACGGACCAGGCCGCCGGTGCGGTGATCGCCCCCGCGACCACAGAAGCTGCGACGCACACCGCCCCCAGGCGCGCGCGAGCGAACTGCTTCTTCGGGACGGGCATGCCTCCATCGTAAAAGGTCTCGGTGGTATCGGCGCACGCCGAAAGCCCGGCCCCTGATGGGGACCGGGCTTCCGTGGCACGAGGCCGGGCTCGACGGGGTGCCGCCGAGGGTCGCGGAGCGGGCGGTGCCGCTCGTCACGGGTCAGCGCGCGGCGCTGCCCTCGATGTAGTCGCTGTCCTGCTGCTTCCAAGCGAAGAGACCGCGCAGCTCCTTGCCGGTCGCCTCGATCGGGTGACCCTGCTCCTTCTCGCGAAGGCCGAGGAACTCGGTGGCGCCGTTGTCCTGGTCGGCGATGAAGCGCTGTGCGAACGCACCCGACTGGATGTCGGCGAGCACGGCCTTCATGTTCTCCTTGACCTCGGGCGAGATCACGCGGGGGCCGGAGACGTAGTCGCCGTACTCAGCGGTGTCGGAGATCGACCAGCGCTGCTTGGCGATGCCGCCCTCCCACATGAGGTCGACGATCAGCTTGAGCTCGTGGAGCACCTCGAAGTAGGCGATCTGCGGCTGGTAGCCGGCCTCGATCAGCGTCTCGAAGCCGTACTGCACGAGGTGGCTCATGCCACCGCAGAGAACCGCCTGCTCGCCGAAGAGGTCGGTCTCGGTCTCCTCGGTGAAGGTGGTCTTGATGACGCCCGCGCGGGTGCCGCCGATCGCCTTCGCGTACGACAGCGCGGTGTCCCAGGCCGAACCCGACGCGTCGCGCTCGACGGCGATGATGTCGGGGATGCCGCGACCCGCGACGAACTCGCGGCGCACCGTGTGACCCGGAGCCTTCGGGGCGACGAGGATGACGTCGACGCCCTCGGGAGCGTCGATGTAGCCGAAGCGGATGTTGAAGCCGTGGGCGAACGCGAGCGTCTTGCCCGCCGTGAGCTTGTCCTTGATCGAGTCGGCGTAGATCGAGCGCTGGTGCTGGTCCGGCGCGAGGATCATGATGAGGTCGGCCCACTCCGCGGCATCCGCGACGTTCTTGACCTCGAAGCCCTCGTCCTGCGCCTTCGCGGCCGACTTCGAGCCGTCCTTGAGCGCGATGACGACCTCGACGCCGGAGTCGCGGAGGTTCTGCGCGTGAGCGTGGCCCTGCGAGCCGTAGCCGACGATCGCCACCTTCTTGCCCTGGATGATCGACAGGTCGGCGTGGTCGTCGTAGAAGATCTCGGCCATGTTCGTGTGTTTCTCCTTGATTCGTGGTTCGGAAGGTCAGCCGCGCAGAACGCGCTCGGTGATGCTCTTACCGCCGCGCCCGATGGCGAGCAGACCCGACTGTGCGAGTTCCTTGATACCGAAGGGCTCGAAAGCGCGGAGGATCGCGTCGATCTTGCCGCGGTCTCCGGTCACCTCGACCACCAGGGCGTCGGGGGCGTAATCGACGATCGCCGCGCGGAACAGGTTCGCGACCTCGATGACATTCGAGCGGGTCTGGTTGTCAGCACGCACCTTGATGAGGATGTGTTCGCGCTGCACCGACGACGAGAAGTCGAGCTCGACGATCTTGATGACGTTGACGAGCTTGTTCAGCTGCTTCGTCACCTGCTCGAGCGGCAGTTCCTCGACGTCGACGACGACGGTGATGCGCGAGAGGCCCGGCACCTCCGTCACACCGACGGCGAGCGACTCGATGTTGAAGCCGCGTCGGGCGAACAGCCCGGCGACACGGGTCAGCAGACCCGGCTTGTCCTCCACCAGGAGGCTCAGCACGTGGCGCGACATCTCAGGCCTCCTCGTCGAATGCGGGCGCGTGCTCGCGGGCGTACTGGATGTAGCTGTTGCTGACCCCCTGCGGGACCATCGGCCACACCATGGCGTCGGCGCTCACGACGAAGTCGATCACGACGGGGCGATCGTTCGTCTCGAGCGCCAGCTTGATCGCGTCATCGATCTGGTCTTCGGTCTCGACCCGGATGGCGAGGCAACCGTACGCCTCGCCGAGCTTGACGAAGTCGGGGATGCGCGCCGTCCCGTGCCCGGTGTTCAGGTCGGTGTTCGAGTGGCGGCCGTCGAAGAACAGCGTCTGCCACTGGCGCACCATGCCGAGCGACGAGTTGTTGATGATCGCGACCTTGATCGGGATCTGGTTGATGACGCAGGTCGCCAGCTCCTGATTGGTCATCTGGAAGCACCCGTCGCCGTCGATCGCCCAGACCACACGGTCGGGCTGGGCCACCTTCGCGCCCATGGCCGCCGGGACCGCGTAGCCCATGGTGCCGGCGCCGCCGGAGTTGAGCCACGAGTTGGGACGCTCGTACTTGATGAACTGCGCGGCCCACATCTGGTGCTGGCCCACCCCCGATGCGTACACGCCCTCGGGTCCGGTGAGCTCGCCGATCCGCTGGATCACGTGCTGCGGAGACAGCAGGCCGTCGGTCGTCGGCGCGTAGCCGAGCGGGAACTCCTCGCGGAGGCCGTCGAGGTAGGCCCACCACTCGGTCGTGTCGGGCTTTCCGTCGCCGATCACGCCGCGGAACGCCGATTCGAGGTCGACGAGCACGTCGCGCACGTCTCCCACGATGGGCACGTCTGCGAAGCGGATCTTCGAGATCTCGGCGGGATCGATGTCGACGTGCACGACCTTCGCGTTCGGGGCGAAGAGCGATGCCTTGCCGGTCACCCGGTCGTCGAAGCGGGCACCGAGGGCGACGATCAGATCGGACTCCTGCAGTGCGAGCACGGCCGGGACCGTGCCGTGCATGCCGGGCATTCCCAGATGCTGCGGGTGGGAGTCGGGGAAAGCGCCGCGGGCCATGAGCGTCGTGACGACAGGCGCGCCGGTCGCCTCGGCGAGGGTCAGCAGCTCGTCGGAGGCGCGGCCCCGGATCACGCCGCCGCCGACGTAGAGGACCGGCTTCTGCGACTCGGCGAGAAGCTGGGCGGCCGCCTGGATCTGCTTGCCGTGCGCCTTCGTCACCGGGCGGTAGCCCGGCAGATCGACCTTCGGCGGCCAGACGAACGGCGCGGTGTTCTGTTGAGCGTCCTTCGTGATGTCGACGAGGACGGGGCCGGGCCGGCCGGTGCCGGCGATCTCGAACGCCGCCGCGATCGCACCGGGGATCTCCTCGGCGGTCTTCACCAGGAAGGAGTGCTTCGTGATCGGCATCGTGATGCCGACGATGTCGGCCTCTTGGAAGGCATCCGTTCCCATGAGGGTCGAGAACACCTGGCCCGTGATGCAGACAAGTGGCACGGAGTCCATGTAGGCGTCGGCGATCGCGGTCACGAGGTTCGTCGCGCCGGGACCCGAGGTCGCGATGGCGACCCCGACCCGACCCGACGCCGAGGCGTAGCCTTCGGCCGCGTGCCCTGCGCCCTGCTCGTGACGAACGAGGATGTGGCGTACGGCCTCGTCGTCCATGAGTGGATCGTAGACGGGCATGATCGCGCCGCCCGGCAGCCCGAAGACCTCGGTGACACCGAGATTGTCGAGCGAGCGGACGACGGCCTCCGCTCCCGTCATCACGGGAGCTGAGGGGGTGCGGGACGGCGGCCGGGGAATGGCCGCGGAGATGTCGGTGGACATGGTGATGAACCTCGCTGAAGAAGAGGAGACGATGTCGGAGCCGAAGTCAGCCGGTGGTCGCGCCCTCCGCGGCGGAGCGCACGAGCTTGGAGTACTTGGCCAGAACGCCACGGGTATAGCGCGGGGGAAGAGGAGCCCAGCCGTCACGGCGGGCGTTCAGCTCAGCCTCGTCGACGAGTAGGTCGAGGGAGCGAGCCGCGATATCGACCCGTATCAGATCACCATCGCGCACGAATGCGATGGGACCTGCGTCCACCGCTTCGGGTGCTATGTGGCCGATGCACAGGCCGGTTGTGCCGCCTGAGAATCGTCCGTCCGTCAAGAGTAGTACATCTTTCCCGAGCCCGGCGCCCTTGATGGCCGCCGTGATGGCGAGCATCTCTCGCATACCCGGTCCGCCCTTCGGGCCCTCGTAGCGGATGACGATGACCGAGCCCGGCTCGATCTCGCCGTTCGCGACGGCATCCATCGCCGCGCGCTCGCGCTCGAAGACGCGTGCGGGGCCCTCGAACACCGTGGCGTCGAAGCCGGCGGTCTTCACGACCGCCCCCTCGGGGGCGAGCGACCCGTGCAGGATCGTGATGCCGCCGCTGGCGTGGATGGGGTTGTCGAACGTGTGGATGACCTTGCCGTCGATGGGCTCGGGGTCGAGGTCGCGGAGGTTCTCGGCGAGGGTCTTGCCCGTCACCGTGAGCGCGTCACCGTGCAGCAGTCCCTCGTCGAGCATCGCCTTCATCACGACGGGGATGCCACCGTGACGGTCGACGTCGTTCATGACGTACTGGCCGAACGGCTTCATGTCCGCCACGTGCGGAGTCTTGTCACCGATCCGGTTGAAGTCGTGCAGGCTGAGGTCGACCTCTGCCTCGCGGGCGATGGCGAGCAGATGGAGGACGGCGTTCGTCGAGCCTCCGAGAGCCATGACGAGGGCGATCGCGTTCTCGAACGCCTCCTTCGTCAGGATGTCCTTCGTCGTGATCCCCTGGCGCAGGAGGTTGACCACAGCCTCACCCGAGCGGTGCGCGTAGTAGTCGCGGCGGCGGTCGGCCGACGGCGGGGCGGCGGAGCCCGGCAGGCTGAGGCCGAGGGCCTCGCCGACAGAGGCCATGGTGTTGGCCGTGTACATGCCGCCGCAGGCTCCCTCGCCGGGCACGATCGCACACTCGATGCGCTTGAGGTCGGCCTCGCTCATCTTGCCGGCGCGGCACGCACCGACGCCCTCGAACGAGTCGATGATCGTGACGTCCTTCTCGGTGCCGTCGCTGAGCTTCACCCAGCCCGGCATCGTCGACCCCGCGTACAGGAAGACACTCGAGAGCCCGAGGCGGGCACTCGCCATCATCATGCCGGGGATGGACTTGTCGCAGCCTGCCAGCAGGACGGTACCGTCGAGCCGCTCGGCCATGATGACGGCCTCGACGGAGTCGGCGATGACCTCGCGCGAGACCAGCGAGAAGTGCATGCCCTCATGGCCCATCGAGATGCCGTCCGAGACGGAGATGGTGCCGAACTGCAGCGGGTAACCGCCGCCGGAGTGGACGCCCTCCTTGGCCCCCTGGGCGAGCCGGTCGAGGCTCAGGTTGCACGGGGTGATCTCGTTCCAGCTCGAGGCGATGCCGATCTGGGGCTTGTCCCAGTCCTCATCCCCCATGCCGACGGCACGGAGCATCCCTCGGGAGGTCGTGGCTTCGATGCCGTCGGTGACGGCACGACTGCGGGGCTTGATGTCGATGGTCTCGGAGCTGTCGGGCATTCTCGAATTCTATGCCCGAGCGCCGGAGCTCATTCCCCCGCGCGAGACTCGGCGAGCCGGCCGAGCAGCACCGCGAGCGCGGCCGCATCCGCCACCCGGTATTCGGCGACCGTCTCTCCCCCGCCGACCCGGATGCCCACGTCGCCGGCCTCGAGCGACCGCAAGGCGTCTTCGTCGGTCACGTCGTCGCCCGCGAAGACGACCACGTCGGCGCCGACGCGCTCGCGGAGGCTCCGCACCGCGGAGTCCTTGCCCTCGTGTCGCGACGCGAACTCGAGGATGTCCTGCCCGGTGCGACGACGCCACGTCGGGGCCTCGACACGGACGAGCTCATCGATCCGGGCTGCTGCTTCGGCGGCGGCCGCGGGTTCGGCGAGACGCGTGTGAAGGCCGAATCCGAACCGCTTGTGTTCGATCCATGCCCCCTCGACCCCCTCGATGATCGCTTCCGCCCGCGCGGTCAGCGCATCGCGGAGCTCGGCATCATCGTCGGAATCCTGTTCCGAACCGGCATCCGGATGCCAGAACTCCGCGCCGTGCGAGCCGGCGAGGTGGATTCGCGAGTCGGGATCGCGCTCCGATATCTCCGCGAGATGTTCGAGCGTCCGACCGGACACGAGCGCGACCGTCGTGGCCGGAGCGTGCGAGAGACGTGCGAGGGCATCGCGTGCGGCGGGGAGCATGCGCGCCGACATGGGCTCGTCGACCAGGGGCGCGAGAGTGCCGTCGAAGTCGAGGGCGACGAGCAGGTGGCGTGCTTTCGCGGCGCGATCCACCGCAGCCTCGAGTCCCGCACGGGAGGTGAACGTCGGAGCGGTCATGCGTTGTGCTCGGCTTCCGTCATGGCCGTCGAGACGGAACGGGCGGAAGCCGCCGAATGCGCGGGGCTGCTCGATCGACCGGCAGCGGCCAAAGCGTCGAGGAACGAGCGCGACCAATCGTCGACATTGTGCTCGCGCACGCGCTTGCGCAGCGCGCGCATGCGCCGCCCCTGCTCGGCTGCGGGCATCTCGATCGCCCGTACGATGGCGTCCTTCATACCGTCGATGTCGTGCGGGTTGATGCGCACGGCGCTCGCGAGCTC
Organism: Microbacterium arborescens; assembly: GCF_030369635.1. NCBI lineage: Bacteria > Bacillati > Actinomycetota > Actinomycetes > Micrococcales > Microbacteriaceae > Microbacterium > Microbacterium arborescens. The sequence goes on along the minus strand of NZ_CP128474.1, from coordinate 1,508,397 downwards.
GTCGGCAGCGCCGGCGAATTCGCTCAGTACGAGCACCCCGCGATTGTCGATGCGGCTGGCGACGTACTCCTTCGCCACCAGGTTCATGCCGTCGCGAAGAGCGGTGACGAGCATGACGTCGGCCGCGAGGAACAGGGCCACCATCTCCTCGCGCGGGAATGCCTGATGCATGTATCGGATCGCGCTGTGACCCCACGTGTCGTGATCGCCGTTGATGCGGGCGACCGTGAGCTCGATCTCGTCACGCAACTGCACGTATGACTCGACGCGCTCGCGGCTGGGGCTCGCCACCTGCACGAGGGTCGCGTCCTCGACCGAGACCCGGCCGTCTTCGATGAGCTCACCGAAGGCCTTCAGCCGGTGACGGATGCCCTTGGTGTAGTCGAGACGGTCCACGCCGAGCAGCACGGTCTTCGGGTTGCCGAGGTCTTCGCGGATCTCCGCGGCCCGGGCCTGGATGTCGGGGCGCTGCGCGAGCTCGATGTAATCGTCGGTCGAGATCGAGATCGGGAACGCCTTCGCGAGTGCGGTGCGGTGCCCGCCGCCGTCAGCCGGAACGCGGATGCCGCTCGCCTTCGTCTCGTAGCGCAGCTGTCGCCTCACCGCGCGTGCGAAGTTGCCCGCGTCCGCCACACGCTGGAAGCCGATGACGTCGGCGCCCAGAAGCCCCTCCAGCACCTGCTTACGCCAGGGAAGCTGCGAGTAGAGACCGTAGGCCGGGAACGGGATGTGATGGAAGTAGCCGATCGTGAGATCGGGCCGCATGTCGCGCAGCATCTTGGGCACGAGCTGCAGCTGATAGTCCTGCACCCACACGGTGCCGCCGTCCGCGGCAGCCGCCGCCGCGGCTTCGGCGAAGCGCCGGTTCACGCGCTGGTATGCCTCCCACCAGTTACGGCGGTATCGGGGGGCGGCGATGACGTCGTGGTAGAGCGGCCAGATGGTGTCGTTGGAGAAACCCTCGTAGTAGTCCTCGACGTCCGCGGCGCTGAGTGCGACGGGAACGAGCTGCATGCCGTCGAAGTCGAACGGGTCGAACTCGAGATCGGGCTTCCCGGGCCAACCGACCCAAGCGCCTTCGGTACGCCGCATGACGGGCTCGAGAGCCGTGACGAGCCCTCCGGGCGAACGGCGCCATTCCCCGTCTCCACCACCGTCCGTGTTCCGGTCAACCGGAAGCCGGTTGGCGACGACGACGAAATCAGCGGTGCTCATGCATGCCTCCAGGCTGCGATCGGCGATGGCTCCAGCCTACCTGCGCACCCGGCGCCCCTTGGGGGAAGCTACGTTTGTGGTATGCGCAAGTACCTCTTCGGCACCGGCCTCTTCTCCGCGATCACCGGCGGCGTGACGCTGCTCCGCTCGGCCCGAAGCGACGAGCCCTTCACGTGGCGCACCGCTCTCGCGTGGCTGAGCTGGGGTATCACGCTGGCGCTCGCGATCGGCGCCGTGGTCGACAGCTACCGTGGGGCGCGCGGACGCCTCATCGCGGATGACTCCAAGGTCGACCGCGACGAGCTGTTCACCGAGCGGGTCAAGCGCAACCGCCGCTGACCCGCCCAGGCGGGCTGGCTCGCGGGTATCAGCGCGTGAGGATCAGCGCCTCGCCCTGTCCACCACCACCGCAGAGCCCCGCCACGGCCGTGCCCGCTCCGCGACGCACGAGTTCGTGCGCCAGGTGCACGACGAGACGTGCGCCCGACGCACCGATGGGGTGCCCGAGCGCGATCCCGCCTCCGTCGACGTTGACGATGTCGGATGAGACACCGAGGCGACGCTCCGAGGCGGCGACGACCGAGCCGAAGGCCTCGTTGATCTCGATGAGATCCACGTCGGATACCGCGATGCCGTCCTTGGCCAGTGCGCGTTCGATCGCGGCGGCGGGCTGCTCGTGCAGTGAGTTGTCGGGCCCGGCGACCTGACCATTGGCGCCGAGCGCGGCCATCACCGTCCATCCCTCGCGCTCCGCCCGGTCTCGGGTGGTCAGAATGACCACTGCGGCACCGTCGGAGATCTGCGACGCATTGCCGGCGGTAATCGAGCCGCCCTTCGCGAAAGCGGGACGCAGGCCCGCGAGAGTCTCGAGCGTGGTGTCGGGACGGATGCCTTCGTCGGCATCGACGATGACCGGCTCCCCACGTCGCTGCGGCACCGTCACGGCCGCCATCTCTGCGCTGAAGCGGCCCTCGGCCCGTGCCGCAGCGGCGCGCTCATGCGAGCGTGCGGCCACGGCATCCTGATCTCCTCGTGACACGGCGAAACGCGGGTTGAGGCGCTCGGTCGACGCCCCCATGCTCTCGCGATCGTACGCATCGGTGAGGCCGTCGAAGGCAGCGTGGTCGAGCACCTCGATCGAGCCGTACGACCAACCGGAGCGGGATCCGGGCAGAAGGTGGGGTGCCCGGCTCATAGATTCCATGCCTCCGGCGACGACCACCTCAGCATCTCCGAGGGCGATCATGCGCGACGCGTCGATGATCGCCGTGAGCCCGGAGAGACAGACTTTGTTGACGCTGGATGCGGGGACGTCCCAACCGATGCCGCCGGACAGCGCCGCCTGCCGTGCGGGATTCTGTCCATTGCCCGCCGGGAGGACCTGCCCCATGATGACGGCGTCCACCGACGCGGCCTCGACGCCCGATGCGGAGAGAGCACCGGCAATGGCGGCGCCACCGAGCTCGGGGGCCGGCATCGACGACAGCGCGCCCTGCAGGCGGCCTTGCGGCGTGCGGGCAGCGGCGACGATGACGATCTCGGGCGTGGTCATGCACTCAGCCTACGAGCCCCAGACCGCCACCACTCCCGGCGGTCGAGCCGACGTAAACGGCACCTCTGCCGATGCCGATGCGACCATTCGCGTCGGCTCACGTTCGCACAACACACGAAGGCCCCGCGACTGGCGAGAGTTGCGGGGCCTTCGTGCTGGTGCACCCCCTGGGACTCGAACCCAGAACCCACTGATTAAGAGTCAGTTGCTCTGCCGATTGAGCTAGAGGTGCAGGCTGTTCGCAGTGAAGCGAACCGAGGAGAAACGTTACCCCACTTCACGTCACGACGCCAATCGGGGCCCCCGGCGCGTCGTATCCTTGAGCCGTGACCCCCACCACACCGGATCCGACAGCGGCTTCCGCAGACGCCCTGGCCGACGACCTGGCATTCGCACTCCGGCTTGCGGATGCGGCCGACGCCGTCAGTATGGCCCGATTCGACGCGGCCGACCTCGACGTGCAACTGAAGGCGGACGCGTCGCACGTCACCGAGGCCGATCTCGCCACCGAGCGCGCCATCCGCGACCTGTTGAGCGCGGAGCGGCCTGCCGACGGCGTGCTGGGCGAGGAATACGGCGCCACCGGCGACGCCAGACGTCAGTGGATCATCGACCCCATCGACGGCACGGCGAACTACCTCAAGGGCATCCCCATGTGGGCGACGCTCATCGCTCTGGCCGTCGACGGCGTGCCCGAGGTGGGTGTCGTGAGTCAGCCGGCCATCGGGCGCCGGTGGTGGGCTGCCGCCGGCCGCGGCGCCTGGACGAACGTTCCCGGCGAGACCGCCCCCCGACGCATATCGGTGTCATCGATCGATGATCTCGCGCACTCGAGCATCAGCTTCCAGAGCCTCCACCAGTGGGACGAGGTCGGCCGTGGTGAACAGCTCCTCGCCCTCTCGCGGCGCGTCTGGCGCGATCGTGGCTACGGCGACGCGTGGCCGTACATGCTCCTCGCGGAGGGGCGGTTGGAGTTCGTGGCCGAGTTCGGGGTGAAGGAGTACGACATCGCCGCACATGTCCCGATCGTGACCGAGGCAGGCGGACGCTTCACCGACATCGACGGCGCCCCATCGGTGTCGACGCGCTCGTCGCTCGCGACCAACGGCATCCTGCACGACACCTTCCTCGAACTGCTCTCTCGCAACGGGGGCGACGCATGACCCGCCGCCGGCGCGCACCCCTCGTCATTGCGACCGGCTCGGCCGTGGCTCTGATGCTGTTGAGCGGCTGCTCCGCGCTCGAGCCCCAAGAGACCGCTCCCCCCGAAGCCGTCCCCTCCTCGCCCGTAGCGACGCCCGAGGCCACCGCTTCGGAGCCGGCTCTGCCCGACCCGACGTGCGAGAACATCATCCGCGAAGCGAGCCTCGACGAACTGCAATCGCAGGGCTGGGAGTACGAGCAAGGGCCGTTCATGATCGGTGAGACGGAGATCGATGCAGGCGTGTCCTGCACCTGGACGAACGCGGCCGAACCCGGCGGCAACATCCTCCAGTTCGGCTGGGCGCCGCTCACCGCCGCCGAGACCACCGAGGCCCAGCGCACCCTCGAATCGCAAGGGTGGATCCGCGAAGAGGGCGATGACGGGGTCTACCTGACCGAAGACCCGTCTTTCGCGCTCAACATCGACGGCGACGGCTACGGCGTCACCTATTTCTTCGGCGAGGGCTATGCCCAGGTCGCCGACGTGAAGCAGGGCCTCGTCGTCATCGAGCGACGTTGATGAACGACGTCGAAGCCGTCGGCGTCGCTGACGATCTGGCCGGCCGCATCCGCGACGCCGAGCGCGACCTGCTCACGAGTGCCGTACGACAGGACGCCCGACGCCTTCGCGAGCTCATCCACCCGGATTTCACCGAGATCGGCCGGTCGGGTCGCCTGTGGACGCGGTCTGACCTCCTCGTCGAGCTCATGGAGGAAGCCACACGCGACACTCCGCACACGGATGAATGGGTCATCCAGCGGCTTGACGTCGACACGGTGCTCGTCACCTATCGCCTCGTCGCCGGCACGCGCGTCAGCCGCCACTCGTCGGTCTGGGCGACATCGGGCGACGCCCTCGCCTTGCGATTCCACCAGGGGACGGAACAGTCGCCCGCAGACGCGCGCCCATAGGGTCTGCGGAACGCGAGGTCAAGCACGTGCGTCTGAGCTCGCGTCGCGCGACAATGAGGACATGCCTGCACTTGCGATCATCCTTATCATCATCGGCATCGCGTTGCTGTTCACCGGAATCTTCGTCGAAGCGGTGAAGTTCCTGCTGTTCGTCGGCATCGCGCTCATCATCATCGCGGTCATCGCCTGGCTGATGCGGTCCATCCGCAACAAGACCTGACCGCCCGAACCGGCGAAGGCCCCTGCCCCTCACTCGAGGGCGGGGGCCTTCGCCGTACCTTCCTCCGAGCGCCGCATCTTGCTGTGATCACGGCCATGGAGCGGACCACACGGCACCGGCACGCTGACGGGCATCGGCGTTGAGCGCGGCGGCCCTGCCGAGCGCTTGGGGACGTTCGAGGCAGAACCGCCGCTGGGCTGGGATGGCCGACGCGCCAAAGATAAAGGATGAGCGCGCCCCGCATAAGCCCCCTGTCGACGAGGCTGCCCCGGGTGGGACCGTAGCGGGTCGCTTCCGATGCGCGCGGCACGCATTTGGGGGCCGCGCTGCGCGCGCCGGGGCGACCCCACGCTCGCGAGCCCACCCACCTGCGACGCGGATCGCGGCGGCCCCAACAGCAATCCGATCGTCGAATCGCTCCGAACCGACCCGCGTGCACCGGGTGCATTTGGGGGGCACGCGGTGCGCGAGCCCCGCCTGATTCGGGTCAGGACGGGGCGACCTCCACCCGAGAGACCAAAGCCCCCGATCCCACTACTTCCAGGGGATCGGGGGCTATGCAGCGTGACAGCGGCAGTGGTGGAGATGGGGGGAATCGAACCCCCGTCCATCGCTGAGATACGGCGTCTTCTCCGGGCGCAGTCTGTAGAGGCGTTCTGCTCGGCCCCGACTTTCAGTACAGACACATAAGTCGACAGGCCCAGTCCGGGAAGAGTCCCGCGTGACGTCCGGACGCCGTCACGCAGCAAGATCCCTAGATGACGCCAGGGTCCGTGGCGGGATCACACACGGTCTGACGGACTATCGGGCTCGCTTATGCAGCGAGGGCGAAGTCAGTGCGCTTGGATTCGGCACTTATTGGTTTGCAGAGATCGTTAACGAGATAACCCTGCATCCTCGGCCCGCTTCTCGCCGACACACAGGCGATGTCGAAACCGATCATCCCCATGAGCCTTCGAACGAAGGGCCGCTGTCACACTGTGGAGTTACCAACCCGGATGCCGCAGCACCCGAGCACTACAGACTACAACCGATCGCCACTCGGCGCCATTCCCGCGCACCCGGCCTAGAGTCGGACCATGGCAGACATCCTCATCTCCGTCCGCGGCGAGGCCGAACGACGTGTCCAGCCCGAGGTCGCCGTGGTCCACGCCGCCGCGACCGCCGACGGCGCCGAGAGGAGCGCCGTGGCGTCGCGGGTGGCCGCCACGATAGCGCCGTTGCGCACACGACTCGAGGAACTCGCCCGAGCGGGAGTCGTCTCGACCTGGTCGAGCGGATCCGTCGCGACGTGGTCCGACCGGCCCTGGAATGCCGAGGGGAACCAGCTCGCGCCTGTCCACCACGCGACGATAGAGCTGGTCGCCGCCTTCGACGACATCCGCGCACTGGACGAATGGGTGTCGCTCCTCGCGGACGACGACGGCATGCGCGTGTCGAACGTCGAATGGCAGCTCTCCCCCGCGACGCTATCGAGCATCGAGGGCGAGGTCGCGACCTCAGCGGTCGGCGTCGCCGTTGCCCGCGCGACCGCGTACGCGACGGCGCTCGGCCACGCGACGGTCGAGCCCGTCGAGATCGCAGATGTCGGACTGCTCAGCGGTGGCGACGCGCCGCCCGCGGCGCCGATGTTCGCGCGCGCGGCCACGATGTCCGCCGACGCATCATCCGGAGGAGTGGAACTCCGTCCCAGCGAGATCGTCGTGACAGCCGCGGTGGAGGCCCGCTTCCGCGCGCGCTGACGCGGAGCGCATCACAGGATTCGCCTGGCGAATGCGCCCGCCGCTACTCGCCGAGACGGTTGCGGGTGCGCATCGCGCGTTCAGCCTCGCGCTTGTCCTCGCGCTCGCGGATGGTCTGACGCTTCTCGAACTCGCGCTTACCCTTCGCGACCGCGATCTCGACCTTCGCCCGACCGTCCGAGAAGTACAGCCGCAGAGGCACGAGGGTGTAGCCGCCGGCACTGACCGCGTGCGACAGCTTGATGATCTCCTCTTTGTGCAGCAGCAGTTTGCGCGTGCGCTTGGTGGCGTGATTCGTCCAGTGCCCCTGGGAGTACTCGGGAATGTGAACCGCATCGAGGTACGCCTGGCCGTTATCGATGTAGGCGTAGCCGTCGGTGAGATTGGCACGCCCCTGGCGCAGCGACTTCACCTCGGTGCCGGTCAGCACGAGACCGGCCTCATACGTCTTCTCGATGGCGTAGTCGTGTCGGGCGCGCTTGTTGCTCGCCACGAGCTTCTCGCCCTGTTCCTTCGGCATGACGCGCCTCCTTCCTGATGCACTGGCGCAGCCCTACAGTCTAGGGGCACACCCGCGGCATGCTCGACGGGAAAGCCCGGCGTTGGTCAGGTGCGCAGCCATCGGCGGATGGCGAACCCCGCAGAGACGGCTGCCAGAGCCACGCCGATCACGATCACCGCCGGCACCACCACCGCGACGTCTCCGAGGTTGACCCAGCTCGTGACGAAGTCGATCTGCGACGACAGATAGTCGCCGACGCCGATCTGCACCATCGCGATGATCGCGACGCTCGCGAGCGCCGACCCGATCAACGCGGCGAACACACCCTCGAGGATGAACGGGGTCTGGATGAACCGATTGGACGCGCCCACGAGGCGCATGATGCCGAGCTCTCGCCGGCGCGCATAAGCGGAGAGGCGAATCGTGGTCGCGATCAGAAGCACCGCGGCGATCAGCATCAGTCCGGCGATCCCGACCGCGATGTACGTGGCGACGGTGAGCGCGGAGAACAGCGGGTCGAGGTATTGCAGCTGGTTCGCGACCTCCTCGACCCCGTCGAAGTCCTTGAACGCCTCGCTGATGACATCGCTCTGCGACGGATCGGCGAGGTTGACCCAGTAGGTGTTGTTGAGCTGCTCCGGGCTGACGAACTCGGCGTAGTCCTGCCCCATGAGTGACAGGACGTTGTCGTACGCCTCCTGACTCGTCTCGAAGCGCACCTCGCGGACGACGCTCTGCAGCGCGGGAGACTCGAGTCGCTCGGCGACGGCGGCGATCTGTTCGTCGGTCGCAGCTCCGTCGGCGCAGTTCTGCACCGCGGCGTCCTCACGGCACATGTAGACGGCGACCTGAGCACGCTCGGCCCAGTAGTCCTTCGTCTTGCTGATCTGCATCTGCATGAGCATCGCCGCACCCACGAACGTGAGCGAGACGAAGGTGACGAGCACGACGGAGATCACCATCGACGCGTTGCGACGCAGGCCTGTCAGGGCCTCACCGAGGATCAGACCGACTCTCATGACGTGGGCCCCACTTCGTCGGTGCGATCGTCGCGATCGCCGAGTCCGAGCTTCTTCGCGACATCGGGGAGGCCGAGGCCGGCGAGGTCGATGTCAGGGGCGACGATCGGGATGGCCCGCGTCTCGCCCACGGGCGGCGGAGGTTCGACGGGAGCCTCGGGCGCGTCCGGAACGGGGACGTGGGCCGCCGGAGGGGTCTCGGCGATCTCGCGCTGCAGTTCGAGCACAGCCGTGAGGGCGGCGACCGCCGCGGCACCGCGAACCGGCTCGGGAGCGAGGCTGGGCAACGCGGAGGTGTCGCCGTAGCCGCCACCGACCTCATCGCGCACCATGACGCCGCCGCTCAGCTCGATGACTCGTCGCTGCATCTGGTCGACGAAGCCGGCCTCGTGGGTGGCCATGACGACCGTTGTGCCGTTGGCGTTGATGCGCGCGAGCAGCTGCATGATGTCGACGGATGTCGCGGGGTCGAGGTTTCCCGTCGGCTCGTCGGCCAGCAGCACCTGCGGACGGTTGACGATCGCGCGTGCGATGGCTACGCGCTGCTGCTCACCACCGGAGAGCTCGTGCGGCAGCCGCTTCTCCTTGCCCGCGAGGCCGACGAGAGCGAGCGCCTCCGGGACCGCCTGTGAGATGAATGCTCGCGACGAGCCGATCACCTGAAGGGTGAAGGCGACGTTCTGGAAGACGGTCTTGTTGGGCAGCAGCCGGAAGTCCTGGAACACGGCACCGATGTGGCGACGGAAGTAGGGGACCTTGCGCGTCGAGAGACCGCGCAGATCACGGCCGAGCACGACCACGCGCCCCTCGGACGCGACGTCCTCGCGCAGGATCATCCGCAGACACGACGACTTGCCGGATCCGGATGCGCCGACGAGGAAGACGAACTCGCCGCGCTGGATCTCGAAGTCGACGTCGCTGAGCGCGGGCTTCGAGGTGCCGCGATACCGCTTGCTGACGTGTTCGAACCGGATCATGACTCGATGAGCCTAAGCCGCTCCCCCGCACAACCGAGCCGCGACACCCGCGCGCCGCGGCATCCGCGCCTCAGCACTCGATCAGGCGTCGTCGTCCTTGCGCTTGCGCCAGCGGATGCCGGCGGCGATGAATCCGTCGAGGTCGCCGTCGAACACGGTCGAGGGGTTCCCGACCTCGTGGCCCGTGCGGAGGTCTTTCACGAGCTGCTGTCCGTAGAGGAAGTATGAGCGCATCTGGTCGCCCCAGCTCGCGGTGATGGTGCCCGCCAGCTCCTTCTTCTTCGCCGCCTCCTCCTCGCGCTGAAGCAGCATGAGGCGGGTCTGCAGAACCCGCATGGCCGCGGCGCGGTTCTGGATCTGCGACTTCTCGTTCTGCATCGAGACGACGATGCCGGTGGGGATGTGCGTGATCCGGACGGCCGAGTCAGTGGTGTTGACCGACTGGCCACCCGGTCCCGACGAACGGAAGACGTCGACACGGATGTCGTTCTCGGGCACGTCGACCTCGACGGCCTCCTCCATCACGGGGATGACCTCGACCGCGGCGAAGCTCGTCTGACGCTTGTCGGCGGAACCGAAGGGACTGATCCGGGCGAGACGGTGCGTTCCGGCCTCGACCGACAGAGTGCCGTACGCATAGGGCGCGTCGACCTCGAAGGTGGCCGACTTGATGCCCGCGCCTTCGGCGTAGGAGGTGTCCATGACCTTCACGGGGTACTTGTGACGCTCGGCCCATCGCAGGTACATGCGCAGGAGCATGTCGGCGAAGTCGGTGGCGTCGTCACCGCCGGCGCCCGAGCGGATGGTCACGACGGCGGCGCGGTCGTCGTATTCGCCGTCGAGGAGCGTCTGGACCTCGAGCTGACCGATGACCTCTTCGAGCTGCTTCAGCTCCTTGCGAGCTTCATCGGCAGATTCCTCGTCGTCCATCTCGATCGCGAGCTCCACCAGCACATCGAGATCGTCGAGGCGGCGCTCGACCTCGGTGACGCGCTTGAGCTCGGCCTGGCGGTGGCTGAGCGCGCTGGTGACCTTCTGCGCCTTCTCGACGTCGTCCCAGAGATCGGGCGCGCCGGCCTCCTCGGAGAGGCGGGCGATCTCGGCCCGGAGCGCCTCGACGTCGACCACCGCCTGGATGTCGGCGAACGTGGAGCGCAGGGCCTGGATGTCGGCGGAGATATCGAATTCGAGCATGGCACTCCAGAGTATCGTGGAAGCAATGGGAGCCAGCGACGAGAACGAACCGATCCGCCGCGTTCTCTGGCGTCTCGCCCCGATGATCTACGGGCCGACGACGCTGTTCGGGCTCGGCGAGGGCGCGGTCATCCCCCTGATCCCCGTGATCGCCGCGCAGCTCGGCGCGGATGTCGCTACCTCGGCGCTGGTGGCCGCAGCTCTGGTCGTCGGCCAACTGTGCGGCAATCTCCCTGCGGGGTGGGCGGTTGCGCGCATCGGCGAGCGGGCGACCATGATCATCGCGGGTCTTCTCGCCCTCGTCGGCGTGGCGGCGATGGCGTTCGCGCCGGTGCTCGGGGTGTTCGCGGCATCCGTCTTCCTCATCGGCATCTGCGCGGCCGCATTCGGCGTGGCGCGCCACGCCTTCATGACGACCCGCGTGCCCGTCACCTTCCGCGCCCGGGCGCTGTCGCTGCTCGGCGGCAGCTTCCGCCTCGGCATGTTCGTCGGTCCCTTCATCGCCGCCGCGCTGCTGTGGTTGTTTGGTGATGAGCACGCCACGATCTGGTTCTTCGGGATCTGCCTCGTCGCGATGATCGCGCTCGTCGCGTTCGGTCCCGAACCCGAGAAGCGCCTGGGCGCCGTGCCCGCCGTCGCTCGGACCGCCGCGGGTGAGGCACTGACGACCGCGCCGGTGCGCACCCGGCGAGTGCCCGGCACGGGCGTCGTCCGCACCGCCTGGCGGAACCGCGATGTGCTCGCCCGCCTCGGCGTCGCCGCCGCGTCACTATCGGCGCTGCGCTCCACCCGCCAGGTTCTGCTGCCCCTCTGGGGCGTCGCGATCGGGCTCGACGGGTCGACGATCGCACTCGTGGTCGGGGTCTCGGGCGCGATCGACTTCGCCCTCTTCTACGCCAGCGGGCAGGTCATGGACCGCTTCGGGCGTCTCTGGGCAGCGCTCCCCGCGATGCTGCTGATGAGCGCCGGCCTGATCGCACTCGCGCTGACATCCGCCAGCGCGCAGCCGGAGCTGTGGTTCGCGCTGTTCGCGGCGGTGCTCGGCGTCGGCAACGGCCTCTCGAGCGGCATCCTCCTCACCCTGGGAGCGGATGTCGCACCGACGACGAATCCCGCCCCGTTCCTCGGGTCGTGGCGGACGCTGACCGATGCGGGCGGCGCGATCGCACCGCTGCTGGTCTCCGGCATCACCGCCGTCGCGTCGCTCCCCGTCGCCGCCGCCGTCATGGGCGGCTTCGGTCTCGTCGGAGCTTTCGGCTTCATCCGGTGGGTCCCCCGGTTCGTCCCCCGGACCCGGCTGGATCGCACGCCTGGCGTCACCGACGAACCGGACGCGCCCGACGCGCCGGACCCGTCCGCGTAGCATGCTCTCCGCGCGACGACTCTCCGCGACCGCCGCTACCGCCGCGGCGGTGCTGGCTGTCGCCCTGCTTGCGGGGTGCGCCACGACCGCCCCGATGCAGACGCGAGCCGACGACACGGCGAGTCCGCCCCTGCTGGGCGACGTCGCACTGCCACCGACAGACGGGCTCCCCGACTATCAGCTCGGCGGCGCCTACCCGACTGCCGATGACGTTCGGATCGTCGGCCGCGACCGCGCATCCGAGCCCGCCGCCGGCGCCTACTCGATCTGCTACGTGAACGGGTTCCAGACGCAACCCGGCGAGCTCGACCTGTGGGAGAGCGACCTGCTCCTCACGGTCGCCGGAGCCCCCGTCGTCGACCCGGAGTGGCCCGACGAGGTGCTGCTCGACCCGTCCACGGCAGACAAGCGGGATCGGATCCTCGATCTGGTGGCCACGTGGATCCGCGGATGCGCGGAGTCGGGCTTCGATGCCGTCGAGTTCGACAATCTCGACTCCTTCACGCGATCAGGTGATGCCCTCGACATCGAGGGGAACCTCGCTCTCGCCGCTGCTTACGTCGATGCGGCCCACGCCGTGGGACTCGCAGCCGGGCAGAAGAACGCGGCGGAGTTCGCACCCCGGCTGCACGAGGAGGCGGGTTTCGACTTCGCGGTCGTCGAGGAGTGCGCAGCGTATCGAGAGTGCGACGAGTATCGCGACGTCTACGGAACGGCTGTCGTGGACATCGAGTACACCGACAATCTGCCGCGGACCTGGGCCGAGATATGTGCTGACCCCTCCACCCCCGCGTCCGTCGTCCTCCGGGATCGTGACCTCACCGTTGAGGGTGATCCTGAGCATGTGATGACCCACTGCTGAGGCGAATCATGGTGTGACCGGCCACCCGGGCGCAACCCGTTTCGTCTGGCGAACGACCCCTGAGAGCGTGGGCTGCGACCGAGGGAGATCAATGGTCGTCGAAACGACACTTGGCCGCGAGGGTACGCGGCGCGATGTGGCGCGCCGCTCGAAGAGGTCGGCCCGGCGCCTCGCGCTGATCCGCCTCGTGGTTCTCCTCGCAGCGATCTCCGGCCTGAACTACATCGTGTGGCGCTGGCTCGCCTCGGTGAACTGGGAGGCGTGGTGGATAGCCGTGCCGCTCGTGCTCGCGGAGACATACAGCCTCATCGACTCGCTCATCTTCGCTATCGGCGCCTGGCGTCTGCGCGAACGCCACGACGCGCCGCCCTTGACACGCGAGGTCACCGTCGACGTCCTCGTCACGACCTACAACGAACCGCTCGACCTCGTCATGCGCACGGCCCGTGCCGCGCAGGCCATCAGCTACCCGCATGAGACGTGGATCCTCGACGACGGCGATCGACCCGAGCTCCGCCGTCTCGCCGAGGCGGAGGGCATCGGCGTCGTCACCAGGTCGCAGGCGTGGCGTGACCGGCCACGCCACGCGAAGGCCGGGAACATCAACAACGCCCTCATGGTGACGGAGGGCGAGTTCCTGCTGATCCTCGACGCCGACCAAGTGCCTTCGCCGAGAATCCTCGATCGGGCACTCGGCTGGTTCATGGACGACAAGGTCGCCCTCGTCCAGACGCCGCAGTGGTTCGTGAACGTACCGCCCAGCGACCCGCTCGGCAGCCAGGCCCCACTGTTCTATGGCCCGATCCAGCAGTCCAAAGACGGCTGGAACGCGGCGTTCTTCTGCGGGTCCAACGCGATCCTGCGCCGCGAAGCCCTCATGCAGCTCGGCGTCTCGCGCTACGTCGATGAAGTGACGCTGGCCGTCAATCGCGGCGTGCGGTCGTCGCGCCGGGTGCTGACTCGTGCACGCCGCGACCACGGTTCCGACCCCCGCATCGCCGCCGCCCTCGACACCGTCGAAGACGCTCTCGATCAGGTGAAGGCCGAGATCGCGCGCGGTGACGCGCTCGCCGACGTGACCTATGCGTTCCAGAGCCGGATCGACCGCGTCCGCCGTGAGTTGAGCGACCAGGATGTGTCCGACGTCCGCGCAGAGCTGCGTGCGCTCGCGGAGCTCACCGCCGACACGGAGGCCCTCGCCGTCATCGACGAGGTCACCCTCGACGCTCTGGGCGATCGCAGTCTGTCACCGCTCGCCGCGCTCGAGTCGATCAGCATGCTCGTCTCGGCGTTCGACGTCGGACGCGACGAGGAGGCGCAGGCCATCATGCCCCTCGCGACCATCTCGGTGACCGAGGACATGGCGACGTCCATGCGGCTGCACGGGCTCGGTTGGAAGTCGGTGTACCACGACGAGGTGCTCGCCGAGGGCCTTGCTCCCGAAGACCTTCCCACGATGCTGACGCAGCGCCTCCGGTGGGCACAGGGCACCATGCAGGTGATGTTCCGCGAGAACCCCCTCGTGCAACGCAGCCTCAGCTGGGGCCAGCGCATCATGTACTTCGGCACGATGTGGAGCTACCTGGCCGGCTTCGCCGGCATCGTCTACATCGCCGCGCCGGTGCTCTATCTGACGTTCGGGGTCATGCCGGTGCAGGCATGGAGCGTCGACTTCTTCGCACGGTTCATCCCCTTCTTCCTCCTCAATCAGCTGCTCTTCCTCGTCGTCGCCAACGGACGCCCCACGTGGCGCGGAGCGCAGTACTCTCTCGCGCTCTTCCCCGTCTGGATCCGCTCCGTGACGACCGCGTTCGCGAATGTCTACCGCGGTCGAGCCCTCGGCTTCGCCGTCACACCGAAGACCCGCGCCACCGAGGACAGCCCGCGGTGGGACCTCGTGAAGCCCCAGCTGATCGCCATGGCCGCGCTCGTCCTGTCGCTCGTCGCCGTCGGCATCCGGTACGCCGTCGGTCAGGCCCAGGGCATCGCGCCCCTCATCAACATCGTCTGGGTGCTGTACGACCTGATGGTCTTCAGCATCATCATCCGCGCCGTGCTCTACCGGCCGCCGGCTCATCTGGAACTGAAGGAGACCTGACCCATGCTGGACCTCGATATCGACGTGCGCGACAACGGTCGGATCGTCCGCCCCCACGGCCGACTCACCATGGTCTCTGCGCGGCCTTTCCGCGAACGGATGACCGAGGAGATCGCCGCCGCGGGCGCATCGCCGGTGGTCGTCGACCTCTCCGACGTCGCCTTCATCGACTCGTCGGGCCTGGGCGCGCTCGTCGCGTGCCTCAAGACCGCCCGACAAGGCGGCGGCGACCTGCGGCTGGCCGCTCCGAGCGAACAAGTGACGATGGTGCTCGGCCTGACGAACCTCGACCGCGTGCTCCGGCCGCGCGCGACCGTGCAGGACGCTCTCGATGGATGACGACGTGCACCGGAGGCTCGTCGCCGAGGTCACGCTCGAGAGCGTCGAGGCGGTGCACGACCTCCTCGCATCGTGGTGGGACGAGGTAGGCGAGGTCGCGCCGCGCGTGCGTTTCGCCTTCGAGACCGCCGTCGTGGAGATCGCCGGCAACATCGTCGAGCACACCGTCGCGGCGCGGGGCGCCGAGGGGCGCCACTTCACGCTCGATGTCCACGCCACGCGCGACGCGCTGACAGCGACGTTCGAGGATGACGCGCAGCCGGCCGAACTCGACCTCAGTGCGGTGACGATGGCGACGGCCGATGCCGAAGACGGCCGCGGACTCGCTCTCGCGCTCGCGAGCGTCGACGCGCTCGACTACCGCTACGAGAACGGGCGCAACGTGTGGAGTCTCGAGTGCCGTCGCGAGTGAGACGACGCCTGAGACGGACACTGACAGCCCTCGCTTTCGCGGTCGCCGCTGCTCTGATCGCGGCGCCGGCTGCCGTTGCCGACACGGGCGCGGGTCCGGATGCCGCGGCAGCCCCCGACCCGGGGACAGCGGGCGTCGCGCAAGACGGGCTGTGGTTCGGCGCCGAGCTCGACTGGGGGTCCGACGGGCCCGACGGATACGCCGACCGACTCGGCGAGACGCCCGCGAGCTACGCCATCCGCCTGTCGTACCCGCTCGACGACAAGGCTCGGCAGGACTGGTCTCGTGCTGCCACCGCGGCTGCCGCCCAGGGGGCGGTGCTGATTCTGAGCATGGAGCCCCGGGCTTCGCTCTCAGACCTCACGCGCGAGGATGCCGCGGCGTTCAACGCGATGCTCGAGACGATGCAGGCCGACTACGACACGCACCATCTGGTGCGATTCGCCCCCGAGATGAACGGCTCGTGGACCTCGTGGGGGCAGCAGCCGCGGGAGTTCGTGCGCGCCTTCGAGACGGTGGCCGACGCCGTCCACGACGGCCGGTCGGGCGCGGAGATGGTCTGGGCCCCGTCGTACGGCGCGGGGTACCCCTTCGAGCGCGCCGACGGGCGCCTCGACGACCTCTCCCCCGCGGACCTTCGTGCGCTCGACACCGACGCGGACGGACTGCTGACCGAGGCCGACGACCCGTACAGCCCCTACTTCCCCGACGCGGATGCCGTCGACCGGGTAGGCCTGACGATGTTCTACTTCGGCAAGGGCGAGTCGGGTGCCGCCGCGGGTCGCGACGTGCCGCTCGTGTCGAACAGTGCTCCCGACGAGGGTGAGGTGGCCGCGCGCCTCGACGAGCAGTGGGGCTACACCGTGCCGCAGGCGGAGACCTTCTACGACAGGTTCGCGGCGGGCGAGAGCCGGGACCTTCTGCTCGACACCGGCGCGCTCTACGACTTCTCACTCGACGGAAACACCGAGCTCGCCGTCAAGCAGGGCTGGTGGCGCCAGGTGCTCGCCGAGCTGCCCGACCACCCGCGGATCACCGCGGTCACCTGGCTCGAGGCCGTGCGCGAGGAAGCCGAGGCGGGCGCGCAGGAAGTCGACTGGCGTCTAACCGCCTCGGGTGAGCTGGCGAGCGCGTTCCGCGCCGACCTCGCGGCATCCGGGCAGGTGCAGTGGAGTCCGATCACCGACGTGGTCACCCCCGAGCAGGCCTCGGCCAGCACCGTGCAGGTGCGCGAGGGCAACGACGAGATGAATTGGATCACCGGCGCCGCCGTCGTGCTCGCCATCGCGTTCCTCGTCTCGGGGATCGTGGGACGGATGCTGCCGTCGTGGCGCTACCCCGACGATTCCGCGACTCGCGACCTGCGCATCGACATGATGCGGGGCTTCGTCATCATCGTGGTCGTCGTGACGCACATCGAGGTGCTGAGCCCGTACTCCTTCGCATCGCTGAATATCATCGGCGCCATCACGGGCGCGGAGCTGTTCGTGCTCCTGAGCGGCGTCGTCCTCGGCATGGTTTTCCCCGCGGCAGTCAAACGAGGCGGCGAATGGGGCGCGACTCTCGCAGCGTGGGCGCGGGCGCGGAAGCAGTACCTCGTCGCCCTCGCCGTCATCCTGCTGATCTTCGTCGTCAGCTTCGTGCCGTTCATCGACGCGTCCGCGATCATGACGTTCACCGACCGAGGCACCGGGGAGGACGGGCAGACCACGACCGGGCGCGTCTACGATCTCTACCCGAACGCCGACCGCCTGCTCGACTACCCGCCGCCCTGGTACGCAGTGCGTCAGCTGCTCCTGCTCGAGATGGGGCCGTGGCCGTTCAACATCATGGGCCTGTTCGTCGTCCTGAGTCTGGCCTATCCGGCCCTCATGTGGCTCATCCGGCGGCGCCTGTGGTGGCTCGTCCTCGCGGGGAGCTGGGGCCTGTACGCCCTCCACATCACGATGCCGGAGCTGTCGCCGCTGCCGTCGCAGTTCAACGCCGTATTCCCGCTGCTGGCCTGGCAGGTGCTGTTCACGCACGGACTCGTCATCGGGTACTACCGGCGACCGATCATCCGGGCGCTCACCTCGAGACCGGGGAAGATCTTCGTCGGAATCTTCGTCGTCGGCTACGCCGGGTTCCTCGTCTACCTTTGGGCGGGCGACAGCTTCGGGTTCGAGTCAGCCCCCTTCCCCGCTGGTCTTTACGCGATGCTGTACGACTCCGGCTACCCGCGCATCGATCTGCACTGGGGGCGCCTGCTCGACCTGGTCCTCGTGATCACCTGCAGCTATGCCGTGCTCACGGTGGCCTGGAAGCCGATCAACGCGGTCATGGGCTGGCTGTGGATCCCGCTGGGCCAGGCGAGCCTCTACGTCTTCATCGTGCACGTCTTCTTCGTGCTCGCCGTCGCGAACATCCCCGGCCTCGACCGGCAGAGCTTCTGGCAGGGGACGCTCATCCACACCGCCGTCATCGCGCTCATCTACCTGATGGTGCGACGGCGGTTCCTGTTCTCGGTGATCCCCCGCTGAGCTCGGGGCGATCGACGCAGGTCAGCGCACGGAGATGACGACTGCGGTCACATCGTCGTCGACGGTGTGTTCGGAGACGCGGATCGAGAGCTCGTCGAAGAACGCGTCGGGCTCGGCCGCACGGCGCAGGTCTTCGCCGATCAGGCGCAGGCTGTCGAGCGTGGAGTCGTAGGCGTCGAGGGCGCCATCCGAGACGGAGATGATGAGGTCGCCGTGACCGACCACGGTCTCGCCTGCCTCCCAATCGGCATCGGACGGGCGGAGGCCGAGCGGCAGGTTGCGTGAGCTCAGACGTTCGCTCGTGCCGTCGGCGCGGAGCAGCAGGGTGAGTCCGTGACCGGCGTCGACGTAGGCCACGCGGCCGCTCCGGGTGTCGATCACCGCGTGGAACAGGGTCGCGAAGGTGTCACGGTAGCGCTTGTCGTGGCGGGCGTAGTCCTCGACCGACAGCATCGCCTCGACGGGGTCGAGGTGAGCACGCTGTTGGAGCGCGCCGATCAGTTCCTCAGCGAAACCGCCTGCCTCCTCGCCCTTGCCCATCACGTCGGCGAGGGTGACGATGATGCGGTCGCCGAGCTGCTGCCAGCTGCTGCGGTCGCCGCTCACCTGCCCGTGCGGGATCGCCAGGGCGGCGAGGCGGACCTCTCCCGCCGTAAGGCGGTCATCGCGTACGGCGGGGACCGTGGCGCCCTCGGGCAGCGGCACCGATCCGGCGCCGTCGGGGTCGTCCATGCGCATCTCAGCCTGAGCCCAGAGACCGAAGCGCTCGAAGGCGTCGCGGTCGGTGTCGCTGAGCTCGCGGGGCGAGGTGTCGAGCAGGCAGAGCGTGCCGACGGTCTCCCCCGCGTCCGTGTGGATCGGAAAGCCCGCGTAGAAGCGGATGCCGTGCTCGGCGACGATCGCACGGTCGGCGAACCGCGGGTCGGCGCGCCCGTCGCGCACCTCGAGCACGGCGGGCTGCTTGACGGCCTCGCCGCAGAACGAGTCCTCGATCGGGGTGTGCGTGAAATCGGACTCCGCCGGCTGCGACTTCGTGAACACCGTCTCGGAGTTCACGACGTTGACGACGGCATAGTCGACGTCGAACATCTCGCGCGCGAGCCGCGTGATGCGGTCGAAGCGCTCCTCCGGGGCGGTGTCCATCAGGCCGAGTCGCGTCACCGCGTCGTCGTCGACATCGAGTTGCTGGGTCATGAGCGGGCTCCCCCTCCACGCATAGCCGGTCCCTCGACCCTATCCAGCGCGATTTGTGCCGGGAAGGAGGTTGCGGAATGACCGCGCATCGCGGACTCAGCGCAGCACGGTGCGGCTCGTCGCCGTCGCCTCGATCCGTACGCCGTCGGGCACGAACAGGGACGCCACGGGGGGATGCCACACCGTGGCCACGGTGACGCGAGCGGATACGCCATCGGGCGTGGCGGCATCGACGAGCGTCGCGTCGACGGACGCCGCGATGACCTCGGCGGCCAGGTCATGGACGTCGGCCGGGTCGAGTCGCGCGCGCGGTGAGCCGCCTTCGACGACGAAGGTGAACCCGTCGGATGCCGCCAGCGCTGCGGCCTCCGCGACCGTGTCCGCGCGTTTGTGCGCGAGGTAGAGGCTCATCGCGTCGACGCTGACGAGCACCAGCGCGATGGCGAGGAGGGCGTAGCCGAGCGTGAGCGGCAGCACGCTCCCCTCGTTCCCCAGGCGGGACCGTCTCTTCACGATCAGCCCCACACCCGCGGCATCCGTTGCACCGCGGTCGCCTCGATCGGAACACGGGCGAGCCGGTCGAGGCCGAGTACGGGAGGCACGAGCGGCAGCACCGCGTCGGTGCGCGCCGTGACGCGAACGATCTCACCCGCTCCGGGGCAGGGACCGCTGCCCGAACACTCGACGGCGAGCGCGAGGTCGTCGGCCGTCATTCCGTACTCGGCGGCGATCGCCTGCGTGATCGCGTCGACACGCGTATCGGCCTGAGCGACATCCGCGGCTGTCGCGATCGCACGGGCGACGTGTCGCGCAGCCGCCTGGGCGGCGAACGTGTGCGACTGCACGATTCCGAGTGAGACGATCAGGTAGACGACGGGGACGAGCAGGATGAGTCCGGCGGTCAGGAACTCGAGCGACGCGGAGCCGTCGTCGTTTCGGTGTCGTTCACTCTCCGTCGTCGGCCGGTGCATGGGCGGTCACCTCCCATGCGGCCGGTATGCCCGCCAACCCGATGAGCGGCAGGGTGATCCGCATCGCCACCTGCACCATGGTCGCCTCGCCCACCGTGGTGCGGCGTGTCTGCACGTCTTGCACGAACGCCGGCCCGAGCGTCCTGTCGACGATGTCTCGGGCGCGCGCTGCTCCCTCCTCGTCGGTCACATCGGCGAGCGCGGCGTCGTAGGCGCCCTCGACGGCCGCGTCGTGTGCGACCCCGCGGACGTAGACGGCGAGGGCGAGCTGGATGACCCCCAGAATGAGCAGAGTCAGGAGCGCTCCGACCATCACGAACTCCGCCGGACTCGAACCTCGCTCGTCGAGAGTCAGCGCCACGTCACAGTCCAGACACCCGTGCGATGGCCTGCTCGAAGAGGTTCGACAGCGCGGGACCGGCGAGCGCCCAGATGACCACGACGAGCCCCGCCGTCATCAAGGTCACGAGCACCCAGCCGGGAACATCACCCTGCTCGTCATCCCGGAGGTCTCGTACCGTGCCGCGGACCATCGTGATCAGTCCCCTCATTGTGTTTCCTTTCTTCGTCTTCGACTTCGCTCACAGGCCCAGGCGCAGCATCACGATGCCGGGGAACACTGCGAACAGGACCGAGAGAGGCAGCACGAGGAAGACCAGCGGAAGGAGCATCAGGATCTCTTTGCGCCCGGCCTGTTCGATCAGGACGCGCTTCGCGTCTTCCCGCGCATCAGCGGCCTGCGTTTGCAGCACCTGCGCCAAGGGAGCACCGCGTTCGACGGCGCCGACGAGCTGGTCGACCGCGCGGTCGACGCTCGCCACCTCGAGTGAGCGCGCCATCTCGCGCAGGGCGTCGGTCAGGGTCGACCCGGTTCCGGCCGCGAGGACCGCAGCACGCAAGTGTGCGGTCAGTTCACCGGCACCCACCTCGCTGACGCGACGCAACGCATCGTGGAGGCCCTCTCCCGCAGAGAGGCAGAGCGCGAGGAACTCCAGCACCGTCGGCACCTCTTCACGCACCTGCCGCATCCGGTTCTCGGCGGCCTGTACCAGCACCACGTGGAGAACGAGAATTCCCGCGGCAGCGAGCACGAACGGCAGCAGCAGCGTCGCCCCGTTCGCCTCTCCGCGCATCGCCACTGCGACCGTCAGCGTGGTGCCCGCCGTGAGTCCCCCGATCCCCGCGAACAGCTGGCGGACACGGAAGCCCTCGGGTGTCAGGGCCCAGCCCGCCCGCACGAGTCGTCGGCGGAGTGCTTCCGATCCGCCGAGCTTCGCCGCTATGTGGATGCTGAGCTCTCGCCAGCCCCCGAGCCAGGACGGTCCCGGATGGAGCGGGGTCAGGCCGATCGGATCGGCGATATCGCGCAAGTAGGGGGCGATCCTGCGTTCGAGGGGCGGCGCGATCCACCGCGGCATCCCGGAGATCGTGAGAAGGAGGCCCGAAGCAAGTGCAGTACCCAGCAAGACGGCAACGGCGAGATCCGACATACCGGTCAGCGCACCCACCGCCGCGGTTCGGGAAGCCTGCCGATCCGCAGCATGACCCGGTACGCGACGAACGACACCGCCGCGCCCACGATGATGAGGACGGTTCCTTCTCCCG
This sequence comes from Microbacterium arborescens, assembly GCF_030369635.1. NCBI lineage: Bacteria > Bacillati > Actinomycetota > Actinomycetes > Micrococcales > Microbacteriaceae > Microbacterium > Microbacterium arborescens. The sequence continues at coordinate 1,486,498 of NZ_CP128474.1, read as the reverse complement.
AGGCATACGCGCGAGCGCCTTCGGGGCGAAGCGACAGAAGCGTGAGCACCACCCAGGGAGCGATCAATCCGAGCACTGCTGCACCTCTGATCCACGACTGGCGTGCCTCCACCTCAGCGCGGAGAGCCGCATCGGCACGAACGGACGTCGAGAGCGCCCTGAGCACCGGGACCAGCTCAGTCCCTCCCACCTGCCGGGCCATCCGAAGCGTCTCCACGATGCGGTCGGCCACGGGATCTGCGAGCACCGTCTGCAGACGCGCGGCACTGGTGTCGAAGTGTCCGGAGGCGGCGAGGTCTCGCTCGAACCCCCTGAACGCGGGGCGAAGGGCCGGCGGCCCGGTCTCCGCGATCGACGAGACCGCGTCGCCGAGCGGCATCCCGGCTCGAACGGATGCGACGAGCAGGTCGCACACGTCGGGCCATAGCCCGCGGCGCGCCCGCCGCAGTCTGCGGGAGCGGGAGCGCAGCCAGGCCGTCGGCAGCAGGACGCCCGCACCGGCGGCGAGGAGGGCGACGGCGGGGAGCGACGTCACCAGCCACGCAGCCGCGGCGGCAAGCGCTGCCGTCCCGACCGAGATGGCGCCGAACCCGCTCACCGGGGCCTGCGCGAATCCAGCAGAGCCAAGGAGGTCGCGACCGAAGCGCCGAGCGCGACCGGATGTCGCCGGTGTCGTCGCCGTGCGAGGCGACAGCCAGGGCAGGACGATGAGCACTAGCCCTGCACCGAGCGTTGCGCCCCACAGCAGGATCACGCCGGGCTCCGATAGATCGACCGCGTCGCGACGACCCCGTCGATGACGGCGCCGGTGGGAGACACGATCTCGGCGACGCGTCGACGTCCCGAAGCCAGGAGCTCGCAGTGCACCACGAGGTCGACGGATGCCGCGAGAGCGTCGCGCACGAACTCGATGTCGATGTTCCGTCCGGCCAGGAGCGGGAGCGCTGAGAGCTTCCGAAGCGCGTCGGCGGCGGAGTTCGCGTGCACGGTCGCGGCGGCGGGGACGCCGGTGTTGAGAGCGAGGAGCAAGTCGAGAGCTTCGGCATCGCGCACCTCGCCGACGACGAGGCGGTCGGGTCGCATGCGGAGGGCTTCCTTCACGAGGCGTCGCAGCGTCACCTCTCCTCCGCCTTCGAGGCTCGGCTGGCGGGCCTGCAGGGCGACCACATCGGGCAGATCAACGGCGAGCTCGAAGGTCTCCTCGACCGTGACGACCCGCTGCGCGGGTGGGCTCGCCGCGATCAGTGCGCTGAGCATGGTCGTCTTCCCCGCGTGGGTCGCACCGGAGACGATGATGTTCCGTCCGTGTGCGATCGCCGTGCGTAGGATGTCCGCCGCCTCGACCGTCACCGACCCGATGTCCACCAGGTCGTCGAGCGTGCGGAACGTGCGGAGGAACTTGCGGACGTTCACAGCCCAGTGCCGCGTGATGTCGGGGATGACCACGTGGAGCCGCGAACCGTCCGGGAGCGACGCGTCAGCGAAGGGCTGGCTCAGATCGACGCGCCGACCGCTCGCGTGCAGCATCCGTTCGACCAGGTCGCGCACCTGACCCTCGGACAGGGTCAGCGCGACTCTCTCGCTCCGGCCGCCGCGAGCGACGAAGATCCGGTCGGGAGCGTTGATCCACAGCTCCTCCACGCTCGGGTCGTCCAGAAGCGCCTGCAACGGGCCGTACCCGGCGACGGATGCAAGAACGCGCCGCACCGCTGAGTGCTCATCGTCGACAGCCTCCAACCCCCGCGCCAGGGCGAAGTCGTTGTGCCGCTGGACTTCTGCGATCGCGACGCGCTCGACCTCTTCCGGTCGCTGCGCGGGATCGATCCCCTCCGACCGGAGCCGATCGCGCAGACTGCACGCGATACGCGTCTCTGGGGGCAGGTCAGGGGGCTCGAAGCCGGGTGCGGATGACGGGGTACTGCTCACCCCTGCATCGTTGCCGCTATCCGACGAGGCGGTGGCGACTTTCCACAGTGCCAGATCGGTTGGTCTCTTCAACCCGAACGTCGGCCTGAAACGCGGCGGCTGGCTGTCGCATTCGCGCGGACGACGTGTCGTGTTGCCGAATCGAGGCACGCGACCTCTCGACGAGATGCGGCCGCAACACGACGAGCTGACTGCAGAGGCGCTAAACGACCTGGCGAATGCCATGCCGTAGATGACATTGCGGCGACTGATTCGCACGTAGGCGCGGACGGCAGGACGGTGTTCGTGGGGTGGCGTGGCGTTGTGGGTGACGTCGAGCTTGGCGCTGACAGGTGATACTTCAGCGAGCGACATCGGTACGAGAGAGACCCCCGCAGGTAATCACCCACGGGGGTCTTCCATTCTCCTACTGTGTGCGGCACTTACGTCGGAGATGTCTGCTTCCAGTTTGGGCGGACTTTCCATGCGACGAAGGCGCTTGCTGCGAAGATCGCTCCGAGCGCGGCAGGGATCCAACTCTGCACGGTGGCGTCATCGCCGAGCGCCGCTGGTAGCAACCAGATCAGGCTCGCTCCCGCCCCCACTGCGATGATGAAGAAGAGGAGAAACTGGCCTCTCGAACGCTTCATGACTCAACCTCCGGTGAAGCAGCCCATGACGGCTCCGATAGACGCGCCGTCAACGGCCGCGATGCCGCCGATGCGTGCTGCACAGATGGTAGCAGTGGGGGCGTAACGGGCACCCCGCATCGTGGCGGCTACCCCGTGAAGCGGTGGCGACCTTCCACAGGGCCGGTCGGCTCACCATCTCGCCATCCCAGCCTCATCCGAGCAGCTCGATCCCGAAACCTCCGACGACAGCCCGCACCTCATCGAGATACCGCTGCGCCTGCTCGGCGAGCGGGACGGCCGTGCGGCCGATCCAGCCGATCTCGATGCGCTCGTCGACGTCGAGGGGCACGGCGACGATCTCTGGGTCGAGGTCGTCACTGATGATGCCCGTCGAGATCGTGTAGCCCTCGAGGCCGATCATGAGGTTGAAGATCGTCGCGCGATCCGACACCCGGATCTCCTGCTTGCTCGACAGCGTCGAGAGGATCTCTTCGGCGAAGTAGAACGAGTTGTTCGCGCCCTGGTCGAAGGTCAGGCGCGGCAGGTCGACGAGGTCGTCGAGCGTTGCGCGGGCGCGCGTGGCGAGCGGGTTCCGGCGCGAGACGAAGATGTGCGGCTCGGCCACGAACAGCGGATGGAACGCGAGCCCCGAGTCGCGCAGCAGCTTGTCGATGACGTTCCGGTTGAAGTCGTTGCGGAACAGGATGCCGAGCTCGCTGCGCAGCGTCCGGACGTCTTCGATGATGTCCCACGTCCGGGTCTCGCGAAGCGAGAACTCGTACTCGGGCGACCCGGTACTCCGGACCATCCGGACGAACGCGTCGACGGCGAACGAGTAGTGCTGCGTCGAGACACCGAGCAGCCGCCGCGACGGTGGCCGTCCGAGGTAGCGCTGTTCGAGCAGCTCGGCCTGCTCGACGACCTGGCGGGCGTACCCGAGAAACTCCACGCCGTCGGTCGTGAGAGTCACCCCGCGAGCCGAGCGGACGAGCAGATCGCGGCCCACCCGCGTCTCGAGATCTTTCATCGCCGCCGACATCGTGGGCTGCGCGACATAGAGCAGATCGGAGGCCGCGGAGATCGAGCCCTCGGCGGCCACCTCGATGAAGTACTGCAACTGCTGCAGGGTGATCCCGCTTCGACGCCCGGCCATAGCGAAAGACTATGGCACCGGATAGCGAGAGTGAATTACCCGATGACTGTCGCCACCCCGCACGATGGAGCCATCATCTTCCGCATGGCTCTCCGGAGCTCCGCTTGATTGGCTGCTCATGGCGAACGAGTTCACGTTCCGCATCTCCACGACGCGCTTCGACGAGGACTACTCCCCCTCCGACTCATCGCGCATCACGACGAACTTCGCCAACCTCGCCCGGGGCGAGCGCCGCCGCGAGAACCTCCGCGGGGCGCTCGCGATGATCGACGCCCGCCTCAACGACCTCGCCCGCACCGACAACCCCGCGGGCGATCGGTACACCGCCGAGCTCGACATCGTGTCAGCGAACCTGCGGTTCGCAGATGACGGCGAGGATGCTGCCGCCGCCACCGGCGAGGACCGCGAGTTCCCGTTGCTCGAGGTGCTCGACATCCACATCGTCGACCGGCGGACCGGCGAGCGCCACCACGGCATCGTCGGCAACAACTTCTCGTCGTACCTGCGCGACTACGACTTCAGCATCCTGTTGCCGTCGGCCCAGCAGACGCCCGGCACGTTCGTCCTGCCGGACGACTTCGGCGACCTCCACGGGAAGCTCTTCCAGCACTTCCTCGAGTCCGACGCCTACCGCGAGCGTTTTCCCCAGGCACCCGTCGTGTGCATCAGCGTGTCGACGAGCCGTACGTACCGGCGCAACGGCAACCGGCATCCGGTCCTCGGCGTCGAGTACGAGCAGGACTCGTTCTCGCTGACCGACGAGTACTTCGCCAAGATGGGGCTCCGGGTGCGCTACTTCATGCCGCGCGGCAGTGTCGCCCCGCTGGCGTTCTATCACCGCGGCGAGCTGCTGGCCGACTACACCGATCTGCAGCTGGCCGGCACGATCGGCACCATGGAGACGTTCCAGAAGATCTACCGGCCCGAGATCTACAACGCGACCGAGCCCGCGGGCGAGGTCTACCGGCCCAGCCTCGAGCGGGACGACTTCGTGCGGACCGACATCACCTACGACCGGGTCGAGCGCAGCGAACTGGCCACGACGCAGGGCAGGTACGCCGAGGAGCACTTCGTCACCCCCCACCGGCAGGTGCTCAGCCGCTGGGCCGCCCGCTACACCGCACCCGCTGCCCCGCTCGCGCCGACCCGCTGAACCGAAGGACGATCCGTGTCGCACACTCTCCTGCCCACCTCCACCGTCGGCAGCCTTCCGAAGCCGTCATGGCTGGCCAAGCCCGAAGTGCTGTGGTCGCCGTGGGAACTGACCGGCAACACGCTGACGGAAGGCAGGCGCGACGCCCTGCGCGTCGCAGCGCACGAGCAGGAACGCCGCGGGCTCGACATCATCAGCGACGGCGAACAGACGCGTCAGCACTTCGTCACCACGTTCATCGAGCACCTCGACGGTGTCGACTTCGAGCGACGCGAGACGGTGCGCATCCGCGACCGCTACGACGCGAGCGTCCCCACGGTCATCGGCGCCGTCAGCCGCCGCCAGCCGGTCTTCATCGACGACGCGGTCTTCCTCCGCCAGCAGACCGATCGGCCCATCAAGTGGGCGCTCCCGGGCCCCATGACCATGATCGACACGCTGGCCGATCATCACTACCGCAGCCGCGAGAAGCTCGCGTGGGAGTTCGCCACGATCCTCAATCAGGAGGCCCGCGAGCTCGAGGCCGCCGGCGTCGACATCATCCAGTTCGATGAGCCGGCGTTCAACGTGTTCTTCGACGAGATGAAGGACTGGGGCATCGCCGCGCTCGAGCGAGCAGCCGAGGGCCTTCGCGCCGAGACGGTGGTGCACATCTGCTACGGCTACGGCATCACGGCGAACAACGAGTGGAAGGCGACACTGGGGCCCGAGTGGCGGCAGTACGAGGAGTCGTTCCCGCTCCTTCAGCGATCGAGCATCGACGTCATCTCGCTCGAGAGCCACCACTCGCACGTGCCCGTCGAGCTGATCGAGCTCATCCGCGGCAAGAAGGTGATGCTCGGGGCCATCGACGTCGCGAGCCATGAGATCGAGACCCCGGATGAGGTGGCCGACACGCTCCGCCGCGCGCTCGAGTTCGTCGACGCCGACAAGCTGATCCCCAGCACCAACTGCGGCATGGCGCCGCTTCCCCGTGCCGTCGCGTACGACAAGATCAGCGCACTGGTGGCGGGGGCAGCCGTTGTTCGGGCCGAGGTCTCCGAGCCGAGCGCGCTCGCCGTGCGCTGACGGGTTATCCCCGGCCCGTCGCTTCCCTGTCGCCCGCTCGTCGAGCGCACACTGGCGGCGGAAGGACGGTGGTCCCGTGCTCACGATCCCCGAGGCCCTCACCGCGCAGGCTGACAACGGGCGGCACAAGGTCGACGGGCTGCGCTCCCCCGCTCGCTTCACGATCTCGGGGATGCTCGCGGGCGCGTACATCGGCGTCGGCGTCGTACTGATGGTCACCGCGGCCGGACCGCTTCTCGCGGCCGGCTCGGGCTGGGGCAAGCTCGTGTCGGGCCTCGTGTTCGGCGTCGCGCTGACGATTGTCGTGGTTGCGGGCGGCGAGCTCGTCACCTCGTCGATGATGACGGTTCCCCAAGCCGCGCTCATGCGAGCCGTGCCCCCTGGTCGGGCCGCCGCGGCGATCGTATGGACGTTCGGCGCCAACCTCGTCGGGTCAGTCGTGTTCGGGGCGCTGATCGTCGCATCCGGCGTTCTTCACAGCAACGCAGCGGCGGGCGCCATGGTCTCCGACATGCTCGCGGCGAAGGCCCACGAATCGCCCCTCGAACTGTTCGTCCGCGGCATCCTGTGCAATGTCCTCGTCTGCGTCGCGATCTGGATGACGGTACGGCTCCGCAGCGAGAGCGCCCGCATCCTGGTCGTGTTCGCAGCGATCCTCGCGTTCATCACCTCGGGCTTCGAGCACGTCGTAGCGAACATGACGACGTTCACGATCGGTCTGCTGTCAAGTGACCCGTCGGCCTCGGTCGGCGGCTTCGCGCTCAATCTCCTGCTCGTCGGCGCCGGGAACCTCGTCGGCGGTGGTCTCGTCGTCGGGGCGGGGTACTGGTTCATCGGCGGCTCACCGCGACTCGCTGACGCGTCAGCGAACGTCCCGAACTCCGGACTCAGGAGCTCCATCGCGCGATAGGTGGGCCCGAGCGGCCATGCGCGCCGCGACCGCCCCATCGTCTCGGCGAATTCGGGGGTTATCCGGACGGATTCGCTTATCGCTGACGCCTAGACTGAACCCGTCCGCGGGAGTGGTGGAATTGGCAGACACGCAGGATTTAGGTTCCTGTGCCTCACGGCGTGTGGGTTCAAGTCCCACCTTCCGCACGGATCGGGCGTTCGCCCGCCCTCGCGTCATCCTCTCCCGACGGGAAACTCGTGCATCAGATCGCCCTCATCCCTTGGCTCGACCCCGCCACCATCATCAGCGCGGCTGGTCCCTGGGCTCTGCTCGTGGTGTGCTTCATCATCTTCGCCGAGACGGGACTGCTCGTCGGCTTCCTGCTCCCCGGCGACACGCTGCTGATCATGGCCGGCCTGCTGTCGAACCCGGTCACGCACGCACCCCACGGAGTCTTCGGGATCAACGTCTGGATCGTCGGTCTCCTGATCGGGCTGTCGGCCTTCCTCGGCGGTGAGGTCGGTTACGTCATCGGCCGCAAGGGCGGTCCCGCCGTCTTCGAGCGCAAGGAATCGGGCCTGTTCAGTCGCCGCAACGTCGAGCGCACGAACGCGTTCTTCGAGCGATACGGCGGCGTCACCGTCATCCTCGCCCGATTCGTGCCCATCGTCCGCACGTTCGCGCCCGTCGCCGCCGGTGTCGGCAAGATGCCGTGGCATCGGTACTCGCTCTACAACCTCATCGGGGCCGTCATCTGGGGCTTCGGCCTGACCGTGATCGGCTACCTCGTGAGCCTCATTCCCGGCGTCGGCGAATTCGTCGCGAAGTACATCGACGTCATCCTGCTCACGGCCGTCGTCGGCACCGTCGTCTTCATCGTGTGGCACTACTTCGCCGAGAAGCGCAAAGCAAAGAAGGAGATGGCCGCGGGGCCCGACGAATACACCGACGCCGACGAGGCGCGCGAGCTCGTGCTCGACCCCGAGGTCTTCCGCGAGCACGGCCACGGCGGCCCGCATGCGCACCGCCCCGACGCATCCACGACCGACACCGACCGGCGCACCGACCCGCGGAGCTGATCAGGAGGCTTTCGCGCTCTTCTTCGCCGGAGCCTTCTTCTCGGCCGGCTTCTTCGCGGGAGCCTTCTTCGCGGGAGCCTTCTCGTCCGTGTCCTTCTTCGCGGCGCTCTTCGCGGTGCTCTTCTTCGCGTCCGTCTTCGTGCCGGAGCGCCCCGCGTCGCCGCCGTCCGACGTCTTCGAGCCCCCGCCACGCGCCGCACGGCTGCGCTCGACACTCGCCCGCAGCGCCTCCATCAGATCGATGACCTCGCCGCCCTCCTTCTCGGCCTTCTCACCGAAGGTCTCTGACGTGTCGAGGGCGTCGCCCTTCTCGAGCTTCGCGTCGATGAGGGTCCGCAGCTCCTCCTGATACTCGTCCGTGAATGCCTCGGGATCGAAGTCGCTCGAAAAGCTCTCCACGAGGGACGCCGACATCTCGAGCTCCTTCGCCGAGATGCGCACCGACTCATCGAGCGCGGGGAACGCCGCCTCCCGGACTTCGTCGGCCCACAGGAGGGTCTGCAGCACAAGGACCTCACCTCGCACGCGAAGCGCGGCGAGCCGCGTCTTCTGCCGCAACGAGAACCGTACGATCGCGGTCCGATCGGTCTGTTCGAGGGTCTTCCGCAGGAGCACGTACGACTTCGGCGACGACGAATCCGGCTCGAGGTAGTACGCCTTGTCGAGGGTGAGCAGATCGATCTGCTCACTCGGCACGAACTCCACGACATCGATCTCGCGGCTGCGCTCGGAGGGCAACGAGGCCAGGTCGTCCTTCGTGAGCACGACCGTCTGCTCGCCGTCGTCGTAGGCACGATCGATGTCGGCGTAGGGAACGACCTCGCCGTCGATCTCGCAGATGCGCTGGTATCGGATGCGTCCGCCGTCGGCGTTGTGAACCTGATGCAGCGGAACATCGTGATCCTCGGTGGCCGAGTAGACCTTCACCGGCACATTGACGAGCCCGAAGGTGAGGGCGCCTTTCCAGATCGATCTCATGGAGGAAGTACACACCGCAACCCCTCGCCGACGCCAGCGGCTGGCGCAATACCCTGTCGGCATGGCAGGAGAGCAGACGGTGCAGGTCGACGGCCGCCGGCTGCGCCTGTCGAACCTCGACAAGGTGCTCTACCCGCGGACCGGGACGACGAAGGGCGAGGTGATCGACTACTTCTCGCGCATCGCGCCCTTGATGCTGCCGCACCTCGACCGGCGTCCGGTGACGCGCAAGCGCTGGCCCGAGGGCGTCGACCAGCCCGACTTCTTCGCGAAAGACCTCGAACGCGGCGCCCCCTCGTGGCTCCCCCGCATGCCCATCGACCACTCCACCGGCGCGAAGGACTATCCGCTCGTCGAGGAGGTGGCGGCGCTGGTCTACCTCGCACAGGTCGCGAGCCTCGAACTGCACGTCCCCCAGTGGCGCTTCACCGACGCGGGCGAGCGCGGTGCACCCGACCGACTCGTCCTCGATCTCGATCCGGGGCCGGGAGTCGGCCTGGCCGAATGCGCCGAGGTCGCGCGGTGGGTGCGCAGCATCCTGTCGGACATGGGAATGGAGCTGTTTCCCGTGACGAGCGGCAGTAAGGGCATCCATCTGTATGCCCCGCTCGCCGCCGCGCAGACGAGCGAACAGGCCTCGGCTTTCGCGAAAGAGCTCGCCCGGGCCCTGGAGGCCGACCACCCCGACCTCGTCATCAGTCAGATGAACCGCAGCGCCCGCGCCGGCAAGGTCTTCCTCGACTGGAGCCAGAACAACGGCTCGAAGACCACCATCGCGCCCTACTCGCTCCGCGGGCGAGACGAACCCACGGTCGCTGCACCACGCACATGGGACGAGCTCGAAGACCCGTCCCTTCGTCACCTGCGCTTCGACGAGGTTCTCGAGCGCGCCGTCGACCTCGGCGACCCACTGGCGCCGCTCGCGCCCCGTCGCACCGCGCCGCTAGCGCCCTACCTCGCGAAAAGGTCGGCGGAGCGAACACCCGAGCCCATGCCCGACGCCGTGTCGGTCGCGGCAGGCGGTGTCTCCGGCGCCGGTGCCGCAGACAGGCCGAGGTTCGTCATCCAGGAGCATCACGCGCGACGCCTGCACTACGACCTGCGCCTGGAACGGGACGGCGTGCTGGTCAGCTGGGCGGTGCCCCGCGGCATCCCCGAGACGACCGAGCGCAATCATCTCGCCGTGATGACCGAACCCCACCCCATGGAATACCTGAGCTTCCACGGCGAGATTCCCCCCGGCGAGTACGGCGCGGGAACGATGACGATCTGGGACACCGGCGTCTACGACCTCGAGAAGTGGCGTGACGACGAGATCATCATCACACTCCACGGCACGCCCGGCGGAGCCGCTTCCGACGCTCGCCTCGTTCTTATCCGCACCGGCGGATCGGGTGAGAAGTCGCAGTGGCTGCTGCACCGGATGAAGACGGAGGCTGCCAGCGCGAAGCCGGGCGCCACGCCGTCTGCGGCATCCGGCAGGTCCGGCCCCGAGGCCGGGCCCGAAGCCGAACCCGAAGCCGAAGCCGAAGCCGATGACACGGCATCGGGCCCGGCCAGCCTGCCGGCTCCCATGCTGGCCGTCTCGTCATCTCCGGGAACCGCGCGAGCGACGGCGGAGCGGTGGGGGCCGTGGGTCGAGTTCAAATGGGACGGTGTTCGGGCGATCGCGCACTGGGACGGCGAGCGGATGCGGCTGCGCGCGCGCAGCGGCACCGACATCACGTCCCGCTATCCCGAACTCACGGGCGACGACGCGGATCTCGGACTCGGTGACACACCTCTCGTGCTCGACGGTGAGATCGTCGCGCTTGACGAGTCCGGACGTCCGAGCTTTCCTCTCCTGCAGAACCGCATGCACCTGACCAAGGCGCGCGACATCGCCCGAGAGCGCGACCGCACACCCGCGGACTTCTTCGTCTTCGACCTGCTGCAGCACGGCGACCGCGATGTGACCGCACTGCCGCTGCGCGAGCGTCGTCGGCTCCTTGAGTCCGCGGTCAGGGACGCGAAGCCGCCGCTCACGGTGCCACCCGTGACCGACGACCTCGACGCTGCGCTGGCCACCGCCCGCGAACTCGACCTCGAGGGCGCCGTCGTGAAAGACCCGTCGTCCCGGTATCGGGTCGGTGTCCGCTCCGACGAGTGGCTCAAGGTCAAGCTCACTCGGACGCAGGACGTCGTCGTCGGCGCCATCCGACCAGGCAAGGGCTCGCGCCGAGGCGGCATCGGCTCTCTGCTGCTGGGCATTCCCGACGACGACGGCTCGCTGCAGTACGCCGGTCGCGTCGGCTCGGGGTTCTCCGACGCCGAACTCGCCCGGCTCACCGCAGCCCTCGACCCGCTCCGCACCGACGAGAACCCGTTCGTCGGAATCCCCGCGGCCGACGCCTCCGACGCCCTGTGGGTGCGGCCCGAGCTCGTCGGAGAGGTCGAGTTCGCCGAGTTCACGCCCGGCGGCATCCTGCGCCACGCCCGGTGGCGGGGCCTCCGCCCCGATCGCGAGCCGGGCGACGTCCGCCGCGACGAGGGCTAGCCCTCCCGACGGTTCGGGTGGGCTCCGGTGGACGTGCGGTGCCGTGCCGTGCCGTGCCGGGCCGGGCCGTGCCGTGCCGTGCCGCCGACAGGCTGAGCCGCGCATCAGGCCACTACTCGGGCCACACGACAGTCCTCAGCCTGTTGACGGGCCGTGCCGGGCCGTGCCGGGCCGTGACCTGCCTTGCCGTGCCGTGCCGTGCCGTGCCGTGCCGCCGACAGGCTGAGCCGCGCATCAGGCCACTACTCGGGCCACACGACAGTCCTCAGCCTGTTGACGGGCCGTACGAAAGCCCACAGTGCCGACGGGGCACCGGGTATCGGGCACAAGGCACCGGGCAGCCCCGCGAAACTAAACGCCTCACGCTTACGGCAGGCTTGCGCCCACCCCATTGGCTTGGGTCAAGCCCGATCGTTGTTCCGTCCACAGGCTGAACGACGGCCGGAGGGCTTCCGCGCCGGTGATGCCGGGGCTCAGCCTGCAGACGGTGCCTGCAGACGGTGCGATGCAGACGGTGCGATGCAGACTTCGGACGCGAGGCGGGGGCGTACCGGCGAGGCCCCGCTCAGAGCGAGCGCAACAGCTCCGTGAGCGCGACGAAGGCTCGGGCGCGGTGGGATGCCGCGTTCTTCTCCGCCGCGGACCACTGCGCGACCGTGCGCGCGGGTTCCGGCTGGCCATCCGGCACGAAGACCGGGTCGTACCCGAAGCCGCCGTCGCCGGCGGCCTCGGTCGCGAGCCGGCCCGGCCAGACGCCCTCGACGACGTGCTCGGTGTCGCTGTCGACGAGGGCGATGACCGAGACGAACTGAGCCGTGCGTCGCGGGTCGGCGATGTCGGCGAGCTGATCGAGCAGCAGAGCCGTGTTGGCCGCGGCATCCTTCTTGTGGCCGGCCCAGTAGGCCGAGAAGGCACCGGGTGCTCCCCCGAGCACATCGACGCAGATCCCCGAGTCGTCGGCAAGGGCCGGCAAGCCGGTGTGCGCCGCCGCGGCACGGGCCTTGATCAGCGCGTTCTCCGTGAAGGTGACGCCGTCCTCGACGGGCTCCGGCCCGTCGTACCCGATGACCTCCAGGTCGGGGCGGACGGCGGCGACGATCGCGTGGAACTCCTCGACCTTGTGCGGGTTGTGAGTCGCCAGGACGATACGGCCGGTCATGCCAGCGTCGCCGCCTGGATGTCGCGCAGCTGCGCGCAGCCGTTCACGCCGAGCTCGAGCAGCGCGTCGAGCTCGCGCTTGTCGAAGGGCGCCCCCTCAGCGGTGCCCTGCACCTCGACGAAGAGCCCCCGACCCGTGACCACGACGTTCATGTCGGTCTCGGCTCGGACATCCTCGACGTACGCGAGATCGAGCATCGGCGTTCCGTCGATGATCCCCACCGACACCGCCGACACCGAATCGACCAGCGGCACGGAGCGCTGCGCGATGAACTTCTGCGACCGGCCCCACTCGATCGCGTCGGCCAGCGCTACGTACGCTCCGGTGATCGCCGCGGTGCGGGTGCCGCCGTCGGCCTGCAGAACGTCGCAGTCGATGACGATCGTGTTCTCACCGAGCGCCTTGGTGTCGACGACAGCGCGCAGAGCGCGACCGATCAGGCGCGAGATCTCGTGCGTCCGACCACCGACCTTGCCCTTGATGGACTCGCGGTCGTTCCGGCTGTTCGTCGCCCGCGGGAGCATGGCGTACTCCGCCGTGACCCACCCCTTGCCCTTGCCGGTGAGCCAGCGCGGCACCCCGTTGGTGAACGAGGCGGTGCACAGCACCTTCGTGCCGCCGAAGCTCACGAGAGCCGATCCCTCGGCGTGGGCGCTCCAGCCCCGCTCGATGGTCACGGTGCGGAGCTGGTCGGCGGTGCGGCCGTCGGCGCGCAGGGAATCGGTCATGAAGAGTCTCCGATCGGAGGGCGGGTGAGGGTCAGGATGCGGGCGGAGCGAGCTTCGGCAAGACGATGGCGCCCGTCTGGACCAGACGCACCGACGGCACGCCTCGGCCCATGAGCCGGTCGGCGAGGTCGAGGAAGTCGTCGCCGGAATCGCCCGTCGCCTCGTAGACATGACGAGGCACGGCGTCGTCGTTCGCGAGGAGACCGCCGGACACGAGCTGCCGGTAGACGTCCTTCGCCGTCTCGGAGTCGCTCGAGACGAGGGCGACGTCGGGTCCCATGACGTAACTGATCGCGCCCTCGAGGAACGGGTAGTGGGTGCAACCGAGGACGAGGGTGTCGACGCCCGCTTCGCGCAGCGGCGCGAGGTAGTCCTCGGCGACCGCCAGCACTTCGGGTGACTGGGTGATGCCGGCCTCGACGAACTCGACGAACCGGGGGCAGGATGCCGCGAAGACCTCGAGACGCTCGTTCACTTCGAGCATGTCCTGGTAGGCGCGCGACGCGATCGTGCCGACCGTGCCGATGACGCCGATGCGACCGTTGCGGGTGGTGGAGATCGCGGCGCGGACCGCGGGGTTGATGACCTCGACCACCGGCACGTCGTAACGCTCACGTGCGTCGCGGAGCAGCGCTGCGGAGGCGGTGTTGCACGCGATGACGAGCATCTTCACGCCCTCGTCGACGAGCGTGTCGAGCACCTCCAGTCCGTAGCGACGGACGTCGGCGATGGGCTTGGGCCCGTAGGGCGAGTGGGCCGTGTCACCGATGTAGAGCAGCGACTCGCGGGGCAGGAGCTGCGAGATCGCCCGCGCCACAGTGAGCCCGCCGACACCCGAGTCGAAGATTCCGATGGGCGCGTCGTTCACGATCATCGAGCCTACCTGGCGTCGCGGCCGCGGCATCCCGTGACGGTGACGGAATGCCGCGTCGCTACAGTGGCACTCATGGCCTCCAGCGCTCTGCTCACCGACCGTTACGAGATCACGATGCTGCAGGCCGCGCTGCGCGACGGCACGGCGGATCGGCGCTGCGTTTTCGAGGTCTTCGCGCGACGGCTGCCCGGCGGCCGCCGGTTCGGCGTGGTCGCGGGCACCGGACGACTGATCGAGGAGATCGAGGACTTCCGTTTCGGCGACGATGAGCTGGCGTTCCTCCGCGATCACGGGGCGCTCGACGAGCAGACCCTCGCATGGCTCGCCGACTATCGCTTCACCGGCACGATCACCGGATACCGCGAGGGCGAGCTCTACTTCCCCGGTTCACCGGTCCTGACCGTCGAGGGGACGTTCGCGGAGGCCGTCGTGCTCGAGACCCTTGTGCTCAGCATCCTCAACTACGACTCCGCCGTCGCCACCGCCGCTGCACGCATGGCGATCGCCGCGGGCGACCGTCCGCTCGCCGAGATGGGGTCGCGCCGTGCGCACGAGCGCAGCGCCGTCGCCGCCGCCCGCGCCGCGCACATCGCCGGATTCGGCGCGACGAGCAACCTCGAGGCGGGACGGACGTGGGGCATCCCCACGATGGGCACCGCCGCGCATGCCTGGACGCTGCTCCACGACAGCGAGGAGGAGGCCTTCCGCAGCCAGATCGACGCGCTCGGGGTCGACACGACCTTGCTGATCGACACCTACGACATCACCGAGGGAGTCGCGACGGCCGTACGGGTGGCGGGAACGGACCTCGGCGGAGTGCGGATCGACTCCGGCGACCTCCCCACCGTCGCCGCGGACGTCCGCGCGCAGCTCGACGCGCTGGGCGCCCACGGCACGCGCATCACGGTCACGAGCGACCTCGATGAATACGCGATCGCGGCGCTCGCGGCATCCCCCGTCGATTCCTACGGAGTCGGGACATCGCTCGTCACGGGCTCGGGCACCCCGACTGCAGGCATGGTCTACAAGCTGGTCGCGCGGCAGAACGACGACGGATCATGGCTCTCCGTGGCGAAGGCTTCCGCCGACAAGGTGTCGCACGGCGGTCGCAAGACGGCGTTCCGAGCCCTCGTCGGCGGTACCGCCAAGGAGGAGGTCGTGGTGGTGTCCGATGGATTCGAGCCCCTCGACACGCCCGCTGAGCACCCCGACGCTCGCGCACTGCAGACGATGCTGTTCGCGGATGGCCGGGCGGTCGGCGACTGGATCGGTGCCGCCGGCGTGCGGGCCGCCCGCGCCCACCACGCCAGCGTGATCGAGGAGATGCCGGTTCGAGCTCTCGCACTCAGCCGCTCCGAACCCGCGATCCCGACGGTCTACCACGCCGAAAACGCACCGCCTCGCTGAGAGTGCACCTTTGACGGTGCGTTCTCGGCGGGACGGTGCGTTTTCGCGAGATCGGCGACGCGTCAGCGCGTCATCGACTCGTAGATCTCCTTGCATGTGGGGCAGACCGGGAACTTCTCGGGGTCGCGACCCGGAGTCCACTTCTTGCCGCAGAGCGCACGCACGGGCTTGCCGGTGATCGCCGACTCGAGGATCTTGTCCTTCTTGACGTAATGCGAGAACCGCTCGTGGTCGCCCGGCTCGATCGTCTCCTCGCGGATGAGCTCTTCGAGCTCACGGTCGAGGGTCGCGAGACCGCCCTGGTCGGGAGAATCGAGAGGAGTGCTCATGCCGGAATTCTATCGGCGAACGGTCAGGTCGTCTCGGCGAATGCCATCAGCCGATCGCCACGCCGATCGAAGAGCAACCCACCGACGAGGATCCCGGCGGTGAGCACCACGATTCCGACGCCCACACCGGTGCCGAGCGCCCACCACTGCGCCTGCGCCTCCCCCAACGCGAACTGCCAGGACCACCACAGCGCCGGCGCCGCCGCGAGAAGCGCCCCGACGAGCACGGCCCCCTGGGAGAGCCCGCCGCCGGTGCGCTGGGGCTGCTGGAACGGGCTGTCGCCATGGCGGGCTACCGCGTACGGCGCGAGCACGGACGATACCGACGAAAGACCGAGACCGCCGAGCAGCAGCGCGGAGCAGACGCCCACCATCGCCGGCAGCACACCCCAATCGCCGTGGATGCCGATGCCGACCGGGATCGCGATGGCAAGCAGCGGCACCGCGACGAGAAGCAGCGGAACCAGGCGCCCGACTCGATCCGAGGCACCCCGCACCGCACTGGAGATATGCAGCCACACGGCCGAACCGTCGTAGGCGAGGTCGTTGTGGACGACCCAGCCGAGAAGGAGCGCGATCAGCGGCGCGGGGATCAGGGCCGCGACCTCATGGGGCACGCCGACGATGAGGAGGGGCACGACCGCGACGACGGCGGCGACCGGGATGATCGCGATGTCGACGAGATACCGGGGATCGCGCAGCCAGTACACGAGGGAACGCGCCGCGACGGCCCCGCCGGGTGTACCGGGCGTGACGGTGAACCATCCGAGTCCGCGGCGCTCCCGCACCGATACGGGCCGCTCGGTGCGGGTCAGCATGCGCCGCACGATCAGGATCCAAGCGGCAGCCAGCGCCAGGGCCGTCAGGACCGCGACGAGCACGACCACCGGGCGCGGATCGAGCGGGAGCACCCACGCGGCCCCGATGGGGGTGACCGCGAGCGTCTCGACGGCGGCGAGCAGAGGGCTCGGAACGCCCTCGTCCCAGTTCAACGAGGCGAGGAAGACCGCGACGGGGATCGCGACGACAGCGATGCCGAGCAGGAGCAGAGTCGTCAGCTCGCGTGAACGGCGGTCCGCCAGCACGAGAGCGGCGATTCCGAGAGCCACCCGGGCGAGGAGGAGTTGAGTGACGACGATCAACGCCGCGCCGAAGCTGGCCGCGACCGGGTCGACGCCGTGAGCGACCCAGGTGAGCGCGACGGCGACCGAGATCGCGATCATGGCGGCCGACGGCAGACTCAGCGGGCTGGCGACGGCCGTCGCGGCGGCCACGAGCCGCCAGTCACGGCCTGTCACGATGAAGGCTCGCGGGTCGAGCGGGTCGCGGACGGGCGTCACCAGCGGCACCAGAGCGAAGCATGCCGACACAGCCGCCCCGCCTACCGCGAGCACCACCAGGGCGCTCGCCAGTGGCGCATCCTGCAGACGCCAGAGCGCGAGGACGATCGCCCCGATAAGGATCACGGCGGCCGCGAGCGCCGCGAATGCGCGGGCGCGGTGGAACCGCAGTGCCCCGACCAGGACGTCGAACCTCAGTCGGAGAACGTGTGCAACCATTCGAGGCCCTCCACCGCGCTGGTCCCGCCCGCAAGCTCGAGGAACCGTTCCTCGAGCGTGCGACCGTCGCGTACCTCATCGACCGTTCCCGCCGCGAGGATCCGCCCGCCCACGACGACGGCGACGCCCGAGCAGGCGCGCTGAACGAGCTCCATGCCATGGCTCGAGAGGATGACGGTGCCGCCGTGTGCGACGTACTTCTGCAGGATGTCGAGGATGACGGCGCTCGAGACGGGGTCGACCGACTCGAAGGGCTCGTCGAGCACCAGCAAGCGCGGCGCGTGGATCATGGCTCCAGCGAGCATGACCTTCTTGGTCATACCGGCGGAGTAATCGGAGACACTGCGCCCGAGCGCGTCGGTCAGGTCGAACGCCGAGGCGAGGTCTGCGATGCGGTTCTCGACGACGGCGGGCTTCAGCCCGCGCAGGACGCCGTAGTAGTAGAGGAGTTGACGGCCGGAGAGACGGTCGAATGTACGGAGCCGGTCGGGCAGCACCCCCATCTGCCGCTTCGCGGCAGCCGGGTCGCGGCGGATGTCGACTCCCGCGATCTCGACCGAGCCTTCGTCGGGTCGCAGAAGGCCCGCGATCATCGACAGCGTGGTCGTCTTTCCGGCACCGTTCGGTCCCACGAGCCCGTAGAAGGATCCCGCCGGGATCTCGAGGTCGATGCGGTCGACGGCACGCGCCTCGCCGTAGGTCTTGGTGACGCCGCGCAGACGCAGCGCCGGAGCGCTCGACGCGAGGTCGGCCGGCATCCGCTCGTCCGACCCGTCGCTCATCGCGACCGCGCCGGCCCCGACCACGTCGCGGGCCTCGTCGTCGTCCACGGGTGCGTCGTCCACGGGCGGCGCGTCGACGGTTGCGGCTTCTGGCTCCGCTGCGAGGACCGTTTCGACGTCAGCGACGACCTCGTCGGCAACGGCGTCGCCAGCCGCGGCCGGGGGCTCCGGCAGGGGCTCGCGTTCGGGTTCTTCCTCCGGGACCACCGACGCGTCGAGTTCCGGGGCCACCGCCGCCTCATGTGCCGGCGGTTCCTCCGAGATCGTCTCCGCTTCGTGCGCCCGTTCCTGCTCCGGGGCGACCAGCTGTTCGAGCTGCGGCTCCGGCTGTTCCGCCGTCTCGACCTCGGGCTCGGGCTCGGGCTCCACGTCGGGCTCGAGCGGGGTCTCATCCGCGGTGTCCAGCTCGGGCTCGGCCGTGGCGGGGCCTACCGCACCACCCACGACCTCGTCATCCGATGCCGCGGTGTCCGATGCTGCTGTGTCCGATGCCACGTCGGCCGATGCCACGTCGGCCGCACCCCCGTCATCCGCGATCACGTCGGCGGCGATCGTGTCTTCCGCCCCGACACTCTCTGTCTCAGGCGGCTCGGGCGGGGCGACGAACGCGGCCGCCGCGACGGCCGCCGGGATCTCGGGCTTGGGCGGCGTTGCCGCCGAGGGCGCGCTCGTGCTTCGGGGCTTACGCGGCGTCTTCTTCGCACCGGCGGTGCCCTGCGAGCGGGGCTTCCGCGGCTTCGGCGTTCGCGGCGCGCTCGTCGTCGTGCCGTCGTGCGAGCCCGAACCGGGCGTCACCGTGGGCCCGAGCCCGGCAGCCGCGACCTCGGCGGGGATGTCGGGAAGAGGCGGCACGGAGGTATCGACAGGCGACGCGACACGCTGTTCGTGCTGGGGGGCGGCTGAGTCGTCTGTCACCCCCCAAACCTATCAAGCAGGCCATCCGCGGCGAGGCGCCGCGTCATGAAGGAACACCGAGAATCGCGCTACCAGCAAGGTCACGAAAGCGCAACGGCTCCGGGTGTCCGGGCGACCTCCCAGAAGGGCTCGCTACCATGAAAAACGCTGTGCCGGGATGTCACCCCGGTGAATACTGATCTAACTCGTAACTTCAGGAGATTCTCGTGGCCCTTCAGATCGTGATCCTCGCTGCCGGGATGGGCTCCCGCCTGGGCCGCTCCCTCCCCAAGCCGCTCACCGAGCTGAACGACGGCCGCAGCATCATGCAGCAGCAGCACGACAACATCCGTGCAGCCTTCGGCGACGACGCCCGCATCACCACGGTGGTCGGTTACCGCGCCGAAACGATCGTCGACGCGTTCCCGGATGTCGACTACGTCTACAACGCCCGTTACGACGAGACCAACACCTCGCAGAGCCTGTTGCGCGCCCTCAAGGCCTCGGGACGCGGGGGTGTCCTGTGGATGAACGGCGACGTCGTCTTCGACCCCCGCGTGCTCGGCCGCGCTGTCGCACTCATCGAGCGCGATCAGTCGTTCGTCACCGTGAATACCGCGAAGGTGAGCGACGAAGAGGTCAAGTACACCGTCGGCGGCGACGGGTTCATCACGGAGCTCTCGAAGACGGTCCGCGGCGGAATCGGCGAAGCGGTCGGCATCAACTACATCTCGAGCCGCGACAAGAAGGCGCTCATCGCGCAGCTCGGCCGCGTCGACGACCAGGACTACTTCGAGCGCGGGCTCGAGCTCGCCATCGCCGAGAACGGTCTGCGGCTCGAGCCGATGGACATCTCCGACCTGTACGCGGTCGAGGTCGACTTCGCCGAGGACCTCGAGCGCGCCAACCTGTACGTCTGATCGCGCCGTGCCCCGCCCGGGGCGCGAGAGGATGGGTGTCATGGCCCGCAAGGTGCACCGCATCGATTCCCTCCCCGACGACGCTCCACGCCATGACGCGGGCGACGGCGACGCGGGGCGACACACGTTGACCGTCCGGACGCTCGACCGGCTGCTGGCCGTCCAGCGCCCCGTCGTGATCGCGCATCTGCGCGGCATCCGCCACCGGCATCCCGAGGCGACGACTGCGCAGATCGCGCAGATGCTCGAGCGCCGCTACCTCACCGCGGTCACCACGGGGGGCGCAGCCGTCGGTGCCACCGCGGTGATCCCCGGTATCGGGACGGCGACGACGCTCGCCCTCAGCGGCGTCGAGACGGCGGGGTTCCTCGAGGCCACGGCACTGTTCGCGCAGTCCCTCGCAGAGCTGCACGGCATCCCCGTCGACGATCCCGACCGCGCGCGGGCTCTGGTGCTCGCCCTCATGCTCGGCCGCGAGGGCGCCGACCTGGTGGGGCAGTTCGCGAAGCAGGCGAGTGGTCGGGGCGCGCCCCGCGGCTCCTACTGGGGCGAGCTCGTGACCTCGTCGCTCCCCCGCACGGCCGTCGGGCCGGTCCTGGACCGGCTCAAGCACGCGTTCCTGCGACGGTTCGCTGCCGCCGGTGGCGCGTCGGTCGTCGGGAAGGCTCTCCCGTTCGGCATCGGCGCGGCGATCGGTGGCACCGGCAACCACATCCTCGGTCGCCGGGTGATCTCCGGCGCACGCCGCGCATTCGGAGTCGCGCCTGCGAGCTTCCCCGCGGCACTCGAATCACGTGACGAAAATCAACCGATCGGACGAGGCGCGGGACCGATGGCACGGCGGATCAGCGGTGTCTTCGCCGAAGGCGGCCGCCAGATCGGCTCGTTCGCGTCTCGACCGTTCCGGCGTGGCGTGGCGCACGATTCGCGCACGGAGCCATCCAGCGGCCTCGACACCGACCTCGACGAGCGGAAGGAACCATGACCGCATTCCTGATCACGGTCCTGATCATCGGCGCCCTCTTCAACGTCGTCACCTGGCCGACGTTCCTGCGGCGGGTCGCGCGCGACCCGCGAGCGACCGATGAGCACGGCCGGCGCACCCGCTTCTTCACCGTGCACCTCGTCCTGGTAGTGATCGCGCTGGTACTCGCGGCGCTTTTCGTGCTGGGCGCCGTGCTGATCGGCGCCGGCGCGCACTGAGCCCGGATGACGCCGTGTTCAGGCGTCGTCGAACTCCGCCTCGTCGCGCTCGTCTGCCACGGTGACCGTGCGCGCGTCCCACTCCGCCCACCGATCCATCAGGAGTTCGATGGCCGCGTGGAAGCGCGCCGTCGCTGCACCAGGGGTGGTGTCGCCGAAGTAGTGACGAGACCACCCGCGCAGCCGTTCCGACGCCTCCGGGTCGTCGGCGACGCGGTCTGCGATCTCGACGATCGACGACGCCGACGTCGCCTCGAGCCAAGCGGCATCCGCGAGGTACCCGCCCGTGTCGACGAGAGCCGCCGGATCGGCGGGACGCGTCACGAGAAGGGGCTTGGCCACCGCCAAACGGTCGTAGATCATCGCCGAGATGTCGACGACGGCGAGGTCGGCGGCGGCCAGTTGCCAGCCCAGGTCGGGTCCGTCGTCATAGACGTGATGAGCGAGAGGGTCGGCGGCGTTGGCAGCGGCGATGGCCGCGACGATCCGTCGATGAGCATCACCGTAGGACGCATCCACCACACCGGACCGCGGGTGCGGCCGGTAGATCAGCCGGTGCCTCGGCGATGCGAGCACCGCCGCCGCGAGCGACTCGCCGTGCGAGGCGATGGAGCCGTAGTGGGCGGCGGGGCGGTCGCCCTCCCATGTCGGCGCGTAGAGGATGACGCGGCGGTCGTCCTCGGGATACGGAAGGTCTCCCGAGAAGTGATCCGCCTGCGGTCGTCCGATCGCGATCGTCCGCGCGTCGAGGTCGTAGTCCCAGAGGACCCGGCCCAGCCGCTCACGCGCGGCGTCGCCGGCGATCAGCGCGTAGTCGTAGGCCTTGAACTGGTTGGTGGTCATGTACATCTTGTCGGACTCGCCGTGGTTGATGAAGACGTGCCACCGGTGTCCGTAACGGAACATCTGGAAGTTCCGGGTGTTCTGGTTGACGTACAGCACTACGCGGATGTCCTGCGCCGCGACGACCGATTCGAGTGAACGCACCGAGGGCGCGAACAGGACGGGCAGGGCGCCGTCGGCGAGAAGCGCCTGCGCGCCGGTGGCACTGCGGCTGATGACGACGACCGGCCACTTCTCGGCGAGCAGCTGCAGTGGTTTGTACCACTGGCGCATCTGGTACATGTTCACATCGCCGTCCGCGAAATAGACCGCGATCCGGAAGTGTCCGGTCGACGGCTTCGGCGCACTGGCGAGAGAGCGCCGCACGTCGATGAACGCCGCCCGGTTCGACACAGCCCGCCGCACCAGGGTTACGGCTTTACGGACGTCCGCGATCATTCCCACCCCTCCAGGGTACCGAGGGTGTGAGCGGAGACCGGGACGCGTGACATGATCGACGGATGCATGACGACGCGCACCGGTGGCGTCCCGCACCCGTACCGGCCCCGGATGCGGGAGTGTCGTTCGTCATCCCCGTCCTCAACGAGCGCGACTACCTCGAGCACGCCGTGCGCAGCGTGCTCGCCCAGGAGCTCGATGCGCCGATCGAGGTCATCCTGGCCCTCGGCCCCTCGGCCGACGGCACGGACGACGTTGCACGCCGACTCGCCGGCGAGGACGCGCGCATCCGCCTGGTCCGCAACCCCGCGGCGCATATTCCCGTCGGCCTCAACATCGCGATCCGGTCCGCCCGTTACCCGACGATCGTCCGCGTCGACGCCCACTCCGAGCTCGAGCCCGGCTACACCAGCGCGGCACTGCAGACGCTCGCACGAGTACAGGCCGCGAATGTGGGCGGCGTGATGCGGGCCGAGGGCCGGACTCCGTTCCAGCGAGCGGTCGCCCGCGCCTACAACTCCCGCATCGGCCTCGGCGGAGGTGCGTACCACGGCGGGTCGGAGGAGGGCCCAGCCGAGTCGGCGTACCTGGGCGTGATGCGACGCAGTGTGCTCGACGAGGTCGGCTTGTTCGATGAGGGCATCCGCCGCGGAGAGGACTGGGAGCTCAACCTCCGGATCCGCCGCGCCGGCTACCGGGTGTGGTTCGACCCCGACCTCCATGTGACGTACTGGCCCCGCGAGAGCTGGAGCCGTCTCGTACGACAGTTCCGCGCGACCGGCTCGTGGCGCGGGGAACTCGTCCGGCGCTTCGGTCGTCGGAACGGCCTGCGTTTCTTCGCGCCTCCGGCCCTCGTCATCGCCGCGGCCACGTCGCTGGTGGTGGGTGCGGTGCAGCTGGTCGGGGGTCTTCCCGCGCGTACCGGCATCCTGCTGTCGATCCTGCACCTTCCCGTCGCGGCCTACGCAGCGCTCGTCGCCGTCGTCGCAGCGGGGAAGGGTGGCGGTCGTGGTCTGCGCGATCGGCTGTGGACGCTCGCCGTGCTGCCGTCGATGCACTTCTCGTGGGGGGTCGGATTCTTGCAGGGGGCGTCGCGCGGCGCCCGCGGCACGGTCGACACGTCGCGCCTCGCGCGCAACACGCCGCTCCCCTGAGCCAGCCTGAACCAGCCCGAGTCTGTTTGGGTCAGTCGCGCGAGACGAGCCCCTGGTCGAGGATGCGAGCGACCACCCGCTCCGCCGCCCGGCCGTCGTCGCGCGAGTTGAAGCGGGCGCGCCAGCGCGCGTACCGCTCGGGGTCTCCGGCGTCGCCGGCCGCGACGGCACGCACCAGCTCGTTCTGCGTGCGCACGATCGGCCCGGGGGCCGCGTCGGCGAGATCGAAGTAGAAGCCGCGCAACGCGCCGCGGTAGTGCTCGAGGTCGGGCGCGAAGAAGTACATGGGGCGACCGGTGACGGAGTAGTCGAACATCACCGAGGAGTAGTCCGTGATGAGCGCGTCCGAGGCGAGCAGCAGGTCGGTCAGATCGGGGTACGACGTCACGTCGATCACTCGCGCACCGCGCTCGTCGGCGCCGGGCGCAAGCGTGCGCGAATGTCCGCGCACGAGCACGACCGCGCCCGTGGCTTCTGCAAGAGCCGGCAGGTCGAGGAAGTCGACGATGGTCTGGCGGTCGTCGCGCCACGTAGGCGCGTACAACAGGACCTTCTCGGCGGGGCCGATGCCGAGTGCCGCGCGTGCGGCATCCCGGTCACCGGTGTGCAGGTCATCCGTCCGGGGATACCCCTCGACCCACACCGGCTTGCGGCGGAAGCCGTACGCCGCCCGGAGGACGCGAGCGCTGTACGGGTTCTGGGCGAGCAGGATGTCCCAGCGGCGGCCCTCACGGAACACCGCGAGTGCGCGCCGCGGGTCGAAGCCGGGGCGGTGCAGGGCGAGTCGCTTCAGTGGCGTCCCGTGCCAGGTCTGCAGGACCACCTGTCCTGGCTTGCGGACGAAGCGACGGCGCAGCCAGTCGTTGACGACGAGCAGTCGGGCTGCGCCGCGTGCCCGCCACCACTCCGGGCTGCCGTCGACCACGGCGATGGCCCCCTCGGGAACAGCCACCGAGAGATCGACGACGCTCCAGTACCGGGTGACACCGGGTGCCACTCGCGCCAATTCGCGATCGATCGCGCGCGGGTTGTCGCTCGCGCTGCGGCCGTAGAAGCTCTCGAAGAAGACGGCGTTCTCGAGCGCCCCGCGGTGAGCCGCGTAGCGCTGCTCGAGCGCGCGGCGCCCCTCATCCGAATCGAGCGCCGGATCCACGGGAGGGCCGATGAGGAGCCGGGCGCCATCCCAGCTCGCGCGGAGGGTGGGCGCGTGCAGCGCGGCAGGCGCTTCGCCGACGGATCCGTCACCACGCACCGGAGCGCCGTCCACGACGAGGTCGTAGGTCCCCGAGGGCAGCGGGAGAAGCGCACCGCCCCAGCGGGCGACGTGCAGCGCGAGGCGCGCCGTCCAGGAACCGTCGCCCCCGGTCACCTCTCCGCGCGTCACCGCGCGCGGTCCGACGAGCTCGACCGTCGCGGGAACCGGCCCCGTGGCGGTCACGGTCATGACCGGAGGGCCTCCGTCGCTGACATCGGTGCTGAAATCGACACGCATCACGACTGCTCCCCCGCTGCTTCCGGCACCGCGGCGACGATCGCATCGTGCACACGGCGCGCGTTCCCGCCGTCCCGCCAGGCGTGCACCCTGCGGCTCAGTTCGGCGGCCCGGGATCGGCGGCGGTTCGCCTCGGGCTCATGCCCGAGCACGTCGCCGAGCTGCGAGCACAACGCCGGCCACGACCTGGCGACATCGGCGCCGGCGACATCGGCGTAGGTGCCGTAGAACCCTCGCGTCCGGGCGTAGCTCTCGACGTCGGGCGCCAGGAAGAGCGTCGGCAGCGGCACGAGCCCGGCATCGTAGGCGAGGGACGAGTAGTCGGTGACCAGCACGTCCATGGCTGCTAGCAGCGGCGTCACGTCGGGGACGATGTCGCTTCCCAGCATCCGCACGCGCGAGGTCGGCGCGGGAGGGGCGTAGTCACCGCCGCCCAACGGGTGCGACCGGACGAGCAACACGGCGTCGTGAGCCTCCAGAACGCTCAGGATGCTCCCCCAGTCGGCCGGACCGGGTGTCGCAGGGTCGGGGTCGCCGTCGCGCCAGGTCGGCGCGTAGAGCACGGCGCGAGCCTCCCCGACGCCCGGGACGGCCGTCTCGAGCAGCGTGCGAGCCTCGTGGCGGGCCGAAAGCGGGTCGGGTGCCGACAGCACATCGACGCGCGGCTCGCCGAGCACGGGAACGCGCGCGTCGTCGAGACCGAAGGCGCTCTCGAGCCGGCCCCGAACGAGGTGGGATGCCGCGGGCAGCACGTCGATCTGGGACTGTGCGCGCCGGTAAGCCAGCGCCAGCAGCCGCCGGATGCCGGGGACGGCCCGCAGCCGCCCGGGGTCGGTCGTCACCGGCGAATCGAGACCGATGCGCTTGAGCGGGATGCCGTGCCAGAGCTGGACGAGGAAAGCTCCGCCGACGCCGTAACGGTTGACGTCGCCGAGCCCGTGGGTGACGACGACGACGCCCGCGCGAGCCGTGCGCCAGAAGCCTGCGAGCGAATCGCGCCGCACCGCCGGGATGCCCAGCCGTTCCGCGTCCTCGACTTGCCGCGGCGACGACACCAGCCACACGGCGCGGTGGCGAGGCGCCGCCTGCCACAGCGCGAGCGCGCCGTCGGCCACGCCCACGGCACAGCCGAAGACCCAGGCTGACCGGTCGCGCGGAATGACGAGGGTGGCGAGGCGTCCCACGAGATACGCGGGGATGCGCAGGACCTTGCGTACGTTGCCCGCGCCGAACGAGAAGGACGCCACCCCGCGAGCCTATCGCGGGGTGGCGTCCGGGCCGGTACGACGTCTACTGCTGCAGCTCGCCCAGGGTGACGTTCGCCGTCTGCTCCCGGCCATCGCGGATGTAAGTCAGCTCCGCCTTGCTCCCGGCGGCCAGCGCCCGCACCTGGGCGGTCAGGTCGACCTGATCGGTGATGGCGACCCCGTTGAACTTCGTGACGATGTCGCCGTTGCGCAGGCCCGCCGACGCTGCAGCGCCGCCAGAGGTCACCTCGTTGATCAGCGCGCCCGCACGGGTCGCCCCGGGCGCGGCCGCGGCGTCACCGACGGTCGCGCCGAGGAGACCATGGGTGGCCGAGCCGTCGTCGATGATCTCGTTCGCGACGCGCTCGGCGACCGTCGACGGGATCGCGAAACCGACGCCGATGGAGCCGGCCTCGGTCGAGGTCCCGCCGGCACTCGCGATGGCGACGTTGATGCCGATCAGACGGCCCTTCCCGTCGACGAGAGCGCCACCGGAATTGCCCGGGTTGATGGCCGCGTCGGTCTGGATGACCGAGATCGCGATCGAGGACTTCGGCTGCGAAGGCGTCTGCTGCCCTTGGCCGAAGTCGAACTCGAACGGTGTCCGCCCGCCGGGCGTCTCGTCCTGCGGCGTTCCCCCTTCGGAATCGGGCGCTGCCGACGATGCGATCTGGATCGAGCGGTTCAGCGCGCTGACGATTCCCGTCGTCACCGTGTTCGACAGCCCCAGCGGTGCACCCACGGCCACCGTCTGGTCGCCGACGTTCAGCTTGCTCGAGTCCGCGAACTCGATGGGGGTGAGTCCGGAGGCGTCGGTCAGCTTGATGACCGCGAGGTCGTAGGTCGGATCGGTTCCCACGATCGTCGCCGCGTAGACCCGACCGTCCGAGGTGGTGACCGAGAGCTTCGGGTCGCCGGTGGCGCCGTCGAGGGTCACCACGTGGGTGTTGGTGAGCACGTAGCCGTCGTCACTCAGGATGACACCGGAGCCGGTGCCGCCCGAGGTGCCCGACGAGGCGGAGATGGTCACGACGCTCGGCAGCACCTTCGTGGCGATCGCCGTCGTCGCGTTGACGGAATCCGGGTTGTTGACGGTGATCGACGACGGACCCGCGCTCTGCGACGCGGGCGCCGCGACGAAAGACGAGCCCACCGCAGCTGCTCCCCCGACGCCCGCCGCGCCGCCGACCAGGGCGGCGGCCACGAGGATGGCCGCGATCTTCCCACCGCCGACCCTGCTGCGGTCGTGCTGCTCGGGGGCGGCGGTCGCCGTGAAGGACTGGCCGAAGGCGGGTGCGCCGCCCTGCGGCGCGTGCTGGCCATAGGGCTGCGTCGGCTGGGTGTGGAACGCCGAGCCGGAGTCTGCCGGCGCGCCGGGCAGCGGCGGGCGCGGCGGGATGGTCGCGTCTGCGCGCGGCGCCGCTGCCGCGTCAGGTGCCGACACGGGCGAGGTACGGGCGTGGTCGGCAGGCTGCTCGGCGTCGCGTCGCGCGTCGGGAGTGCGGTCGTCGGGGAAGTTCTGGTCGCTCATCGAGGTTGCTCCTTTGTCCAAGCAAGAACAGGTTGCCGCTCGATGCTGTGGTTTGCCTATGCCGAGGATGGGACACGCCTATGCGTGTAGCGTGAACCGGATGCACGAGGTTCCCGGCGCCTGGCGCCGCGCCGCACGCGGCGCCGGTCTGCTCACCGACGAAGGCTCGCCCGTACCCACCATCTTCGCCGAGATGACGGCACTCGCCGCCCGAACCGGCGCGATCAACCTGGGTCAGGGCTTCCCCGACGAGGACGGTCCGACCGAGGTTCTCGAAGCCGCTCGCGCAGCGATCGCGGACGGACGCAATCAGTATCCGCCGGGACGCGGCGAACCGGAGCTGCTCGGCGCGATCGCCGATCACCAGTCGCGCTGGTACGGCATCACGCTCGACCCCGGAACGCAGGTGCTCGTGACCGCCGGCGCGACGGAAGCACTCGCAGCCACCGTGCTGGCGCTCGTCGATGGACCGGACGACGAGGTCGTCGTGTTCGAGCCGTACTACGACGCGTACGCGGCCCTGGTCGCGCTCTCCGGCGCGCGACTGGTGGGCGTGCCGCTGCGGTGGCCCGACTTCCAGCCAGACCTCGGTGAGCTCGCCGCCGCCGTCACCGACCGTACGCGCATCATCCTGGTCAACGATCCGCACAATCCGACCGGAACCGTCTTCACACGCGAGACGATCGACGAGATCGTTCGCCTCGCGCATCGACACGACGCGGTGATCGTCACGGACGAGGTGTATGAGCACCTCACGTTCGACGCGCCGCACGTCCCGATAGCAACCGTTCCGGGCGCGGCCGAACGCACGCTGTCGATCTCGTCTGCGGGCAAGACCTTCTCAGTGACGGGCTGGAAGGTCGGATGGGTGACGGGGCCCGACGAGCTCGTCAGCGCCGTGCTGGCGGTCAAGCAGTGGCTCACCTATGTCAACGCCGGCCCATTCCAGCCCGCCGTCGCAGCCGGGCTGCGCCTCCCCGACGACGTCTTCGTCGGCATCTCCGATCGCCTGCGTGCGGGCCGTGACCTCTTGGGCGCGGGGCTGCGCGCAGCCGGCTTCGCCGTGTCGACACCGGCGGGTTCGTACTTCACGGTCGCGGACGCCGCTCCCCTGGGAGCTTCCGACGCCGATACGTTCTGCCGCGAGCTGCCCGCTCGAGCGGGCGTCGTCGCGATCCCGCTCACGGCCTTCGCGTCGCCCGCGCACCGGCCGGAGTACGCCACCCTCGTGCGATTCGCCGCGTGCAAGCGGCCCGACGTCCTTGCCGAGGCGTCAGCTCGGCTCGCCGGCGCCTTCTGATCGAGGCACGACAGCGAACCTGCGCAGCCGCAGGGCGGGATTGACCCGCCGCACGCGCTCGATGGCATGGGCTTCGACGTGTGCGACCGCGATATCGCTCGACGTCCCGACCGCGGCGATCTCCACCCCCTGCGGATCGAAGACGCCGGAGTTTCCCACGCCGAGGGGCGGCGGATGGTCAGCCGCTGCGACGAAGAGCGTGTTCTCGATGGCGCGCGCTCGCAGGAGGGTGTTCCACTGCAACTCCTTGAGCGGACCGCGCACCCACTGAGCGGGCACGAGGACGACGTGCGCTCCGGTGTCGGCGAGCACACGGGCGACCTCGGGAAAGCGCAGGTCGTAACACGTCATGAGCGCGAAGCGGACGCCGCCCACGTCGAAGGTCTCCGGCGACGTGATCTCCCCCGGCTCGACCCAATCGGATTCGCGCTGCCCGAAGGCGTCGTACAGGTGCAGCTTGCGATACGACGCCACCAGACCCTCGGGCCCGACCGCCACGACGGTGTTCCGCACGCGTTCTGCATCCGAAGCCCGCTCGAGGAGGCCTGCGACGATGTGAACGCCGTGACGGCGAGCCAACTCGTGCAGCCCCCGGACGAACGAGCCCTCGAGGTCCTGCGCGTTCTCTCGCAGCGTCTCGTCGAACGGGTCGACGAAATAGCTCGAATACTCGGGGAACAGGATCACCTCGGCACCGCGCGAGGTCGCGCGCTCGACGAAGTCGGCGACGACGCGGAGGTTGTCGCCGACGTCGGCGGCGGGCGCGAACTGGGCGACGGCGAGTGCGGTCAACGGTCCTCCGAACGGCGGTGGCGATGCGTGAGCGGCGAGCCTGGCAGGTGACGTCGTCACCGGCCGATGATCGGCGTCGCCGGGCCCATGCCGCCATCCTCCCCGTGACGGGCACACGACGGCAACACGTGTGGCCGCGGATCCGGCCCGACACGCCCGGGGATGCGCGCAGAACCGTCCCGATTGGACGACCTCCTGAGCCCGTGCTAGTGTTAACTCTTGTGCCGCGGGGTGGAGCAGCTCGGTAGCTCGCTGGGCTCATAACCCAGAGGTCGCAGGTTCAAATCCTGTCCCCGCAACAGAAAACGAAGGCCCCGTCGAAAGACGGGGCCTTCGTTGTATGCGCCCGCCGCCCCGAAGCGGCGCCGAGCCGTGATCAATCGTGCGGGGCGATCAGTCGGCGAGCATCGCGTCGCTCATACCGTCGAGGAACCGTGCAACCGTCGCGAGCTCGTCCGGACTGAACGGTTCCATCGCCTCACGCATGCGCGTCAGCCGCGTGGCGAAGTGGCGGCCAAAATCCTGGCGCGACGACTCGGTGAGGGTGATCACCAGCGCGCGCCGGTCTTTCGGATGCGGCGCGCGTTCGATGAATCCCTCTTTCGACAGGCGATCGAGCATCTTGGTCGTCGAGGCGCTCGAGATGCCCAGGTGCCGTGCGAGGTCATGGGGCTTCACCAGCTCGCCGCGCTGTTCGCGGATGCTCAGCATGCGCAGCGCCGAGAGGTCGGTGGCGTTCATGTCCATGTCGGATCGGAGCCCCGTGTGCATCCGATCCATCGCGTCGCTGAACGCTCGCACCGCCAGCAGAGCCGACCGCTCTACACGACTTCTCCCCAGATCGGCATTCGGGTCAGCCATGTGGACACCACCTCTCGAGCCTGGTTATCATCGGCTCAAACGCTAGTTAAGCTAGCAAAACGCCATACTAATGGCACGCCCAGGATGGTGACCATGATCTCTCTGCCCGACGACAGCAAAGCCGCTGTCGATCGCGCACTCGATCAGGTCCTCACCCGACTCACCGAGCGAGCGATCCCGCACGGTTCGTCCGCGCTCGCTCTCATCCGCGCGGCCTCTGCGGCGACGTCCGGGGGCAAGCGCTTCCGCCCCGCGCTCGTAATCGCAGCCTTCGACGCGTTCGGAGGCGACCGCTCGAGCGCTCCGGGCCTGTGGGACGTCGCCGCCGCGTTCGAGCTGCTCCACAGCGCGTTCGTGATCCACGACGACCTCATCGATCGAGACGTCGAGCGGCGCGGCGTCCCCAATGTCGGCGGCACCTTCCGCTCGCACGCCCGCTCGCTCGGCGTCAGCGTCGACGACGCCGAACGCGTCGGCGACGCGGCGGCCGTTCTCGCCGGCGACATCCTGCTCTACGAGGCGGCCCGCCTCGTCGCCACCGCCGACGTCACCCCCGATCAGCGGGTCGGACTGTTCGATCTCCTCGACGACGCCGTGCTCGTGTCCGCGATCGGCGAGCTCGCCGATGTCGAGCAGGCGGTCGTGCCCACCGAGCCCGAGACCGCGCAGCTGTTGAGCACGGCGCACGACAAGACCGCGGTGTACTCGTTCTGCGCACCCCTCGCCGCCGGCGCCGTCCTCGCTTCCGCCGACGAGGGCGATCGGGCCGTGCTGTTGTCGGTCGGCGCGGACCTCGGCCTGGCGTTCCAACTCGTCGACGACCTCATCGGCACCTTCGGTGATGAGGCACAGGCGGGCCGGGGCGCAGGTGCCGATCTGCGCGAAGCCAAGCGGACACCGCTCATCTCCTTCGCCCGGGAGTCCGCATCCTGGCCCCAGGTCTCGTCCGCGCTCGCGATGGCGCCGACCGGTCCGATCGCGGTGCAGGCCGCGCAGCGCGAGCTCGACGCGAGCGGCGCCCGCGAGCAGCTCGTCACCCTCATCGGCCAGACGCTCGCGTCGGTGCGGCGCCGGGCAACCGAACTGCCGCCCGACGCCCACGCCCTCATCGAGCAACTCGCCGAAGGCATCGAAGGACGGATCCCGTGACCCCCGATCACTCCGCTATCGCGCTGTACGACCGGACGGCGCGCGATGCGGCCGCCGTGGTCATCTCCGCGTACTCGACCTCGTTCGGACTCGCAGCCCGTCTGCTGGGGCCGCGAGTGCGTCCCCACGTGCGGAACATCTACGCCCTCGTCCGGATCGCCGACGAGATCGTCGACGGCTCGGCTGAACAGGCGGGGATGCCGCTGCCAGCTCAACGACGCATTCTCGACGCGCTCGAGGAGGAGACGCTCGTGGCGGTCGACGAAGGCTTCAGCGCCAATCTCATCGTCCACGCCTTCGCCTCCACCGCGCGGGAGTGCGGGATCGGCGCCGACCTGGTGCGCCCGTTCTTCGCATCGATGCGCACCGATCTCGAGGTGAGTTCGCACGATGCCGGCTCGCATGACTCGTACGTCTACGGTTCGGCGGAGGTCGTGGGGCTGATGTGCCTCCAGACCTTCGTCAACGCCGGCGGTTCGCATCCGCGTCCCGCCGATCCCGCCCTCGTCGACGGCGCGCGCCGTCTCGGCGCCGCCTTTCAGGACGTGAACTTCTTGCGCGATCTCCCCCACGACGTCGGATCCCTCGGGCGCGACTACCTCGGCGTCGAGGGCGGCGCAGGCACGTCATCACGCGCCGAGGTCCTGGACCGCATCGACGCCGACCTCGACGCGGCGGGCGCGATCATCCCCCGGCTGCCCGCGGACTGCCGCCGGGCGGTCACCGCTGCTCACGACCTCTTCACGGCGCTCTCCCGTCGCCTGCGGCGCGCCGGCGAGACCGACCAGCGGGTTCGCGTGCCCAACGCCGTCAAGCTCGGGCTCGCCGCCCGCGCGACCGTGGGTGCCGCTCCCCTGCGAGCGGGCGCATGAGCCGCCGGGCACGCTCGCACACGGCATCGCAGGGATCGCGCGCCGTCGTGATCGGCGGCGGCATCGCCGGGCTCTCGACGGCCGCACTGCTGGCCGACGAGGGATACACGGTGACCGTCATCGAGGCGCGCGAGGACACGGGCGGTCGCGCCGGCTCCTGGGAGCGCGACGGCTTCCGGTTCGACACCGGACCGAGCTGGTACCTCATGCCCGAAGTCTTCGAGCATTTCTTCGCACTCCTCGGAACGTCTGCGGCGGCCGAACTCGATCTGGTTCCCCTCGCGCCCGCCTACCGCGTGTACGCCGAACCCGAGGGCGACGGCGCCGGCGAACACATCGACGTCGTGTCCGGCCGCGCCGAGGCCGCCGCGCTGTTCGAGAGTCGCGAGCCGGGCGCGGGAGCACGCCTCGACGAGTACCTCGACTCGGCCGCCGACGCCTACGACCTGGCCGTGTCGAAGTTCCTCTACGACACTTACGCCACGTCGGAGGGCCTCCGCGACCCCGACATCCTGAAGCGGGTCCCGACCCTCGCCCCGCTGCTCACCCGGTCGTTGAACCGGTTCGTCGAGAGCCGCTTCAACGACCCCGTGCTCCGCCAGGTTCTGGGGTACCCCGCGGTCTTCCTCGGCTCCTCGCCCTACGACGTGCCGAGCCTTTACCACCTGATGAGTCACCTCGATCTCGACGACGCGGTCCTGTACCCCCGGGGCGGCTTCACGGAGGTCATCGCCGCCATCGAGCGCCTGGCCCGTCAGCGCGGGGTCGAGGTGCGCACCGGAACGGCGGTCTCGCAGATCCTCACGGCCGCCGACGGCACGGCGACCGGCGTCCGCCTCGCCGACACCACCGAGATCCCGGCCGACGTCGTGGTCTCGACGGCCGACCTGCACCACACCGAGACGGTGCTCTTGCCGCCCGAACGGCAGTCGTACCCGGAGCGCTGGTGGCGCAAGCGCACGCCGAGCTTCGGTGCACTGCTGATCCTCCTCGGCGTCGACGGCGAACTCCCCGAGCTCTCGCACCACACGCTGCTCTTCACGCGGGGCTGGCGCGAGAACTTCGATGCGATCGCGGGCCGCGACACCCACATCCCGGATCCCGCCTCGCTGTATGTCTGCCGGCCGAGCGCGACCGACGACACCGTCGCACCGGACGGCTCGGAGAATCTGTTCGTCCTCGTCCCGATCCCCGCCGACCCCGGGCTCGGGCGCGGCGGCATCGACGGCGGAGGCGACGCCGCGATCGAAGCGGCGGCGGATCGCGCCATCGCGCAGATCGCGCAGTGGACGGGCGCGACCGATCTCGCTTCCCGAGTGCGTGTGCGGCGGACGATCGCTCCGGCGGACTTCGCCCGCGATCTCGGCGCGTGGCGGGGGAACTCCCTCGGGCTGGCGCACACGCTGACGCAGAGCGCGCTGTTCCGACCGGGAAACGCGTCGAAGAAGGTTCCCGGCCTCTACTACGCCGGCTCGTCCGTTCTGCCCGGCATCGGCCTGCCGATGTGCCTGATCTCGGCGGAGCTCGTCGTCAAGCGTCTGCGAGGCGACACGACAGCCGGACCGCTGCCCGAGCCCACGACGCCCGCCGGTTGATCGTTGCCGGGCCTGTACCTGATCGCCCTGCTCGTGTCGCTGTGCGGCGTCGGGCTGCTCGATCGGCGGTTCCGGCTCGCGTTCTGGCGCGACCGACGGCGAACCATCGTCGCCGCGCTGGCGGGCACGGTGTTCTTCCTCGTCTGGGACGCGGTGGGGATCGCGACGGGCGTCTTCGTCAAGGGCGGCAGCGCGTCACTGCTGGGCATCGACCTCGCCCCGCACCTTCCGCTCGAAGAGCCGGTCTTCCTGCTCTTCCTCAGCTACCTGGCGCTCGTGGCGTACGGCGGCGCCAGACGGTGGCACGAGGAACGTCGAACGGATGCAGCGCCGTGACCTACCCGATCATCGTCATTCCCTTCGTCATCGTGACGATCGTCGTGACGGCGGCCTCAGCCCGTCGTCCGCGATTCGCCGCGCGCATGGCCTGGTCGGCGGTAGCCGCCGTCGTGCTCATCCTGCTGACGGCCGTCTTCGATAACGTGATGATCGCCGCAGGGCTGTTCACCTACCCGGAGGAGCACCTCAGCGGCATCCGAATCGGCCTGGCACCGCTCGAGGACTTCGCGTACCCGTTGTGCGCGGCCTTCCTGGTGCCGGCCGTCGCAACTCTCCTGGAGAAGCCGAACCGATGACCGCCCCCGCGCTCGCACGTCAACTCCTCATCGCCTCGCGCCCGGTGAGCTGGATCAACACCGCGTATCCGTTCGCCGCGGCCTATCTGCTCACCACGCGCCAGATCGACGCGACGCTGATCATCGGCACCCTCTTCTTCCTCGTGCCCTACAACCTCGCGATGTACGGCATCAACGACGTCTTCGACTACGAGTCCGACCTGAGGAATCCTCGGAAGGGCGGAGCGCACGGCGCGATCCTGGATCGCGGCGCGCACCGGGCGACCCTGTGGGCTGCGGGCCTGTCGTGTCTGCCCTTCGTGGCATACCTCGTCCTCACCGGGTCGCCGCTGTCGTGGCTCGTCCTCGCGGCGAGCCTCTTCTTCGTCGTCTTCTACAGCGCTCCCCCATTGCGCCTCAAAGAGCGCCCCTTCGCCGACTCGGTGACGAGCAGCATCCACTTCTTCTCGCCTGCGGTGTACGGGCTCGTGCTGGCGGGGGCTACCTGGACCTGGCAGCTCACCGTCATCGTGCTGGCATTCGCCGCATGGGGCGTCGCCTCGCACGCCTTCGGCGCCGTCCAGGACGTCGGCGCAGACCGCGAAGCGGGAATCGCCTCCCTCGCGACCGTCCGCGGCGCACGCTGGACCGTGCGGTTCGCGCTCGCCTGCTACGTCCTGGCGGGGGTGCTCATGCTCGCCACCGAGTGGCCCGGTCCTCTTGCGGCCCTCGTCGTGATCCCGTACCTCATCACCCTCTGGCCGTTCCGGAACATCACCGACGACACCTGCGAGCGGGCCACCGCCGGCTGGGACCGGTTCCTCTGGCTCAATCAGCTCGGCGGATTCATCGTCACGCTGCTGCTCATCTGGTGGTGGCTGATCACGTCGTGATCGGCCACCCCGACGCCCGTCCCGATTCGATCAGGCCGCCGGATTCGTGGCGTTCGCCGTCTCGATGATGCGGCTCGCGCGGATCGGGTGCCCCTGGGTGGTCAGGCAGCGTCCGGTAGCGAGATCCCATTTCCAGTCGTGGAGCGAGCAGGTGAGCACACCGTCCTCGATCTTCCCGGTCTTCGTCAGATCTGCGCGCAGGTGCGGGCAGCGTCGCTGCACGGTCCAATCGCCGAGCTCGGCATCCTCGGTCTGGTCCGACTGCTCGGCGTACCAGTTCTCGACGTACTCGATGCGGTCACGCGACAGGCACTTGAGGAACGTGGTGAGGAACTCGTTGAACTTGCCGCTGCGACCGACCTCGAACTGCATCGACAGGAAGATCGAGTTCGACCAGTCGATCTCGTGGTCTCGGATGTTCGTCGACACGAGGTCGGCGGGGATCGTGTACCAGTAGATGCACTCCTCCCCGGCGTACTCGCGCACCTTCGCCTTGGGGAAGTCGACGACCATGTCGAGCTCGCCGATGCGGAACCGAACCATCCCGCCCACACCGTTGCGGATCGTCCGCGCACGCCGCAGGAGCGGCTCCCACCACTGCTTGATCGCGGCGAGCATCTCGTCCGGCGGCAGCACCGCGGCGCGGCGCTCGACCTCGGCGCGCACCTCGTCCTGGCGGCTGTCGCGCTGCTCGGCGAGGTAGCTCCATTTGTCGGCGAAGATGCGCTCGATCTCGGCATCCGTGTAGAGCGTCTGGGTGATCTCGAGAGCGCCGTGATTCAGGTCCACCTGTGTTCCGGGAACGAACAGGTACCCGTTCTGGTCGGGCCGCTCTTCCTTCATGTGCGCCAGGAACTGCGCCTGATCCGTGAAGATCGAGTCGTTCTGCTCACCCCAGCCGTTGTAGCGGAAGAGCTCCTCGCGCAGGAACATCGGGGGCCCGGCCATCGGGAACACGTGAGGCGCGTCGACCTTGTCGATGTAGTACATCGCGCGCTTGTTCTGCGCGTCGCGCTTGAGCTGAGCGAAGTTCTGCTTCGCGTCCTGGGGCAGGTCGTAGACCATCGGCCACCAGATGGCCCCGGAGACCTGCGTGAAGTAGGCGTCGGGCTTGCCGAACGACATCAGCTTGTCGAGGTCGAGCGGGTGCGAGTCGTTCTGGTTCAGCACCGAGGCGGTGCCGTCGTCGACAGACAGCGACGAGTCGCCGATCGGACCGTCGCTCGGTGCCCGGAGCGGGGTGACCATGAGCGTGAGATCGCCGAACTCGAGGGGCACACCGGCCTGGGTGTAGATGATGTTGTCGTATCCCAGATCGCGAAGATCGCGTTCGAGGTCGTCGGTCGGGTACTCGGGCAGCAGCACACGGATGTCGGTCGGCACGTGCGCGCGCAACAGAGCCGGGTCGAAGTGATCACGGTGCCGGTGCGAGATGTAGAGGAAGTCGGCGCGCCCGAAACGTTCCCAGTCGAGTCCGCGGTTGTCGGGGAAAGGGAACCACGAGCCGAAGAAGCTCGGTCCGACGACCGGGTCGCAGAGGATGCTGCCCCCTGCCGTCTCGATGAACATTCCCGCGTGTCCCAGGCCTGTGATGCGCATGACGATGACCTCCTGTTGCGACTGGTCGAGTCTACGTGAGGCCCCGCCGACGACCGGCCGCTGCGGGCCGTGTCAGTTCGTCTGCGGGCTGGTCCGCGCTTCACGCGAGCAGCTGGCGGATGTCGTCCGCCGTCAAGGCGTTCGAGAACGCGCCGTCCGCGTCGAGCACGGCACTGATGAGGCGCGCCTTGCGCCGCTGCAGCTCGACCACCTTCTCCTCGATCGTGCCGGCGGCGATGAGCCGGTAGACGGTGACCGGGCGGTCCTGACCGATGCGATGCGTCCGGTCGATCGCCTGCTGCTCGGCCGCAGGGTTCCACCACGGGTCGAGGAGGAAGACGTAGTCCGCTTCCGTGAGCGTCAGCCCGACACCACCGGCCTTGAGGCTGATGAGGAACACGGGGTCCTGTCCACGGCGGAAGGCTTCGACGACATCGGCACGGCGGGTGGTCGAGCCGTCGAGCCGCACGACGCCGACACCGTGCGCCCGCAGATCGTCCTCCACGGTGTCGAGGAACGAGGTGAACTGGCTGAACACGAGAGCACGATGACCCTCAGCGATGACCTCATCGAGGCGGCCTCGGAGCGCGTCGAGCTTGCTCGGGACGATTCCCGGCCCGCCGACATCCACGAGCGCTGGCGCCAATGCGAGCATCCTCAGCAGTGTCAGCGAGCGGAAGACGATGAATCGCTGGCTGTCGAGGTCATCGAGCAGCCCCAGCACCTTCCGCCGCTCCCGTTGCAGCACACGCTCGTATACCGCGCGGTGCCCGCTGGACAGCTCGACGCGCACGTCCTGCTCCTGCCGCGGTGGGAGATCGGCTGCGACGACGTCCTTCGTGCGCCGCAGCAGGAACGGCTGCACACGACGCCGGAGCCGCGCGAGACGGCGTTCTCGGGCGGCGCCGCCTTCGGCGTTCTCGTCGACGCGTCCGTGCTCGATCGGCTTCACGTACTCCTCGCGGAAGCGGCGCGCGGACGGGAACAGCCCCGGGCTCGTCAGCGACAGGATCGACCAGAGATCGGTGAGGCCGTTCTCGAGCGGGGTTCCGGTCGCGGCGAAGATGACGTCCGCCTGGAGGCCGAGCACCGCGCGGTGCACGCGGGTGCGGGGGTTCTTCACATACTGTGCCTCGTCCAGCACGACCGTCGACCAGCGATGGGCGGCGTACGACGCGGCGTCCAGCCGCAGGAGCGCATACGACGTCACGACGACGTCGGTCTCCGCCCCCGACCATTGCGCTCCCACCTGCTCGACGACGGCGATCCGCAGGCCGGGAGCGTGACGTGCCGCTTCGTCGCGCCACGCCGATACCACCGAGGTCGGCGCGACCACGAGCGCCGGATGGGTCTCGCCGCGCTCCCGCTCGCGCTCGAGCAGCGCCAGCAGCTGAAGGGTCTTCCCGAGGCCCATGTCGTCGGCGAGGATGCCGCCCAGCCGGGCGTCGCGAAGTGCCGCGAGCCACGCAAACCCCTCGCGCTGATAGGGACGGAGCGTCGTGGTGATGCCCGCCGGTGGAGGCGGCTGAGCATGGCGACCGCCTACCGATTCGTCCGCGCGCAGACGATCGAGAGCGGCGCGCCAGCGGACCGCGGGCTCGGCCTCGTCGGCGAGGTCCTCGAAGTCCGACCAGAGCTGCAGCTGGTAGCGACTCACCCGCGTGCCGCCGGTGTCCCACTCGACGAGGTCGCGCGAGTCCTCGA
This sequence comes from Microbacterium arborescens, assembly GCF_030369635.1. Taxonomy (NCBI): domain Bacteria; kingdom Bacillati; phylum Actinomycetota; class Actinomycetes; order Micrococcales; family Microbacteriaceae; genus Microbacterium; species Microbacterium arborescens. The sequence goes on along the minus strand of NZ_CP128474.1, from coordinate 1,447,163 downwards.
TGAGCTCTCGGAGACGGTCCAGCGCCGGGTGCGACAGCGAGAAGTAGGCGCCGTCCGAGAGCAGCATCTTCTTCCGCCGCTGCGCGAGTGCGGTGAACAATGGCCGGAACGGCACGCGGCGCCCCTCGACCTCGACGTGCACGCCGAGCTCGAACCAGTCGGCGTCGCTCGTCTCGACCGTACGCACACGGATGCGGGGATCGCCGGAGAGCTCGCGATACGAACGCGCCACGCCCGAGGTCTCGACGCGGACCCCATCCACCGTCTGGAGCACCGGCAGGACCTCGTTCGTGAACTCGGCGGCGTCGATGCCGCTCCGGGTTCCCCCGGGCGAGAAGGGGCGTTCGGTCGCCCTGGCCCAGGCCGCCTCGAGCGACGTCCGCAACTCGGCGTCAGCCGACGAGGAGCCCGCCGCGCTCTCCCAGGGCACACGACCGACCCCCGGCACCTGCCAGACGATCGTGTAGGCCAGCTCGTCGCGCGGACGCTGATCGACCGTGACGACCACGGTCGTACGCGCGGGCGCCGGCAGCCGCACCCCGGGCCCGGCTGCCACGACCCCCTCCCGCGCAAGCTGCGGGTAGGCCTCACGGAGGAAGTCGTCGCGCTCCGCCGCCGGCACGGCGACCGGGCTCCCTGCGGCCAGCAGAGAACGCACCCCGGGTCCGACGCCCGCCTGCGCGAACACGACGCGGAGCGAATCGCCCGCCTGATCGATCCCGTAGACCCCGACGTGGCCGATGGGGCGTGCATGCGCCGCGGCGTCGCCGTCGTCGAAGCGCACGACGGGTGTGAGCAGCAAGCCGCCGTCGGGGGCCCCCTCGACGCGCACCTCGACCGAGGCCGAATCACCGAGCCTGACATCCTGGTCGGGCCGCGTCGCCACGATCGGGATGCCGAGCTGCGCCGCGGAACGCAAGTGAGGCCAGAGCAACTCCGAGTCGGCGCCGTCGATCGTCAACCAGTCCGAGTCGCCGTATCCGCCGAGGAGTCGTGCGTCGTGAGCGATGCCGTAGAGGGTCGAGAACCATCGCGCCCGGGACGGGTCGACACGCCAGGCGCCGCGCCGCAGCGATTCCCAGGTCTCGTCGCCCTGCACCCATCGCCCGCTCGCCCCGCTCCGCGACAGCGGGCGGGCGGCGAGTCGGAGCTCGCCGTCGGACGTCGCGACGCTGCGCGCCGTGGCCGGAAGCACGCGCCGCGGGCCCCAATGAGCCGCCGAGGCGCTCTCTCGTTGCCGCAGCTGCAGGCCGAGCGCGACGGTGTTCTCACCGGTCGCCGCTGGCAGCAGAACCGTACGCCACGACGGCGTCGCCCTCACGGTCACGGATTCGGCCTCATCCGAGGATCCTCGCGCGTACCTCCGACGTCGATCAGCCGAGTCGCGCGACCCGGCCGAGCACGCCGTGGACGAAGGCGCTCGAACCGTCGGTCGAGAACTCCTTCGCCAGCTCGACGGCCTCGTCGATCGCGACCGCGGGGGGAACCGCGTCGTTGTACACGATCTCCCAGACGCCCAGTCGCAGGATCGCCCGATCGACGGCCGGCATCCGCGCCAGCGACCAATCCTTCGCGAACGTGGTGATCTGCTCGTCGATCTCGTCGCGGTTGTCGATGACACCGTCGATGATCTCGCGGGCGTAGAGCCACGATGCCTCGCGCGCGGGCTCGAGCGCCGCACGCTTCGCCTCGGCGGCGAGGGTCACGCCGAGGTCGTCGCCGCGGATGTCGGACTGGTAGAGGATGTCGAGGGCGCGCTTGCGCGCCTTGGAGCGAGCGCTCATCGGACGAGGACCGGCGTCAGTTCACGCGGCCGAGGTAGTCACCCGTGCGGGTGTCGACCTTGACCTTCGTGCCCTGCTCGACGAACAGCGGAACCTGGATCTCGTACCCGGTCTCGACTGTCGCGGACTTCGTGCCGGCCGACGAGCGATCGCCCTGCAGGCCGGGCTCGGTGTACGTGATCTCGAGCACGACAGAAGCGGGGAGCTCGATGTAGAGCGGGTTGCCGTTGTTCAGCGCGATCTGCACCTGCTGGTTCTCGAGCAGGTAGTTCTTGGCGTCGCCGACGGTGGCGGCGGGAACCGTGATCTGGTCGTAGTCGTCGACGTCCATGAAGACGAAGTTGTCGCCGTCGTTGTAGAGGTAGGTGAAATCGCGGCGGTCGACGTTCTCGATCTCGATCTTCGCGCCTGCGTTGTAGGTGCGGTCGACGGTCTTGCCCGACACGACGTTCTTCAGCTTCGTGCGCACGAACGCGCCACCCTTGCCGGGCTTGACGTGCTGGAACTCGATGACGTTCCAAAGCTGACCGTCGATGCTGAGGACGACGCCGTTCTTGATGTCTGCGGTCGATGCCATGAGTGTGGAGTTCCGTTCGTGTGGTCGGGCGGCCGACGGGCCGAGGATCGATTCTACGCGAGGATGTCGAGCAGCTGTCGCGTCGCGCGCGCGTATCCGGCGACGCCTTCGCCGATGACATGCACGGCGGCGACGTCGGCGACATAGGAGTGGTGCCGGAAGCTCTCGCGCTGGGAGACATCGGAGATGTGGACCTCGGCCACCGGCAGCGCGACTCCCGCGAGGGCGTCGCGAAGGACGACGGAGGTGTGTGTGAGACCACCGGGGTTGATGATGATGCCCGCACAGTCCGTACGAGCCTCGTGAATGGCGTCGATGAGAACGCCCTCGTGGTTGCTCTGCACGCAGCGCACCTCGACACCGCGCTCGGCCGCTGTCTCGGCCACGAGCGCCTCGACGTCAGCGAGCGTCTCGCGGCCGTAGATCTCCGGCTCGCGGATGCCGAGCAGGTTCAGGTTCGGCCCGTTGACGAGCAGCAGGCGTCGGGGGGTGTTCACGCGCCCACCCTACCGATGACCGGCAGGATCAGGCCCCGACCTCCTGGTACGCGGCGAAGAGAAGCGACTCGTCGGGCGCCTGCAGCACCGTGGGCTTCGCGATGTCGTCGAGCACGATGAACCGCAGCATCGAGCCGCGCGTCTTCTTGTCGCGTTGCATCGTTGCCAGCAGCTGGCGCCACGCACCCGCGCGGTACGACGTGGGCAGCCCGAGGGTCTCGAGGATGTCGCGGTGGCGCTGGGCTGCGGCATCCGGGAGCCGGCCCGCCAGCCGCGAGAGCTCGGCGGCGAACATCATCCCCACGGACACCGCCGCGCCGTGGCGCCACTGGTACCGCTCGGCGTGTTCGATCGCGTGCCCGAGCGTGTGTCCGTAATTGAGCACTTCACGAAGGCCCGCCTCGCGCAGGTCCTCCCCCACGACCTTCGCCTTCATGTCGATGGCGAGCTCGATGCTGCGCCGGAACGCATCGCTGTGCGGGTCGACCGCCGCCTCGGGATCGGCCTCGATGAGGTCGAGGATCTCGGGGTGCCAGATGAAGCCGGCCTTCACGACCTCCGCGAACCCGGCGACGCGCTCGTTGCGCGAAAGCCCGTCGAGCAGGTCGAGGTCGCAGACGACCGCGACGGGGGGCCAGAAAGCCCCCACCAGGTTCTTGCCCTCCGCGGTGTTGATGCCCGTCTTACCGCCGACGGCCGCATCGACCATGCCGAGCACCGTCGTGGGAACCTGCACGACGGCGATGCCCCGCAACCACGTCGCGGCGACGAAACCGGCGAGGTCGGTCACGGCACCGCCGCCGAATCCGACGACGGCGTCCGTCCGGGTGAAGTCGGCCTGGCCCATGACCTGCCAGCAGAACGCCGCGACCTCGACGCGCTTGCCCTGCTCGGCGTCGGGGATCTCGGCGAGCAGCACCTGGCGGTCTGCGCCCAGCATCTCGCGCAGACGCTCTGCCTGCGCCGACAGCGTCGGGGGGTGAACGATGAGCACCTTGCGGGCGGTCTCGGGCAGAGCCGAGCCGACGAGCGGGAGGATGCCGCGCCCGATGGTGACGTCGTAGGGCGAGGCGCCCCCGACGGCGATGACGGTGGTGTCTGTCATGACGTCTCCTCCTGAGCCCACGCCGCGATGGCGTCGACGATGTCCTGGATCCGGCCGGTGGATGTGTCGAATCGCGCGTCGGCGAGCTGTCCGTAGAGCTCGCGACGGCTCTCGGCGACCTCGCGCCAGCGACCCACCGGGTCGTCGCCCTGCAGCAGCGGGCGCGTGGTCCCGGCGAGGCGGGACGCGATCGTCTGTTCCGACACGGTCAGCAGCACCACGCGGTGCGAGGCCAGGTCGGCTCGGGTGTCGGCATGCAGCACCGCGCCGCCGCCGAGCGCGACGACGCCGCCGCGACCGAGGGCTTCGACGACCGCACGTCTCTCGAGCTCGCGGAAGTGGTGCTCGCCGTGTGCCGCGAAGAGCTGCTCGATCGGGCCGTGGTCGCGGACGACGAGGCTGTCGCTGTCGGTGAACGTCGTCCCGAGCACGCGCGCCAGCTTCTTTCCGATGCTCGACTTGCCCGCGCCCATCGGTCCGATCAGGACGATCGCCGGGGCTGTCATCCGATCGCGTCGTCGCTGAATGCCGCCGAGCGAAGCGTCTCGGGGATCGCCGCGAGGTATCCCTCGAGGTTGCGACGCGTCTCGGCGACGTTGTCGCCACCGAACTTCTCGAGCACCGACTCGGCGAGCACGATGGCGACCATCGCCTCGGCGACGACGCCCGCCGCCGGCACGGCGCAGACGTCGGAGCGCTGGTGGTGCGCCGTCGCAGAGTCACCCGAGGCGACGTCGACGGTGCGCAGGGCCTTGGGCACGGTCGCGATCGGCTTCATACCGGCCCGGACACGCAGGACGGTACCGGTGGACATCCCGCCTTCGGTGCCGCCCGCCTTGTCGCTGGAACGAGCGATTCCCGCATCGGTCGCGAACAGTTCGTCATGCGCCGCAGAGCCGCGACGACGCGTGGTCTCGAACCCGTCACCGACCTCGACGCCCTTGATCGCCTGGATGCCCATCAGCGCCTGCGCGAGCTTCGCATCGAGACGGCGGTCCCACTGCACGTGCGAACCGAGCCCGGGCGGGAGCCCGTATGCGAGGACCTCGACGATGCCGCCGAGCGTGTCGCCGTCCTTCTTGGCAGCGTCGACCTCGGCAACCATCGCCGCAGACGTGTCGGCGTGGAAGCACCGCAGCGGATCGGCGTCGAGGGCGTCGACGTCGTCGGGGCTCGGCAGGGGCGCGCCGTCGGGCACCCGGACCGGGCCGATGGAGAGGGTGTGGCTGACGAGGCGGATCCCGAGCTCGCCGAGGAACGAGCGGGCGACGGCACCGAGAGCCACCCGCGCGGCGGTCTCGCGAGCGCTCGCACGCTCGAGGATCGGGCGGGCCTCGTCGAAGCCGTACTTCTGCATGCCGACGAGGTCGGCGTGGCCCGGACGGGGGCGCGTCAGGGCGGCGCCGCGTCCGCGCGAGCGCTCGGTGAGCTCGACGGGCTCGGGGCTCATCACCTCGACCCACTTGGGCCACTCGGTGTTCCCGATGCGCAGCGCGATCGGGCTGCCGAGGCTGAAGCCGTGACGCACGCCCGTCGAGATCGTGAGCTCGTCCTCCTCGAACTTCATGCGCGAACCGCGGCCGTAGCCGAGCTTGCGCCGAGCGAGGTCGGCTTGGATGGCGGCACGCGATACGGGCACGCCGGCGGGAAGACCCTCCATGAGGGCGACGAGTTCGGGGCCGTGCGATTCGCCGGCCGTGAGCACGCGGAGCATTCGTCTATCCTCCCACGAGCGCCCGGCGCATGACGGCGACGACGCCCTCCTCGCCGGGCAGCGGTTCGTCAGGCGATCCCGTCGCGAAGATGCGGATCTGCAGCACCGCCTGGTGGAGCAGCATGGTCGCCCCGGCGTGAGCGGGCCGGCCGGCCGCCAGCCACGCGTGTCCGAGCGCAGTCGGCCAGTTGCCGTAGACGACGTCGTACAGCGTGCCGCCGACGGCCGCGAGACGCGCCGAGACGGCATCCGTGACCGGTGCGTCTCCAGGCAGCGTCGACACGGTCAGCTCGACGTCGCCCGCGGGAGCGTCCAGCGGCGACACCGTCGCGTCGATGCCACGGCTCGCCGCGAGCGCCAGCAGAGGGGCCGCCGCGGCGGGTCTGCGCGCGGCGATGTCGACGCGATCGACGCCGATGCGCTCGAGGGCGAGGAGCGCCGAGGTCGCCGTCGCCCCCGCGCCGACGATGCGCGCCCGTGCCGCGCCCGCGAGACCGATCTCGGTGAGCGCGGCCGCCAGGCCGCCGACATCCGTGTTGAAGGCCGCCCACCCGTCGCCGGAGCGCACAAGCGTATTCGCCGCACCGGTCGCACTCGCCGCGGCATCCCGTCGGCGACCCGCGTTGTGCGCGAGGGTCTTCAGCGGCATCGTCAGCGAGAGTCCGTGCACCTCGGAGTCGAGCGCGGCCAGCTCGCGTGCGAACGACGACTCGTCGACCCGACGTCGCCCGTACGTCCACGGCAAGCCGAGCCGGTCGTAGGCCGCGGCGTGGAGCAGCGGCGACAGACTGTGCTCGATCGGCGAGCCCCACACCTCGAAACGACGACGCGGGCGCGCCGAAAGGTCAGCAGCCCCGGTTGTCATTCGCGTCGCACCACGCGTGCCACTGGTCGATGCCCGCCTGGTGCTCTTCGTACGTCGCCGAGAAGATCGTCTCGCCGGTGTCCATGTTCCACGTGACGAAGTAAAGCCACGGGCCCTCGGCGGGATGCATGGCCGCATCGATCGCCTTGTCGCCGGGATTCGCGATCGGTCCGGCCGGCAGGCCCTCCCGGACGTAGGTGTTCCAGGCGTTGTCATCTTCCAGAGCCGCTGCGGACGAGCTCGCCGTGCCGTCGTGCATCTCGTCGTACCCGTACTGCGCCGTGGAGTCCATCTGCAGACGCATGCCGTCGGTCAGGCGGTTCGCGATGACGCGCGACACCTTGTAGAAGTCGTCCGACAGCCGTGCCTCGCGCTGGATGATGGATGCCGTCGTGAGGATCTCCTCACGACGATCCTCCGGTACCCCCGCGGCGTTGAGGGACTCGACCGTACGGTCGACCATCGTGCGCACGATGTCGGCGGCGGACAGGCCGGGGTCGAACTGATAGGTCGCCGGGAACAGCCAGCCCTCGAGCGTGTCGGCGGCGACACCGTAGGCGGCAGGATCGGCGACGGCGGCGGTGAAGTCCTCGACCGGCATCCCCGTTCCCTGCGCGAGCACCTCGACGGTCTGATCCATCGTCAGCCCCTCGCGCAGCTGCGCTGCGTTCTGGCGCTTGCTCGTCGGATCGAGGATGAGGGCGAGGGCGGCCTCAGAGGTCATCCGCTGCTGCAGCGCATAGACGCCGGGTTGGAAGGTGGGGTTCTGAGCCGTCGCGATCAGGTGATCGTAGAACGCCGTCGGAGTCTTGGTGACGCCCTGGTCGAAGAGCGTCTGCGAGATCGTCGAGCCGGTGTCGCCGCCGACGACGGTCACGAGCACCTCGCCCGTCGCCTCGCCGGGCTCGAAGTCTTTCGGCTCCTCCCAGCCCATCACCGACCGGATCTGCGGCTCGTAGGTGTTCCAGACCCATGCTGCGCCCACACCGATGCCCCCGACGATCGCCAGGATCACGACGAGCACGACCCACTTGGCGATGCGGCTCTTCTTCCGATCGCGGTCGTGCCGGCTGGGCACCGCGCCGACCTCGTGCGTGCTGACCTCACCCGTGAACAGGGCGTCGAGTGTACCGACAGCAGGCGCAGCGGCCCGCGGCGCCTGCTGGTGCGTCGGCTGCTCGCCCTGAGCCTGATCGCGGGACGCCGGAGCGTGCGCCGATGCACGGTGCTCAGCGGCGGAGGCCGGCGCGTACTCGAGACGCGAGGCGTCACGGGAAGGCGCTGCACCACCCGGCGCGGATGCCGTGCTCTGGGCGGCCGCGCGCGCTGCCCGTCGGCTCGTCGGGACGCCGGTGTCGTGCGGCGGGCGGTCAGTCATGTCAGGGGTGCTCCTGCGAGGGTGCGACGGAAGCGCCGGGCGGGTTACCGGTGCTCTTCTCGACGTCGAGTGCCTGCTGGAGGAGCACTACGGCGGCGACCTGGTCAACAATGCTACGAGATGATCGCTGGGATCGGCCCGAACCGCGCAATGCGCTGTGCGCGCTGACGGTGCTCAGCCGCTCGTCGACCAGGCGCACGGAGTGGCCGGCAGCGGCTAGGGCCTCGGCGAAGCCGCGCGCATCGGCCGTCGACGCCGTCTCCCGTCCGCTGAGCGCGACCGGCAGCCCGACAACGAGCTCGACCGCCTCGTACTCAGCCGCAAGGGCGGCGATACGGGCGAGATCGCCCTCGCCACGCGGCACCGTCTCGACCGGCACCGCCAGCAGACCGTCCCGGTCGCACCGCGCGACGCCGATACGAGCGGTGCCGACATCGACGCCGATACGGACGCCGGGCCGGAATCCGCTCACAAGCCACTCGCCGCGTCGCGGACGGCGCGGAGCGCCGCCGGGAGCGCTGCAGCGTCCGTCCCGCCGCCCTGCGCCACATCGTCGCGTCCACCGCCGCCGCCACCGAGAGCGGATGCCGCAGCCTTCGCCAGGACGCCGGCCTTGGCGCCGGCGGCGCGCGCGGCCTCATTGGCGGCGACCACGACGACGGGTCGCTCGCCGACGACGGCACCCAGTGCGACGATCGCCGCGGTGTCGGCTCCGAGCCGGTCGCGCACCTGCAACGCCAGGGTGCGCGCATCGTCGGCGGATCCCGCGGATCCCAGCGACTCGGCGACGATCTGGAACGGTCCCGCGGGCGAGGCCGTCGCCACGAGCTGCGGCAGCCGGTCGGCGAGGGCGCGTGCCTCGAACTGGGCGATCCGCTTCTCCGCGGCCTTGAGGCTCGCGGCGAGCTCAGCGACACGGGCCGCGAGCTGATCGCGCGGCGTCTTCAACGACGTCGTGAGCTGCGAGACGATCGCGCGCTCGGCTGCCAGCTCGCGGAAGGCATCCTGCCCGACCAGCGCCTCGACGCGGCGGTTCGAGGCGCCGACCGACGACTCGCCGATGAGGTTGATGAGGCCGACCTCAGCGCTGGACGACACGTGGGTGCCGGCGCAGAGCTCGCGCGACCAGGGACCCCCGATGTCGACCATGCGGACGGTTTCGCCGTACTTCTCGCCGAAGAGCGCCATGGCTCCGGCGGCCTTCGCCTCGTCGAGCGACATGATCCGCGTTGTGACCTCGAGGTTGTCACGGACAGCGTTGTTGGCGATCTCCTCGATCTCGGTGCGGGTCTCGGGCGAGAGCGCCTGACCCCACGAGAAGTCGAACCGCAGGTAGCCGGCACGGTTCAGCGAGCCGGCCTGCGTCGCGCTCTTGCCGAGCGTGTCGCGCAGGGCAGCGTGCACGAGGTGCGTGGCGGAGTGAGCCTGCTGCGCCGCCCGCCGGTTCGCGGCATCCACCACCGTCGTCGCGGATTCGCCTACCGCCACCTCGCCAGTCGTGACCTCGACGGTGTGGCTGACGAGCCCGGGGACCGGCTTCTGCACGTCGAGGACTTCGAGCTCGTAGCCCGGGCCCACGATGACGCCCTTGTCGGCGACCTGGCCGCCAGACTCGGCGTACAGGGCCGTCTCGGCGAGGATCACCTCGGCGATCTGCCCCTGCGCGGCGCGGTCGACCGAGACGCCGCCGACCAGGATGCCGAGCACGCGCGAGCCCGTCTCCAGCTCGGTGTAGCCGGTGAAGACCGTCTCGCCCTGCGCGCGGAAATCGCGGTACACGCTCGTGTCGGCGAGCTGTCCCTTGCGGGAACGCGCGTCCGCCTTGGCGCGCTCTCGCTGTTCCTGCATCAGCGAGTCGAAAGCGCCGCGGTCGACGCTGAGTCCCGCCTCCTCGACGATCTCGAGAGTCAGATCGATGGGGAATCCGTAGGTATCGTGCAGGAGGAACGCCTGCGCGCCGCTCAGCTTGCCTTCGCCGGCCTTCTTTGCCTGCTCGACCGACTCGTCGAGCAGCTCCGAGCCCGCGGCGAGCGTGCGCAGGAACGTCGCCTCCTCGGCGAGGGCGTACTGCGACAGTCGCGCATAGTCGGTCTCGACGATCGGGTACGCCTCCCGCATCGCGTCGCGCGACGCGGCGAACAGCTCCGCGAAGCTCGGACCTTCGACGCCGAGCAGACGCATCGAGCGGATGGCACGGCGCATCAGACGGCGCAGGATGTACCCTCGCCCGTCGTTCGACGGGGTGACCCCGTCGGAGAGCAGCATGAGCGAGGAGCGCACGTGATCGGCGATGACACGGAAGAGCACGTCGTCGTCGTGGTTGGCGCCGTAGGTCTTGCCCGAGAGCTCGACGGCCTTATCGAGCACCGGACGGACCTGGTCGGTCTCGTACATGTTGTCGACGCCCTGCTTGATGAAGGCGACCCGCTCGAGCCCCATGCCGGTGTCGATGTTCTTGTTCGGCAGCTCGCCGACGATCGTGAAGTCGTACTTCGAGCGGACATCGGCGATCTCGAACTGCATGAAGACGAGGTTCCAGATCTCGACGTAGCGGTCGTCGTCGGTGGCCGGGCCGCCGTCGATCCCGTACGCGGGACCACGGTCGAAGAAGATCTCGGAACACGGGCCGGCGGGACCCGGCAGGCCGGTGCTCCAGTAGTTGGTGTCCTTACCGAGGCGCTGGATGCGCTCTTCGGGCAACGTGGAGTGCTTCAGCCACAGCTCGCGAGCCTCGTCGTCCTCCTCGTAGACGGTCACCCACAGGTCCTTCGGATCGAACCCGAGGCCGCCCTCCGCCTCGGGGCTCGTCAGCAGCTCCCAGGCGAACGAGATGGCGCCCTCCTTGAAGTAGTCGCCGAACGACCAGTTGCCCAGCATCTGGAAGAAGGTGCCGTGGCGAGGGGTCTTGCCGACCTCCTCGATGTCGTTGGTGCGGATGCACTTCTGCACATCGGCCGCGCGCGAGTACGGCGCGGGCACATCGCCCGACAGGTACGGGATGAAGGGGACCATGCCGGCCACGGTGAACAGCAGCGCGGGGTCTTCGGTGACGAGCGATGCGGAGGGCACGATCGTGTGCCCCTTCTTCTCGAAGTAGTCCAGGTAACGCTGGGCGATCTCGGCGGTCTTCATCGGGTTCCTTCGGCAGGCAGGCATCGGCGTCGCGCCCAGGGCGCGACGCCGCGATCGGGTCGGGTGTCAGTGTGAGGAGTCGGCGGCGTTCTTGGCCTTCGCGACGGCGTCACGGGCCGCGTCCGCGACGTCGGAGGCGGCGTCGGCAGCCGAGTCGAGAGCGTCGGAGGCTGCGCCCTTGACGTCCGCCGCGAGGCCCTCGATGCGGGCCTCCTGCTCGCGGTAAGCGTCGCCGATGCGATCGGCGAACTCGGAGATCCGCGCATCGACCTCGGCGAGCATCTCGTGACCGCGCGGATCCTTGTTGACCACGTGCGCAGCGACGAAACCGCCGGCGACGCCCAAAACGAACCACAGCGCGTTCTTCATGGGAACCATGTTAGGTGCAAAGCATGAAGGGCGCCGGGAGAACCCGACGCCCTTCATGGCGATGCTGGAAGTCAGCGAGCCGTGCGACTCAGCGCGCGGCGTAGTACTCGACGACGAGCTGCACGTCACAGGTGACAGGCACCTCGGCGCGCTTGGGGCGACGCACGAGGCGCGCCTGCAGCTTGTCGAGCTCGACCTCGAGGTAGCCCGGGACCGGGGGCAGGACGTCGGCGTGACCGCCGGCGGCTGCGACCTGGAACGGCTCGAGCGACTCGCTCTTCTCCTTGACGTGGATGAGCTGGCCCGGCTTGACGCGGAACGACGGGCGGTCCACGAGCTGGCCGTCGACGAGGATGTGGCGGTGCACGACCAGCTGGCGGGCCTGGGCGGTCGTGCGGGCGAAGCCGGCGCGGACGACGAGCGCGTCCAGACGCATCTCGAGCAGCTCGACCAGGTTCTCACCGGTCAGGCCATCCTTGCGACGGGCCTCGTTGAAGGTGTTGCGCATCTGCTTCTCGCGGATGCCGTACTGCTCGCGCAGACGCTGCTTCTCACGCAGACGCACGGCGTAGTCGCTGTCGGCCTTGCGCTTGGTGCGGCCGTGCTCACCCGGAGCGTAGGGACGCTTCTCGAGGTAGCGGGCGGCCTTCGGGGTCAGCGCGACGCCGAGGGCGCGAGACAGGCGGACCTTGCGGCGGTCCTGAGACTTCGTGGTCACGAAGCTCTCCTTCCGATGACGTGGTCGCGACGTTCACGACTCACGGACGTATCTCCGCCTCCTCGCCCGTCTCGGACTGCACGCCGGGGCACGCCGAGAGGTCTTGATCAGAGGAGAGGGATGCCCGAAAACTGGGCTTCGAGCCGGTCGAGTCTATCAGACGGCGCCCGCGTCGACGGCGGCGACGAGGTCGAGGATGCCGGCGGGGTAGAACGGCGTGGCGCCGCGACGGAGATCGTCGATGCGATGCCAGCCGACGGAGGTGTCGCCGTCGAGCACGGGCAGCCGTTGCCCCCGTGGCAGGGCCTCGAGCGCGGCGCTGCGGACCGCGAAGACGTGAGCGATCTCGTGACCGCTCTTGCGGCCGTCGTCGAAGATGTTCTCGCTCACGGTGAGCAGTCTCAGATCGTCGACCTCGGCGGCGAGCTCCTCGCGCAGCTCGCGACGCATGGCGGCCGCTGCGGTCTCGCCGTACTCGACGCCTCCGCCGGGGGCGCGGAGGAACGGCCCCGAACCCGGACCGCCGGGGTATTCCTCAGCCAGGACGAAGCCGTCGGCGACGATGACGGCGACCGAGATGACGCGGATGCGGTGCGGCGCGGAGAGCTCGGCTGCGTACGCCGTCACCGAACCTCGGTAGGCGGGCAGGTGCGGCGCGAGTGCCCGCAGCGCCGTCCGGAGTGCGGGTGCGGGCTTCTGATCGCTGAACAGCGCGAGCGCCTCGAAAGCCCGGGCTGCGTCGGCGAGCGGGTCGGTGCCGGGGAACCGGTGCAGCAGCGCCAGAGCACCCGAGGCGTCACCGACGTTGCGCAGCGAGCTCGCCAACTGGATGATGCACGCGGAACGCCGCTCTCCGGTCAGACCGGCATCGAGCGCCCCGCGGTACAGCGGGATCGCCTCGACCTCCTCGCCGAGGAAGTCGTGCAGCGACGCCCGCTCGTACCGGCGCACCGCCTCGCCGGCATCTGCGGCGAGCTCGTCGAGCTCAGCCCACAGGCGGTCGGCAGGCTTCCCCTCGGCAGCGATCCAGAACGCGTCGAACGGATCCGACGCGCCAGCGGAGTCGCCGGCGCCGTCACCGGCCGGATACTCGGTGAGGAGCTCCCGCACTCGCGATCGGAGCCCGAGCAGAGCGGGGTCGACGCCGTGATCGCCCGCGAACCGGACCAGTGCGCGCACGGCGGGACCGGCGTCGCTGGTCTCCCCCGCCGTCAGATGCTCGAGCAGGTCGGTGGCGGGGATCGTCCGGACCCGTCCCGTCTCGTGCTCGCCCCACCCCGGGTCGGCGACGCGAACGCAGTCCGCGGCGATGATCACATGCCGGCGCCGACGTGCGTTCGCCGCCGCCCATTCCGTGCCGGCGTCGTACACGGCACCGGCACGATAGCCCGTCTCTTCCCGCAGCTCCCGCACGCCCGCCACGACGGCGTCTTCGCCCGGATCGATGAGGCCGCCCGGGAGCTCGCCCAGCACCCGCTGGGGGCCGACCCGATACTGATCGAACAGCACGACGCTGTCGTCCGTCGTGATCGCGATCACGGTGACGGTGTCGCCGACCTCGACGACATCCCAATCGCTCTCGCTTCCGTCGGGAAGCCGGTACCGGTCACGACGCACGCGGACGTAGCCGTCGTACGCGGGCGACGAGCCCAGCAGCGTCCAGTCGGGCACGGGATCGGTCACGAGTCAGTCCCCCAGGATCTTTCGCAGCTTGTCGACGCGGGCGCCGATCTCGCGTTCGACACCGCGGTTGGTCGGCTCGTAGTAGCGGCGCCCGCGCAGCTCGTCGGGGAGGTACTGCTGCGTGGCGACCCCGACCTCGAGGTCGTGCGGATAGACGTAGCCCTTGCCGTGCCCGAGCCGCTTCGCACCGGCGTAGTGGGCATCGCGCAGATGCTTGGGCACGCGGCCGAACCCGCCGGCGCGGACGTCGGAGATCGCGGCGTTGATGGCGTTGTAGGCCGCGTTCGATTTGGCGGTGGTCGCGAGATAGGCCGTCGCTTCGGCGAGCGGGATGCGACCCTCCGGCATCCCGATGAAGGCGACCGCGTCTGCGGCGGCGACGGCGATCGTCAGCGCGTGGGGATCTGCCAACCCGATGTCTTCGGACGCCGAGATGACCAGACGTCGCGCGATGAAGCGAGGGTCTTCGCCCGCCTCGATCATGCGGGCGAGATAGTGCATGGCGGCATCGACGTCGGACCCGCGGATCGACTTGATGAACGCGCTGATCACGTCGTAATGCTCGTCGCCCTGTCGGTCGTAACGGAGCAGAGCGCGGTCGACGGCTTGGGCGACGTGGTCCGCGGTGATGACGGGCGGTTCGTCGCCACCGCCAGGCTCGGCCATCGTCGCCGCGGCCTCGAGCGAGGTCAGCGCCCGTCGAGCATCGCCGGACGCCAGCCGGACGAGGGCGGTCCGCGCGTCGTCGGCGAGGACGATCGAGCCGGCGAGCCCGCGGGCGTCGGTGACCGCCCGATCGATGAGCCCTGCCAGGTCGTCGTCGCTGAGCGGCTGAAGGGTGAGCAGCAGCGACCGCGAGAGGAGCGGCGCGACGACGGAGAACGACGGATTCTCTGTCGTGGCGGCGATGAGCAGGACCCAGCCGTTCTCGACGCCCGGCAGGAGGGCGTCCTGCTGGGCCTTGGTGAAGCGGTGGATCTCGTCGAGGAAGAGGATGGTCGAGATGCCGTAGAGGTCGCGCTGCGTCATCGCCTCCTGCATGACCTCGCGCACGTCTTTCACCCCGGCGGTGACCGCCGAGAGCTCGACGAAACGACGTCCGGACGAACGGGCGATCGCCTGAGCCAGCGTCGTCTTGCCGGTTCCGGGCGGGCCCCACAGGATCACCGACACTGCTCCCGCCTTGTTGCCGTCAGGTGAGGCGAGTGCCACGAGGGGCGAGCCGGGTCGCAGCAGGTGGCCCTGTCCGGCGACCTCGTCGAGCGAGGTGGGACGCATCCGGACGGCGAGCGGCGTCTGCCCGGAGAAGAGCGCGCTCGAATCGGTCATCTTCTCAGGCTAGTCGCGCACGCCGACACCGGGATTTTGTCGGCTCGCCGACCCGCGCCGTAGGCTTGAGCGGCCCGGAACGGGGCACGGAGGAGGCAACGTGGCAGGTCGCGGCACGAACCGGGACGATCGCGCGGCGCAGGAACGCGCCCGTCTCTATGCTGCACGGCGCGAGTACCACGATGGGCAGAAGCGGCGCCGCTCGCGCGACAACCTCATGGCGGCCGTCGCGGGAGGCATTCTGATCATGGGCGCGATCGGCGCTCAGATCGTCTACTTCACCGCCGGTCCCGGGGCACCGGCACCCGACGAGACCCCGGCCCCCTCTCCCACGCAGACCGTGCCGTCGTCGCCGTCACCGGCGCCGACGGATCCCACTCCGACAACGATCCCGACTCCCTGACCGCCGCCGTACTAGGCTGTCCCCCGACCTGACCCCCATGCGGCGCGAGCCGCGACGAGGTGCCTTCCGTGACTTCCACCCCTGACTCCACGATCACCCCCGCCGACGACGCCCCGTGGGGTCGCGTCGATGACGACGGCACCGTCTCGGTGCGCGAGGGGGACCAGTGGCGCGTCGTCGGCCAGTACCCCGACGGCACGCCGGAAGAGGCGCTGGCGTACTTCCAGCGCAAGTTCTCCGACCTCGCGAGCGAGGTGACTCTCGTCGAGGTCCGGCATCGTCGGGGCGGCGCATCGGCGTCCGACCTCCGGTCGACGGTCGGCACGCTCCGCTCGCGCATCACCGGTGCCGCCGCGGTCGGCAACCTCGCCGCCCTCGAGGCACGCCTGATCGCGCTGGAGAGCGAGCTCGACGCAGCTTCCGCGACGGAGGCTGCTGAGGCCAAGCAGGCGCTCGACGCCGCGATCGCCGAGCGCGCCGCGCTGGTCGAGGCGATCGAGTCGATCGCCGCGCGCGACCCCAAGTCGATCCAGTGGAAGCAGACCTCCGCAGAGGTGAACGACCTCTTCGAACGGTGGCAGCGCCATCAGGCCGACGGCCCGCGCCTGCCCCGCAGCACCGGCCAGCAGCTGTGGAAGCGGTTCCGCGACGCCCGCTCGATCATCGACAAGCACCGTCGCGAGTTCTACTCCAGCCTCGACGAGACGCACAAGAGCGCACGCGACGCGAAGCAGCGACTCATCGAACGCGCCGAGGCGCTGGCCCCCCGCGGCGAGGACGGCATCGGCGCCTACCGCGACTTGCTCGAGCAGTGGAAGCAGTCCGGCCGTGCGGGCAAGAAGGCCGACGACGCGCTCTGGGCGCGATTCAAGGCCGCCGGCGACGCCCTCTACGGCGCACGCGCCGAGCGCGAGCACGCCGACGCCGAGGCCTCGCAGGAGAAGATCGTCGCCAAGCGCGCCCTCCTCGAAGAGGCGGCGGCGGTGACCTCCGAGAAGGACACGGCTGCCGCGCGCGCGCTGCTCACCGGCATCCAGCGCCGGTGGGACGAAATCGGCCGCATCTTCCCCCGAGACAAGGAGCGCGCCCTCGACGACGAGCTCCGCAAGATCGAGCAGTCCGTGCGTTCGCGTGAAGACGCCGACTGGAAGAACAACAACCCCGAGACGAAGGCGCGCCAGGGCGACATGCTGTCGCAGCTGCACGACGCGATCGCGAAGCTCGAGTCCGAGGTGGCTGAGGCTGAAGCCTCGGGCGACGAGCGCGCCATCGCGCAGGCCAAGGAGGCGCTGAGCGCTCGCAAGGCCTGGCTCAGCGCACTCGGCGGCTGATCGCGCTCACCCACGGCGCTGTCTGTGGAGGGCGCGGCTCTCCACAGATCGACGGCCGGACCACGGGCTCGCTGGGGTGCACACCAGACTGAGGTCATGGTCTGGCCGTTCGTCTACGCCCCGGGTGAGCGTCTCTCCGCAGCTGAGCTCACCGCCGCCCGCCTCGACGGCGATGTCGTCGAAGTCGGTGAGTCGTTCATGCCCGCGGACGTCGTCGAAAGCCCGGAGATCCGGGCAGCCTCGCTCCGCCCGCTCGTCGCGCACGGGCTGGCGCTGACCCACGAATCCGCGGCCTGGGTGCACGGCGCACTGCCCGAACCGCCCACGCGGCACAGTGTTCAACGGTGCACGGAGCGCCGCCGTAACCACGTGCTCGATCACCGCCTGCACTACCGCGACCTCCGGCTGCCCCCTCACGAGACCGTGCACCTGGGCGGGATGCCGGTCTCGAGCCGCGTGCGTACCCTGTGCGACCTGCTCCGCGCCGACGCCGCGGCCGGTGAGGCGCCGCGGCGGGCCGCCGCCGCGATGCTCGCGACGTTCCCCGACGTCCTCACCGAGGCGTACGACTCGCTGGCGGCGAGCGGCCCGCTGCCGTTCAAACGGCAGGCCCTCGTGTGGCTCGAGACGCTGCGGGTCAGGACGATGTGACGCGGTACACGTCGTACACGGCGTCGATGCGCCGTACCGCGTTGAGCACGCGATCGAGGTGCACTGTATCGCCCATCTCGAAGACGAACCTGCTGAGCGCGAGCCGATCATTATTGGTCTGCACCGAGGCCGAGAGGATGTTGACGTGATGCTCGCTCAGCACGCGGGTCACGTCGCTGAGGAGCCCGGCGCGATCGAGTGCCTCGACCTGGATCTGAACGAGGAAGAGGCTCTTGGTCGTCGGCGCCCACGACACCTCGATGAGACGCTCGGGATCGCGCATCAGGGACTCGACGTTGGTGCAGTCGGACCGGTGCACGGACACGCCGCTGCCCCGGGTGACGAAGCCGACGATCTCGTCACCGGGAACCGGCGTGCAGCACTTCGCGAGCTTGACGAGGATGTCGGGCGCGCCGCGCACCAGGACCCCCGAGTCGCTGTCGCGCTTCTGGCGCGAGCGCCCGACGGCCGGCAGCTGGATCGGGCCGGTGGAGGTGTCTTCCTCCGCTCGCACGAGCGCCGTGACCTTCTCGATCACCGACTGCGTCGAGACGTGCCCCTCGCCGACTGCGGCATACAGCGCTGTGACGTCCTCGTAGCGGAGTTGGTGCGCCACCTCGGTGAACGCGTCCTGACCCATGAGACGCTGCAGCGGCAGGTTCTGACGGCGCATGGCGCGTGCGATCGCATCCTTGCCCTGCTCGACCGCCTCCTCGCGCCGCTCCTTCGTGAACCAGCCGCGGATCTTGTTGCGCGCCCGCGTGCTCTTGACGAAGGTCAGCCAGTCCTGGCTCGGACCTGCGTCGGGGTTCTTGGAGGTGAACACCTCGACGACATCGCCGCTCGACAGGGTCGACTCGAGCGGCACGAGGCGGCCGTTGACCTTGGCGCCCATCGTGCGGTGCCCGATCTCGGTGTGCACGGCGTAGGCGAAGTCCACCGGGGTGGCTCCTGCGGGCAGGCCGACGACGCGCCCCTTCGGGGTGAAGACGTAGACCTCCTTCGCACCGATCTCGAACCGCAGCGAGTCGAGGAACTCCCCCGGGTCGGCCGTCTCGGCCTGCCAGTCGGAGATGTGGGCCAGCCACGCCATGTCGTTGTCGAGCGCCTTGGCGTCGGCCTTGCCGCCCGCCATCCGCTCCTTGTACTTCCAGTGCGCCGCGACACCGAACTCGGCCTGCTGATGCATCTCGTGCGTGCGGATCTGGATCTCGACCGTGCGTCCGCCCGGGCCGATGACCGTCGTGTGCAGCGACTGGTACAGGTTGAACTTCGGCGTCGCGATGTAGTCCTTGAAGCGTCCGGGCAAGGGCGTCCACCGCGCGTGGATGGAACCGAGCACGGCGTAGCAGTCACGGACGGTCGTCACCAGCACGCGGATGCCGATGAGGTCGTAGATGTCGTCGAACTCGCGTCCCCGCACGACCATCTTCTGGTAGACCGAGTAGAGCTGCTTCGGACGACCCATGACGCGCCCACGGATGCGGAGTTCTCGCAGGTCGCTCTCAACCGCGTCGATGACCGTCTGCAGATACTGCTCGCGCTGCGGGGTGCGCTGCGTGACGAGGCTGTCGATCTCGGCGTAGAGCTTGGGATGCAGCACCGCGAACGACAGGTCTTCGAGCTCGCTCTTGATCGCCTGGATGCCGAGCCGGTGTGCGAGCGGCGCGTAGATCTCCAGGGTCTCGGTCGCCTTCTTGGCGGCCTTCTCGGGTGGAACGAATCCCCAGGTCCGGGCGTTGTGCAGCCGGTCGGCCAGCTTGATGAGGAGCACCCGGATGTCGCGCGACATCGCGACGATCATCTTGCGCACGGTCTCCGCCTGCGCGGCGTCGCCGTACTTGACCTTGTCGAGTTTGGTGACGCCGTCGACGAGCATCGCGACCTCGTCGCCGAACTCGGCCGTCAGCTGATCGAGACCGTATGAGGTGTCCTCGACCGTGTCGTGGAGCAGCGCGGCCGCGATGGCGCGCGGACCGAGACCCAGCTCCGCCAGAATCTGCGCCACCGCGAGCGGATGCGTGATGTACGGCTCGCCGCTCTGACGCTTCTGCTGCGCGTGTGCGCGCGACGCGGTCTGATACGCGCGATCGATGATCGCGATGTCGCCCTTCGGATGGTGCGCGCGAACCGTCCGGACGAGCTGCTCGAGCCCTTCGCGCGGCGCAGCCCGAGAGAAGATCCGGGGAACGAGGCGTCGCAGCGAACTCTGGGCAGGCGGCGGGGTGATCTCGGTCATACCCTCACCTCCGCCATGCAGACATCGATTCTACGCGCCCTGGCGGCGCTCAGGCCTCGACCGATGCGCGTTCACGAGACTCGAGCACCCGGGTGTCGTTCGCCTTGATGCCGGGCTCGTTCTCGCGCAGGAGCGCGAACAGGGGCACGGCGACGAACAGCGTCGAGTACGCGGCGACCAGGGTGCCCACGAAGATCGACAGCGAGATGTCGGTGAGCGTCTGAGCACCCAGCCACAGGGCACCGATGAAGAGGATCGCACCAGTCGGCAGCGCAGCGACGATCGTGGTGTTGATCGATCGCACGAGCGTCTGGTTGGCAGCCAGGTTGACCGACTCGCCGAACGTCCTGCCCGACTTCTCCCCGTCCTCGAAGGTGTTCTCGCGGACCTTGTCGAAGACGACCGTGGTGTCGTACAGCGAGTACGACAGGATCGTCAGGAAGCCGATGACGGCCGCGGGAGAGATCTCGAACCCGAAGAGCGAGTACACCCCCACGGTCACCACGAGCACGTCGACGAGTCCGATGATCGCCGCGACGGACATCTTCCAGGTGCGGAAGTACAGGGCGAGGATGAGGAATGTCAGGGCGAGGAAGATCGCCAGACCCCAGAGCGACTGACGGGTGACGTCCTGGCCCCAGCTCGGTCCGATGAACGACGAGCTCACCTCCGCGGCGGGAACCTCGTATGCCTGAGCGAGTCGCGCCGTGACGTCACGGGTCTCGGTGTCCGACATCTGATCGGTCTGCACACGCACGGCATCCTCGCCGATCGTCGTGACCTTGGTGGTCGCTCCGGGCACGACCTCCTGCACCGCGTCGGTCGCGAGCAGCTGATCGGTGTTCGACACGTTCGTCACCGTGAACTGCGACCCGCCCGTGAACTCGATCGAGAACTGCGGGGGCCGCACCACGAGCACCAGCACCGAGGCGAGCACGAGCGCCGCCGCGATGATGAACCACAGTGTGCGCCGGGCGACGAAGGGGAACGAGATCTTCCCCGTGTAGAGGTCGTTGCCGAACCGGTTGAAGAAACGCATCAGTGCTTGTCCCCCGTCGCGTCGCGCTGCTCGCCCGCGGCCTGCTCGGCACGCTTGCGTTCCGCGATCGTCTGTCGCCGTTCGGCCTCACCCCGCGACTTCGCCGCACGGCGCTCCGCGGAGGTCTTGGCCCCCGCGGCCACCGGCGCACGGAACTGCGCGCGCCCGCGGTAGACGGCGCCCAGAGCGTCGGGGTCGAGACCCGACAGCTTGTGCCCCGATCCGAAGAACCGTGTGCGCACGAGCAGCTGCAGCACGGGGTGGGTGAAGAGGATGAAGATCAGGATGTCGATGGCGGTCGTCAGCCCGAGGGTGAACGCGAAACCCTTCACCGTCGAGTCGGCCAGGATGTACAGCACGACCGCGGCGAGGATGTTGATCGACTTCGAGATGAAGATCGTGCGCTTGGCGCGGGACCAGCCATCCTCGACGGCGCTCGTGATCGACTTGCCGTCGCGCAGCTCGTCTCTGATGCGCTCGAAGTACACGATGAACGAATCGGCTGTGAAGCCGATCGTCACGATGAGGCCGGCCACACCGGCGAGCGACAGACGGAAGCCCATGCGCCAGGCGAGGATGGTCAGCGCCACGTAGGTGAGGACGCCCATGACCATCAGCGACGCGATGATGACCGTTCCGAGCGCACGATAGACCACGAGCGAGTAGACCGCGACGAGCGCGAGGCCGATCAGACCTGCGATGAGCCCGATCTGCAGCTGCTGCGATCCGAGCGTGGCCGAGATCGTGTTGGTGCTCTGCACCTCGAAGCTGAGCGGCAGCGCGCCGAACTTCAGCTGGTCGGCGAGCACCTTCGAGCTGTCCTGATCGAACGTGCCCGTGATCGACGGCTTGCCGGTGAGGATGACGGCATCCATCGAGGGGGCCGAGAGGACGGCACCGTCGAGGACGAAGGCGAACTGGTTGAGCGGCGACTGCTGTCCGTAGAGGCGCTGGCTGATCTTGCCGAACGTCTCGGTGCCCTGCTGGTCGAACGTGATGTTCACCGCCCAGCGGCCGGTGCTCTGCTCGAGACCGTTCGTGGCGTTGTCGATCGACGAGCCATCGAGCTCGACCGGACCGAGGATGTACTTCGCGGTCCCGGTGCGGTCGCACGTGATCAACGGCTGATCGGCCGGCGCGTCGGCGGGGTCGTTCGCCGGGTTCGCGCAGTCGTAGGCGAGGAACTGCGCCTGCAGCGCCTCGGTGATCCAGGCCGGGTCGCTGCCGTTGGACGGCGCCGTCGACGGGGTCGCGGGGAGGTTGGGATCCGGCGCCGGGTAGGGCGTCTCGTTGCCGTCGTCGCCGACGAAGCTGGTCGCCGGCGAGCCCGTGTAGAGCACCGCGCGCAACTGGAGCTGGGCCGAGGCGTCGATGCGCTCACGGGTCTCGTCATCGACTTCGCCCGGCAGCTGCACGACGATCTGGTTGCCGGCCTGCGTGGCGATGTCGGCCTCGACCAGGCCGGACGCGTCGACGCGCTGTCGGATGATGGACGCCGCCTGCTGCATCTGCTCGCTCGAGGGCGTCGCCCCGTCGGACTGCGCCTCCAGGATGATCTGCGTGCCGCCCTGGAGGTCGAGCGCGAGCTCGGGAGCCCACGAGCTCGCCTTGAACACGTAGACGCCGAGCGCGTTGATACCGAATAGGAGCGCTGTCAGGACCACGAGTCCAGTCAGCGCGCGCCAGGCACGGCGCACAGGTGTGGAAGTCGCCACGGGGAGGTCAGCTTTCGTCGAGCGTGCGCCGGGTCAGCGGCGGTTCAGGCGCGGGGCTTGTCGTCGCGGTCGGCCGCGCCCTCGGCGGCGGCGTCGGCGCGGTTGCGCGCAGCGTCGTCGCTGACCGAGGAGATCAGTCCCTGCTCGACATCGGCGACGTACTCGTCGTGGTGCTCTTCGGCCTCGATGTACTCGTCCTCTGTGAGCGAGCCCTCGGCCGGGTCGACGACGCGCAGGATCGCCTGGCTGTGGACCTCGACCTCGACGCCGGGAGCGAGCTCGACGCGGGCCGACTTCGAGAGGTCGTCGCCGTCGTACTCGACGATGGTGCCATAGAAGCCTCCCTGGAGGAGGACCTTCGCGCCGGGCAGCAGCTGCCGGGACTTCTCGGCCTGTTCCGCCTTCATCCGCTGCGCGCGACGGCGCTGGCTCCAGAACATGAAGACGATGAGCAGCGCGAGGATGATCAGCAGACCGTACTCGGCGAAGAACTGCACCGCCGGGTTCGCGGGAGGAGCGTCGGCCGGGGTGGTGGCGAAGAAGAGCATGGAGGTGGGAGCACCTTTCACGGGGAGGCACGCGAAGAATGCGCACCCTCGGGATTCGTCGGCGAGAAGCCTTCAGCGATTATAGGTCATCGATCTCGAGCGCCCCGTCGGCACGGGTGATACCGAGGTGACGGTACGCCGAGGGCATCGCCACCCGACCCCGAGGCGACCGCCCCACGAATCCGATGCGCACGAGGTACGGCTCGACGACCGATTCGATCGTCTCCGCTTCCTCGCCGACCGTCACTGCGAGGGTGTTGAGCCCCACAGGCCCGCCCCCGAAACGACGGACGAGAGCGTCGAGGACGGCGCGGTCGAGGCGGTCGAGGCCGATCGGATCGACGTCGTAGAGCTCGAGGGCCGCGGCGACATCCGCCTCGGTCGCCCCCGCGCCCGCGTCGCCGTGGACGATGACGAAGTCGCGGACGCGGCGCAGCAGCCGGTTCGCGATACGCGGCGTACCGCGCGAACGACGAGCGATCTCGGCTCGCGCCACCGGTGGGATGTCGACGGCGAGGACGCTCGCGGACCGCTGGATCACACGTTCGAGTTCCTCCGGCTCGTAGTACTCCATGTGCGCCGTGAAGCCGAAGCGATCGCGAAGCGGATTCGGCAGCAGC
Source organism: Microbacterium arborescens (assembly GCF_030369635.1). Taxonomy (NCBI): domain Bacteria; kingdom Bacillati; phylum Actinomycetota; class Actinomycetes; order Micrococcales; family Microbacteriaceae; genus Microbacterium; species Microbacterium arborescens. The sequence goes on along the minus strand of NZ_CP128474.1, from coordinate 1,423,466 downwards.
CCGGAACGGGTCGTCGCACCCACGAGGGTGAAGGGGGCGAGTTCGAGCGGGATGCTGGTCGCGCCGGCGCCCTTGCCGACCATGATGTCGATGCGGAAGTCCTCCATCGCGAGATAGAGCATCTCCTCGGCGGAGCGCGCCATGCGGTGGATCTCGTCGATGAAGAGCACCTCACCGGGTACGAGACTCGACAGCAGCGCCGCGAGGTCGCCCGCGTGCTGGATGGCGGGGCCGCTCGACATCCGCAGCGGCCGGCCGCTCTCGTGCGCGACGATCATCGCCAGCGTCGTCTTGCCGAGCCCAGGCGGCCCCGACAGCAGGATGTGGTCGGCGGGGCGATCCTGCATCCCCGCCGCCTGCAGCAGCAGCTCGAGCTGTCCGCGAACCTTCTGCTGCCCGACGAACTCGGCCAGTGAGGTGGGGCGGAGGGCTCCCTCGACGGCGAGCTCCGTCTCGTCGGCGGCCAGCTCGTGCGCGTCAGACACCGGTCTGCTCCGGGCGTGCGGGGCCGAGCTGCGCCAGCGCGAGCTTGAGCAGGGCGGGCACCGTCGCCGGGGCGGCGGCGTCCGCGGTGACCTGTGCGACAGCCTCCGCCGCCACCCGCTCGCTCCAGCCGAGGGCCACGAGCGCCGCGACGACCTGTGCCGTCAGCGTTCCGGCCCGAGTTGCGACGGACGCCGCCGGGCCGGAGGGAGCCGCCTGAAGCTTGCCCGCGAGCTGCACGACGATGAGCTTCGCGGTCTTGGGGCCGATCCCCGACACCCGACGGAACGGTGCGTCGTCCTCGGCGGTGACGGCCTCGGCGATCTGGGCGACGCTCAGGGCGGACAGCACTCCCAGCGCGGACTTCGGCCCCACGCCGGTCACTCCGATGAGCAGGAGGAAGACTCCGAGCTGCTCGCGCGTCTCGAACCCGAACAGCGACAGGGCGTCTTCGCGGACGACCAGGTTCGTGTGGAGCACGATCTCGTCGCCGACGTGGAACGAACGCGGGATGTCGGGAGTCACGGCGACCGAGAACCCGACCCCGCCGACGTCGATGACGACGCTGTCGGACTCGAGGTGCAGCACGCTGCCGCGCAGGGAGGAGATCATGATCCGAGCCTAGGCGTCGCTTCGCAGGTATGTTCGAGCGACACGCACCGCGCGCCGCGCGGCGCTGCGGGCGAGCGCGTCAGCGCCGCGAGAGGCGCTCGGCGTCGGCCCAGGCGCGCTGGGCCGGGGTGAGTGCAGCGCCCCCCGAGGCGGTCGCGGGACCGGCCGGCCCGCGGCGCCAGGCATGGCAGATCGCGAGCGCGAGAGCGTCAGCGGCATCCGCGGGCTGCGGGAGAGAGTCGAGCCGCAGCACTCGGGCGACCATCGTCTGCACCTGAAGCTTCTCCGCGGAACCGTAGCCGGTGATCGCCGCCTTGACCTCGGAGGGCGTATGAGTCGCGGCGTCGAGGCCGCTCTCGGCAGCGACGAGCAGCGCTATGCCGCTCGCCTGCGCCGTGCCCATCACGCTGGTCCGGTTGTGCTGGGCGAAGACGCGCTCGACGGCGACGACGTGGGGCCGGTGCTCGGCGATCACCTCACGCAGTCCCGCGGCGATCGTGGCGAGTCGGCGTTCGATCGGCAGGTCGACGGCCGAGCGCACGACCCCGACATGCACGAGCGCGGCGGATCGATCGCGGGCGACGTCGACGACGCCGACACCGCATCGGGTGAGCCCGGGATCGACACCGAGGACGCGCAGAGAAGTCACTCCCCCACGCTACGTCCGCCGCGGCCGGGCAGCGCGCCGACAACCCGCGAAACGCGCAGTTCCCGGCATCCGGCGCAGAAGAAACTGCGCTCGACACCGGGAACTGCGACGGATACCGGGCCTTTTACTCGTCGTCGTTCTCGAGTTCGGCCTGTACCTCGGGCGTGAGGTCGAAGTTCGTGTAGACGTTCTGCACGTCGTCGCTGTCTTCGAGGGCGTCGATGAGACGGAACACCTTGCGGGCGGTGTCGGCGTCGACCTCCACCTTGAGCGAGGGGACGAACTCGACGTCGGCCGAGTCGTACTCGATGCCGGCGTCCTGCAGAGCGGTGCGCACCGACACGAGGTCGGAGGCCTCGGTGATGACGCCGAACCCGTCGCCGTGCGGCTCGACCTCTTCGGCTCCAGCCTCGAGCACCGCGAGCATGACGTCGTCTTCGGTGGTGCCCTCGGAGGGGACCACGATGACACCCTTGCGGCTGAAGTTGTAGGCGACGCTGCCCGGGTCGGCGAGCGTGCCGCCGTTGCGGCTGAGGGCGGTGCGCACCTCGGCCGCCGCCCGGTTCTTGTTGTCGGTCAGACACTCGATGAGGAACGCCACGCCGTTGGGCCCGTACCCCTCGTACATGATCGAGGAGTACTCGACGGCCTCGCCGCCGATACCCGCGCCGCGCTTGATCGCGCGATCGATGTTGTCTTTGGGGACCGAGGTCTTCTTGGCCTTCAGGACGGCGTCGAAGAGCGTGGGGTTGCCCTGCAGATCGGGGCCGCCGAGCTTGGCTGCGACCTCGATGTTCTTGATGAGCTTGGCCCACGACTTGGCACGGCGCGCGTCGACGACGGCTTTCTTGTGCTTGGTCGTGGCCCATTTGGAGTGACCGGACATGCGCTCGATCTTACCGGGCGGATGCGCGCGCCTCACGGACGTGCGCGAGGAACCTCTCATGGAATCGGCGCTCGCCCGAGACCTCCGGATGGAACGCGGTCGCGAGCAGGCGCCCCTGCTCGACGGCGACGACCCCGCCATCAGGCAGCGTCGCGAGGACTCTGACCCCTGCCCCCGCCTCGACGATGAGCGGCGCACGGATGAAGGCCGCCTCGACCGGAACGTCCCATCCGTCGTCGTCACCGGCGACGGCGAGCGCCGTCTCGAACGACTCGGCCTGGCCGCCGAAGGCGTTGCGCCGCACCGTGACGTCGAGACCCCCGAACGTCTCCTGGCCCGCGATGGCTCCGTCGAGCCGATCGGCGAGCAGGATCATCCCGGCGCACGTGCCGTAGACGGGCATTCCGGCCGCGATCGCGTCGCGGATGGGCTGCTGCATCCCGAACGCGCGGGCGAGCTTGTCGATGACGCTGGATTCGCCGCCCGGCAGGACGAGACCGTCCACCCCCTCGAGGTCGCCCGGCCGCCGGACGAGGGATGCCGTCGCACCGAGTTCGCGGAGCATGCGCACGTGCTCGCGCACGTCCCCCTGCAACGCCAGGACGCCGACGCGCGGCGGCAGCCCCTCGCTCACCGGCTCACCAGCCGCGGTCTGCGAGCCGGTGCGGGGCGGGGAGGTCCGAGACGTTGATGCCGACCATCGCCTCGCCCAGGCCGCGCGATGCCTCGGCGACGATGGCGGCGTCGTCGTGGAAGGTGGTCGCCTTGACGATGGCTGCCGCGCGGCGAGCCGGGTCGCCCGACTTGAAGATCCCCGAACCGACGAAGACGCCGTCGGCACCGAGCTGCATCATCATCGCCGCGTCGGCGGGTGTGGCGACGCCGCCCGCGGTGAAGAGGACGACGGGCAGCGCGCCGGTGTCGGCCACCTCGGCGACGAGGTCGTACGGCGCCTGGAGCTCCTTGGCCGCGACGTACAGCTCGTCGGGGCTCTTGGCTTGCAAGGCACGGATCTCGGCGGTGATCGTGCGGATGTGACGCGTCGCCTCCGAGACGTCGCCCGTGCCGGCCTCACCCTTTGAGCGGATCATGGCGGCGCCCTCGGTGATGCGGCGCAGCGCCTCGCCGAGGTTGGTGGCACCGCAGACGAACGGGACGGTGAAGCCCCACTTGTCGATGTGGTGCGCGTAGTCCGCGGGCGACAGCACCTCGGACTCGTCGATGTAGTCCACCCCCAGCTCCTGCAGCACGCGCGCTTCGACGAAGTGCCCGATGCGGGCCTTCGCCATCACGGGGATCGACACCGACGCGATGATCTCGTCGATCAGATCGGGGTCGCTCATGCGCGCGACGCCGCCCTGAGCGCGGATGTCGGCGGGAACGCGCTCGAGCGCCATGACGGCGACCGCGCCGGCATCCTCGGCGATGCGCGCCTGATCGGCCGTGACGACATCCATGATCACACCACCTTTGAGCATCTCGGCGAGGCCGCGCTTGACGCGCGCGGATCCGGTGACGGTCTGGTCGTTCGACACGATGGAGCTCCGATCCGGCCGCTTCCTGATGATTGATCTTCGGCCTAGGCCAAAAAGTAGCATGGCATCCGACATAAGATCGTCTCGATGACTTCCCGCGACACGATCACCGGACGCACGGCGGGCGAGATCGCCGACAGTGTCCGGATGCTGCTCGAGCGCGGCGCCCTGCGCTCCGATGACGCCCTGCCGCCCGTACGCACGCTCGCCGAACAGCTCGGCGTGAACCGCAACACCGTCGTCGCCGCCTACCGCCTGCTCGCTCAGGCCGGGATCGTCGTGGCCCGCGGCCGCGGCGGAACGCGCATCACCGAGGTCTCCCCCGTCGCCGCCGAGGGCGTCGCCGCCGACACGGTGCTGCGCGACGTCGGGTCGGGCAACCCGGACCCCGCACTCATCCCCGACCCGAGCCGGGTGCTCGGCCGGGTCGCCGGCCGCCCCGTCCTGTACGGCGAGCCGGTCATCGACGAGGGTCTCGCGGCCTGGGCGAAACGGTGGTTCGCCGCCGGCTCACCGGCCGAGGCCGACATCCACCTCACCGTCACCGGTGGTGCCGTCGACGCCGTCGAACGGCTTCTCGCGCAGGCGCTCACCCGCGACGACGCCGTCGCCCTCGAAGACCCGTGCTTCCTCGCGAGCATCCACACGGTCCGGCTTGCGGGCTACCGGGCGATCCCGGTTCCCGTCGATGACGAGGGGATGACGGTCGACGGGCTGCGAGCAGCGCTCCACGCGGGTGCTCGGGCCGTCGTCATCACCCCGCGGGCGCAGAACCCCACGGGGTCGAGCCTGTCGGCCGAACGCGCCGCAGCCCTGCGCGAGGTCCTGAGCGACCACCCGTACGTCCTCGTGATCGAAGACGACCACTTCTCGCTCCTGTCGACCCAGCCCTACCGTTCGATCATCGGCGAGCGCCACGAGCGGTGGGCTCGCGTGCGCTCGGTGTCGAAATTCCTCGGGCCCGACATGTGCCTCGCGGTGACGGCATCCGATCCCACGACGGCCGAGCGTCTGGCACTCCGTCTCGGCTCGGGCACCACCTGGGTCAGCCACCTGCTGCAGCGCCTCACCCATGCCCTCGTGTCCGATGCGACCGCAGTGGCCACCATTGCGGCGGCACGCGCGCACTACGCCGACCGCAACTCCACCTTCGCCGCCGAGCTCACACGCTCAGGGCTGCCGTGTGCACCGGGTGACGGGCTCAGCCTCTGGGTCGAAGTGCCCGGTACCGCCCGCTCCGTCGCCGACGCACTCATGCGTCGGGGGTGGCTCGCCCGCACCGGCGACGAGTTCCGGCTGGCCGACGACGCGCCGTCGCGCCACCTGCGCCTCACCGTCCACGATCTGAACGACGCCGACGCCGCGCTCCTCGTGCAGGACCTCGTCGCATCCGCCCTCCCCTCTCGAAAGGCATGACCCCATGAAGGTGCTCTCGATCCAGTCGGCCGTCGCATACGGACACGTCGGCAACTCCGCGGCGGTGTTCCCCCTGCAGCGCATCGGCGTGGAGGTGATGCCGGTCTACACGGTGAACTTCTCCAACCACACCGGCTACGGCGCCTGGGGCGGCCCGATGATCAGCCCCGACGACGTCCGGGCCGTCATCGCGGGCGTCGAGGATCGCGGGGCTTTTCCGCAGATCGACGTCGTCCTCTCGGGCTACCAGGGCGGAGAGGGCATCGCCGATGTCATCCTCGACACCGTCGCGCGCGTCAAGGCGGCGAACCCGGATGCCGTCTACGCGTGCGACCCCGTCATGGGCAACGCGAAGTCGGGGTGCTTCGTGGCGCCGGCCATCCCCGTGCTGCTGCGCGAGCGCGTCGTGCCGGCGGCCGACATCATCACACCGAACCAGTTCGAGCTCGGTTTCCTGACCGAGACCGACCCGAGCGACCTCGACTCGACGCTCGCCTCCGTCGACGCCGCCCGCGCGATGGGACCGCGCACGGTGCTCGTCACGAGCGTGGAGCGCCCGGAACGCCCCGAGGGCACGATCGAGATGCTCGCGGCCGATGACGCCGGAGCCTGGATCGTCCGCACGCCCCACATCCCCATGAAGGCGAACGGCTCCGGCGACGTCACCGCCGCCCTGTTCACCGCCCACTACCGCAGCACCGGCTCGGCGGCCGAGGCGCTCGCGCGCACCACCTCGAGCGTCTTCGACCTGCTCACGCGCACGCATGAGTCGGGCGAGCGCGAGCTCCAGCTCGTCGAGAGCCAGGAGGCGTACGCTCACCCGCGCATGCAGTTCACCGTCGAGCAGGTGCGCTGAGCGGGCTCAGTAGTCTCCCCCGGCCTCGGTCCATGCCTGCTCCCACTGCGAAGCGTCGTCGGGGCAGAGGAATCGCGTACCGAACACCATGATGCTCACGGCGCCCTCGCGGGAGGCGTCGTCGACGGCGAGGCTCTGGATGAGCGGCGACGTCACGACGTGCGTGCGGAACGAGGACACGTCGATCTCGTGACCGTTGAGGATCGACGTCTCGCACGCGTCGAGCCCCAGGGCGAGGGTCACGGTCTCGGCCTGTTCCGACCACTGTCCGCCGTTGGCCTCGAGATGCGCGCGCCGCTGTGCGACGAGCTCCTGCTGGGCCGGTGTCTTCGCTGTCAGGGTGGGCTGCCCCACCGGCTGTTGCTGGGAGTCGATGAAGGCGTCGCGCTCGGCGAGGACGTCGCCGTCCACCGTCGCATCATCGCCGGCGCCAGGCGTCTCGGCAGCGCTCGGCCCCGACGCCGAGACCGTGGGAGTCGGCCCGGGAGCTGAAGAGGCGTCGTCGGCTGCGGGGGTGCAGCCGGCCAGGGCGATCGCCCCGACCAGGGCCGACACAGTCAGAATGACGGTGCGCGGACGAGCGTTGATAGACATGGAGCCTCCTCGGTGAGCCGTCAGGCTATCGGCAGCGCGTCATCCCGCGCCGGGGCTTGCGCTCTCGGGGCAGATCTCGGTACGAGCTGTCAGTCCGTCGGCCAGGCGGTCGCGACGGCCTCTCGAACCTCGCCGAGCAGCTGCGGCAGCGCCTTCGTCCTCGCGATGATCGGGAAGAAGTTGGCGTCGGTCGCCCACCGGGGCACGACGTGCTGGTGAAGGTGCCCGTCGACACCCGCACCCGCGACCGCACCCTGGTTCATCCCGAGGTTGAAGCCGTCGCACCGCGACACCTCGCGCAGGACGCGCATCGCTGTTTGGGTCAGCTCGCCGATCTCGGCCACCTCCTCGGGCGTCGCGAGGTCGTACGTCGGAATGTGCCGGTACGGGCAGACGAGCAGGTGGCCGGAGTTGTACGGGAAGAGATTCAGCAGCACATAGGCCGTGCGCCCCCGCGCGACGATGAGACCGTCGGCATCCGACTTGCCGGGAGCCGCGCAGAACGGGCACTCGTCGCGAAGCGGCTCGGGCCCCGCCTGGATGTACGCCATCCGGTGCGGGGTCCACAGTCGCTGGAACTCGTCGGGCACCCCGGCCAGGTGCGCGGCGTCCTCGACCGGGCGCGGGGTGTCCGACGAACCGGTCACGCGAGCTGCTCCGCAGTGGTGAGGTGCTCTGCGGTGTCGACCAGGGTGCGGTTCGCGATAGCCGCGAGGATGCGCTCCACGGCCTGGTCGACGGGCACACCGTTGGTCTGCGACCCGTCGCGGAAGCGGAACGACACCGTGCCGCCGGCGCGGTCCTGCTCGCCGGCGATGAGCTGCAGCGGCACCTTCTGGGTGGTGTGGGTGCGGATCTTCTTCTGCATCCGGTCGTCGGAGCGATCGAGCTCGGCGCGGACTCCGGCCTTGCGCAGACGAGAGACGATCTCCTGCAGGTACGGCGCGTAGTCGTCGGCGACGGGGATGGCCACGACCTGTACCGGCGCGAGCCAGACCGGGAACGCACCGGCGTAGTGCTCGAGGAGGATCGCGAAGAACCGTTCGATCGACCCGAACAGTGCGCGGTGGATCATCACGGGGCGGTGCTTCTCGCCGTCGGGACCCGTGTACTCCAGCTCGAACCGCTCAGGCTGGTTGAAGTCGAGCTGGATGGTCGACATCTGCCAGGTGCGGCCGATCGCATCGCGGGCCTGGACCGAGATCTTCGGTCCGTAGAACGCAGCTCCGCCGGGATCGGGAACGAGCTCCAGCCCCGATCCCTCGGCGACCCGGCGCAGCGTCTCGGTCGCCTGCTGCCAGAGGGCGTCGTCGCCGATGAACTTCGGGTTGCCCTCCTCCTTCGTCGACAGCTCGAGGTAGAAGTCGTTCAGCCCGTAGTCGCGCAGGGTCTGCAGCACGAACTCCAGGCTGCGGACGAGCTCGTCCTCGACCTGGTCGGGCGTGACGTAGATGTGGGTGTCGTCCTGGGTCATGCCCCGCACCCGGGTGAGCCCCGAGAGGGTGCCGCTCTTCTCGTAGCGGTAGACCGAACCGAACTCGCTCAGGCGCAGGGGCAGCTCACGGTAGCTGCGACCGCGCGATCGGAAGATCAGGTTGTGGAAGGGGCAGTTCATGGGCTTGAGGTAGTACTCCTGCCCCTGCCGGGTCACGTTGCCCTCGGCGTCGACGATCTCGTCGAGCTTCATGGGCGGGTACATGCCGTCGGCGTACCACTGCAGATGCCCGCTCGTCATGAACAGGTCGCCCTTGGTGATGTGCGGGGTGTTGACGACCTCGTAGTCGTTCGCGAGCAGCTGCTCGCGCATGTAGCGCTCGATCTCGTACCGGATGATGCCGCCCTTGGGGTGGAACACCGACAGGCCGGGCCCGATCTCATCGGGGAACGAGAACAGGTCGAGCTCGACGCCGAGCTTGCGGTGGTCGCGCCGCGCCGCCTCGGCCAGGCGCTCCTGGTACGCGCGCAGCTCGTCCTTCGAGGGCCACGCGGTGCCGTAGATGCGCTGCAGCTGCGGGTTCTTCTCGCTTCCGCGCCAGTAGGCGGCGGCCACCCGAGTCAGGTCCCAGCCGTTGCCGACCATGCGGGTACCGGGCACGTGGGGTCCGCGGCACAGGTCCTTCCACGCGGTCACGCCGTCGCGGGTGACGTTGTCGTAGATCGTCAGCTCACCGGCGCCGATCTCGGCCGAAGCCCCCTCGGCTGCGTCAGCGCCCGATCCGGGCCCGCCCGCGAGGTCGACGAGCTCGAGCTTGAACGGCTCGTCGGCCAGCTCGGCGCGGGCCTCGTCCGCGGTGACGACCCGGCGGACGAACCGCTGGTTCTCGCGGACGATCCGCTCCATCTCCTTCTTGATCGACTTGAGGTCCTCGGGAGTGAAAGGCTCGTCGACGCCGAAGTCGTAGTAGAAGCCGTCCTCGATGGGCGGGCCGATGCCGAGGTTCGACTGCGGCCGGATGCGCTGGACAGCCTGCGCCAGCACGTGCGCGGTCGAATGGCGGAGGATCGCGAGGCCGTCGGGGCTCGACACGGTGACCGGCTCGACGGCATCCGTCTCGGCCACGACCGTCGCGAGGTCTTTCAGGTCGCCGTTCACGCGCAGGGCGACGACGGAGCGATCGGGGAAAAGGGCGAAGCCGTCGGCGGGGTACGACACGTCCGACGGGGAAACGACGTCAGTCAAGGGAACATCTCCAGATGGGTGGCTCGGATCAAGGCTACTCAGCTTCGGACGCACGCCGCGTCCCGCCCGCTCAGGCCGAGAGCGTTCGGCCGGCGGCGACGAAGCGAGTGAGCACACGGGCTCCGATCCGGCGTCGTTCCATGCATCGATCCTACTCGTGGGCGTCAGCGGCTTCGGGGTGGGCTCCGAGGGCGCATGATGGATGCCGTGAAGCTCGCCATCGCCGGGGCCGCACTGCTGCTGGTGGCAGCGGGTGCGGTGGTCTTCGGCGTGCTTCCCCCGGACGATCTCGTAGGAATCGCCGAGCGTGTCGCCCCGATCCTGGCTTTCGTCGTCGCCGTCACGATCGTGACGGAACTCGCCGCGAAGGCTGGAGTGTTCGACGTGGCCGCCGGGTGGCTCGCGCGCGCCTCGCGCGGGCGGACCACGCTGCTGTGGCTCCTCGTGGTGGCGCTCGCGGTCGTCGCGACCGCATTCCTGTCGCTCGACACCACCGCCGTGCTGCTGACGCCTGTCGTCGTTGCAGTCGCGCGCGCGAACGGGCTTCCGCCGCTCCCCTTCGCTTTCACGACCGTGTGGCTGGCGAACACGGCGTCGCTCGTGCTGCCGGTGTCGAACCTGACGAACCTGCTGGCGCTCGGCCGGCTTCCCGAGGGCGGACCGCTCGCATTCGTCGCCCGCATGGGGCCGTCGGCGGCGGTCGCGATTCTCGCGACAGTGGCCCTGCTGTTCGTGATCCACCGGCGATCGCTCGTCGGCCGCTTCGACCCCGCGCCCGTGCCGCGCGTGATCGACCGGGTGCAGCTGGTTGCGGCATCCGTCGTCGTCATCGCGCTCATGCCGGCCCTCGTCAGCGGACTAGAGCCGTGGATCCCGGCGACGATAGCCGCGATCCTCCTCGTCGGCCTCTTCGCGTGGCGGTCACCCCGTGCACTGACGGCTCGGCTCGTCCCGTGGCAGCTGCTCGTGTTCGCGGCGGGCCTGTTCACCGCTATGGCCGCGCTCGAGTCGCTCGGATCGGCAGCGGTCGTCTCGGTCATCGCGGGCGAGCCGGGCGGACCGCTCGAGCTGTGGCGCATGGCCGGCACCGCCCTCGTTGCGGCGAACATCGTCGACAACCTGCCCGCCTACCTGCTGCTCGAGTCGGCGGCGGGGACGCCGGAGCGACTCGGCGCACTGCTCGTCGGAGTCAACGCGGGGCCGCTCATCACCCCGTGGGCCTCGCTCGCGACCCTGCTCTGGCACGAACGCTTGCACGCGGTCGGCGTCGACGTCCCGTGGCGGCGCTTCATCCTGTGGGGGCTCATCGCCGCGCCACTCATCGTCGGACTGTCGGTATTGCCGCTCGCCCTGCGATGAGCCCTCCCGGCGGCGGTGCCGGTCAGAGCCGGGGGGTGCTGGGTCACAGGCGCTTGAGCGCCTCGCGCCTGCTGAGGCCGGTCACTCCCCGCTCGTCGACGAACGCGCGCACCCCGTCCGGGTCGACGCGCGCGCGATCGCGGAGCGCCCATCCGATCGCCTTGCGGATGAAGAACTCCGAATCGGCGAGGTTCGGGACGATGACATCCGTGAAGAGCTGCACATCGAAGCCGGAGCGCCGCGTCAACTGGGAGAGGATCGCGACCCGCCGTATCCAGAGATCGGCATCGCGCGCCCACGCCCGGATGACGGGCGCGATCTGCTCGGGATGGGCGACGAGCAGATCGCGGACGCGCCCGCTCAACTCGTCGGTGATGTCCCACCACTGCCCCGTCCGCACCATGTGCTCGATGAGAGGCAGCGACTCCCGTGCGCCTCGAAGCGGCGGCAGCGCCAGCAGCGCCATGGCCGCATAGCGCTCCTCCCGGTGGGAGGCCTCGTCCCAGAGGGTCCGCGCGGCCGCGCCGAGCGCCGCGGCATCCGACTCCCCCGCCCCGAGCGTTCGAGCGAGCCGGCGAACCTCGGGAAGACGAATGCCGAGGAAGGGCATCGACGACTTCATGTAGGCCTGCTGCGCGGGTGCTCGTTCCGGCTGCGCCGCGGCTTGCAGAGCGCGGCGGATGTCGTCGACGAGGGTCACGCTAGGGTGAGGTCGACCTGGATCTCGCCGGCGAGGCGCTCGAGGTCGGCCACGACCTCGGCGGCGTCGAACTCGGCGGGGAGGCGCACCACGAGGGTGGCCTCGAAGAGCGTGCCACCCGCCATCGGGGCATCGAGGGTGCGGCTGGTCAGGGCGTCGATGCTCAGGGCGTGAGCACCGATCGCATCGCTGACCTCGCGGACGATGCCGGGGCGGTCGTTGCCGAGCACGGTGAAACGCAGCACCTGTCCGCTCGCGACGACGGGAGCCAGCGGCTGGTGCGTCGTGATGCGGAGCAGACCGTCGAGGCGCTCGAGCGCCTCGACGAGACCGGCTTCGCGGTCGGCGGGCACGTCCACGAGCACGATGCCCGCGAAAGCACCGGCGAGCTCCGCGAGTTCACTTCGCTCCCAGTTCCCGCGATGCGCCGCCACGGTGTCGGCGAGTGTGCGGACGAGTCCGACCCGGTCGTCTCCGACCACGGTGAGCACGAGCTGAGTCATGGCGCCGAGCCTAACCGGCGGGCGGGTTCACCCTGCCGGTAAACGACAAAACCCCCGGTGAGACCGGGGGTTTTACTCGGTGCGCGATACTGGGATCGAACCAGTGACCTCTTCCGTGTCAGGGAAGCGCGCTACCGCTGCGCCAATCGCGCCTATACAGGCTGTTCAGTTATGAGGCGAGGTGGCGACGGGATTCGAACCCGTGTAAACGGCTTTGCAGGCCGGTGCCTAGCCGCTCGGCCACGCCACCGTGTGTGGTTCTGACCCACGTGCCGGATCACCCTGACGGGAGATCCTCGCACTCGAGCGGATGACGAGATTCGAACTCGCGACCCTCACCTTGGCAAGGTGATGCGCTACCACTGCGCTACATCCGCATTTCGTTCCGGATCGCTCCGGCACTTGTTAAACATTAGCCGACGATCGCGCGAGTGCAAAACCGGCGGCGCCCCGCGCGTGTCTCGCCTCCGCGTACGGGAACCGCCGCAGCATCCGGTATGCTCGTTTCTCGGCCCTCACGGGCCAGCACGGGCGATTGGCGCAGTTGGTTAGCGCGCTTCCTTCACACGGAAGAGGTCGTGGGTTCGAGTCCCGCATCGCCCACCATCCCGCCCCGGTCCTTCGACCGGGGCGGTTTTCGTTGCCCCACGCCCTCTTGCACGCTAAGCCCCGCACGCCGAGCACGCACCGTCGCCGCGAGCACGCACCGCGGATCATGCACCCTCGCGGCATCCGTACGTTCTCGCCGCGTACGGGATTGCAAACGTGCGAGATTTATCGAATGATGATCGTTCGACAGATCTCGAACAGTTGGAGGGCGAGCATGTCTCCGCGCACCTACGAACACCCCGACACCGACGACATCGCGATCCCCCGCGTGCTCTTCGCGTTGAGCGAGCCGCTCCGGCTCGACATGGTGCGGATTCTCGCTGAACGGGGCGAGGTCGACAGCATCGAGCTCGGCCCCGATCTCCCCCGTTCGACCCTCACGCATCACACCAGCCTGCTTCGCGAGTCCGGTGTCGTGTTCGTCCGCGCTCAGGGGCGCAAGTGCCTCATCCGGCTTCGCGACGGCGACCTGCAGTACCGCTTCCCCGGGCTGCTCGACAGCGTTCTCGCCGCGTACGGCGAAGACCTTGGCTCTGAGGCGGAGGCGTGATCCGCCGCGTCTGGCCCCTCGTCGTCGCCGCTGTCGCGCTCGGCGTCGATGCATATGTCCTCGCCGGCGTGCTTCCGCAGATCGCCACGTCGCTTCAGACGACCGTCGCGGCGATCGGGCTGGGCGTCGCGACCTTCACAGCCGCGTATGCCGTCGCGGGGCCACTGCTGTCGAGCCCTCTCGCACGCCGTGGTGCCGCCCGAGCCCTCCTGTGGGCACTGGGAATCTTCAACGCGGGGAATCTCGCGACCGCGCTGGCACCGGGAATCGAGGTGTTCCTCGCCTCCCGCGTCGTCGCCGGCGCCGGAGCAGGTGTTCTCACCGCCATCGCCACAGCGACCGCCGCCGCGATGGTCGAGAAACACGACCGCGGGCGGGCAATGTCGATGGTGACCTTCGGGCTGTCGACCGGCACCGTCGCAGGAGTGCCCCTCGGGATGGTCATCGGACAGAGCGCGGGATGGCGATGGACGATGGGCCTCGTCGTTGCCATCGGGGTGCTCGGCATGGTCGCGCTCGCAGCTCGCGCGCGCCGATTGCCCGGGCTGGTCACCGCGGCGGGCGGCGGGGCCTTCCGCGTTCTCCGTTCTCGACGCATCGCGGTGGGGATCACAGCGGCATTCCTCCTCGGGACGGCCAGCCTGGGCCTGTACACCTACCTGATGCCGATGGCCGAGGCCGGCGGCCTGGCCGAGTGGGGCTTCGCGCTCGTGTGGGCATGGGGCATCGGCGGGGTAGCCGGATCGGCGGTGATCGGTCGACCGCTCGACAGGTTCGGGCCCCGGCCGTTCCTCATCGTCCTGCCGACACTGCTGATCGCGAGCTTCGCGACGTTGTGGCTCGCCGATTCCCCCGTTGCATGGATTCCTGCCGCAGCGGTCTGGGGCGCCGCGGGATGGGCATCGGTGCCCACACTCCAGCAGGCGCTCACCAAAGACCGATCCGATCAGGCGATGCCGATCATCGCGTTCCAGATGGCCGCGATGTATCTCGGTGCGTCCGCGGGCTCGGCACTCGGAGGCGCGCTGCTCGCCGCAGGCGTCGACGCAGCCGATCTCGCCGCGGCCGCCGGCATCCCCGCCGTCCTGGCACTCGCTCTCGCCGCAACACTCGCCGCCTGGACCCGCCAGATTCGCGCTTTCCGGCCGGAACGGCTCGCCGACAACGCACCCTCACCGCGAACGTACACCTGAGCCAGTGCGTGCTCGCGGCGCGCGTGCGTGCTCGACGACGAGACCCCCGCGGGCCAGCTCAAACGGCGCCGGATACGCCCAACAGAGAGCCCACGGTGAACGTCGCGATCAGTGCGAGCGCGCCGCCGACCACGATCCTCACCATGGGGCGGAGCGGGGGGCTGTCGCCGAGCCGGGCGCTCAGGTAGCCCGTCAGAGCGAGGGCGATGAGGACGGCCGCGAACGTGACGGGAACCCGGATGTCGGCGGGCGGCAGGAGGATCGCGAGAAGCGGCAGCAGCGCACCGATGGTGAACGCCAGCGCGCTGGCACCGGCGGCGGCCAGGGGGCTGACGACCTCGTCCTCGGTCAGCCCGAGCTCCGCCTCGAGGTGCGCGGCGACCACATCATGCTCGGTCAGCTCCTCGGCCACCCGGCGAGCGGTCTCCGGAGAGAGGCCGCGTCTCTCGTAGAGGCCCGCGAGCTCGATGAGCTCGGCCGCAGGGTCTTCGACGAGCTCACGGCGCTCCTTGGCGATCATGGCGCGTTGACTGTCGCTCTGGCTGCTGACCGAGACGTACTCTCCGAGCGCCATGGAGATCGCGCCGCCCACGAGACCCGCGATACCCGCCGCGAAGATCGGGGCGGTCTCCGATGTCGCGCCCGCGACACCCACGACGAGGGCCGCGGTCGACACGATGCCGTCGTTCGCGCCGAGGACACCGGCCCGCAACCAGTTCAGCCGCCCCGACATCGACGCCCCGTGAGGCTCCCCCGCGTGCGCCCCCGGCGCTCCCGATACCGATCCACTCATGACGTCATGAAACCACCCGGACACCGGTCGCGGCAGGCCCCCAACCGCACGAGGACGCACTCTCGCCACGAAAGCGCACGCCGGGCGGTACGTGCTCACGTCGACGGTGCGCTCTCGGCGCAGCCGCCCGGGTGCGGGCCGTCAGCCGGCGGCGCGCCAGCCGTAGCGCTCGGAGAGAGACTGTGCGACTCGGCGGTAGGTCGCGCGATCGAGCGCGCCGGCCGTCCGGCGGATGCCGCTCGTGGGCACGAGATAGATCTGGTCGACGTCGAGCCACGACGGACGTCGCTCGCGGTCCCAGTCCCCCGTGCCGAGCGGGATGTGGTCGCGTTCCCCGTCGTGCGGCTTGCTCGTGAGCTTCATCGCCCAGCTCCGGTCACCCTCGGCGTGCGCGAGCACCAGCAGCGGTCGGTCCTTGCCGCGCGCGGCATCTTCCGCGTACGGCACCCACGCCCAGACGATCTCACCGGGATCGGGGTCAGTGCCCGGTCGGGGCTCGTAAGCCAGACGCAGGCCGCGAGCATCGGGCAGAGCCACCTCGATGACGGATGCCGCAGTCCCGGCCGCTTCGCGCGACGCAGGGCGCCCGCCGCCGCGGGGCGGCGTGCCGGTGCTCGCGCGGGGCCGCGTTCCGGTAGGGCGGGATGAACCATCCGCCGTCCGGCGCGGACGCAGCAGATCCCACACTCGTGAAAGCACACCCATGCGCCCAAACTAACCCAGCGCCTGGGGCGGGCCGTCCCGTTTCCCCTAACGGCTCACCTGGCAGCTGACGCCCGTTCACCCCACGCGAAGCGGCGTCGCCTGCCAACTGAACGCCGCAGCACGGAACGCCGCAGCGACGCACACGGCCCCCACCTCGGGCACACGCGAGGCGGGGCACCGCGAATCACTCCGCGATGCCCCGCCCGGGCTGAGATGCGAGGCCTGATCAGACCTTCGCGTCGGAGAGGGTGTAGCCGACCTCACCGTGCATGACGGTGTCGATGCCGGCGATCTCGTCCTCGTTCTTCACACGGAAGCCGATGGTCTTCTCGATCGCGAAGCCGATGATGAAGGCCAGCACGAAGGAGTAGACGAGAACCGCGAGAGCGGCGATCGCCTGAACGATCAGCTGGCTCGCGTCGCCACCCATGAACAGGCCGGTGCCGTTGGCGAAGAAGCCGAGGTACAGCGTGCCGATGAGACCACCGACGAGGTGGATGCCGACGACGTCGAGCGAGTCGTCGAAACCGAGCTTGTACTTCAGCTCGATCGCGAGGGCGCAGGCGGCACCGGCGATGAGGCCGAGCAGGATGGCCCAGATCGGGTCGACGGAGGCGCAGGCCGGGGTGATCGCGACGAGGCCGGCGACGGCACCCGAAGCGGCGCCGACGGACGTGGGCTTGCCGTCCTTGATCTTCTCGACGAGGAGCCAGGCCAGCAGGGCTGCGGCCGGAGCGGCGATCGTGTTGATGAACGCGAGCGCGGCCGTGCCGTCGGCGGCGAGCTCGGAGCCGGCGTTGAAGCCGAACCAGCCGAACCACAGCAGACCGGCACCGAGCAGGACGAACGGCGGGTTGTGGGGAACGTGGACGCCCTTCTGGAAGCCGACGCGCTTGCCGAGCACCAGGGCCAGGGCGAGAGCGGCGGCACCGGCGTTGATGTGCACGGCCGTTCCGCCGGCGAAGTCGATCGCGCCGACGCCGAAGACGTCCTGCAGACCCTTGGTGATCCAGCCGCCGTACTCGAACGAGCCGTCGTCGGCGAGGCCGAAGTTGAAGACCCAGCTCGCGACCGGGAAGTAGACGATCGTCGCCCAGACGCCGGCGAACAGCATCCACGCGCCGAACTTGGCACGGTCGGCGATGGCGCCGGAGACGAGCGCGACGGTGAGGATCGCGAAGGTGGCCTGGAAGCACACGAAGGCCATGGGCGGGAAGGCGGCGTCGTCGGGCGTCTCGAGCAGGCTGCTCAGACCGATGGCGCTCCAGTCGATCGACCAGGGGGCGACGGTCCCCTCAGCGCCGGGGAAGGCGATGGCGTACCCGAAGAGCACCCAGAGGACGCCGATCAGGCCGAGTGCGCCGAAGCTCATCATCATCATGCTGATGACGCTCTTGGCCTTGACGAGACCGCCGTAGAAGAATGCGAGTCCTGGCGTCATCAGCAGGACGAATGCGGCCGCGATGAGTATGAATGCGGTGTTGCCTTGATCCATCTCGAAGGGAACCTCTCTGCAGGGACGCAGGTGTAGCGTCGGGTCCCCTCAGTGTCGAGGCCGCCAGTTTCCCCAGACGGCGCAGTCGTGTTTCCGATCGGTTACGCGACCGCTCCCCCGGTAAACATCAGGTTTCCGCGGGCCGCGCGAACCCTCGACGAGTGCTCAGGAATGGGTGAGAGCCACCAGGCGCGAGATGGCGCGCAGGTATTTCTTGCGGTATCCGCCGCCGAGCATCTCGTCGCCGAAGACCTCGTCGAGAGGCCGGCCGGTCGCCCGGATCGGGATCTGCGCGTCATAGGCGCGGTCGACGAACGCGACGAAGCGCAGCGCCGCCGACTGGTCCGTCAGCTGCGTGACGTCGCGCAGCCCGATCGTCGAGATGGCGTCGACGAGACGGATGTAGCGCGACGGGTGCACGGTCGCGAGGTGCGCGATGACGTCGGAGAAGGCATCGTCCGAGACGAGGCCGGAGGCGGCAGCATCCGCGATCTCGGACTCGTACTGTTCGGGGGCCAGCGCGACCGCGTGCCCGTCCACGGCACGCTGCCGGTAGTCGGTGCCGTCGATCCGGATCGTCTGGAAGCTCGCCGACATCGCATGGATCTCGCGCAGGAAGTCCTGGGCCGCGAAACGCCCCTCGCCCAGCGCGTTCGGCGGAGTGTTCGAGGTCGCTGCCAGACGCGTGCCCGACGCGACGAGTTCGCCGAGGAGCCGCGTCATGACCATCGTGTCGCCCGGGTCGTCGAGCTCGAACTCGTCGATGCAGAGCAGGTCGGCCCCCCGCAGCAGCTGGACGGTGTTCTGGTAGCCCACGGCTCCGACGAGCGCGGTGTACTCGATGAACGAACCGAAGTACTTCCGGCGAGCCGGCATCGCGTGATAGATCGCGGCGAGCAGGTGGGTCTTGCCGACACCGAATCCGCCGTCGAGATACACGCCGGGCTTCGTCTCCGGCGCCTTCTTCGCGCGGCGGAAGAGCCCCCCGCGTGCGACGGGCGCACCGCCGCCGGCGAAGGTCTCGAGCAGGTCCTTCGCCTCCTGCTGCGACGGGTACTGCGGGTCGGCCCGGTAGGAGTCGAATGTCGCCGCATCGAACTGCGGCGGCGGCACGAGGGCGGCGAGCATCTCGGTGCCGCTCACCTCGGGACGACGGTCGCTGAGGCGCAGGATTCCGGCGGATGTGCTCGTCACGGATCAACCCTAACCGCGTGAAAGGATGACGCCGTGCGTGTGAGCGAGATGCTTCCGGAAACAGGTGAGAGCGCCGATTCCACCACGGATGTCGGACGAGCCTGGCTCGCTCGACGCTACCGGCGAGCGCCGGGCGGCTACGTCCGCCTGAACATGGTCACCACCCTCACCGGGTCGGCCTCCGGGGGCGATGGGACGAGCGACACCATCACGAGCCCGACCGACCGCAGCATCCTCGGGATCATCCGCCGCGATGCCGACGTCGTGGTGGTGGGGGCTGAGAGCGTCCGCGCCGAGGGTTATGTCGTCCCGCGCACCGCGGCTCTCGCGATCGTCTCTCGGTCGGGTCGACTCGACGGGCACCGCCTCGCGGGCGCCGACGCCGACCGGGTGGTGCTGGTCGTCCCCGACGGCGTGGTCGCCGATGCGCCCGCCGGTGTCTCGGTCATCACGGCCGGTCCCGGTCCGGACCTCTCGCCCGCCCGAGTGATCGATGCGCTGTCGTCGCGTGGATGGCAGCGGGTCGTCTGCGAAGGCGGCCCGACGATCGCCGCGCAGTTCCTCACCGCGGGTGTCATCGACGAGATCTGCTTGACCATCGCGCCGCGGATCGGGCCGGTGCGGCATCCCGTCCTTCCCGTGTCGACGGACGTGTCGACGCGGGTCACGGGTGCGCTGATGGATGCTGCGGGCTTCAGCTATCTGCGGCTGAGCGTCGACGCCCGAGCCATTCGCGGATGACCGTGGTCCACCGCGCAGGGTCGTAGTTCCACAGCTTCGTGTGGCGGGCGGTCTGGAAGATCTCCAGCTCGACGAGGTCGGGACGCGCCTCGGCCAGCTGGTACGACGCATCCGCGGGAACGAAGCCGTCGTCGTCGCTGTGGAGGATGAGGATCGGATGCCGCAGCTCGCGCGCACGTGCGACGACGTCGAGCCGGTCGAACGGGATCGGCGTGTTCAGTCCGACGACCCGCGAGCCCCACGCGCTGTCGAGTGCCCGGACGGCGGTGGTCGCGACGGGGCCGGGGATGCGCAGCAGCTGCGCCTGGTAGTCGAGCACGATGCGCCAGTCGATCGCCGGCGATTCGAGCACGACCCCGGCGATGATGTCGCGGTGGGCCGAGTTCAGAGCGACCTGGAGCGCGATCGCGCCTCCCATCGACCATCCCATGAGGAAGATCCGCCGCGCACCACGGCGACGGGCCGCCCCGATCGCCGCATCCACGTCGCGCCATTCGGTCGCGCCGAGCATGTATGTTCCTGATCGGCTGCGCGGTGCCTCACCGTCGTTCCGGTACGACACCAGCAGCGACGAGACGCCGGCGGCGTGGAACACCGGGACCGCGCGGAGCGTCTCCGCCCGAGTGGTGCCACGTCCGTGGATCTGGATGACCCAGGTGTCGCTCGGCTCACCCGACGCGTCGGCGGCGGGGAAGAACCAGGCCGGGCAGGGCCCGAGCGGCGATCCGACGAGCTCGGATCGATAGGGCAGATGCAGCTCGGCGGGATCGGAGTAGTACCAGCCGCTGAACGCGGCAGCACCCGAGAGCCGGTCATCCGTTCCGATCTCGGTCAGCAGCTTGCGCTTGACCGAGGTCTCGTCCTGAGCCAGCACCGCGCCGACCTTGACGTAGGACGCTGTCCCCGTCGTGAAGAGCCCGTAGCGTCCGGGCAGCTCGGTGTCGGCGTTCCGCGAAAGCGTGAGGGTCTGAGCGGCCACATCCACGGCCAGGAGATCGGTGTCGGGCACACGGCCGGCGGGAGTCACGACCTTGCGGGCGACCCGCATCGACACCGTTCCGAGCGCTGCCAACGAGATTCCGAGGGCTCCGGCGAGTGCCGCGATCGTCGTCTTCGCGGCGGCGGCTGCTGCGGGAGATGCGCCCGCAGCCCCGGCGCGCCTGGAACCCATCATCGAGGCCTCACTCTAGTCTGTCGACGTGGCCGATTCCCGTCCTCCCGCCGACGCGACGGCATTCGTCATCGCTCGCGAGGCGGTGCTGACGATGACCTTCCGCGACGACCTCGTCGTGCGCGAGATCCCCGCGCCGACCGGACTCGCGCCGGAATCCCTCGCGCTGGCGGGTGATGTGCGGCCCGAAGAGCATGCCGTCGACTCCCCGTACGGCACCGGGCGGATCGTCGTCCTCCACGACGAGGACGAACCCGACGCCTGGGGTGGCCCGTGGCGCATCGTCGCGTTCGCCCAGGCACCGCTCGAGCCCGAGATCGGCGTCGACCCGCTCCTGGCTGAGGTCGCCTGGTCGTGGCTCATCGATGCGCTCGACCACCGCGGCGCCTCGTTCCATTCCGTCTCCGGAACCGCGACGAAGACTCTCTCGCGCGGTTTCGGAAGCCTCGCCGAGGAGGGTGACGGTGCACAGATCGAACTGCGCGCCTCGTGGAGCCCCGTCGGCGACATCACCGCCCATATCGACGCCTGGGCGGAACTGACCTGCATGCTGGCCGGCCTGCCTCCGGGGTCGGAAGGCGTCGCCGTCTTCGGAGCACGCCGGGGGAACCGTGGCTGAATACACCGTCATCGCCGATGACGCCGGACTCGAACGCGCCGCGGAACTGCTCGCGGCCGGCGACGGCCCCGTCGCCGTGGATGTCGAGCGGGCGTCGGGCTTCCGATACTCGCAACGCGCCTATCTCATCCAGGTCTTCCGCCGCGGCGCCGGCGTGCACCTGTTCGATCCACCCGCGATCTCGACGTTCGCACCCCTCCAGGCCGCGATCGGCGACGTCGAGTGGGTGCTGCACGCTGCGAGCCAGGACCTTCCGTCGCTTCGCGAGGCCGGGCTCGATCCGAAGTCGATCTTCGACACCGAGCTCGCCGCACGCCTGCTCGGGCACGCGCGCGTCGGGCTCGGCGCCGTCGTCGAGGACACGCTGGGCATCGTCCTCGCCAAAGCTCACTCCGCCGCAGACTGGTCGACACGCCCGCTGCCGCAGTCGTGGCTCGAATACGCGGCGCTCGACGTCGAGCACCTCGTCGACGTCCGCGACGCGCTCGCCCTGGAGCTCGAGGCGCAGGGCAAGGTCGACTTCGCCGCACAGGAGTTCCAAGCGGTCCTCGATCGGCCGGTGAAACCGCCGCGTGAGGACCCGTGGCGCCGCCTCAGCGGCCTCCACACCATCCGGGGCCGCCGCGCACTCGCGGTCGCCCGCGCACTGTGGACCGCCCGCGAGGAGTATGCCCGCGAACAGGACATCGCTCCCGGCCGGCTCGTCCCCGATCGCGCGCTCGTCGCGGCGCTCGCGGCCGACCCGAAGACGAAACAGGACCTGGCGAAGGTCAAGGACTTCACCGGCCGCGCGAGCCGCTCGCAGCTCGACCGGTGGTGGGCTGCTTTCGAGGCGGGACGCGCCGAGCAGTCGCTGCCACCCGACCGCCTGCCCGGCGACGGCCTGCCGCCGCCCCGCGCATGGGTCGATCGCAACCCTCCGGCCGACGCCCGCTTGAAGGCGGCGAAACCGCTGATCGAGCAGCGCGCGGAAGAGTTGTCGATGCCGACGGAGAACCTGCTCACCCCGGAGCTGCTGCGCCGCGTCGCATGGGCGCCGCCCGCCGAGATCTCACCCGAGACCGTCGGCGATGCCCTCGCCGAGCTCGGAGCGCGCCGGTGGCAGATTGAGCAGACCGCACAGCTGATCGCTCAAGCCTTTGTGGATTCCGTGAACGGGGATGCCGCGCCGCCCTCGAGTGCTTCGTAGGTTCGACCCAACCGATTTTCCCGGCTTCCTCGGGTCCTTAGGCTGGACTCGATCCCATCTTCTGGAGGCAAAGTGGCCGAGATCTCGGACGTCTACTTCATCGACGGCATGCGCACCCCGTTCGGGCGCGCCGGCGAGAAGGGCATGTACTGGAACACCCGAGCGGACGACCTCGTCGTCAAAGCGATTCGGGGCGTGATCGAACGCAACCCCGACCTGCCGCTCGACCGGATCGACGATGTCGCGATCGCGGCGACGACCCAGCAAGGCGACCAGGGGTTGACCCTCGGCCGGACCGCGGCGATCCTCGCCGGGCTCCCGCAGAGCGTGCCGGGCTTCGCGATCGACCGCATGTGCGCAGGCGCGATGACAAGCGTCACCACGATGGCCGGCTCGATCGGTATCGGCATGTACGACCTCGCCCTCGCGGGCGGCGTCGAGCACATGGGCCGCCACCCGCTCGGCGGGGGCGACACCGATCCCAATCCTCGGTTCCTCACCGAGAAGCTCGTCAGCGCCGATGCGCTGAACATGGGCATCACCGCCGAGCGTCTGCACGATCGCTTCCCGGTGCTCACCAAGGAGCGGGCCGACCGCTTCGGCATGCGCAGCCAGCAGAAGGCACAGGCGGCATACGACGCCGGCAAACTCCAGCCCGACCTCGTTCCCGTCGCGGTCAAGTCCGCCGACGGCGCGTGGGGCCTCGCTACCGAAGACGAGGGGCGCCGGCCCGAGACCACCATGGAAGGCCTCGCGCAGCTCAAGACGCCGTTCCGGCCGCACGGCCGTGTGACGGCAGGTACCTCGTCTCCCCTGACCGACGGCGCGACCATCAGCCTTCTCGCCGGATCACGCGCGGTCAAGGAGCTCGGGCTCACCCCGAAGATGCGGATGGTGTCGTTCGGCTTCGCCGGCGTCCAGCCCGAGGTGATGGGTATCGGTCCGATCCCCTCGACGGAGAAGGCGCTCGCAAAAGCTGGGCTGACGATCGATGACATCGGGCTGTTCGAGCTCAACGAGGCGTTCGCGGTGCAGGTCCTCTCGCTGCTGGACCACTTCGGCATCGACGACGACGATCCGCGGGTCAACCCGTGGGGCGGTGCGATCGCGGTCGGTCACCCGTTGGCGGCATCCGGTGTGCGTCTGATGATCCAGCTCGCCGCCCAGTTCGCGGAGCGTCCCGACGTGCGCTACGGCCTCACCGCGATGTGCGTCGGCCTCGGCCAGGGTGGATCGGTGATCTGGGAGAACCCCCACTACACCGGCAAGAAGAAGACCGCGAAGAAGTGAGGCGCGCCGACATGACCTACGACGACATCGACTTCTCGCCCCTCGACGCCCTCACCGGCGACGAGGTCGTCACTCACTCGCTGGTGCGCGACGTCCGACTCGCCTCGGGCCGCACGCTCGCGCTCATCACTCTCGACAACGGCCGAGACCACACCCGCCCGAACACCCTGGGCCCGGCGACGCTCGCCGAGCTGGGCGGGGTGCTCGACGCACTCGCCTCCCGCGCAGCGGCGGGCGAGATCGATGCGGTCGGCATCACCGGCAAGCAGTACATCCTCGCTGCGGGAGCCGACCTGTCCGACGTCTCGCGACTGCCCTCGAAGGAGATCGCGAAGCTCGTCGCGCAGCGCGGGCACCAGGTGCTCGGGCGTCTGTCGAAACTGGGCGTGCCCTCCTTCGCGTTCGTCAACGGACTGGCGCTCGGCGGCGGCCTCGAAATCGCGCTCAACAGCACCTACCGGACGGTGGATGCCTCGGCCGCAGCGATCGCCCTGCCCGAGGTCTTCCTCGGCCTGATCCCCGGCTGGGGAGGCGCCTACCTGCTGCCGAACCTCATCGGCATCGAGAACGCGCTCGAGGTGGTCATCAGCAATCCGCTCAAGCAGAACCGCGTGCTGAAGCCGCAGCAGGCGTTCGATCTCGGCATCATGGACGCGATCTTCCCGGCGGTGAGCTACCTCGAGGACTCTCTCGCGTGGGCCGACCGCGTGCTGTCGGGCACTGTCTCGGTGACGCGGAAGAACGAACCCGGCAAGCTCGAGCGACTGACCAAATGGCCCATCGCCATCAAGGTCGCCCGCGGAATGCTCGAGTCGAAGATCGGCACCGTGCCGAAGGCGCCCTACCTGGCCCTCGAGCTGCTCGAGAAGGCGCGCAGCGGCTCGCGCGACGAAGGTTTCGCGCGCGAGGACCACGCTCTCGCCGAACTGATCTCCGGCGACCAGTTCGCCGCGTCGATGTACGCCTTCGATCTCGTGCAGAAGCGGGCGAAGCGGCCCGTCGGTGCACCCGACAAGGCGCTCGCGAAGAAGGTGACGAAGGTCGGCGTCATCGGCGCCGGTCTCATGGCCAGCCAGTTCGCGCTGCTGTTCGTCCGGAAGCTCCAGGTACCCGTGCTGATCACCGACCTCGACCAGGCGCGAGTCGACAAGGGACTCGCCTACATCCACGAGGAGATCGGAAAGCTCGAGGCCAAGGGACGCATCGACTCCGACACCGCAGGCAAGCTCCGCTCGCTCGTCCACGGCACCGTCGACAAGACCGAGTACGCCGACTGCGACTTCGTCATCGAGGCCGTGTTCGAGGAGGTCGGGGTCAAGCAGCAGGTGTTCGGCGAGATCGAGAAGATCGTCGCCGACGACGCGATCCTCGCGACGAACACGTCGTCGCTGTCGGTCGAGGAGATCGGCGCCAAGCTCGCCCATCCCGAGCGCCTCGTGGGCTTCCACTTCTTCAATCCGGTCGCGGTCATGCCGCTCATCGAGATCGTGAAGACGCCGCAGACGACGGATGCCGCTCTGTCGACCGCTTTCGTCGTCGCGAAGGGTCTCGGCAAGAACGCCGTGCTGACCAAGGACGCGCCCGGCTTCGTCGTGAACCGCCTGCTGGCCAAGGTCATGGGCGAGGCTGCGCGGGCCGTCTACGAGGGCACACCCGTCGCCGATGTCGAGAGGGCCTTCGCGCCGCTCGGTCTTCCGATGGGACCGTTCCAGCTCATCGACCTCGTCGGCTGGAAGGTCGCCGCGCACGTGCAGGACACCATGACCTCCGCGTTCCCCGAGCGCTTCTACGCGAACGAGAACTTCCACCAGCTCGCCGAGCTTCCCGAGGTCGTCGAGAAGGACAAGGGCGGGCGCGTCACCGGCTTCACCAAGGCCGCGGAGAAGGTGGCGAAGAAGGCGACGGGTACATCGCCGGTCGGAGCAGATACGATCCTCCAGCGCGTACAGGACGGCTTGGCGCAGGAGATCAATCTCATGCTCGACGAGGGCGTCGTCCCCGAGGTCGAGGACATCGACCTGTGCCTGATCCTCGGCGCGGGTTGGCCGTTCATCGACGGCGGGGCCTCGCCGTACCTCGACCGCGAGGGGGCCTCCGAGAGGGCTTTCGGCGACACGTTCCACCACCCGCCCATCCGCGGGATCGCGCACCGCTGACACCCGGCGCTGATCGTCGATCAGGGCCCCGTGGCACGAAAGCCGCGGGGCCCTCGTCGCGTCAGGCGGCGCTGGCGCGCTGCGCGCTCTGCACCCGGAGGTCGCGTCCGCGGATGTCGCGCTGCTCGATCACGATGCGGCGCAGAGAAGCCGGCGCGTCCGGGTGCGCGTCGAGCCACGCCGTGGCCGCCGTCAGGTCGTCCGTCGCGGGGAACAGGCCGCGCACGAGGCGTCGTGCGATCTCGATGCTCCGGGTCTCCCAGACCCGCCCGATCCGCGAGAAGTAGTCCCCGTCGAGCGCGGCGATGAGATCTCGCCGCCCACCGGCGCGAACCCCGGCGATCGTGGCGTCGAGCTCGTCGTTCGACAGTGATTCGTCGGTCCATGCGGCGCGCCACGCGGCTTCTCGCACTGCGCGCTCCGGAAGCGCCGCCCGGGCGGCGCGGTGGGCGCGCCGCCCCTTCGAGGTGTCGTCCCGGTCGAGCTCCGCGTCGATGTCGTCGACGCTCGTCGCGCCGGTCGCCGCGAGCGCGAACAACCAGCCCCATCGGAGGTCGGCGTCGAGCTCGAGGCCCTCCGGAGTCTCGTCCTCGCCCGAGAGCAGCCGGCGCACAGATTGAGCGCGTCCGGCGTCCACGGCGGCAGCGGCGCCCAGAGCCCGGGCCCACACGAGTTGCGCGTCGCTGCCGGGACGGGCCTCGTGCAGCGATCGCCAGACGCTCTCGAGCCAGTCCGAAGCGAGCGCCCCGCGCTGATCGGGAGCGGCATAGTGCGCGATCGCGTAGTCCGCGTGCGCGACGGCGTCGGCGAGGAGACCCGTGTGCGTCTCGGCCGCAGCATGCGCTCCGACCATTCGCAGGTATCGCGCGACGGCGAGGCGACCGTCACGCACCGCGTTCCACAGCGCGGCCCACGCGACCGACCGGGCGAGCGGGTCGCCGATCGTCGAGAGCGAGCGTTCGAGCGCTGCCGTCGTGTCCTCATCGAGACGAACCTTGGCGTAGGTGCGGTCGTCGTCGTTCGGGATCATGTGGCCAGTGGCGTCGCCGCCCATCGGGGTCCTGGCGTCGACGAGATCGAGTTCCGTCGCATGCTCTCGCTGCAGGACTCCGTCCGTCTCCACGTACCGCCCGATCGTCACGCGGTGGGGCCGGGGGTCGCTCTGCACGACGGTGGCGCGACCGGCCTCGTCTCTTTCGACGGAAAGATCGGACATGCCGGTCGTCTCGAGCCATGCGCGGCTCCAGGCGCGCAGATCGCGCCCCGACGCGTGCTCGAGCGCCGTCAGCAGGTCGTCGAGCGTGGTGTTGCCGAAGGCGTTGTCGGCGAAATACCGCCGTGCGCCCGCGAAGAACGGCTCCTCGCCGACATACGCGACGAGCTGCTTGAGCACCGACGCGCCCTTGGCATAGGTGATGCCGTCGAAATTGAGCTTGGCGGCCTGCAGGTCGGGGATGTCGGCCACGATGGGATGCGTCGTCGGAAGCTGGTCCTGCTCGTAGGCCCACCCCTTCCGCCGGCTGGCGAAGCTCACCCAGGCATCCGGATAGAGCCCTGTCGCGACCGATGCGTGCGACCCCATGAAGTCGGCGAACGATTCCTTGAGCCAGAGGTCGTCCCACCATCGCATCGTCACGAGGTCGCCGAACCACATGTGAGCCATCTCGTGGAGGATCGTGTTGGCGCGCGCCTCGCGCTGGGCCGCCGTCGCAGCGCCGCGGAACACGTAGGCCTCGGTGAAGGTGACGAGCCCGGGATTCTCCATCGCCCCGAGGTTGTACTCCGGCACGAAGATCTGGTCGTACTTGCCCCACGGATAGCCGAGACCGAACGCCTCGCCGAAGTACGCGAGCCCGCGGCGGGTGATGTCGATGATCTCCTCGGCGTCGAGGAACGGCGCCAACGAGGCGCGGCAGAGGACTCCCAGGTCGACGGGCCCCTCGGGCCCGTCCCAGACCCCGTCCACGCGGTGGTACGGCCCGGCCGCGACGGCCGTGATGTAGCTGGAGATCGGGAGGGTCTCCGCGAAAGTGACCTCGGTACCACCGTCGACATCCCGGCGATCGGTCTCCGCGCCGTTGGACAGCACCCGCCATCCTTCCGGAGCCACAACCTGCATCCGCCAGCGCGCCTTCACGTCGGGCTGCTCGAAGCAGGGGTACACGCGGCGCGCATCGGCGGGTTCGTACTGCGTGTACAGATAGGTGGCGCCGTCGACGGGGTCGACGAAACGATGCAGCCCTTCGCCGGAGCGGCTGTAGACGCCGCGCGCCTCGATCGAGACGGTGTTGCGTTCCGCCAGGTCGGAGAGTCGGATGCGCGCGCCGTCCCACTCGACCGGCCGGCTCTCGCCGTTCACCGTGACCGTGTCGACGGCCGATCCGAGGAAGTCGACCCAGGTCTCCCCGCCCGCGGGCGCATCGAACGAGAGAATGGCGCGGGTGCCGAAGGTCGTCACATCCGCACGTGGGGCGTCGCGGACATCGAGTCGCACGTCGATGGTGTCGACTCGGATATCGGCTGCGCGCCGCTGAGCGTCGGTACGTGTGAGATTGTCGCCGGTCATCCCTTCATGCTTTCACGTGGGCGTGGAACGGTCGTGATCTTCGGGCCGGACGCTACTATCTGAACATGTTCAGCAAACCGGAACCCGCCGGGTCGAAGCGAGACCGTACCCGCGCCCTGATCGTCGAGACCGCGCTGCGATCGTTTCGTGAACGCGGCTACGACGCGACGACCATCCGGCACATCGCCTCAGAAGCGGGGGTCTCGGTCGGGACGACGAACTACCACTTCGCCTCCAAGAACGAACTCGTCCAGGAGTTCTATCTGGAGGTGCAGCAGGCTCATCGGGCTGCGGCGCTCCCCCGCCTCGAGTCGTCGCGTGACCTCAAGGAGAGACTCGCGATCGTCTTCCACACGGGACTCGACCAGCTGACGCCGACGCACCACCACGCGCCCGAGTTCCTGACCGCGGCGGTGTCTCCGCGCTCGTCGATCAATCCCCTGTCGCCCGAGTCCAACGCATCGCTCGCGATCGTCGAGAACCTCTTCCGCACCGCCGTCGAGGGCGCCGATCACAAGCTCCCCGCGGACATCGCGGAGGCGCTGCCCGGCGCGCTCGTCCTCTCGCACCTGCTGCTCGCGATGTACTGGGTCTACGACGACTCTGACGAGCAGGCGAAGACGCGGCGCCTTCTCGACAGAGGGATGTCGCTACTCGCGATGGCGCTCCCCCTCGCGCGCCTTCCGATGCTGCGCCGACCGCTGCGCGAACTCCTCGACCTCATCGCCGAGGCGCGCTCGTGACGGTCATCGGCCCGCACCCGCCACCCTCGCCGCGGCGTGACTCGCCCCGCACGGATGCCGAACCTCTCGCTTTCACCCGCACGGAGTTCCTCGGGGGCACCGCCCGCGCGTGGGGCACGACGACGCTGCTGCTCATCGTCGGCTGGGCGGTGCTGACAGGCGGCTTCAGCTTGATCGTGGGCACCGCGGCGATCTTGCTCGTCTCCGTCCCCGCTGTGGTGATCGGCTCCACCGGCGCGTACGCGCTCGGTCGCCTGCTGCGACGCTTGCCACGTGTCGGCGCACATCTCCTCGCCTTCTCGGCGTACGGCGCGCTGGTCGGCGTCGTCACCACGACGGTCACCCTTCCCGCGCTTCTCGGCGACTCGGGTGGCGGGTGGATCGCAGCGACCGCCTACCTCGTCAACGTGCCTCTCAGCGCCATCGGACTCGCAGGAGCGTGGTTCA
Organism: Microbacterium arborescens; assembly: GCF_030369635.1. Taxonomy (NCBI): domain Bacteria; kingdom Bacillati; phylum Actinomycetota; class Actinomycetes; order Micrococcales; family Microbacteriaceae; genus Microbacterium; species Microbacterium arborescens. The sequence goes on along the minus strand of NZ_CP128474.1, from coordinate 1,393,732 downwards.
TCACCATGAGGCGAGCCCTCCGCCTCGACGCCGAGGGGTTCGGCGACGTTGTGCGGACCACGGATCCGGATGCCGCGACAGAGGATGCCCTCGACGACCGCTACCGAATCATCGATCCCGGGCAGCGCCGACGTCAGCGCTGGCGAGGCTGAGGCTCGCCGTCACTCGCACCCTCGCGGCCCGGCGCGTCCGCGGCATCCGCCCAGTCCTGTTCGGCATCGGCGCTCGGACGTGCGATCGGGATGCGGGTGCCGAGAACCTGCGCGACGACGTCATGCGCGATCTTCGCTGCCGTGAGGCCGGCGTCCTCGAGGATCTCGTCGCGCTCGGCGTGGTCGATGAACTCGTCGGGCAGACCGAGCTCGTCGACGGCCGTGTCGATCCCGGCTTCGCGAAGGACCTGACGGATGCGGGTACCGATGCCGCCGACCCGGATGCCGTCCTCGATCGTGATCACCAGCCGGTGCTGCGCCGCGAGGTCGACGACCGACCGCGCGACGGGGACCACCCAGCGAGGATCGATGACCGTCGCGCCGATCCCCTGTGCTCGCAGGCGCTCGGCGACCTCGATGCCGAGACGCACCATCGGACCGATTCCCACGATGAGGACATCGTCGGATTCGCCCCGCACGAGCACCTCCGTCCCATCGTCCAGACGTTCCACGGCCGGCAGCTCGTCGCCGACCGAGCCCTTCGGGTAGCGGACCACCGTCGGTGCGTCTTCGATCTCGACGGCCTCGCGGAACACCTCGCGCAGGCGCTCCGCGTCCCGGGGCGCGGCGATGCGCACGCCGGGCACGAGCTGGAGCATCGCGAGGTCCCAGATGCCGTGGTGGCTCGGCCCATCGGGCCCCGTCACGCCCGCTCGGTCGAGCACGAACGTGACACCCGCGCGGTGCAGCGCGACGTCCATCATCATCTGGTCGAACGCACGGTTCATGAACGTCGCGTAGATCGCGACGACCGGATGCAGGCCGCCGAAGGCGAGTCCCGCGGAGGCCGCGACGGCATGCTGCTCGGCGATGCCGACGTCGAGCACACGATCCGGGAAGCGTTGTGCGAACGGCAGCAGACCCGTCGGCCGCAGCATCGCGGCGGTGATCGCGACGACATCACTGCGGCGCTCCCCCGCAGACACGAGCTCTTCGGCGAACACATCCGTCCAGCTCGTCTTGCCGCCCGCGGAGACGGGCTGCCCGGTGGCCGGATCGATCTTGCCGACCGCGTGGAACTGATCGGCCTCGTCGAGGCGAGCAGGTGCGTAGCCCCGCCCCTTCTCGGTGATCGCGTGCACGATGACCGGGGCTCCGTACGACTTCGCCAGGCGCAGGGTCTCGATCATGGCCTCGAGGTCGTGCCCGTCGACGGGGCCGAGGTACTTGATGTCGAGATTCGAGTAGAGCGCTTCGTTGTTCACGAAGCGCGAGAGGAACCCGTGCGTTCCCCCTCGCAGACCGCGGTAGACCGCGCGCGCCGCGGGCCCGAGCCGGCCGAACAGCGTGGCCGAACCCTCGTGCAGCGAACGATAGCCCTCGGTCGTGCGCACCTTGTTCAGGAACCGCGCCATCCCGCCGATCGTCGGGGCGTAGGAGCGACCGTTGTCGTTGACGACGATGACCAGATTGCGGTCGTTGTCGTCCGAGATGTTGTTGAGCGCCTCCCACGTCATCCCGCCCGTCAGAGACCCGTCACCGACGACCGCGACGACATGGCGGTCGGTGCGACCGGTGCGGGCGAAGGCGCGGGAGATGCCGTCAGCCCAGCTGAGCGAGCTCGACGCATGGGACGACTCGACGACGTCGTGCTCGCTCTCACTGCGCTGGGGGTAGCCCGCGAGTCCGCCGCGCGAGCGCAGCCGTGAGAAGTCCTGACGTCCGGTGATGAGCTTGTGGACGTAGGACTGATGCCCGGTGTCGAAGACGACCGGGTCGCGGGGCGAGTCGAAGACCCGGTGAATCGCGAGCGTCAGCTCGACCACGCCGAGGTTGGGCCCCAGATGTCCGCCGCTGCGCGAGACGTTCTCGACGAGGAACGCGCGGATCTCAGCCGCAAGCGTCTCCAGCTGAGCGAGCGAGAGGGCGTCCAGATCACGCGGATGCGAGATCGAGGAGAGCAGCGACATCGTGCCCCTCCTTCCATCGGGTGCCGGTAAGTCTAATCAGCGGGATGCACGAGAGGCCGGAGCTCGACGCTCCGGCCTCTCGTGGGCTACGCGGCTGGCAGGCTCAGACGAGCGAGCGCAGCACGTACTGGAGGATGCCGCCGTTGCGGTAGTAGTCCGCCTCACCGGGGGTGTCGATGCGGACGATCGCGTCGAACTCGACGGTCTGCTTGCCCTCGGGCGAGAACTCGCTCGGCTCGGCCACCACCTTCACCGTCTTGGGGGTGATGCCGTCGTTGAGCTGCTCGAGGCCCGTGATCGAGATGACCTCGGTGCCGTCGAGTCCGAGCGACTTCCAGCTCTCTCCCGCCGGGAACTGCAGGGGAACGACGCCCATGCCGATGAGGTTCGAGCGGTGGATGCGCTCGAAGCTCTCGGTGATGACGGCCTTCACGCCGAGCAGGTTGGTGCCCTTGGCGGCCCAGTCACGCGACGAGCCCGAGCCGTACTCCTTGCCGCCGAAGATCACCAGCGGAGTGCCCTGCGCCTGGTAGTTCTGGCTCGCGTCGTAGATGTACGACTGCGGGCCGCCCTCCTGGGTGAAGTCACGCGTGTAACCGCCCTCGACGACCTTGCCGTCGTTGACCGCTGCCGTGAGCTCGTTCTTCAGGCGGATGTTGGCGAAGGTGCCGCGGATCATGACCTCGTGGTTGCCACGACGCGAGCCGTAGGAGTTGAAGTCCTTCTGCGCCACGCCGTGCTCGGTGAGGTACTGCGCCGCCGGAGTGCCCGCCTTGATGTTTCCCGCCGGGCTGATGTGGTCGGTCGTCACGGAGTCGCCGAGAGTAGCCATGACTCGCGCGCCGGTGATGTCGGCGACCGGGGTCAGCTCCATCTGCATGCCGTCGAAGTACGGCGCCTTGCGGACGTAAGTCGAGTTCTCGTCCCACTCGAAGACGGGGCCGGTGGGCGTGGGCAGGTTCTTCCAGCGCTCGTCGCCGTCGAAGACGGTGGCGTACTGCTTGATGAACTGCTCGCGCGAGATCGACGAGTCGATGATCTCCTGAACCTCGTCGGGAGCGGGCCAGATGTCCTTGAGGAAGACGTCGTTGCCGTCCGAGTCCTTGCCGAGAGCGTCGGTCTCGAAGTCGAAGTTCATCGACCCGGCCAGGGCGTAAGCGACGACCAGCGGCGGCGAGGCGAGGTAGTTCATCTTCACGTCGGGGCTGATGCGACCCTCGAAGTTGCGGTTACCCGAGAGCACCGCGGTGACGGCGAGGTCGTTCTCGTTGATCGCGGCCGAGACCTCTTCGATCAGCGGTCCGGAGTTTCCGATGCAGATCGTGCAGCCGTAGCCGACGGTGTAGAAGCCGAGGTTCTCGAGGTCCTTGTCGAGGCCCGACTTCTCGTAGTAGTCGGTGACGACCTTCGACCCCGGGCCGAGCGTGGTCTTCACCCACGGCTTGCGGGTGAGCCCGCGCTCCGATGCCTTGCGGGCCAGCAGCCCCGCGGCGATCATGACCGACGGGTTCGAGGTGTTGGTGCACGAGGTGATCGCCGCGAGGGTGACCGCACCGTTGTCGAGCATGTAGCTCTCGCCGGACGGCTGCGTCACCTTCACCGGGTTGGATGCCGCGTGGGGCGCACCGCTCGAGAGCAAGCCCGCGTGCGCGTGGTCGTGCTGGTGCGAGACGGTGTCGTCCGAGAGGGTCTCGTGCTCGACGCCGGGTCCGTTGCCCGGGTCGGATGCGGGGAACGTGCCCTCGACCTCGACCGGCTCGTCGGCGGTCGTCGCGTAGTTGAGGATGTCCTTCGCGAACTGCTCCTTCGACTCCGACAGGAGGATGCGGTCCTGCGGCCGCTTCGGGCCCGCGATCGAGGGGACGACCGTCGAGAGGTCGAGCTCCATGTACTCGCTGTAGGTCGCCTCGTTCGCGGGGTCGTGCCACAGCGACTGCGCCTTCGCGTATGCCTCGACGAGCGCCACGGTCTGCTCGTCGCGACCGGTCAGACGCAGGTACTCGAGGGTGACATCGTCGATGGGGAACATCGCGGCCGTCGAGCCGAACTCCGGGCTCATGTTGCCGATCGTGGCACGGTTGGCCAGCGGGACCGAGCCGACGCCGGCACCGTAGAACTCGACGAACTTGCCGACCACGCCGTGCTTGCGGAGCATGTCGGTGATGGTCAGGACGACGTCGGTCGCGGTGACGCCCGCGGGGATCTCGCCGGTGAGCTTGAAGCCCACCACCCGCGGGATGAGCATCGAGACGGGCTGACCCAGCATCGCGGCCTCTGCCTCGATACCGCCGACGCCCCAGCCCAGGACGCCCAGACCGTTGACCATCGTGGTGTGCGAGTCGGTGCCGACGCAGGTGTCGGGGTACGCGCGGAGGACGCCGTCGACGTTGCGGTCGTAGATGACCTTGGCGAGGTGCTCGATGTTCACCTGGTGGACGATGCCGGTGCCCGGCGGGACGACCTTGAAGTCGTCGAACGCGCCCTGGCCCCAGCGCAGGAACTGGTAGCGCTCGCCGTTGCGCTCGTACTCGATCTCGACGTTGCGCTCGAGCGCGTTCTCGCTGCCGAAGAGGTCGGCGATGACGGAGTGGTCGATGACCATCTCAGCGGGCGAGAGGGGGTTGATGCGGTTGGGGTCGCCACCGAGCGCCGTGACCGCCTCGCGCATCGTGGCGAGGTCGACGATGCAGGGCACGCCGGTGAAGTCCTGCATGACGACGCGGGCCGGGGTGAACTGGATCTCGGTGTCGGGCTCAGCCGAGGCGTCCCACGAACCCAGGGCGCGGATCTGCTCCTGCGTCACGTTCGCGCCGTCCTCGGTGCGCAAGAGGTTCTCGAGCAGCACCTTGAGGCTGAAGGGAAGTCGGTCGTAACCCTCGACCGTGTCGATCCGGAAGATCTCGTAGTCGGTGCTGCCGACCGTCAGGGTGCTCTTGGCTCCGAAGCTGTCAACAGTGGACACGTCTGCTCTCCTTCATCGGCGGGCCGCGCGCTCGCGCGCACTGTCCCATCATCCCCTCGCCGCACCGGTCGATCTAGTGAGGCGACCCTTAGTCGGATCGGGGGAAATTTATCTTGACGTCAAGATAAATGTATCACTCGGCGCGCTGCTTATAGAGCGCGCGCACGGCGAGCCAGGTGACGGCTGCCAGCGGCGCGAACAGCGGAAGCCCCATGACGAGCTTCAGCGTGCCGAGGGCGGCGACCTCGTCGGCGAAGTACAGCGGCAGCTGCACGGCGAGGCGGAGGTAGAACAGTGCCGCCCACGCGATGGCGAGCCAGAAGTAGACACGGCGCTTGCGCTTGTCGCTGCGCCACGCGATTCCCTCGTTCATGAGGAATCCGGCCGCGAGGCCGATGAGCGACCACCCGATCAGAGCCGAGACGAGGAAGGCCGTGCCGTAGGCGGCGTTGGTGATCAGCCCCGGGATGAAGTTGTCCTGGCCACGCCCCGTCCACAGCGCGAGGCCCGCGGCTGCAGCGGTGGCGACGAGACCGCCGAAGGCCGCGCTGGCGGGGCCCCGCTGAATGAGGCGCAGAAGAGTGAATACGGCGGCGACACCCACCGACAGACCGAGCGACAACCAGAGGTTCGCCTCGCGCGTCTCGGGGTCGGTCGTCAGCGTGAACACCACGATGAACACGAGGCCCGGCAGGACCGCTTCGACGATGCCGCGGAATCCGCCCATCGCACGCCACACGACTCCCCCCGTCGTGGCGTTCGTCTCGGGATCGAAACCCGCCTTGCGGGCGGCCTCGCCGAGTGCCGCCCCCAGGACACCCGACGCGGGGGGCGCGGGCTCCGGCGGAGTCAGGTCGACGGAGCGTTCGGACGCGGCGTCGGCCCGTTCGTCGCGGTTCACGCCGAGCCGGGGGTCGCCGGCATCTTCAGCGGGATGAGGTCGCGTGGCGGCATCGGGGACCCCCCGCGCACCACCACGAGCGACCGGAACAGGTCTTCGACCTGCGCGGCTGCCTCGACGTCGTTCGTGGCCGCGCCGCCGATGACCCCGCGGAGGAACCAGCGCGGACCGTCGACGCCGACGAACCGCGCGAGGCGCTTGCCGCTGCCCTCCGCCCCGGCGATCACCGGGACCTCAGCCAGCAGCTCGGGACCGAGCGGTCCCTCGCGCTCCTCGACACGGCCGCCCTGCTGCCGCACCTGCTGGCGGATCTGCTCGCGCGTCTCCTCCCACAGGCCCGTCGAGCGAGGCGCCGCGAACGGCTGCACCTGCAGCGTCGACCCGGCGTAATCGAGACCGACGGCCACGATGCGCTTGGTCTGCTCCTCCACCTCGAGGCGCAGGTTCAGGCCCTCGCGGGGCAGCACCTTGATGCCGCCGAGGTCGATGTAGGGCCGGACCGGGTTGGCCTCGGACTCGTCGAACGGTCCGGCCGTGGCGCGGTCGGCGGGTGCGGACTTCGCGTCTTCGCTCATGCGGATACTCCTGTCTTCTGGTACCCGGTCGAGCCGAACCCGCCCTCGCCGCGGACGCTCTCGGGCAGAGCGTCGACGGGAATGAAACGGGCCCGGGTGACCGGCATGACGATCACCTGCGCGATACGGTCGCCCGGCTCGATGTCGTAGGCCTCGGATGTGTCGGTGTTCAGAAGGGTGACCTTGATCTCGCCGCGGTAGCCGGCATCGACCGTTCCCGGGGAGTTCACCACGGTGATCCCGTGCTTGGCGGCGAGCCCGCTGCGCGGAACCACGAAGGCGGCGAAGCCGTCGGGCAGGGCGATACGCACACCGGTTGCCACGAGCGCGCGCTGCCCGGGTGCGAGCCGCACCGACTCGGTGGAGACGAGATCTGCTCCGGCATCCCCCGGGTGGGCGTACACGGGAACGTTCGCGGCGATAATGGGGACGTCCACGGATTCGGTCACCCCACGAGGCTAATGCACAGTTCCGCCCCCGCTACCCCGCCCACCACGCGCTATCGCGAGCGCCTGAGCCCCTCGCTGTGGGCACTCGTGAGCGCTGCCGTCTGCGGTCCCATGGTCGCGCTCGTGCTCGCCCCGCTCGACTCGGTCGTCGGGCTGCTCGCAGGCATCGCCGTCGGCGCCCTCGTCGTCGCCGGCCTCATCGCGATGTCACCCGTGATCGAGATCTCCGACGGCCGCCTGCGCGTCGGCCGCGCGAACATCGAGCTCGGCTATCTCGGCGAGATCGAGACCCTGACCGGAGACGACGCGCGACAGGCGCGCGGGCCCGGCCTGTCGCCGGCGTCCTGGCACCTGCTGCGGGGCGGCATCGACGGGGTGGTCCGTGTCGCCGTCGAGGACGAGGACGACCCCGTCACGCATTGGGTGTTCTCGTCCAGGACACCGGTCCGGGTCGCCGCGGTGATCCGGAGCGCCCGCGCCGCAGCCGGCTCCCCCGCTCCCGAAGCATCGCCCAGCGCAAAAGACTGACCCCCGGCGCCGGAGCGTCGAGGGTCAGCGAGAGTCGTGGTCGTCAGGCGGCGCACTCGGTGCAGATCGCGCCGACCTTGGTCTCGTGGTCGATCTGCGTGCGGTGCTTCACGAGGAAGCACTCCATGCACGTGAACTCGTCCTCCTGCGGGGGAAGGACGACGACGTCGAGCTCGAGGTCCGAGAGATCCGCCCCGGGAAGCTCGAAGCCCGACGGGTTGTCGGCGTCCTCGTTGTCGATCGAGCCCGACGACTTGTCGGGCACGCGCTCCTTCAGGGCCTCGATCGACTCGCTGTCGTCCTCGGTCTTGCGGGGTGCGTCGTAATCCGTAGCCATGTCGAAAGGCCTCTACTTCCAGGTGTTGCCGGTTGCCGCGCCGAGTGGGGCGGCGATAGTTTGCATGACCGGCGCCCATTTCGCAAAACGTCGCGGAAGATCCTTCCGGGAACGGATGCGGATGACCGGTTCGCCCCCCCCGAAACCGACGGCGCGCCCCGGATATTCCCGCGGTCCCCGGATGCCTGTGACACCATGACGGCACACGTATCGCTGGGAGGGTTCTGCGCATGGAACAGCTCAAGGTCATCGGGACCGAGGAGGGCATCCTCGTCCTCGCCACCGAGTCCGGGGAGCGCTTCGCGTTGCCGGTGAACGAGACGCTGCGCGCACAACTGCGCCGCGCTCGCCCGGCGGACGAACCGCGCGCGCCCCGCCCCAGCCCGCGCGAGATCCAGTCGCACATCCGGGCCGGCATGAGCGCCGCGGATGTCGCCACCCTCCTCGGCATCCGGGTCGAGGATGTCGTGCGATACGAGCGGCCGATCATCGCCGAGCGCGAGCACATCGTCGGGCAGGCGCTCGCGGTACCGGTCCTCATCGCAGGTGAGCTCGAGCCCGACGCGCAGCCGACCTTCGGCACCGCCGTGCGCACGAAGCTCGCCGAGGCGGGTGCCGCCGGCGAGCGGTGGAGCAGCTGGCGCGAGCCCGACGGCTGGATCGTGAAGCTCGAGTTCACCGTCGACGAGGTCGAGCACGACGCGCGGTGGTCCTTCGACCCGCGGCGTTCGTCGCTCGCTCCCCTCAACTCCGATGCGACCCAGCTGTCGCGGCAGGGATCGCTGCCCGAGGGGCTGATTCCTCGACTGCGCGCCCTCGACACCCCGCAGGCGAAGGACGACTCGCGGTTCGACAGCGGCGCGTTCGGTCCGCGGCATGCTGCCGCCGAGCCGGAGGCCGCTCCGTCCGGCGCTCTGCGCAGCACGAGTGCGAAGGATGCCGCCATCAAGCGCGCACCCGAGCCCGTCGTGACCTCGTCCGAGACCGCCGATCTGCTCGAGGCTCTCCGCCGGCGCCGTGGTCAGCGCGAGCCGATGCCCGGCGACGATCGCGGCACGGAGACCCGTGAGCGCACACCGGTCGCGTTGTTCGATGCGCTCGAGCCCGGTTATCGCGAGCCCGCCGACCCCGCCCCCGAGCCGGAGACGCCCACCGCGGACGACTCGAATGAGGATGCGGCACCGGAGACGCGCCGCCGCGGCGGCCGCACGTCGATGCCGTCGTGGGACGAGATCGTCTTCGGCGCGCGCAGCGAAGACGCCTGAACGCTCTCGCCTGAACGGTCAGGCGAAGGCGCCGAAACGGACCAGGGGGACGATGCGCTCCTGATCGGTGAGCGAGCCGTGCTGCCCGATCATCCGCTGCGGCTTCTTGTCTGCGAGACGGTCGTCGTAGTACGCGACGCCCGAGCGCGCCGCGACGAGGACATCGCCGATACGCGGCACCACCGCCGGGTCCACCGCACCGAAGAGCCCGGCCTCGACCGCCTCGTCGCGGGTCATCACCCATGACCGGCCGGATTCCGACTCACGCCATCGCGCCGCCACACGCTCGACGGATCCCTCCACCGTATAGAGGTGGAGCATGCGCGGCTCGCCCGCGACGAGCTCGACCTCGTCGAGCAGCTCGTCGCCGTCGCGGAGCAGCACGTGGCGGTGCGCCGGGACGTCGATCATGCCGTGGTCAGCCGTCAGCACGGCGCCGATGCCCGATGCCAGCTGATGATCCCACCGGCGGAGCTCACCATCGAGCGTTTCGAGCTGCGCGGCCCAGCGGTCGCTCTCCCAGCCGTGCGCGTGCCCGATGATGTCGAGCTCCGGGATGTAGACGTAGACGAGCGCGCCCTCGTGCGCTCCCGCGAGCGCCTCCGCCAAGGCGAGACGCTCGCCGATTCCCGATGCCGCGACGAACTCGGCACCGCGGACGGTCGCCGCGGTGAAGCCGGTGGTGGCGTACTGCGCACGGCTCACGACGAAACACCGCCTCCCGCTCGCCGCCTCGCGCTCGAACACGGGCTGAGAACGCTGCCACGCATGCGGGTCGAGGCCGTCCTCCTCCCATCCGGTGAGCTGGTTCGGAGTGGATGCCGTACCCGGCACCCTCACGCGGTAGCCGACGATGCCGTGCTCCCCCGGGAGCACCCCCGTGAAGAGACTGGTCAGCGCCGCCGCCGTCGTCGCCGGGAAGACGGTGCGTGCGGCGTCTCGCTTGGTCATCCGCTCGCAGAGGAATCGGGCGTAGGCCGCCCGCTGCACGAGATTGCCGCGACCGAGCCCGTCGGCGACGATGACGATCGCCGAGCGGGCGGGCATGAACCAGTCGTGTCGACCCGACATGGACGCGATCAGCTGCGGCAGCACACCGGTGAGGCTCCGGGCCGTGGGCGGGTCGGTCGGTAGGCTTGAGGGCATCGCGGACAGTCTCGCACAGACGGCATCCGCACTCCCATCCCCGATCGAGGTCCGAACAGCTCCATGGCCGCATCCCGCACCGCTTCACCCGTCCCCGACCAGCCGGAGCGCATCGAGGACGTCGACGTCTCGGCGGAGATGCAGGGATCATTCCTCGAGTACGCCTACTCGGTCATCTACTCGCGGGCACTGCCCGACGCGCGCGACGGTTTGAAGCCCGTGCAGCGGCGCATCCTGTTCCAGATGGCCGACATGGGCCTCCGACCCGATAAGGGGCACGTCAAGAGCGCCCGCGTCGTGGGCGAGGTCATGGGTAAGCTCCACCCGCACGGCGATTCGGCGATCTACGACGCACTCGTCCGGCTCGCGCAGGACTTCGCGCTCCGGGTGCCCCTGGTCGACGGACACGGCAACTTCGGCTCGCTCGACGACGGTCCCGCCGCGGCCCGCTACACCGAAGCCCGACTGGCTCCCTCGGCGCTCGCCCTCACCGAGAACCTCGACGAGGACGTCGTCGACTTCATCCCGAACTACGACGGTCAGTTCCAGCAGCCCGCGGTGCTGCCGGCGGCCTATCCCAACCTCCTCGTCAATGGAACGACCGGCATCGCCGTCGGCATGGCGACGAACATGGCCCCGCACAACCTCATCGAGGTCGTGTCAGCGGCCGTGCACCTGCTCGAGAACCCCGATGCGACGCTCGACGATCTCATGGAGTTCGTGCCGGGCCCGGACCTGCCCGGCGGCGGCGTGATCGTCGGCCTCGACGGCATCAAGGATGCCTACACCAACGGCCGCGGCACCTTCCGCACCCGCGCGAAGGTCTCGGTCGAGTCGCTCGGACCGCGGCGCACCGGTCTCGTCGTGACCGAGCTGCCCTACATGGTCGGCCCGGAGCGCATCATCGAGAAGATCAAGGATGCCGTCAACGCGAAGAAGCTGACCGGCATCTCCGACGTCCAGGACTTCACCGACCGCAATCACGGGCTGCGCCTCGTCATCACGATCAAGACCGGGTTCGACCCGAACGCGGTGCTCGAGCAGCTTTACCGGTTGACCCCGCTCGAGGACTCGTTCGGCATCAACAACGTCGCGCTCGTCGACGGCCAGCCTCAGACACTCGGACTCAAAGAACTCCTGCGCGTCTACCTCGACCACCGCATCGAGGTCGTCACGCGGCGCAGCCGCTACCGCCTGGCCCGCAAGCAGGAACGCCTGCACCTCGTCGAGGGCCTGCTGATCGCGATCCTCGACATCGACGAGGTCATCCAGGTCATCCGCACGTCCGACGACGGCGAGCAGGCCCGCGGACGCCTGATGGACGTCTTCGACCTCTCCCAGCCGCAGGCCGAGTACATCCTCGAACTGCGCCTGCGTCGACTGACGAAGTTCTCCCGCATCGAGCTCGAGACCGAGCGCGATCAGCTGAAGGCCGAGATCGCGCACCTCGAAGAGCTTCTCGCGAGCGACGTGCTGCTGCGCGCCCAGGTCGCCCGCGAACTCGAGGCCGCGGCTGAGACCTACGGCACGCCCCGGCGTACCCTGCTCCTCAACGGCGGCCCCGTCACCGCACGCTCGGGAAAGAAGGCGGGCGCCGATCTGCAGATCGCCGACGCTCCGTGCCGCGTCTTCCTGTCCGCGACCGGCCGGATGGTGCGAGCCGAGATCGGCGAGGATCTGCTGAGCAGCGGCATCGTTCCGCCCGCCCGGCGGAGCAAGCACGACGCGATCCGTTCGGCCGTCGACGCGACGGTGCGCGGCGACCTCGGCGCCGTCACGAGCACGGGGCGTCTCGTCCGCTTCTCCCCCGTCGACCTGCCGTCGGTCCCCGGCAACAGCGTTCAGCTCGCGGCCGGGTCGAAGGCCGACCAGTACCTCGGCCTCGGTGCCGGCGAGCACGTCGTCGCGATCGTGTCTTTGACGGCTGAGCCGCCGATCGCGATCGGCACGGCGCAGGGCATCGTCAAGCGCGTCGCGGCCACGGAGCTCGCGCCCGGCAAGCCCGACGCCGAGATCATCTCGCTCAAGCCCGGCGACCGCGTCGTGGGGGCTGCGCCTGCTCCGGACGGCACCGAGCTGGTCTTCGTCACCTCCGACGCTCAGCTGCTGCGGTTCGACGCCGCAGCCGTGCGCCCGCAGGGCCGGGCTGCCGGCGGCATGGCGGGTGTCCGCGTCGCGGACGGAGAGCGCGTCATCGCGTTCACCGCGGTGACGGCATCCGAGGACACCGTCGTCGTCACGATCGCGGGGTCGACGCAGTCTCTCGCCGGCGCCGATGCCGGTAGCGGCAAGGTCTCGGCCTTCGCGGAGTTCCCCCCGAAGGGACGCGCGACCGGCGGTGTCCGTGCGCAGCGATTCCTTCGCGGCGAGGACACCTTGACGCTCGCGTGGGTGGGAGACTCACCCCGCGCGGTCGGCACCGACGGCGCGACGCGGACTCTCCCCGAGGTCGGCGCGAAGCGTGACGCGTCGGGCCAGCCCCTCGACGGCGTCATCGGCGCGGTCGGCACCGTCATCGCCTGAGTCGAACGATTCCCGCGGCGAACGTCGGAGAATGTCACGTATCTCGGACCGAAAGCCGGGCCAGCTCCGACATCCGCGGCATTCTCCGAACCTCGCGCGCGCGTCCGCCGTCGCGGACCGGTGCGCGGCGCTCAGGCGTCGATGGCCTCGCGCGAGAGGCGATCGCTCGAGGTGACGATGAAGTCGCGGCGCGGGGCGACCTCGTTGCCCATGAGCAGCTCGAAGACGGCATTGGCCGCGTCGGCATCCTCGACGCGGACCCGGCGGAGCGTGCGCCCGGCGCGGTCCATCGTGGTCGTCGCCAGCTGATCGGCGTCCATCTCGCCGAGGCCCTTGTATCGCTGCACCGGTTCCTGCCACTTCCGGCCCGACTTGCGCAGCTTTGCGAGCAGCGCGTGGAGCTCGGCCTCGGAGTACGTGTAGATCGTCTCGTTGGGCTTCGACCCCGGATTCACGACGACGACGCGATGAAGCGGAGGAACCGCGGCGAACACCCGGCCCTCCTCGATCAAGGGCCGCATGTACCGGAAGAACAGCGTGAGCAGCAGCGTGCGGATGTGCGCACCGTCGACGTCGGCGTCGCTCATCAGGATCACCTTGCCGTAGCGCGCGGCGCTCAGATCGAACGAGCGCCCGGAGCCCGCACCGATCACCTGGATGATGGCGGCGCACTCGGCGTTGGAGAGCATGTCGCTCACCGACGCCTTCTGGACGTTGAGGATCTTGCCACGGATGGGGAGGAGTGCCTGGTACTCGCTGTTGCGAGCGTGCTTGGCGGTGCCGAGCGCCGAGTCGCCCTCCACGATGAAGAGCTCGGACTCGGCGACATCGTTGCTGCGGCAGTCGGCCAGCTTCGCCGGCAGCGACGACGACTCGAGAGCCGTCTTGCGTCGCTGGGTCTCCTTGTGGGTGCGCGCCGAGATGCGCGCCTTCATCTCGGAGACGACCTTTTCGAGCAGCTGCCCCGTCTGCGCCTTGTCGTCGCGCTTCGTGGAGGAGAACAGCGCACTCAGCTCGCTGGTGACCACCGAGGCGACGATCTGCCGCACCGCCGGGGTTCCGAGGATCTCCTTGGTCTGCCCCTCGAACTGGGGCTCGGGGAGCCGCACCGTCAGCACCGCGGTGAGCCCGGCGAGGATGTCGTCCTTCTCGAGCTTGTCGTTGCCGACCTTCAGGCGCCGTGCGTTCTGCTCGACCTGGCTGCGGATGACCTTCATCAGACCCTGCTCGAAGCCCTGCTGATGGGTTCCGCCCTTGGGCGTGGCGATGATGTTCACGAATGACCGGGTCACGGTCTCGTAGCTCGTGCCCCAGCGCAGCGCGATGTCGACCTCGCACGAGCGCTCGACCTCGGTCGGCACCATCGCGCCGTTGGCCTGGAGCACCGGAACGGTCTCGGTGAAGGTGCCCGAGCCCGTCAGCCGCCAGGTGTCGGTGATCGGCGCGTCGGGGGCGAGGAACTCGGCGAACTCCGAGATGCCGCCGTCGAACCGGTAGCTCGTCTCGACGCGCTCCTCGCCGCGCTCGTCGACGATGACGATCTCGAGGCCGGGCACGAGGAACGCCGTCTGCCGTGCCCGCTGCACGAGCTCTTCGAGGTGGAAGGCGGCGTCCTTCGTGAAGATCTGACGGTCGGCCCAATAGCGGATGCGGGTACCGGTCGTACCGCGGGGCGCCTTCCCGACCACGCGCAGCTCGGACGCGCGCTCGAACGGGGTGAACTCCGAATCCGGTGTGTCACCGGCGAAGAGTCCGGGCTCGCCGCGGTGGAACGACATGGCATAGGTCTTGCCGGCACGGTCGACCTCGACGTCGAGGCGCTCGGAGAGGGCGTTCACGACCGACGCGCCGACACCGTGGAGTCCGCCCGACGCGGCGTAGGAACCGCCGCCGAACTTGCCGCCGGCGTGCAGCTTGGTGAAAACGACCTCGACGCCTGTCAGTCCGGTACGGGGCTCTACGTCGACGGGGATGCCGCGGGCACGATCGCGTACCTCGACGCTGCCGTCGGCATGGAGGACGATGTCGATGCGCGAACCGTAACCGCCGAGGGCCTCGTCGACGGAGTTGTCGATGATCTCCCAGAGGCAGTGCATGAGGCCCCGGGAGTCGGTCGACCCGATGTACATCCCGGGGCGTTTGCGGACGGCCTCGAGCCCTTCGAGCACCTGGAGGTGGTGGGCGGAATACTCAGCAGTCACGATCTCCAAGAGTATCCGCGGGTGCGGACACGGCGGGGAGGACACACGCGCGCAGAGCGGACCCGGGCCGACGTGCGCGCGGTGAGCGTACGCGCTGAGCGAAATGATCGTCAAATGGGGCATACCCCCGGCTGGTCGTGGTTGTATCGAAGGCACTCAGTTGCACGACCCGATCGACCGAGGAGGCACCCATTATGACCACGAACACTTCCGAGAGCACCGCCGTCCTCGACCACCGCCTGACTGCGGCCGATCGCTGCGACTCGTGCGGCGCGCAGGCTTACATCGCCGCAGAGGTGAACGGCAGCGAACTGCTCTTCTGCGCACACCACGGCCGCAAGTACGAGGAGAAGCTCCGCGCCGTCGCCACCAGCTGGCACGACGAGACCTCTCGCCTGGTCGCCGCCGGCTGAGGCCGGCTCCACGACGAAAGCCCCGAGCATCGCGCTCGGGGCTTTCGCGTTGCCGGGTGCTGCGCGCGCCCGGTCGCGGATCAGAAGCCGACGGCCGCCTGGTAGACGGGGAGCAGGCCGGTGCGCACGCCGGAGGCGGAGGGCTTGGGCTGGAACACGCTCGAGTTGTGGTTGCCCTCGATGACGACCGGTCCGTTCGGCGTGATCGCCAGGTCCCAGCCGACGTAGGGCGCTTCCGGGGTACGGCGGGCGAGCTGCTCGGTGAGAGCGAGCACCTGGTCGAACAACGGAACCGTGAACCCGACGATCTCGGTACCCGTGACCGGGTGTTCACGGTAGACGTTGGAGTTCTTGTCGACCCCCGGGTAGAGCGCGACGCCGTGCTCATCGAGCATCGTGAACATACCGCCGGAGGCGAAGTTGTCGATGACGTCGCCGTTGCCGATCCGCAGCACGCCGGCGAGGAGTCGGACATCGCCCTCCGGGGTGAGGAACGTGATCATCCGGACCGTGTTGACGCTGTCGGGGTAGAGCGAGGCCATCTCGGGATGCTGGACGATGAACTCATCGACGATGGACTGACCCGCTGCCGTCGCCTCGGCTCGGAACGCGGCGGCATCCGTCACGTTCTCGTGCAGAGTGATCCCACCGCCGCCGTGGCCGTCGAGCGGCTTGGCGAGCACCTTGGGATGGCGGGCGAGGAACGCGCCGAGCTCGGCGTCGTCGACATCCCGCAGATCGAGCGTCTCGCGCCCGAGCAGGTCGGCGTACTCGCGAGCGAAGCGGCGCTTGTCCTCGAGCTTCGCCCGGCCCTCCGGGGTGTTGTGCATGCGCGTGATGCGGAACGACTTCGGGTGCGTCATCCAGGTCGCACGTTCACGGGCGTTGAGCAGACGGATGTCCCACACCGCGTAATCACGGAAACCCATGTCGTACTTGACGGAGCACCACAGCATGTCGGCGATGATCACCGGCAGCGGCGCCTTCGACACCTTCTGCACCTGCCGGCCGAACTCGACGAGATTGCCGACCCGGACGTTGCGGGCGCGGTCGAGGAGGTAGCCCAGCCGGACGCGTGATCGACCCATTGCTCGTTCTCTCCGTGTTCTCGGTGTTCCGGTTGCGGATCAGCAGACGCTCAGAAGCGCATGGCAGCGCGGTATCGCGGAAGCAGCCCGCGCCTGATGCCCGATACCGACGGCTTCGATTGGAACACACCCGTGTTGTGGTTGCCCTCGATCACGACGGGTCGCTCGGGGGTGATCGCGATGTCCCAGCCGATGTACGGCATCTCCGGAACCCGCCGGGCGAGGCGATCGACGAGCTCGAGGACCTGCGGGTACAACGGAACCTGGTAACCCGTGATGGGCACCCCGGTGATCGGGTGCGTCTCGAAAGGACGACCTTCTTCGTCGCTCGCCGCGTGCAGAGCCCGACCGGCATCGTCGAGCATCGTGTACATGCCGCCGTTGGAGAAGTTGTCGATGACTCCGCCGTTGCCCACCTTGAGGACCGCAGCGAGGACATGCACGACGTCGTCGGGATCGCGATAGGTCACGACGCGCAGCGAGTTGACGCTGCCCGGATAGAGGCGCGCCATCTCCGGATGCTGGACCAGCACCTCCTCGACGAGCGTCTCGCCCGAAGCGAGGAGTTCCTCGCGGAGCGCGGCGACATCATCGATCGAGGCGACCTCGCGCATCGTGATGCCGTTGCCGCCGACTCCCCCGGGGTTCTTCGTGATGACGCGGTCGCGACCGTCGAGGAACGCGGCGAGGGCCGCGGTGTCGGAAGCGGCGACGTCGAGCCACGCGCGTCCGAGCTCGTCGCCGAACCGGTGCGCGAACTGGAGCTTGTCGTCGAAGACACCGCGCACCGAGTTGTCGTTGAGACGCCGCGACAGGTGGAACGACTTCGGGTCGGTCATGTACGTCCGGCGCTCGCGAGCCTTGAGGATGCGGAAGTCCCACTCGGAGTAGTTCTCGAACGTCGTCTCATAACGGACCGCGCACCACGCCATGTCGGCGGCGACCCACCAGACCGGCGCCTTCGAGAGCGCGGCGGACTGGCGGGCGAACTGCAGCACGCGCTCGCGGTCGAACGACACGACACGCCGGACGAAGAAGCGCGCACGCCGGTAGAGCCGATTCACCGCGCCCATGTCAGACCTCGCGGATGACACCGAGCGGCGTCGACTCGTGGCCCTGACCCAGCGGGTTGTCGCGCAGGATCCGCACGAGCCGCTGCTCTCCGGCCTTGTCGAGCGTCGATCCGAGGATGTTGCCGCCGATGTCGTTGATGTCGACGACGGCCACCTCAGCGATACCACCGAGCTGTGACTTGACGCGCGCAGCGACACCCCGAGGATCGGTCGGCCCGAGGACGACCGCCTTGTTGTACGGAGGGATCGTGCCGGAGGTCGGGCCGTCGATCGCGCGCGCCTTGTCTCCCGCGACGCGGTAGAAGTCGCCGCGTCGGCCGAAGAGCTTCGTTACGGCGCTGACAGCCGCGGCGAACAGGATGCGCGGCGTGCCGCACTCGCGAAGCGCCATCTCCATCGTCTCGGGCATGCCGAGGCCGATTCCGTAGGGGGTGCGGGTCACGTACTTCGACAGGAACCTCGCGAGCGGACGCACGCTGATCTCATCGAGCGTGTAGGAGCGACCCTGTGTGATCGCCACGATCTTCTCGGTGACGAACAGCAGATCGCCCGGCTGCACGGTGGGCGCGGCATACTCCGAGATGACGGCGTCGAGATCGTCGCCGGGCATCACCACGCGAGTGCGGATCGGGATCCGCGCGTAGGAGGTGCCGTCGACGACGACCTCGAGAGCCTTGCCCTCGTTGGCGGCGCCGGTCACTCGAGGTAGTCCCGGAGCGACTGCGAACGCGACGGGTGGCGCAGCTTCGCCATCGTCTTCGACTCGATCTGGCGGATGCGCTCGCGCGTGACGCCGAAGGTGTCGCCGATCTGATCGAGCGTCTTGGGCTGACCGTCACCGAGGCCGAAGCGCATGCGGATGACGCCCGCCTCGCGCTCGCTCAGCGAGTCCAGGAGCGACTCGAGCTGGCGCTGCAGCATCGTGAACCCGACCGCGTCGGCCGGGACGACCGCCTCGGTGTCCTCGATGAGGTCACCGAACTCGCTGTCGCCGTCTTCACCGAGCGGAGTGTGCAGCGAGATCGGCTCACGGCCGTACTTCTGCACCTCGATGACCTTCTCGGGCGTCATGTCGAGCTCGCGGCTCAGCTCTTCGGGCGTGGGCTCGCGGCCCAGGTCCTGGAGCATCTGGCGCTGCACGCGGGCGAGCTTGTTGATGACCTCGACCATGTGGACCGGGATACGGATGGTGCGCGCCTGGTCGGCCATCGCGCGGGTGATGGCCTGACGGATCCACCACGTCGCGTACGTCGAGAACTTGAAGCCCTTGGTGTAGTCGAACTTCTCAACCGCACGGATGAGGCCGAGGTTGCCCTCCTGGATCAGGTCGAGGAACTGCATGCCACGACCCGTGTAGCGCTTGGCGAGCGAGACGACCAGACGGAGGTTCGCGCCGAGGAGGTGGCTCTTGGCTCGCTGGCCATCGCGCGCGACCCACTGCAGGTCGAGACCGAGCTGGTTCGACTTCTCGGCAGCCGACATGTGCGACAGCTTCTCTTCGGCGAACAGGCCGGCCTCGATGCGCATCGCGAGCTCGACCTCTTCGGCCGCGTTCAGCAGCGGAACCTTGCCGATCTGCTTGAGGTAGTCCTTGACCGGGTCGGCGGTCGCGCCGGTGATCTGCGTCGAGTAGACGGGGACATCTTCCTCGTCGCTCGACGAGATGACGATGGCACCCGTGGGGAGGGCCTCGGTGACGGCGGGCTTCTTCGGCTCGTCGTCGTCTTCGTCGTCGTCCGCCTTCGCGGCGTCTGCGGGGGCGGCGTCTTCCGGGGCGTCTTCGGCGTCGACCTCGACGTCGACCTCGACGTCCTCGTCGTCCATCTCTTCGTCGTCGGCCTTGGCCTTGGCCTTGGAGGCCTTCGCGGGCGCAGCCTTCTTGGCCGCGGTCTTCTTGGCGGGCGCCTTCTTCGCGGCGCTCTTGGGCGCAGCCTTCGCAGCGGTGGCGGGCGCGTCCTCGACGAGTTCGGTGTCCTCGCTCGCGCGGGTGCGGGTGGTCTTCGTGCCTGACGTCACGGTTAGCCTCTCACCGGTGCGAACGCACCGGGTTCTCGGACACTAGTAAGACCCTTGTCAAGTCCCCCGCCACTCGAACGAACGAGGAGCACAGGATCGACAACGGGTCAGGTCCTTCATTGTCTCATATCTCGTGCGCTGTTCCTGCGCAAGCATTCATTCCTATGAGAACGCCGACCGGGCGTGACGCATTCCCTCCACTCGTGGCGACGTGAGCAGAGAGCTGGGGAGATCAGGAGCGGCCGCGCTTGTCGTCGTCGCCCGGGGGGCGCGACGCGAGGAACCGTTCGAGCTCGGCGGCGAGCTCATCCGCACTCGGAAGATCACCCGTATGGATGATGGGCTGTCCGAGAGCCGAGGCCGCCATGTACGAGTCGTAGCGCTCTTCGAGGGTGTGGAGCATCGTCGTCAGCTCTTCGCTGCCCGAGACCTGGTCCTCGACCTTGTCGAGGTAGTCGCGGTTCTCGTTGCGGAGGGTGTCGCTGTCGAAGACGAGACCGGTCGCGACGCTGAGGCTGTCGAGACCGGCGATGGCGGCCGCGGGGTATTCGGTGTCGCCGAGGTAGTGCGGCACGAGCAGCGCGAAGCCTGCGACGCGCGCATCCGCTTCGGCGAGCCGGAGCTCGAGCAGGTGACCCGCGGTGGCGGGGATCTGGGTGCGGGGCTGCCACACCGAATGCGCCGCCGTCAGCTCCGAACGGGTACCGCTGACCGTCGCGCCGATCGGCCGCGTGTGCGGCACGGGCATCGGGATGGCGTGCACCCAGGTGATCGAGGCGACCTGCATCCCCTCGGCGAGGCCCACGACGGTCTCGGCGAAGGCCTCCCAGGCGAAATCGGGTTCGTAGCCCGCGAGGAGCACGAACGGCTGACCGAGCGAGTCGTGCGCGAGCGAGAGCTCCAAGCGCGGCGCGCGGTAATCGGTGAGGTGGTCCTCGTCGAAGGTGACGATCGGCCGGCGTGCGCGGTAGTCGAACAGCACGTCGTTGTCGAAGGCGACGACCGTCGTGGGATCGAGCTCGCCGCGGAAGTACTCCACGATGCGGGAGACGGCGCCTCCGGCGTCGGTGAACCCGGTTAGCGCGATGACGAGCGGCAGTCCCGCGGGGACGGGAGGAGACCCGGCGGCACGTGCGTAGAGCGGTCCGGACAGCGGCATGCTCCAACTCTACGAGGCGCATCCTCGCCCGGAGGCGGCTCGCCCCTCGCTGTCAGCGAACGCCCGCGACGCGCGAACCTAGGATGGGAGGATGCCGTTCCCCGAGATCGCGCACACCAGCGCGCCCGTCACCGAATCCGACGCCGACGCTCTGGTCCTCGCACTGCCGCCGCTCGACGAGCAGACCGACGTCGCCGACTGGCCGGGCATCGCCGCGATGCTCGCCGCCGTCGGCTTCACCGGCGCGCGAGGATCAGTCCACCGCGTGTTCCTGCCCGCCGTGTCGTCGAAGCCCGTCGTGGTCGTCGGGACCGGGTCCGAACCCGACGACCATGTGCTCCGCGACGCCGTCGGCACAGCGGTGCGCGTGACCACCGGGTTCGCGTCGCTCGCCGTCGCCGCACCGCTGGCGGCCGCCGACGCCTGGGGCTCCCTCGCCGAGGGCGCCGCCATCGGCGGATACCGCTTCGCGGGATACAAGGGCGGCACGCCGAAATCACGGGCGGATCGGGTCACGATCCACTCGCCCGCCACGCCGTCCGCCGACGAGGTCGCCGGGGTGAACGCCCTCGGACGCTCGCTCGCTCTCGTGAAGGACCTCGTCAGCACCCCCGCCGAGTGGCTCTCGCCTGCCGATCTGGCGGAGCGTGCGATCGAGGCGGTCGCAGGGCTGCCGATCGAGGTCGAGGTGCTCGACGAAGAAGAGCTCGAGCGGCAGGGGTTCGGCGGTGTCCTCGGCGTCGGGCAGGGCTCGGACCGTCCGCCGCGCGTCGTCCGCGTGGAGTACTCCCCCGCCGGGGCCGAGCGCCACGTCGCTCTGGTCGGCAAGGGCATCACGTTCGATACGGGCGGTCTCTCGCTCAAGCCGCCCGCGAGCATGGTCGGCATGAAGTACGACATGGCCGGCGCCGCAACGGTGCTGGCGGTCGTGCAGGCGGCCGCCGCTCTCGCCCTCCCCGTGCGCGTGTCGGCGTGGCTGTGCGTGGCGGACAACATGCCCTCGGGCCGCGCGACGCGCCCCGGTGACGTGCTCCGGATGCTCGATGGGACGACCGTCGAGGTGTTGAACACCGACGCGGAGGGGCGCCTCGTCCTCGCGGACGGCCTCGTCGCCGCGAGCCGTACGCGGCCGGACGCGATCGTCGATGTGGCGACCCTGACCGGCGCGATCATCGTCGCCCTCGGAAACCGGCACACCGGCGTCATGGGCGACGACGATGCCGTCGCCGATTACCTGGCGGCCGCGGAGCGCGCGGGTGAGGCCGCGTGGCAGCTGCCGCTCCCGGCCCACATGGAGGACGAGCTCGACTCCCCGATCGCCGACATGCAGAACGCGAAGATCGGCGACCCCGCCGGCGGTTCGCTGTTCGCCGGACTGTTCCTGCAACGCTTCGTCGGCCGTACCGGCGAGGACGAGGACGCACCCCGCATCCCGTGGGTCCATCTCGACATCGCCGGGTCTGGCACTACGAAGGCGGCCTTCGGCGGAACCGACAAGGGGCCGACCGCCGCGACCGTCCGCTCGCTCGTTGAGTTCCTGCGAGGACCGCAGCGATGAGCGATCACAGCGCCGATCTGGTCATCCTCGGTGGTGGCAGCGGGGGCTACGCCACGGCGCTCCGCGCCGCCGAGCTCGGGTCGTCGGTCGTTCTCATCGAGAAGGACAAGCTCGGCGGCACGTGCCTGCACCGCGGCTGCATCCCCACGAAGGCGCTGCTGCACTCCGCCGAGGTCGCCGACAACGTCCGGGGCTCGGACCACGTCGGCGTCCGCGCCGCGTTCGAAGGAATCGACGTCGCCGCCGTCCACGCGTACCGCGAGGGCATCGTGGCGAAGAAGCACAAAGGTCTCGAAGGACTGATCGCAGCGCGGAAGATCACCATCGTTCACGGCGAGGGCCGTCTCGACGCTGACGGCGGCGTGGTCGTCGGCGACGATCGCTACCGCGGCACGGACGTCGTGCTGGCCACCGGTTCGTACAGCCGATCGTTGCCCGGTCTCGAGCTCTCCGACCGGATCATCACGAGCGAGGGTGCCCTCGCGCTCCCCACGGTGCCGCGGCATGCCGTCATCCTCGGCGGCGGCGTCATCGGGGTCGAGTTCGCCAGCATCTGGCGCTCCTTCGGCGCCGAGGTGACGATCATCGAGGCGCTCGACCGGCTGCTGCCCGCCGAGGACGCCGCGATGAGCAAAGCCCTCGAACGAGCGTTCCGCAAGCGCGGCATCGCCTCGCGCACGGGCGTGCGGTTCAGCGACGCCGAGTCGCGAGTGGACGGCGTCCGAGTCTCGCTCGAGGACGGGACCGTCCTCGACGCCGACGTCTTGCTCGTCGCGGTCGGCCGCGGCCCGGCGACCGCCGACCTCGGCTTCGAGGATGCGGGCGTCGAGCTCGACCGCGGCTTCGTCCGCGTCGACGAGCGGCTTCGCACGACGCGCGCACACGTGTGGGCCGTCGGCGATATCGTGCCCGGACTGCAGCTCGCCCACCGCAGCTTCCAGCAGGGCATCTTCGTCGCCGAGGAGATCGCGGGGCTGCGTCCGACTGTCATCCCCGACAGCCTCGTTCCCCGTGTGACCTACAGCAGCCCCGAGGTCGCCTCGGTCGGTCTGACCGAAGAGCAGGCACGCGCCGCGCACGGCGATGCCGTCGTCGTCCGCGAGTACAACCTCGCGGGAAACGGAAAGAGCGAGATCCTCGGCACAGCCGGCCTCGTCAAGGTCGTTCGCCGTCTCGACGGCCCCATTCTCGGGGTGCACCTCGCCGGCGACCGTGTCGGCGAACTCATCACCGAAGGTCAGCTCGCCGTGGGCTGGGAAGCCCACCCCGAGGACATCGCACCATTCATCCACGCCCATCCGACCCAGAGCGAAGCTCTCGGAGAAGCATTCCTGGCGCTGGCGGGCAAACCGCTGCATGCGCTCTGACCGGTCGACCGATGCAGATCAGTAAGCTAGAAAGACATCGGCATTTCTTGAAGGAGACAGATTCATGAGCACTTCCGTGGTCCTCCCCGCGCTCGGAGAGAGCGTCACCGAGGGAACGGTGACCCGCTGGCTCAAGAAGGTCGGTGACACCATCCAGGAAGACGAGGGTCTTCTCGAGATCTCCACCGACAAGGTGGACACCGAGATTCCGTCGCCCGTGAGCGGCGTCATCGAAGAGATCCTCGTGCAGGAGGACGAGACCGTCGAGGTCGGCGCCGTCCTGGCGAAGATCGGCGACGGTTCGGGAGCGCCCTCCAGCGACGCCCCGTCCGAGCAGGCCCCGGCCGAAGAGGCACCCGCCCCCGCGCAGGAGGCCCCGGCCGCCGAGGCGCCGACCGAGTCCGCACCGCAGCAGTCGGAGGCCGCTCCGGCAGCGTCCGGCGACGCGAAGGATGTCGTGCTCCCCGAGCTCGGCGAGAGCGTCACCGAGGGCACCGTCACCCGCTGGCTCAAGCAGATCGGCGACGACGTCGCCGTCGACGAGCCGCTCCTCGAGATCTCGACCGACAAGGTCGACACTGAGATCCCCGCGCCCTTCGCCGGCACGCTCGTCGAGATCCTCGTCCAGGAGGACGAGACCGTCGAGGTCGGTTCCGCACTCGCTCGCATCGGTTCGGGTGCTCCGGCCCCCGCGGCCGAGGCACCGGCCGCACCCGCAGCCGAGGCCGCACCCGCACCCGAGCCCGAAAAGCCCGCTGCACCGGCCGAGGCACCTGCCCCGCAGTCGGCGCCGGCACCCGCACACCAGCCGGCTCCCGCCTCCGCAGCTCCGACCGCGGAAGCAGCTCCTTCCGACAACGAGGGCGTCACCTACGTGACCCCGCTCGTGCGTCGTCTCGCGCAGCAGCAGGGCGTCGACCTGGCCTCGATCAAGGGCAGCGGCGTCGGCGGGCGCATCCGCAAGGAAGACGTCCTGAAGGCTGCTGAGGCCGCATCGGCCCAGCCCGCCGCGGCTCCCGCCGAGTCCGCCGCCGCGCCTGCCCAGGTCGAGGTCTCGGAGCTTCGCGGCACGCGCGCTCCGATGTCTCGTCTGCGCAAGGTCCTCGCCAAGCGCGCGGTCGAGTCGATGCAGCAGACCGCTCAGCTGACGACCGTCGTCGAGGTGGATGTCACCAAGCTGTCGGCGTTCCGCGACAAGGTGAAGGTCGACTTCAACGAGAAGACCGGGGCGAAGCTGTCGTTCCTGCCCTTCTTCGCCCTTGCCGCCGCCGAGGCGCTTCAGACCTTCCCGATCGTGAACTCCACGGTCGACGGTGAAGAGATCGTCTACCCCGCCACGGAGAACATCTCGATCGCGGTCGACACCGAGCGCGGACTGCTCACGCCCGTGCTGCGCGACGCGGGCTCGAAGAACCTGGCCCAGATCGCTCAGGACATCGCGGACCTCGCTGCACGCACGCGTGACAACAAGCTGAAGCCCGACGAGCTCGCAGGCGGCACGTTCACGATCACGAACACCGGCTCGCGTGGCGCGCTGTTCGACACCCCCGTGGTGTTCCTTCCGCAGTCGGCGATCCTCGGTACCGGCATCGTCTACAAGCGCCCCGGCGTCGTGACGGTCGACGGCAAGGACGCGATCTCGGTGCGCTCGTACGTGTACCTCGCGCTCTCGTATGACCACCGCACCATCGACGGCGCCGACGCAGCGCGCTTCCTGAGCGCGATGAAGGCACGCCTCGAGGGCGCTCAGTTCGAGGGGAACCTCGGCTACTGATCGGCTGAGCCACTCACCTCACGGCTGGTCCGCGACGTCGTACACGTCGCGGACCAGCCTTTTCTCGTCATGAGCGACGACCACGACCACCTGAGCGGGACGCCGTCCGGAAGGATCGTCGACACGCACGACCTCGACCCCACCCAGGTCGTCGAGCACGCGCACCTCGCGCGGAGCGTCGGCTGTCGCGATGCCGTCGGGGAGCGCGGCATCCGCTCGTTCGAGCAGTGACGCACGGCACGTCGGTTCGTCCGCCCGCCAGCAGTCCGCGAGTTCGTCGATGATACGAGCGGCCGGCTCGGCTGGACGCGTCTCGGCACCTGTGGCGGGGATGGTCGCCTCGTCGAGGGCAAAGCCCTGCGGCCTCGCCGACGGCTCTTCCGTACGCCGCTCGTGCGAGACGGTTCGTGCTCGTGCGTCGGCGTCCGCATCGTGAGGCAGAGAGAACCCCACGACGAGAGTCGCAGCCACCGCACCGAGGGCGACCCACATCACACGTCGCCTACCGGCGAGGCGTGCAGCGCCCGTCGCGGGCCGGCCCCACCGCCGCACGAGGCCGCCCGCCGCACGGCGGATCTCCGCGCGCACCCCCGCTGCCGCTGCCATGACCCGCTTCATGACGTCACCGTCGACGAGTCCCGACGCGGCTGTCGTCACGATGGACGCCGACGGCGAGTCGTCTTCGGATGGACGCGACGGCAGGGGCCGAGCGGGACCCGGCGCCCCCGGCACGAACGGCTCCGGCGTGGCCAGCCCGAACAGATCATCCTCGAGCGTGGGCGCCGCGAACGGCAACGTGACGCGGTCCGCCAGGGCCTCGACGACTCGATCGCGCAACGCGCGCGCGATCGCCGCGTCCGGGATGCGGTCGAGCACGATCCGCGAAGAGACGTCCCACGCCCGCGTGCCGGTCGGGACGAGGACGGGGCGCCCATCGCTCGTCGACCACCACTCCCCCTCGCGCCATTCCGATCTCGCGGCGTCCACCGCCCCGCGCAGGACGCTCACCGCGAGCGTCACCGCTTGACCGGGAGTGAGGTCGAACGAGGTCGAGCCGCCGCAGAGGCGCGCGCTGACGAGCGGCAGGATCACGACGGTCGCGTCCGCGACCCGGTCGACGTCGTCGGGCGCGAGAAGGTGACCGCCCGGGACCGCAGACCATAGCTCCTGCGGCACGGACGACGCCGCGACACGGTACGAGGTGCCGCTGCGCGAGGCGAGGATCTCGCCGGGATAGGGCGCCTCGGGCGGAGACACGTGTCTGAGTGGGCCGGGCAGGTCGACGACGGGGAGGGCGTTCATCCTGCCAGCGTGGCGCGGTCGCGCCACGGCTCGGCCCGGTTCACACAGACGTGTGGACGACCGCCGCTCCCGGCCGGTTGTGCAGGCGGAACGGGGCGACCGAAAAGGTAGGCTGTGAGCATGTCGTCCCGCAGCACCGCACCCGAGAAGCGCCCCGGATTCTTCTCCCAGCTCCGCTCCCTGTTCACCTTCACCAAGGAGTACTACAGCTGGCTGCCGTGGTTGCTCATCGGCATCGTGGTGGTCGGCATCGGCCTGGGCGTCCTGGTGGGCTTCCTCATCCCGCCGGGCGCGATCTGGAGCGTCATCCTCTGGGGTGTCACGGGACTGCTCTTCGGCATCCTCGGCGCCATGATCACCATGACGCGGCTGGCCACGCGCGCGATGTACAAGCGCATCGACGGGATGCCGGGTGCGACGGGACACATCATCTCGACCAACCTCGGCCGCAAGTGGCAGGCCTCGGAAATGCCGGTCGGCGTCAACCCCAAGACGCAGGAGGCTGTGTACCGGGCCGTCGGCCGCGGCGGCGTCGTCATCATCGGGGAGGGCGCCCGCGGGCGTCTGACGCGACTCATCAACGACGAGCGCAGCAAGGTCAAGCGCGTCGCCTCGGGAGTGCCGATCCACGTCCTCTATGTCGGACACGGCGAGGACGAGGTGCCCATCGCCAAACTCGCCCCCACCATCAAGGCGCTGCCCAAGGCGATCGACCGGACGACGATGGCCGCCGTCATCAAGCGCATCGAGTCGGTGTCGCAGTCGGTGACCTCGCTGCCGATCCCGAAGGGCGTCGACCCGATGAAGGCGCGCGCCCAGCGCCCACGCTGAGCGCCCCGCCCCCGGAGGCCTGTGGAGTCAGGCGCGGACGAGGATCGTGCCGGCCGCCTTGTCGTGGAGTCCTCGCTGATCGGGATCGAACACCACCGCAGGGATCACCAGCACGAGGAGCAGCGTCCGTACGATCGGACGCCACAGGCCCGTCCATCCGCCGTGCAGGAGCTCGAGACGCAGGCCGACGATGCGATGACCCGGGCTACCCCCGATCAGCGGGATGAAGATGACCTGGAGCGCTGCGAAAACAGTGATCGGCGCGAACTGGGTCACCCCGGCCTCACCCGGAAGAGCGAACTGGTCGAAGCCGAGGAACGCGGTCGCGAGCAGCGTCGCCGCCGCATAGTCGATCACGAGGGCCGCCAGCCGTCGTCCGAGACGGCCGACGCTGCCGGGGCCGTGCTCGGGACGCCCCAACCGCTCGCCGGGATAGGTGTTCTCGCGCAGGGGTTCGGGCACCTGTCCAGCCTAAACGGGGCCGGTGGCGTAACATCCCGGAAACATCCGAGATACTGCCGGGCAACTGGATGCCGATAGGTTCGAAGAGGTCTGGATGACTCCAGGCTGTTCCTCACCCGATCTTGGAGACTCCATGTTCAAAGATTCTTCCGAGGTGCTCAAGTTCATCCAGGACGAGGACGTCAAGTTCCTCGACATCCGTTTCACGGATCTTCCTGGCGTGCAGCAGCACTTCAACATCCCGGCCTCGACCGTCGACGAGGAGTTCTTCACGGTCGGTCAGCTGTTCGACGGCTCGTCGATCCGCGGCTTCGCGAACATCCACGAGTCGGACATGCAGCTGATTCCGGATGTGTCGACGGCTTACCTCGACCCGTTCCGCGAGGCGAAGACGCTGATCATGATCTTCGACATCTACAACCCGCGCAACGGCGAGATCTACGCGAAGGACCCGCGCCAGGTCGCCAAGAAGGCCGAGAAGTACCTCGCCTCGACCGGCATCGCCGACACCGCGTTCTTCGCCCCCGAGGCGGAGTTCTACATCTTCGACGACGTCCGCTACGAGGTGAAGCAGAACTCGAGCTTCTACTCCGTCGACTCCGAGGAAGGCGCCTGGAACACCGGCCGGGTCGAAGAAGGCGGCAACCTCGCCAACAAGACGCCGTTCAAGGGCGGCTACTTCCCCGTCTCGCCCGTCGACAAGACGGCCGACCTGCGCGACGACATCTCGCTCAAGCTCATCGAGTCGGGCCTCGTGCTCGAACGTGCCCACCACGAGGTCGGCACCGGTGGACAGCAGGAGATCAACTACCGCTTCGACACCATGGTGCACTCGGCGGACGACATCCTGAAGTTCAAGTACATCGTCAAGAACACCGCCGAGATGTGGGGCAAGGTCGCGACCTTCATGCCCAAGCCCCTCTTCGGCGACAACGGCTCGGGCATGCACACGCACCAGTCGCTGTGGCTGAACGGCGAACCCCTCTTCTACGACGAGAAGGGCTACGGCGGACTCTCCGATATCGCGCGCTGGTACATCGGCGGCCTGCTCAAGCACGCTGCCGCGGTGCTCGCATTCACCAACCCGACGCTGAACTCGTACAAGCGTCTGGTCAAGGGCTACGAGGCCCCGGTCAACCTGGTCTACTCGGCCGGAAACCGCTCGGCTGCCATCCGCATCCCGATCACGGGCACCAACCCGAAGGCCAAGCGCATCGAGTTCCGCGCCCCCGACGCCTCGGGCAACCCGTACCTCGCGTTCGCCGCGCAGATGATGGCCGGCCTCGACGGCATCAAGAACCGCATCGAGCCGCACGAGCCCGTCGACAAGGACCTCTACGAGCTGCCGCCCGAGGAGGCCAAGAACATCCCGCAGGTTCCGAACTCGCTGCTCGACTCCCTCGAGGCGCTGCGCAACGACCACGAGTTCCTGCTGGCCGGCGGCGTGTTCACGCCCGAGCTGATCGAGACCTGGATCGAGTACAAGATCGAGAACGAGATCCAGCCGATCAACGCCCGTCCCCACCCGTACGAGTACGAGCTGTACTTCGGCGTCTGACACACCGGCTGCGACGAGCCCCGTCGCCCGCTCTCTCGAGCCGGCCGGCGGGGCTCCGTCGTTGTCGGGCGCTTGCATCGTCGGCGCAGTCGGCGCCATCCTGATCGGGTGAATCTCTCTGACCTTCCCGGGCCGTTCTTCCACGGCACGAAGGCGTCGCTGCGCGTCGGCGACCTGCTCACCCCGGGCCGCCCCTCCAACTACCGCCCGGAGATCACGATGAACCACGTGTACTTCACGGCGGTGAAGGACGGTGCCGGTCTCGCTGCCGAGATCGCTCCCGTGCCCGGCGAGCCCCGCGTCTACGTCGTCGAACCGACCGGTGATTTCGAGGACGACCCGAACGTCACCGACAAGAAGTTCCCGGGTAATCCCACCCAGTCCTATCGCTCGGCCGCTCCCCTGCGGATCGTCGCCGAAGTCACCGACTGGACGCGGCTGTCTCCCGAAGCGCTGCAGACGTGGCGGGAGCGCATCGCCCGCATGGCCCGCGAGCGCGCGGAGATCATCAACTGATCACCGTCATCCCGCCAGCCGGACGACCTCCGCGATGACCCGCGGATGCGCGAGGATGCGGAAGTGCCCGCCCGTCTCCAGCCGGACGTTGCGCGCACCGTCGAGCTCGCTGCCGCCGGGGATGTGCGGGTCGAAGTCTCCGTACACCGACACGATGCGCGGGTTGGGGCTCACCTCGCGCGCCAACGCCAGAATCCCCGGCGCGCTCGGCGAGAACGCCCGCAGCGACGGTACGAGCATGAGCCGCCCGTAGACCGAGCCGGCGAACGGGCTCGCGACGGCGACCATGCCTCGGATACGACCGCCGGCAGCGGCATCCGCCATCACCTGCTTGCCGACCAGGCCTCCCTTGCTGTGCGCGACGATCACGACATCGTCGAGGTCGTGCTGCTCCAGGTAGTCCGTGACGTGGCGCGCTGCACGCGGCACGGGCCATCGGTTTCGACCCAGCGCGGCGATCACGTGAACGGGGTGCCCGCGGTCGTGGAGCGCGGTGATGAGGGGCTGCAGGAACCGCCACGTCTCGTAAACGCCGGGGAGCACGACGATGGGTGTGCCGTCTCCCGACCGGAAGTCGCCGGGATCCGTGCGCGAGAAGAAGGCGCGCACCTGCCACACGGCCGCGTAGGCGTAGTCCGCTATCCACCACGTCGCATCGCGGAGCGCGCGCCGCATCATGATGCGCCCGCGGGGTGGCCGCCGGATGCTGTCAGAGCGAGGATGCCGTGTGCGACGGCCTCCGCTGCGGTGCGCTCGACGTGGTGCCCCTTGCCCGGTACCACGAGCACACTGCTCCGAGCGGTTCGCGCCGCGAGGCGATCGACCCACCCGTTCCCGGCGATCGGGTCGCGGCCGCCGCGCACCACGAGGGTCGGCACGACGGCCTCTGCCACGCGCTCCTCGAGAGGATAGGCGAGCATGTGCCGGACCTGCGCGAAGAACCAGCGCGGGCCGGTGCGGAGGTAGTCGAGCGTGACGCGGAGGTTCACCCGCGGCGGCTCCCGCAGCCCGTCGCGAGCCAGCGCCACGGCCTGCGCGGGCAGCCCGCGGCGCTGATCATCGACGACCGGGCCGATCAGGACGAGCCCACCGACCAGGTCCGGATGCCGCACGGCCGTCTCGACCACCCACTGCGCCCCCATCGAGTGTCCGACCAGCACGGCGGGGCGTGCGACAACGCGGCGGAGCACGTCCGCGAGGGCATCCGCCATCGCGGCGACCGAGACGTCGACCTCGGGCGCCGGCAGGCCCGCGAAGCCCGGCAGATCGACGCTGTGCACCGACGCGGTACGCGCGAGCCTCGGGTGGAGGTGGAGGAATGAGCGGTGAGACATGCCCACGCCGTGGACGAGCACGATGGTCGGAGACGACGCTTCTGCGGCGGAACTCCACACGCGGAAGACAAGCCCGTCGACCGAGAACTGCCGGGGCGACCACTCGACGCGCGCGGGGCGCGGCAGCGTCGAAGTCGTCGTCACTTGGTCAGGCTATGAGAGTCGCGAACCGAGTGCAGGCGGCTTGACGTCGCGCCCATCACCATGCCCGTCGGATGCGGCGAGCGAGGGTAGGTCAGTGGGTCGCGGCGTCTCCGGCATGCTGCGGTCCGCCGTGGCGGAGGCGCCGGATCACCATCAGCACGCCGACGATCACGAGCCCGACGAGCAGCCCGGCGATCGCCGACACGGCCGTCTCGCCGATCCAGACGACCACACCGCCCGCGGCTTCGAGCAAGTGCTCCACCCCGTGCAGCAGGTCGAGTGTGAAGGCCACCCCCACCTCGCCGAGGTTCGCGAGCACGAGGTGCCCACCCACCCACAGCATCGCGACGGTTCCCACGACGCTGATGACGCGGAAGACGGCGGGCATCGACCGGACGATCCGCATCCCCGTGTGGCGCACCCGCGACGACGGGTTCTTCGCCATGCGCAGGCCGATGTCGTCGATCTTCACCAGCAGAGCGACAGCTCCGTAGACGACGCCGGTCATCAGCAGCGCGATGATGGCGAGGACGGCGAGCGTCTGCCAGATGCCCATTCCCTCGTCGAGGTTCGACAGCGAGATCAGCATGATCTCGGCGGAGAGAATCAGGTCCGTTCGTACGGCACCGAGCACGAGCTTCTTCTCATCCCGCGGACCGTCATCCTCGACGCCGTGATGCACGCCGAACCACTCGAGCACCTTCTCGGCACCCTCGTAGCAGAGGAACATGCCGCCGAGGATCAGCAGGAACGGGAGCACGGCGGGCGCGAATGCGGTCAGCAGCAGCGCCACGGGGATGATGATGAGGAACTTGTTCGCGATCGAGCCGAGCGCGATCTTCCCCACGACGGGAAGCTCTCGGGCCGGTGTGATCCCCTGGACGTACTGCGGCGTCACGGCGGCGTCGTCGATCACCACACCCGCCGACTTCGCGGAAGCGCGCAGAGCCGCGCTCAGGATGTCGTCGACGACAGCCAGCAGACCAACCGACATGTTTCCCCTTTAGCCGTAGAAGAGCTTCTCGAACACGCGGCGGGCTTGGCGCGCGGCGCGCATCCAATCCTCCTCCACGACGGTCGCCGATCGTGCCGGATACCCCAGCAGGCGGCCGATTCCGTCGAGCCGGCCACGATCAGTGGGCAGGACGTCGCTGGTCTGACCTGACAGCAGGGTGTTCGCCGACCGCAGCCGACTGGCGAGCCGCCACGCCGCGAACAGCTTCTCGGCGGCGTCCCGCGGAATGAGCTCGGCGCCGACCGCCGCTTCGAGGGCGGCGATGGTCGACGTCGTGCGCAGGCCCGGCGCGCGGTGCGCATGCTCGAGCTGAATGAGCTGCACGAGCCACTCGACGTCGCTCAGACCGCCCGGTCCCAGCTTGAGGTGCCGAGAACGGTCCTGGCCCTGCGGCAGCCGCTCGCTCTCGACACGGGCCTTGATACGCCGGATCTCGCGGAGTCCTTGGGCGTCGGGCGCCACGGGATAGCGCAAGTCGTCGGCGAGGGCCAGGAACCGGGTGATGAGCGTCACACTTCCCGCGACGCCACGGGCGCGCAGGAGAGCCTGGGCCTCCCACGACAGCGACCAGCGCCGGTAGTACTCGGCGTACGACTCCAGAGAACGCACGAGCGGGCCGTTGCGGCCTTCCGGACGCAGGCCCGCGTCGAGCTCGAGCGGCAGGCGGTGGTCCTCGGAGTACCGCCGCACACCCTGCACGAGCTGGAGCGCGAGTTCCTGAGCGCGCTGAGCGGGGACGCCGTTCGCGTCGAACACGTAGATGATGTCGGCATCCGATCCGAAGCCCAGTTCGGCCCCGCCGAAGCGTCCCATCGCGATGACGGAGAACTCGAGGCGATCGTCTTCGGGCGGAAGCACCTCGCGCCGCACGGCACGGAGCGTCGCCTGGATCGTGACCTCGGTGATGGTGGTCAGGCCCTCCGCGAGCTCTTCGATGGAGAGCTCGCCGACGACAGCGGCCATCGCGAGCCGCAGCAGCTCGCGCCGCCTGAGCGCCCGGACCGCAGCCATGGCATCGTCGATGGAAGCATGCCGGGTCTGGATGGCGCGGGCTTCCTCCTGCAGCACGAATCCCGGGCGCGGCCGGAGCTGATCGGGCGAGTCGAGCCACGCGATCGATTCGGGGATCCACTCCATGAGCTCGCCGACATATCGTGACCCCGACAGCAGCCGGGTCAGGCTTTCCGCGGCGCCCGACGAATCGCGCAGCATCCGGAGGAACCACGGCGTGTTCCCGAGCCGCTCGCTGATGCGCCGGAAAGCGAGGAGGCCGTAATCGGGATCCACACCGTCGGCGAACCAGCGGATCATGACGGGCATGAGGTGGCGTTGGATCACGGCCTTGCGGCTGAGGCCACTCGTCAGCGCTCCGATGTGACGCAGCGCGCCGGCCGGGTCGCGGAACCCGATCGCCGCCAGGCGGGCCTTAGCCGCCTCGGGTGAGAGGGTGTGCTCGTCGGCGGGGAGCGCGGCGACGGCGGAGAGCAGCGGACGGTAGAACAGCCGCACGTGGATCTCGCGCACTTCGCGCTTGATGTCGTCCCATACCGAGACCACCCGGTCGCCGCCGTCGCCGAGGCGCGACGAGCGGGCGAGGGTGCGCAGCGCTGCTCCGTCTTCAGGCATGAGATGGGTCCGGCGCAGCTCGCGGAGCTGCAGCCTGTGCTCCATCACGCGGAGGCGCCGATAATCGAGCGCGAAGCGCGAAGCATCCTCGCGTCCGATGTAGCCCTCCGAGACGAGCGCATCGAGGGCATCGAGTGTGGAGCGCTCCCGGACTCGTTCGTCCGATGCGCCGTGCACGAGCTGGAGCAGCTGAACCGTGAACTCGACGTCGCGGATACCACCGGGACCGAGCTTGAGCTGCCGCGCAACCTCGCCGGGCGGGATGTGGTCGGTCACGCGCTCGCGCATCTTCTGCACGCTCTCGACGAAGTTCTCGCGGGCCGCGCTCGCCCACACCATCGGCTGGACGGCGTCGACGTACTGCTCCCCCAGCTCCGCATCGCCGGCGAGCGGCCGGGCTTTGAGCAGCGCCTGGAACTCCCAGCTCTTCGCCCACCGGTCGTAATAGGCGACGTGCGACTCGAGTGTGCGCACGAGCGCGCCCTGCTTCCCCTCCGGGCGCAGGTTCGGATCGACCTCCCACAGGGGCGGCTCGATCTCGACCTCCGAGATGCCCCGCATCGTCTGGATCGCGAGTCTCGTTGCGATCTCGACCGACTGCGACTCCGACACGACGTCCTCGTCGGCGGAGCCGCCGACGAAGATCACGTCGACGTCGCTGACATAGTTGAGCTCTCGCGCCCCGGACTTTCCCATCCCGATGATCGCGAGGCGGGTCGCGGCGACCGCGTCGCGATCGAAGCGCCCCGCTCCGGGGACGCCCGCGACGAGTCTGCTGCGCGCGACGGCGAGCGACGCCTCCAGCGCCGCCCCCGCGGCATCCGCCAGGGCCGCGGCCACCGCGTGCAAGATGATCGTCGGATCGGATGCCGCAAGATCGAACCGCGCGATCCGCGCCAGCATCCGCCGATACCGCACCCGTAGCGCGACCCACGCATCGTCGCCCGAGGAAGCCGCGAAGCCGTCGTCAGCGCCGACGGACTCGAGCATCTGCGCCGTCAGCTCGTCGCGCGTCGGAAGACCGTCGCCGTCGGACGCAAGGTCGGCGAGCTCTTCGGGATGTCGCAGGTAGAAGTCCGCCAGCCCCTGCGACGCACCCAGCACCGACCAGACCGCTGCGGGGCGGCGTCGCAACGCGTCGGTGACGACCGATGCGTCTCGACGAGCGATGCGCAGGAGGGCGGAGACAGCTGCGTCGGGATCCGCCGCGGCCTCGGCCGACGCCACGAGCTCGTCGCGATCGACGCTCGTCAGCTCGGCGAGCTCCGCCAGGTCGGCGTCGGCCCGTCCGAGATCGTCGAAACCCGCCCGGGCCAGCCCCGTCAGTCCGGTCGAACGAGGTGACCGGGTCATGGCCTCAGAGCATCTCCAGATTGCTCTTGAGCTCGAACGGCGTCACCTGGGCACGGTAGTTCTGCCATTCGCGACGCTTGTTGAGCAGCACGTAGTTGAACACCTGCTCGCCGAGCGTCTCGGCGACGAGCTCCGACTCCTCCATGTACTCGAGAGCGTGGTCGAGGCTTGCGGGCAAGGGCGCGTAACCGAGGGCGCGCCGCTCGGAGTCGGTCAGCGACCACACGTTGTCCTCGGCCTCGGCGGGAAGCTCGTAGCCCTCTTCGATGCCCTTGAGACCCGCGGCGAGCAGCAGCGCGTACGCGAGGTAGGGGTTGGCAGCCGAGTCGAGGGCACGGTACTCGACGCGCGACGACTGGCTCTTGTTGGGCTTGTACATCGGCACGCGCACGAGCGCCGAGCGGTTGTTGTGGCCCCAGGTGATGAAGCTCGGCGCTTCGTCGCCGCCCCACAGCCGCTTGTACGAGTTGACGAACTGGTTGGTGACCGCCGAGATCTCGTTGGCGTGGCGCAGAAGTCCCGCGATGAACTGCCGGCCGGTCTGCGAGAGCTGGTATTGCGCGCCCTCTTCGTAGAACGCGTTGACGTCGCCCTCGAACAGCGACATGTGGGTGTGCATGCCGCTGCCGGGGTGCCCGCTGAGGGGCTTCGGCATGAAGGTCGCGTACACGCCCTGCTCGATCGCCACCTCCTTGATGACGGTGCGGAAGGTCATGATGTTGTCGGCCGTCGCGAGGGCGTCCGCGTAACGCAGGTCGATCTCGTTCTGGCCGGGGCCGCCCTCGTGGTGGCTGTACTCGACCGAGATGCCGAGGTCTTCCAGCATCCGCACCGAGCGGCGCCGGAAGTCGTGGGCCGTGCCGCCGGGAACGTTGTCGAAGTACCCGGCGGAGTCGACCGGCTCGGGACCGTCGGGTCCGTACGACGACGACTTCAGCAGGTAGAACTCGATCTCGGGGTGCGTGTAGAACGTGAACCCGGAGTCGGCCGCCTTCGCGAGGGTGCGCTTCAGGACGTTGCGAGGATCGGCGACGGCGGGCTGGCCGTCGGGCGTGGTGATGTCGCAGAACATCCGAGCCGTCGGGTCGATCTCACCCCGCCAGGGCAGCAGCTGGAAGGTCGTCGGGTCGGGGTGCGCGAGCAGATCGGACTCGTAGCTGCGCGTCAGCCCTTCGATCGCCGAACCATCGAAGCCGAGCCCCTCGGCGAAGGCCCCCTCGACCTCGGCCGGGGCGATCGCCACCGACTTGAGGGTGCCGATCACGTCGGTGAACCAGAGCCGCACGAACTTGACGCCGCGCTCCTCGATCGTTCGCAGTACGAAGTCCCGCTGCTTGTCCATCGCGTCCTCTCCGAGACAGGGTCGGATCCCAGACTACTGGCGGCGAGCGCCCTCCGACGGCGGCGTGCCCCAGTCGTCGTCCTGCGCCTCGTCCTCTCGCCACGCCTGGGACCGCTGCGCCATGATCTGCGGCGCGCGGGAGGCCTCCTCGGCAGAGGCGAAGGGACCCGCGCGATCGGCGCCCGGCGACTGCTTGCCGCGCTCGACCTCGTGTGTCGTGAGGTTGTACCAGTACTCGCCGTCGCTCTCGGGCATGGTCGCTCCAGACTGCGCCTACGGTGGCGCTCGATCCGAGCCTAATCGGCCCCGCTCGCGCTCGATAGGCTGAGCCGCATGAGTGCGAGTGCGACGCGGGCCGTCGGGGTGGACATCGGTGGAACCGGGATCAAGGGAGCGGTGGTCGATCTGTCGACCGGCGACCTCCTGACCGACCGCATCAAGGTCGCGACCCCTAAGGGCGCCGAGCCCGAAGACGTCCTCGGTGCCGTGAAGGTGGTCCTCGACCGCCTCGAGGTCACCGCTGCAGGCGACGTCCCGCTCGGCGTGGCATTCCCCGCGATCGTGAAGAACGGCCGCACCCTCTCCGCGGCCAACGTCGCCGACACCTGGATCGACTTCGAGGCCGAGACCTTCTTCGAGCAGGGGCTCGGTCGTCAGATCCACTTCGCCAACGACGCGGATGTCGCCGGGGTCGCCGAGCTGCGTTACGGCGCCGCACGCGGCCAGGACGGGCTCGTCATCCTCACGACCCTCGGCACCGGTATCGGGTCGGCGATGATCTACAACGGCGTGCTGATCCCCAACTCCGAGCTCGGCCACGTGCAGCGCGCCAAGCACGGCAAGGACGCCGAGGCGTGGGCCGCGTACTCCGCGATGGAACGCGATGAGCTCGACTGGCCCGAATGGGCCGAACGGCTGCAGTGGTACTACAGCCACATCGAGTTCCTCTTCTCCCCCGACCTGTTCGTCGTCGGGGGCGGCGTGTCGAAGCACGCCGACAAGTTCCTGCCGCTGCTCGATCTGAAGACGCCCATCGTCCCCGCCGTCCACCGCAACAACGCCGGCATCATCGGCGCGGCGGCCCTCGCTCTCGCGGGCGAACGGCCCGGCGTCCTCGACGAGACCACGGAAGACCTCGCCGGCACGACCGCCCACTGACGCGGGTGGCTGCGGCGTCGGTCTCGGGCGCAGTTTCGCGTGCCAGGCGCACTCGAAGCCGCGCCTGACGCGCGGAACTGCGCCCTATGTGGGCGGAGCGGCGGTCGACGTGCTCCACGGCGAACCGGCGAGTGCCGCCTAGGCTGGCAGGATGCATGAACCTCGCCCTCGCTTCTCGGTGCGGGCACGGATGATCATGACGGGCCTCATCGCGGTGGCCCTCTTCTTCGTCCTGTACCTCTTTTTCAACCTCACGGCTGCCGGGCAGTCATTGGAGAACGGGTGGGCATGGAAGTACGAGGTCTTCGACACTGTCGGCTACTGGCTCCGCCAGAATGATCTTCCGCCGCTCTCCTACGACCGCGCCACGATCGTGGTGGGGACCCTCCTGGCCGTCGTCATCGCGGCAGCGAGACGACACGGGCGGACAGCCCTCTGGGTTGTCGTCGCGACCCCCGGAGCGGTGCTGGGATCTGAAGGGTTCAAGTCGGTCTTCGGACGTCCCCTGCTGGTCGATTCGCGTGACGACGCAGTCAGCTATCCGAGCGGCCACGCTGTTGTCGTCCTCGCCGTAGCTGCCGCCTTGCTCATCGTGGTGCCGCGGGCCTGGAAGCGGTGGGTCGCCCCCGTGCTCGGGGTCTGGATGGCGCTGGCCACCTCGGCGATCATCGTGATCGGAAACCACCGCCCGAGCGAGATCATCGGCGCCGCGCTGCTCACGATCGCCGTCTTCACGCTGACGGGATCCGTCGTGCACCTGCGGAGCCCCCGTCAGCCGCCGCCGTCGCGCACGCGCCGCCCCGCGCCGACCAGTGAACGTGCCGACCCGGCACGCAGAGCGTGGTTGCTCACCGGCATGGTCGCCGTGATCACTGTTGCCGGCATCGTCGCGGCATGGGGTGCTCTGCCTTGGGTCACGGCCATCGACGGTGTGACAGGAGCGGCGGCATCGCTGCTCATCCTCCGCGTGATCCTCGTGGTCCGGTCGTGGGTCGCTGACCTTCAGCAAGCCGAACCGGGCGACGACGATCAGAGGATCTCGGGGATGACGACCGCGAGCACCGGCTCGTAGCGCCTGAAGACTCGACGCGCGACCCGCGCCTCCGCGGTCGGTTGAACGCAATGAAGGTACGTGGTGCGTGCCGTGCACGATAGCCCCTTCCGGGGCGACATGACTGCCTGCGACGGTGAGAGGTCGCTCCCGGCACCGGGGCTCACGTTTGGGGAATGCGTCCCGGCGCCGGGAGCGACACCTGCCACGAGCGAGGCCCGCGCCGCGACGGCTGCGCAGGGGCGGTCGGGGGCGAATGGGCCGGCCTGTACGCCGGGTTCTGTCCGGGGGCGTGAGCCCCGTGGACGGCCATCTCTCTCGGCGACACGTTGCCGTGCCGCTCCAGCGGTCTACCCGGGGACTCGGCGGACCGCGTCTGCATCCCCTGTCTGACCTTGCTCCGGACGAGGTTTACCGTGCGGGTCGTGTCACCACGACCCCGGTGGTCTCTTACACCACCCTTTCACCCTTACCGACGCGAACGCCGGCGGTCTGCTTTCTGTGGCACTGTCTCGCGGATCACTCCGGGTGGGTGTTACCCACCGTCCTGTCCTGTGGAGCCCGGACGTTCCTCGGTGCGGTTTCCCGCCACGCGACCGTCCAGCCGACCCATTCGCACCTGGAGTCTACCGGCGGGGTGGACGCTCCCCCGAACCGCGGCTCGCCGCACGGGCCCCGTGGTGCTACTGTGTGCTCACAGAAGCCATCTGGGGAGATGGCCTCGCAGCCCATTGGGGAGGGCGCTATGCATAGTTCTGTCATTTCTGTCGTGCTGCTCGGTTCGCTGAGCCTGCTGCCGACTGTGTCGTCGACGGATGCCACGACGTACGCTCCGGATGATCCGAGCGGGGCGACGCTCGCGGGGTCCATGGTCACGACCGACTGCGAATCCGACGCACCGTGGATCTCATTCGACGTGGTCCTCACGGGAGGGACGGTCGAAGAGGCCACGGCACCGGTGTCGTTGATTCTCGACGACGGCGTGAACACCACCAGCGTGCCGCTCGGCTCGCTTCAGGACTACCGCCTGAGCGGCCGCATGCTGTGGCCGGGGGCGAGCGTCGACGACGAAGGCCGGGGCACCGGCTGGCCCGGCTGGGAGTTCCGCGACGGTACGTGGACGGCGACGGATGCCGGCTTCGCCTGGACTCGTGGCGACATCGCCGCGACCCTGCGGGTGAACCCCGATCTCGCCGTTCCCGTCGCTTATCCGGCTTCCACGCCCGATTGCGCGACGTCGCCGAACGGCGTGCGCGATGCAGCGGTCGCAGCGCTGCCTGCCACGGGCGGCAGCGCGAGCGGACCGATCGCGCTCGCGGTCGCCGCCGTGGGCGCCTTCGTCGCCGGGGCGCTGCTCGTGCTGCAGCGCCGTCGCCACCGGCGCGCCTGAGATGGCTGCGACGGCGCTGGAACGGCGCCTTCGCCGCCGCAGGCGCACCCGTGTCGTCATCGTGGCGGCCGCAATCGGGCTGGCGGCGGCGGGGTGGATCGGCGTGCGAGGCGTGCTCGCCGCGGGCGAGCTCCGCGAGGTACAGGCGGCGGCGACCGGGCTTCGCGCGGCACTGCAGCAGCGCGACGTGGATGCCGTTCAGGTGGCCCTCTCCGACATCGGCGAGCACGCGGCACGTGCGGAGCAGCTCACCGGAGACCCGGTCTGGGGGCTCGCGTCGTCCCTGCCGGGTGTGGGGACGAACTTCCAGGCTGTCCACGCCGCCGCGGCGGGGGCAGCCACCGCGGTTCCGGCGCTGGACGATG
Source organism: Microbacterium arborescens (assembly GCF_030369635.1). NCBI lineage: Bacteria > Bacillati > Actinomycetota > Actinomycetes > Micrococcales > Microbacteriaceae > Microbacterium > Microbacterium arborescens. The sequence continues at coordinate 1,352,828 of NZ_CP128474.1, read as the reverse complement.
TGCTCGCGACCCCCGGGCTCGGCGAGACGATCGCCGGGGGCGACATCGGCGCACTCGCGGGAGTGCTCCGCGACGCATCGCCGGCGCTCGGACGCGCAGCGACGACGCTTCGCGCGACGGCCGCCGATCTCGATGGGATCGACGAATCGGCTCTCCTGCCACCGATTCGCGACGGGCTGAGCACGCTCCAGACGGTGCTCCGACCGGCCGCGGACTCGATCTCCGCGGCCGCCGGAGCATCACGGTGGGTGCCGTCGATGCTCGGCGTCGACGGCACCCGCGAAGTGCTGGTCTCGGTGCAGAACTCCGCGGAGCTCCGCGCGGGCGGCGGACTGACCGGCACGTTCCTTCTCCTCGAAGCCCGTGAGGGCCGGCTCGAGGTGCGTGAGCACACGGACTCGTCGAACTTCGCGCCCCGTCGTGTTCCCGTGATCGAGCTGCCCGCCTCCGTGTCAGAGCTGTACGGCGACGTGGTGGGAACCTACGTCCAGAATGCGACGATGACACCCGACTTCGAGCTCTCGGCTCGGCTCATGCGCACCTGGTGGCAGAGCAGCACGGGCAGCGAGCCCGACGCGGTCGTCGCGGTCGATCCCGTGGTGCTGCGCTCGCTGCTGACCGCCACGGGTCCCGTCCACCTGTCCGGTGGCGCGACCGTCGATGCGGCCGGCTTCGTCCAGGCAGTCCTGGTCGACCCGTACCTGCACTCCTCCACGGACGAGCAGACCGCCCTGCAGCGGGAGGTCGTGTCCGCCGTCGTCACGCGGCTGCTTTCCGGTGACGTCGATGTGGCATCGATTCTCGGCGCGATCGGCGACGCCGTCGCAGACGGGCGCGTGAGCGTGTGGAGCGCCCACGAAGACGAGCAGCGTCATCTCCGCGAGGGGCCGCTGTCGGGGATGCGGGCGCGACAGCTCACCGGCACCGGCGACGTGTTCTCGGTGCTCCTCAACGACGCGACGACGACCAAGCTCGACTCCTACCTGGACATGGCCGTCGGCGTCGTGTCGTCGGGGTGCCGTCCCGACGGGCGTGCCGAGGTGGTCGTGGAGGTACGCCTGCACAACAACGCGCCGCCCGAGGCGCGGGGGTATCCCGGTTCGATGACGGGGATGTACAACCCCGCCAGCCCCGGCGACATCGTCACCGACGTCGGGGTGGCCGCACCTCCCGGCTGGTTCTTCGGATCAGTCGACGACGGAACCGCGGCGGTGCCCTCACGTCAGGTCGTCGACGCCGGCGTGCCGACGAGCGTCGCCCGGTCGACGCTCGCGCCCGGCGACGCTCAGTCCCTGCGGTTCCGCTTCATCGCGCCCGACGACGCCGAGATCGCCCCTCGCGTGATCCATACACCCCTGTTGCGAGACGTCGCGCAACTCGAGCCCGGCGCCGCATGCGCCTGAGCCCCGGCTCAGTCCTTGTCGGCCGACACCGCGATACGCACGTCGAGCAGGAAGTCGAGCGGGAATGAGCCGAACAGCAGCCGGCCGGCCGCATCCGCCGCCTCGCGAACGGCCGCCGCGGCCGCCTCGGCGTGCTCGGCCGGGGCATGCACGATGATCTCGTCATGGAGGAAGAACGCGAGGTGCGCCCGCGCCGTCACGGGGTGACCACCGACGCTCGGAAACACCGCGAGCCGTTGCCGGAGGTCGGCCAGCCAGGCGAGCGCCCACTCGGCCGCCGTCCCCTGGACGACGAAGTTCCGCGTGAAGCGGCCGCGCTCGCGCGCCCGTGATCGCGCGAGCGTCTTGATGGCATCGGAGGCCTCGGGCTCAGCGGCATCCGCGTGGAGATCCCGCCATGCCGCCGAGGGTGCCGGACTCGTGCGGCCGAGCAGGGTGCGCACCGAGCCGCCCTCCTCGCCCACCCGCGCCGCGTCGTCGACGAGGGCCATCGCGCGGGGGTAGGCACGGCGCAGCGACGGGACCAGGCGCCCGCTGTCACCGGTGGTGGCTCCGTACATCGCGCCGAGGAGCGCCATCTTCGCCTCCTGACGCGATGGGACGGTACCGCGGGCCACGATGCCCTCGTACAGGTCGCGCCCGCGCGCGGCTTCCGCGAGCGCCAGGTCGGCGGACATCGCGGCGAGGATGCGGGGCTCGAGCTGAGCGACGTCGGCGATCACCAGCTGCCATCCCGGGTCGGCCCGCACCGCCGGCCGCAGCATCCGCGGCAGCTGAAGCGCTCCCCCGCCCGACGACGCCCATCGGCCCGTGACCACGCCACCGGGGACGTAGACCGGACGGAACCGGTCGTTCGGGATCCACTCGTCCATCCATGCCCAGCCGTTGGCGCTGAGCAGGCGCGTGGCACGCTTGTACGCCAGGAGCGGCTCGATCACGGGATGCTCATGACGCTGGAGCTCCCACTTGCTCGTCGACTCCACGAGCACGCCGACCCGGTGCAGCGAACGCAGCAGACGCGGTTGCGAGTCGAGACTCGCCGTCGGGTCATCGAGAGCCGCACGCACCCGGTCGGCCAGGTCGCGCACGCGGCTCGGCAGCTCCCCCGGGCGCGGCCGTGGCCCGAGCGCATCAGCGAGGATCGCGTCGTGCACCTCGCGACTCCAGGGGACGCCCGCGACGTGCAGCTCGACCGCGACGAGCGCTCCGGCGGACTCGGCAGCCGTCAGCAGACGCAGGCGTCCGGGGTCGATCGCGCTCGCCATCGCGCGCGTCTGCCGCGAGAACTCCGCCAGCGTCGCGTCGAGATCGTGCGGGAGCGCGTCGGCTGCGGGTTCGAGTGCGAACAGGACGTCACGATCGGATGTCGGGTCTTCCGGCGAGGCATCCCAGACGGCGGCGGCACGGAGTTCGGCGGGATCGGCGACGAGCGAGCTGTCGCGCAGGATCGCATGGCACAGGCGCAGATCGTGGCACCGCGCCACCCGAACGCCGGCGGCGAGGATGCCGTGATACCAGGCCGTCGTGTCGGACCAGATCCACCGCGCATCGGGATCTGCTGCGACCTCGCCCGCCAGCTCTCGAGCCGCGACACGATGACGCTCGATCACCGCGCCCGCGGCATCCACCGACGCGACGTCGAGGTCGCCGTCACCGCGGCGCCCGACCGCGCGCCAGCGGACGCGCGGGGTCGTCATCGACGGATCACAGACCGGATTCGTCGGTGCGGACGAGGATGCAGCCGCACTCGGGGCACGTGACGACCTCGTCGTCAGCAGCCTGCGCGATGGCCTTCAGGTCGGTTCCGGAGAGTTCCATGTGACATCCGCCGCAGGTGCGTCGCTGCAGCAGACCGGCACCCGGTGTGCGCTCGGCGAGGGACTCGTAGCGTGCCAGCAGATCGCCCGGCACCCTCGCCGCGATGGCGGCGCGGTCACGCGTCGCGGCGTCGAGGCGTGCCTGCGCCTCTGCGACGGCGGCCTTGCCCTCGGCGCTCAATCGACCGCCCTCGTCGTTGACCTCCGCGATGAGCGCCTGCTGCGCCGCCACCGCGGCTTCGGCGGCTTCGAGTCGCTCCATGGCTTCGAGCTGAGCATCCTCGAGCTCGCTCTTCCGGCGAGCGAGCGAAGCGATCTCGTGCTCGAGTCCTTGCGCGTCTTTGGGGTTCGACGTGGCCGCGAGGCGTTCGACATCGCGAGCCGAGCGGGCATCGACGACAGTCACGTCCGAGGCGATGCGCTTGAGCTCCGCCTCGATGTCGTCGCGCTTCCCGAGCAGGCCGGTCAGCTCGATGGAGAGCTCATGACGGCGCGCAAGCAGTTCGTTCACTCGCGCGGCCTGAGCCGGATTGCGCTTCGCGGCCTCCGCTCCGCGGGCCTGCGCGTCGAGACGGGCGATGTCCAGCAGCAGCAGCTGATCTGCGGGGGTGGCTTTCATGTGGGCCCAGAGAGACTCGAACTCCCGACTCCCTCGGTGTAAACGAGGTGCTCTAACCAACTGAGCTATAGGCCCCTGCTCTCAGTGTACGAGAGCGCCGACCCCTCCGAGCGTGGGTAGGCTGTCGTGCGGTGCTTGTGCGCGCCCGACAACGCCCGCGCCCTGCCCGTGGTGATTACCTGGCACGATCTGCCATACGAGAAAGGTCGCCCGTGACTGTCAACGATCAAGACCCCTACTCCCAGGACGCCCTGGACAGCGACCCGGAAGAGACCGGTGAATGGCAGGAGTCGCTGCGCCAGCTGGTTGACGCGAAGGGCTCGGGTCGCGGTCGCGAGATCATGCTGAGCCTGCTGCAGGCCTCGCACGAGCTGCAGCTGAACGTCCCGCAGGTGCCGGTGACCGACTACATCAACACCATCGCACCCGAGAACGAGCCGGAGTTCCCCGGCGACGAAGAGCTCGAGCGCCGCTACCGTCGCTGGATCCGCTGGAACGCCGCCGTCACCGTGCACCGCGCGCAGCGCCCCGGCATCGGCGTGGGCGGTCACATCTCCACCTACGCGTCGTCGGCTTCGCTCTACGAAGTCGGCTTCAACCACTTCTTCCGCGGCCCCGACCACCCGTCCGGCGGCGACCAGATCTTCATCCAGGGCCACGCGTCGCCCGGCATCTACGCCCGCTCGTACCTCGAGGGGCGTCTGAGCGAGAGCCAGCTGGACGGTTTCCGTCAGGAGGCGTCGAAGGCGCCCGACGGCATCCCGTCGTACCCGCACCCGCGCCTGATGCCCGACTACTGGCAGTTCCCGACGGTCTCGATGGGTCTCGGCCCGATCAACGCCATCTACCAGGC